>JASBRV010000122.1 GCA_030149295.1 Bacteriovoracales bacterium | reverse complement strand
TCTTGTTAAATTTTTCATTTTTTAGTTGAGATAAAAATGCTATAGCCCCAGCAACATGTGGAGTTGCCATTGATGTTCCAGTCATAAAAGCGTAACCATCATTTGGAACAGTTGAGAGTATGTCTGTACCAGGCGCTCCCAGATCAATAGATTTCTTCCCGAATCCGGCAAATTGATATTTTTCATTGTCTATATTTGTATTTGTTACTGAAATAACATACTCACTATCGCAGCCAGAGGGAACATCACCTTCAACGTCAACATTAACCTCATTATTTATTGTTGCAACAACATTTAAAATTCCGACCTTCCCAAGTTCCTCATAAACGTCATTCCACAAAGTGTACTCTGTAGAATTACAATCAGCATAATCGATACCAAAACTCGAATTTGTGGCAACAATGTTTGCACCCTTAGAACCATTTGACTCTAAATATAGCTTTTTTTGTTTTAGGACGTAGTTATATGCTTTTAAAACGGTTATAGTATCCCCAGAGGCACCACTTATCCCCATTATTTTCGTCTTCCAGTTTATCCCTGTTACTCCAATTTGATTATTACCTTTTGCACCAATGATCCCTGCCACATGGGTACCATGGTTGTCTTTTTCAATCTGTCCTACATTTCGATAAACATTCCATCCGTTTATGTCATCTACATACCCATTATTGTCATCATCTACATTATTTCCTGGTATTTCTCGCTGATTAATCCAAATGTTATCTGCTAAGTCCTCGTGCTCTATATCAACGCCTCCGTCAATTACAGCAACGACAGCCTCCTGACCACTAAAGTTTCCCCGAGCAATATTCCATGCCTTTACTGCAGAGACATCAGCACTAACTGGTGAAGGCACAAAGTTCCAGAGCTCACCAAATCTATCGTCATTAGGAATAGCTCTTTTTGCTATTGGGGCATTTTTAAGAAACTTTACATAGGATGAAGTAGTTAAGGAGTTGTAATCTTTTTCATCACAGGTAACTTCATGTAAATCCAAGGCCTCAAATACCTCTGATCCTATCGTGCAATTAGTAAGCTGTTTTATCGCTGAAGCTCGAGCCACTAGCTTGGATTGAGAGGCAAAGCAGTTTACTGGAAAAGTGATAAAAAAAATTGAGAAAATAGCAGAACTAATCTTGGACATAAAAACCCTCTTAAGTTGGAATAATGACTCTTCGGGTTTATTTGGGAAGATACTAGTCTTTTGATTTACTTCATTACTAAGGAGGAAAAATTGTCCATCAATATGGCCACCCAGCCTTAAATGAAACATAAGATGTTTCGCGGTATTTCTGTAAAAAGTTCACAAGTATAGTCAGGTAACGCTGCTCCGTGCTATGCATTCTGCCAACAGGTTAATGTGTTTTCGAGAGGTGAGTATTATGAAAATTAAATCAATAACATTGCTAGCTTTACTTATTGCGATAAAACCTGCGAACGCTTCGCTACTGGATTTCCTTACAAAGCGTTTTTTACAAGACTCATTTTCAACTTTTCATGGAGAGGGACTCCCAAAGACTGTAGGCAAAAGTGAGTATGGAAAGAAATATAGAGAAAACTTCATGGCGACTAATAACATATATTCTGAAATTGATGAGCTTGGAATAGAACAGTTTATCAATAATGATATCGGTCTTGCACTTATAAAGAGAGGCAATGGAGATGAGGCTGCCTTTAAAACCGTTTTAGACCAAGGAAATTACCAAAAGGCTATTGAGTGGAAAAATGGTCCTGAGTTTATTAAAGTATTGAAGGAATACACAGAAGAATATGGATGTATACCAAAAATTATTTCTCTCTCGCATGGTTGGGTTTCTGAAGGTAGAGAGGGAGAGGGAAACGGCTTAACTGGTGACAAAGGTATAAATGGTATTTTTGCAAGTGCTGACGATCTTCCAAGGTCTCTAGGAAGAATCGGCACTAGAAGTCTTGAAAAGAGTCTCGCAAGAGAGATTGAAAGAGGAAATATTAAGTTCTGCAACTCTTGTATTGCTCAGTTTTATGCATGTAATATTGGTGCTAAGTTTGCTTCCTCGTTCTCTAGAGTCACTGGTTGCCAGGCAGTCGTTGCCACCGGTCAAAATTCTCCATGGTTTCAGTCTTTTGAAACGCCAGAAGAAACACAAAGTG
>JASBRV010000063.1 GCA_030149295.1 Bacteriovoracales bacterium | reverse complement strand
AATATTTCAGAAATACTTGGCTTCATCCTCTTAAGATCACTAAGATCCCTTCGTGTTCTCTCTTTTCGCTGGTGATAGGCATAGACCTTAAGGGAGATGAGATCAGCTCTTGAGAGAATCGATAGTTTTATTTGAGAGTATTTATCAATCTCTATGAGTCTTTCTTCGTGGCCTTCTGGTAAGGGAAGGGTTGTTGCCCCAAGATCAAACCAATCGGGCAGATCAAGTTTGTCCTCAATCAAACTCACGGCATTAATAACTTCTTTATCAAGAGTTTCAACGCGAACAGGATCGATGTCTTCGGTCATTCGGCCTATATCAACTCCTAAAAGCTCAATGGCGTAGGAGCCAACGAGTCTTACTTCGATTGTGCGGTTCATCTTCTCTAGTTTTAAATTTAAAAGTTCTAGGGCCTTCTCAATCTTTTTGTTCATAGGTGATATTATATCATATATTGTTTAAGGTTAATAACCAGTTAATATTACACAGTTTTGAAGCCTTACAGGCTTAGTAATCTGCGAAGTTTATTCTGTTACTGCTAAGCTTTATTGGAATAAATAAACCAACCCCAGTCCAATTAACAAAATAACTAGTAACACAACAAAAGCGCCAAATCCCCCTGATATATTCACTGTTTCAAATTTGATATTAATCTTCATGGCCATCTCTCCCTTAATTGAGGTTTCAAACTTTGAGGCCTTCATTAGGCGCCCTATGATTTATCAATAGAAATTTTCAAAGCTCTCTAAAAAACTCAGCTTATTCAAACCATCTAAATCCTCCGATCCCGTCTTCACTGCAGGCAAATAAGTAGTGGCCTCAATAAGCGAAGACTTCTTATCTGAACTTCCTCGCGAGGCGATCACCTAAAACCTGTCTATATATACAACTCTCGCAGGTTTTGATTTTTTAACCGCAAAACTCCATCAAGCTTCTAGTATTTTTTGGTGCTAGGTTTTATTATTAATTAGTGCCATGTTTTAAGGGGTGACTTTTAGGCGTGATAATTAGAGTTATCGCGCCTAGGGTGTAACTAGAGGAATTTTTAAGAATTTACCCTGTGTTAACCCTTGGGGATTTTTAAAAATGAGCGCCCCTAAAACAACTAAAGGCACGGGCAAAAAAACTAAGAATAACCCCCTAAACTCAAGGATGGATTTATGGGACTAGCTGATCAGCTAAGTGAGATAAAGAAACTTCCAAAGTCGCGGCTTGATCCAGACGAACCTTCTCCTAGGTCAGAATCAATTGAAAAAGTGGCAAATTCGCCCGTACCTAGCACAGGAAAAAATGACAAAAGAATCGCCCTTTGGAAGCGTGAGCTTGAGCTTATCCCTCATATTGATCTTTTAATTGAAGATAAGGCCTCTGAGATCATTATCTCCAAAGAGGCGGCAATCGCGCGCCATGAAATTGATGCCAATAGGGAGTCAAGCTTAGAAATTCAAGAATCTGAAGACGAATTCAATAACGAAGAAAATAAGGACAAAAGCAATAGGGGACGCCCAAAAAAGAAAAAAATCAATAAATCCTCTCTTTTAAGGCTCTCTTCTCCTCCTTGGTTTAAAAAGGTTCTTAAAGAAATCATGGACACTAAAAATAAGTCACTGACTCCAGGACAAAAAAAGTGGGGCCTTGGTCGCGCGGTGATTTTTATCTACCATGAGTACAGGCGATTAAAAGAAGGGGAGAAAAGGCGAGATCAGAAGATTGCAAAGAAAATATTGGAACTAAATATTAGATCCCTTCAAACGCGCGATCCCGATCTTTTAGCTCGTCATGGAGAGCGAGCTCTTAAAGTGGCCTTTTTAAATGAAGTAAAAAGCTTCTCTGAAATGCTTAAAGTGTGTGGGGTGAATGAGTCAGATTTGAAAACTCGCCTCAGTCGAGAAGTCGCACGCAGATATCAAGAAGTCCTCATGCACTATGAAATCGTTAAAAGAGAGGTGATCTAATGCATCCACTCACGAAAAGAGAAATTACATCACTAAAAGAAGTCTTTGAGAATGAGTATGAGAGGATTCGCTTTGGTTTTTTTGAAGACATTGAAAGCCCACATACAAAGCGCGCCTATCTTAATGATCTTTATCAGTTTGGTATTTTTTTAAAGGCGCACTTTGAAGATGTTCGTATCATTAATGCTCGCCGTGAGCATATTGTCGCTTTTAAAAGGTTTTTAATAACTCATGGTGGAAAAAAAGGCGTTGGACTAAGTGATAAGAGCGTGAATAGAAAACTTAGTTGTATATCAAAGTTTTATACCTATCTTGGGGAGCAAGGTTTAGTTCAAGCGAATCCAGTGCAATTTGTAAAAAGGGCGAGAGTTGATTTTAAAGTGGAGTCGGACTTTTTTGAAACGAGTGAAGTAAGGGCAATTCTTGAGTCAACAAGCGCTGAGACTCTTACCAAAGCGCTTCATCAGGCAATTCTTTTTACGTTTTTTACGACAGGAATGCGTATTGGAGAGCTTATTAGTCTTAAAAGAGGGAATTTTGTGCTTTTAAAAGGGGATTTTTATTTTGAATACAAGGCCAAGGGAAATAGGCGAGTCGTTAAAAGAGTGACTAAGAAGACGCAAGAGGCGATAAGTGAATATCTTTCACTAAGAGAAATTGAGGGGATAGAAAGTGAAGGTTTGTTTATTCCTAGCAGAAATCAAGTGGGTGAAAAGGATAAAGCTCTCAATCCCAGTAGTGTGCGAAAAATTATAAAAACCTATGCCAAAAAGGCAGGGATAGAAAGAAGGACTTATCCTCACATGGCGCGAGCGACAGTGATTGGAGAACTATTAGAGAACGGATGGGACATTTATAAGAGTTGTGAGTTTATAGGGCATAAGGATATCAAAATGACCATTGCTTATGATAAGAAACGAGCCAGTCTTAACAACAATCCTGAAGGTGTTTTAGGTTATTAGGACTTTTGAATGAAAAAAAGGTACTCATTCCCAATTTTAGGACTTTGCCTAGCAGTCTCAATTACTGTATCGGTTAAATTTAATTTAATAGAAAACCTCAATGTATCTATTGATGAATCTAAAAACCATATTCCAGAACCCACCAGGGTACATATTGAAGAAGAAAAAGATTTGTTGAAAATACAAAACGATCTTAAGAAACCTGTAAAGAAAGCCTATAGGGTGATGGGAGACTTCGACCATACATACTTATTGGCCTTAATTGAAGACTATATAATTATTTACGAAGAAAATAATTTTTTTAAGAAAGAGCTAGTCCGAAAAAAGATTGGTTTGGGTGAACAATTTGACTTGAACTATCTAGAATGGGCATCATTTAAAAATAAATTTTTTGTTTCGGTACTTACAACTAGCTACTACTCATCAGGTACTGAGCTAAGGTTTTATTTATTAAACTTTGATAATGTTCACGAATCCAAAAAAATAAAAATATTTAAATTTTTACATGAGGACTCTTATACGAAGGAGCTAACCTTTAATGAAGATACCTCTCTAACTAAATCTGAGATAAGACTTTTAAGATCCAGATTCAAGGAAATGTCTAATGAAGCCAGGAACCTTACATATGAGGGTTATGATTTCGAAAGTCCAGAAATGATTTGGTGGAGAAGCTTTAAACTTAAAACCAAAGATAATAATCTATTAAAAAATAACCCTATGTGGTTTAAGATATCAGAATCCTCAACTTTCAGAAGAAATCGTTCACGAAGAGACACAATCACCAGAGAGCTAGATAAACACCACAAAGTTCATATTTTACGAGATTATAGAATATATATAGAAAAATCAGCGAGAAAAGAATTCACATATGCATTCTTTAGCAATGATAAATACCTAAGAATAATCGATTATGAGGTAAGAAATAAAGAGCTACTAATTATAGTAGATGGCCCCTCCTTAATTTTATATAAGCCCAAAGAAGACTTAATTACGATTAAGAAGAATATTAAAATGAGAGACCACAGTTTGGGCTTAAAAATAGAAAATGGAAGAATCATACAGGATGTGTTTGACGAAAAAAAAGTCATCTTTGATAGAAGCCAAGTAAGAGGTTTATTGGAAGGCTCTTAAGATAAATACCAAACAATGTTCAAATCAGCTTTAGTTTTCACATAAAAAAAGGTGAACTATCTTTTTTACTCTATGGAATTGGAGAATGGAAATTTCCTTCTTTCAAAGTAACAAGCTTAGCAGTAAACATGCGAACGGTTACCTTTAGTTCGAAGCCCATAGGACTTTAAGCTGAAGGTCATAACAAGTGATTTGAGCGCGTTACGATAGAAGAAACACTAAATTTCTATCCCGACATCACAGATTGAAAGGGCACAAAACTTGCATCTTCGCTACTCTCTATTGGCAAAATTGATAGAAGTAAATTAATTTCTACTAAGTACTTCCAAAAAGTTTCTGAAGGAAAAACTTAGGGTTAGGCTTAAGATGCAGTAGGTTAATCAATAAGAAAACAGAGGAGTCTTATTTATGCAAAACTTCAATTTTTATAATCCCACTCAAATTATTTTTGGTGCGAATCGCTTAAGTGAACTTGATAGCCACATAGACAA
>JASBRV010000061.1 GCA_030149295.1 Bacteriovoracales bacterium | reverse complement strand
ATATTTCCCTCTTCAAGATGAAGCCTTAAAGTAGGCGCTCTCAACTCCCCCATCGATTGCTTAATAAGAGCCCCTCTTTTTGCCACAATGACTTGCTCTTCTTGATCATTCTTTTTTTGAAAAATAAAAACTTCACCTAAGTGATTACCATCATCGCTCACTGTCTCCGAAAAAAGAGTAATGCCAGGAATCTCTATGAAAAATTGTCCCGCCTTTATGTTCGTGACATTTCCTTGGGAACTAAGAGTGATAAAAGTATTTTTAAACTGAGTCTTTGAATGAGGTATAAGGTTTCTATTAAGCGCAAAAATAGAGCCTGCGATAAAAAAACCCAAAACAACAAATGGAACAATGAGAGTTTCTTTCTTAAGACCAAAAGATCTCATCGCCACGACTTCTGAGTCTTCAGAGAGTTTATTTAAGGTGTAAACCGAGGCAAAAAGAGCTGCCAAAGGTATTGCCATCGGTAAAAAGGAAATAGCAATATGCCCCATAAGCTCAACAAGAACCATAGGATCAACATCTTTATCAGTCACGATTCTAATGAGACGAAAAAGTTGAAAAGTCAGAAGAAAAATAACAAAGAAAAGAGTCGACATTACGAAGGGGCCAACAAAATTAGAGGCTAAGTATCTTTGAATGACACTTTTTGGAAGCCAATATTTAAATGGCATGCTCTTAATCAAAAGCTTTTATCCTTGCTTATGTTTTAATGCGGCGCTCTCTTAGACAAAAGATTGTGCCCTATGCTAATTTCTTCAAGCATTATTATCCATAATACATAACGTTGAACTTAATATAAATGCCCAAATGAAGGAGCTCAAATGAAAATTACTTTAAATCTAGGCGCTGTTGCCCCAAGTGTAGCCGACGTCGTTGTGCTTGGAACATTTACGAAAAAAGAAAAAAAAGGAAAGAAAGAAGTTAATGTACCCGCTTTTGGGAATTGGCCTAAGGCCTGTAAAGATTCCTTAGTAGGACTGACCGCCGGAAAATCTTTCAATGGAGAAAAGGGTTCTCAATTCTTTTTTGATTGGGAAGGTCAAAGAATTCTCGCGGTAGGACTCGGTGAAAAATCTGATTACGATGCAGAAAGCGCCAGAAGAACGGCTTCTTCTGTGATCACTACTCTGAAGAGTTCTGCTACCAAGATTGCCATCAACTTAGATACGGTTGCGGTAAAGGGAAATATTGAAACCACAGCAGGACTTTTCACGGAAGGCACTGAGCTCTCTCTCTACGAATTTGATAAATACTTAAGTACAAAGAAGACCCCCAAAACAACTGAAATCATTTTTGATTCCAAAGCAAAGAAAACCGGGGCGAAAAAGATTCAAAAGGCTATCGACGAGGCCCTCATTGTTTGTGAATCCGTAAATGTAGCCAGAGACTTTGTTAATGAACCACCAAACACTCTTAACTCGGAAACTTACGCCAAAGCTGTTCTTGCCGATGCTAAAGGAATAAAAGGTGTACGCACAAAAGTTTTAGGAAAAGCAGATCTTAAAAAACAGAAAATGGGAATGTTCCTTAGTGTAAATGCAGGCTCAGCTTTTGAACCTCAATTGGTTCACCTTACTTATACTCCCGCAAAAGCCACCAAAAAGACTAAGCATATTGCGTTCGTTGGAAAGGGTCTCACCTTTGATACTGGTGGCTACTCTCTTAAGCCTGGGGCTTCCATGGTTAACATGAAGTTTGACATGGCCGGATCAGCGACAGTTTATGGCGCCTTTCGTGCCATTGCTAAGCTAGGTCTTCCCGTAAAAGTCTCGTGTTTCTTAGGCATGACGGACAACGCGATTAACTCTCTTGCCACAATGCCTGATTCAATCGTCACAGCAAAAAATGGCAAGACCGTTGAAATTCTCAATACTGATGCCGAAGGACGCTTGGTCCTTGGTGACGTTCTCACTTATGCCAGTGAACAAAAGCCAGATATGATGATCGATGCAGCAACTCTTACCGGAGCATGCCTTATTGCTCTTGGTACTGAGGTCTGTGGCCTTATGGGCAATGACAAGAAACTTGCTGATAGCCTCAAAAAAGCCGCCTCTGAAACTGATGAATATATTTGGGAGCTTCCGATTATTAAGGAATGGCGTGAAGATATGAAATCTAATATTGCTGACCTTAAAAACATCGGTGGAAGCCGTTGGGGTGGTACTGCTAAAGCTGCTGCCTTCCTTGAAAATTTTGTTGGAGAAGGTATCGCTTGGGCCCACCTAGATATTGCTGGTTGTGGTGACTCTCAAGGGCACCTTCCCTACTGCCCAAAGAAAGGTGCTTCTGGCCTTATGGTAAGAACCCTCGTCAACCTCGCCAAAAACAACTAAATAATGATGAACATCGTTCTCGTGGAGCCGGAAATCCCCGGAAATACCGGCTCCATTGGACGAACTGCTCTAGCTCTTGGCGCTCGCCTTCATCTCATTCATCCGTTGGGTTTTGATCTCAATGAAAAAGCTGTGCGAAGAGCAGGTCTTGATTACTGGAAACATGTAGAACTCGTCGAACATCGTGACTACTGGTCGTTTCTTGAAAATGAAAAACCCCAAAATCTTTTCTTTTTTTCCGTACACACAAATAAAACTGTTTTTGAGGCAGATTTTACTGAGGATTGTTATCTTGTCTTTGGAAAAGAAAGCACAGGACTCCCAAAAGATTTATGTGATCTCGAAAGAACCTATAAACTTCCTATCCTAAGCCCACATATCAGAAGTCTTAACCTCGCCAGTGCCGTCACGGCAATCGGCTACCTTGCTCTTGATAAAATTAAGGATTGTAAGTAAAGCCAGCGGATAATACTCCGGTTTCACCGAAGTCATTTGTCACAATAACGTCGTAGGTACCAGCAGAGCCAACATCTGTGGTGCAATCAACAGAAGTTTCACTATTAACAACAAACGTGACACATGGATATGGCCCAACAGAAACCGCTTGTATTCCGACCATATTTGTCCCTGTGATAGTAAAAGTTGTTCCTCCCGAAGCCGGTCCATTAGGTACAGAAAGACTTATAACATTAGGACTTAAAGTATTTCCCGTTGAAGAAGGCGCTCCACCACTAACAAGATCAATATAATCTAAAGTTTCAGGATACTCTTCATATTGCTCATATCTTGTTAAATAAACAGAATAGCCATTACCACCATTATCCTCTTCCCAAACATTACCATTGTCCCTATCACCCACGTCCCAACCAAGGCCACTCCAACCAGTACCTGATCCATTGCCAAAGAAGTTAGGATAGTTTGTGGAAT
>JASBRV010000036.1 GCA_030149295.1 Bacteriovoracales bacterium | reverse complement strand
CTCGATGACTTTATCAATGATAATCCTCCAAAAAAAGAAGACTACTATTTGATGGTCACGGCTTTTGCTCCCAATAAGAAAGTGGATTTGGCCGTGCAGGCTTTTAACGAGATGGGAAAAGAGCTTCGTATTATTGGAGGTGGTCAGCAAGAAGAGATGCTAAAGGGCATGGCAAATAAGAATATCCAATTTTTAGGAAATCTCTCGCGTAAAGAAGTGATTGACCAATTTCAAAAGGCCAAGGGATTTGTATTTCCGGGGGTAGAGGATTTTGGAATTACGCCACTTGAATCTTTGGCGAGTGGAACCCCTGTGATTGCTTATAAAATAGGTGGTGTCCTGGAGACTCTCAATGATGATGTAGCCCAGTTTTTTACTGAATCTACAGTTGAGTCTCTTAAAATGGGCATCGAAAAGTTTGAAAAAAGATCTTTTGATCATGAGACATTAATCTCGAGAGCAAAGGACTTTAGCAAAGAAAAGTTTAAAGAGAATATTATGAGTCTAATCAATAAGGAATTTTCATGAAAATACTTTTAACGGGTGGGGCAGGTTATATTGGCTCTCATGTGCTCAATCTTCTCGGTCAGGATGGTCATGATATCGTCGTTGTGGATAACCTCTCTACTGGGCGAAAAGAGGCTCTTCTTTATGGACGCCATGAAGAATTCAATCTTGAGGAGACAGAGAGACTCGAAGAGCTTATTAAAAAAGAGAAGTTTCAAGCTTGCCTTCATTTTGCAGGATCGATCATTGTTCCCGAGTCTGTGGAAAAACCGATAAAATATTATCAAAATAACACCCAAAATTCTCTTGAGCTTATTCGTTTGTGTGAAAAACATGGAGTTCACAATTTTATTTTTTCTTCGACGGCCGCACTCTATGGCGACTCGGCGACTAATGGAATTTGCACAGAAGAGAGTCCTCTCATCCCCATCAATCCCTACGGCCGCTCTAAGCTCATGACAGAAATGATGTTAGAAGATACTTCAAAAGTAACGAATCTTAATTATGTAGCCCTTCGTTATTTTAATGTTGCTGGAGCGAATGTTGATCTTAAAGTCGGTCAATGCTCACCTAACGCTACTCATTTAATCAAGATTGCTTCTGAGTGTGCAACGGGAAAGAGGCCAGGTATGGAAATTTTTGGTGAAGACTATGACACCAAAGATGGGACTTGTGTGCGGGATTATATCCATGTGGATGACCTGGCTCAGGCCCACGTCGATGCGCTTAAGTTTTTAGTGACTAAGAAGGAAAGTGCTGTGCTTAATTGTGGTTATGGACATGGCTATAGCGTTAAAGAAGTGGTAGAAACCGTAAAAAGAGTCACGGGAAAAGATTTTGAAGTTAAGATCACAGGACGAAGAGCTGGGGATGCTGGAACTCTCATTAGTAAAGCAGGGAAAATTAGAGAGGTTATTGGCTGGACTCCCAAATATGATGACTTGGATTTAATTGTGAGAACGGCCTTTGAATGGGAAGCGAAACTTTCATGAAGTATCAGGACATCGATCTTTTAAGAATTGTGGAAATTGCAGAGGGTGCCGGGCAGGTCATTCTTAAGTATTACCGTGAGGATGTTGATGTCATCACGAAAGAAGATGACTCCCCTGTGACAGCTGCTGACTTTGCGGCCAGTAACTTTATTGTTGAAGAACTTAAAAAATCTTATCCAGATATCCCTGCTCTATCTGAAGAGTCCCCTGAGGAGATATTTGAGGAGAGAAAAAAGTGGAGTCGCTTTTTTATCATTGATCCTCTTGATGGCACCAAAGAATTTATAAAAAAGAGTGATGAATTTACCGTGAATATTGCCTTAATTGAGGAGGCTCGGCCCGTACTTGGGGTGATTCATATCCCTGCCCGTAATGAAACATATTTTGGGTGTGAAAAGGGAAGTTATAAAAAAACGATTAAAGAAACTTATGAGTTACCCCTAGAGAATTTTAAGGAAGGCTCTCTAAGAGTGATGATTTCTAAATCACATATGAATGAGGCAACAAGAGGATATGTACATAATCTTAAAAAAGATTATCAAGTGGAATTTTCTCATGTGGGATCCTCTATTAAAATTTGTAAAGTCGCAGAGGGGATAGCGGATCTTAATCCTCGCCTTGGTGTGGGAACAAAAGAGTGGGACATCGCGGCCGGGCACGCTATTATGCTTGGGGCTGGAGGTGACATTCATGTGATGGGAACGCTTGAGCCCGTGCCCTATAATAAGGAATCTCTTCTTAACCCTGAGTATGAAGTAAAAAGAAAAGAGCTTTTAAATACAAGGCTTATTCAATCGTAAGGGTAAGACCTGTTTTTCCTTGTGAGCATGAATAGGTTCCCACCCACTCCCCACTAATGGGTGTACGACTTCTCTTTAGACGACGATTAAGAATAAAAGTTTTACAGCCTACCGATTCTACTCGGCCTTGAAAAACTCCGGCCTTATCATCCATTGTGCCACTTAGAGGAACCATGTCATAACGAGGTGGCCTTTGAATCCAGGCCACTCCACCTAGGCTAAGCTTACCTGACTTTCGATCCCACTTTCCATTCATAATATACTTACCTGAAGGAAGATTGGGATTACTTTGAGTCCCATAGAAATTAAAAGTCGCCTCGATTGAATAGGATTTTGGTTGAGAGGGCTTCGCCTTCGTTACTTTGGGAACGGGCTTCGCCACAGGCTTTTGGGCAACAGTCTTTGTCGGCTTCTTTTCTGTTTGTTTCATTTCGGGAATAGTTTTTTGCTGAATAAGAGAGACAAAAATCATCACAAAAAGAAGATCAAGAAGAGAAGTGAGGGATACGGCCTGTCTTTTTGGTCGTTTATAGGGACGATCCATTCTTAACTATCCTGATGGTTAGAAAGTTGAATATTGGCAATGATTTGGCGAAACTCCAGTGATTCATTGATGATGCGTTCAATTTTAGGGGCTAGGGCACTCTCAATGACCATAAAAAGTATGGAAAAAAAGATTCCTAAAATCGTTGTGTCCATGGCGAGAACAAAGGCATTGGAAAGGCTGGCTACATCCACTTGACCACTGTTTTGAAACGCCGTTTGAGCAATCGCGAGAATTGTTCCTAAGATACCTAATAAGGGAAAGATTTGAACAATAGTTGAAAGAAGGCTGGCAAAGATTTCGAGATTATAATAGCGTCCAAATACGGATCTTTGACTTAGTCCCTTAGCATTTTCTGAAAAAGTCTTTTTCATGCTTGGGTCATTTGAAATTTTATATTTCATAAAATCAATGGCCCGTTGAAAATTATCATGAACATTAGCCGTTGAATCTTTGTCTGGAGCATCTCTAAAACCTTTAAGAAGATTGTCTGACACATCTAGGAGAACAAGCTCATGTTTTTTGAGAAGCATAAAAATCGCTATCGCAAGAAAGGCTTCTACCGCGACAAAAAGATAAATAATAAGAAAGATATTATTAGCTATTGCTTGGAATAGGGTTTGAATGAGGGAGGAATCCACCTTAACTCCTTAGAATGATAATGATTCTTTCATTATAACGAGTTTTTCAAGCAGGGATTCTTCACGGCAGGAATTGTGCCTAGTTATAAGGTAGTTGATTCTTTTGATAGAGTTTAGGAGGTTTTTTCATGCAACCACTTCGCCATGAGGAAGCGAATTTTTTTTTGATAGTCAAAGTTCTCTCTTTCACACTCTTCTTTAAAGTAATGCAATAAGGCCTTATCGATCCTAAGAGAGATGAGTTTCTTCTCATCGACAAATTCGTCATTATCATATCTTACTTGAGAGCGTTAATGAATACTTTCAGCTTGTTAGCAAGTTTTGGGGAAACAGGGGCCGAGCCTATGGGCATTTGGGTGCCATTTTCGCTGTTAATGATACGTTGGTAAATGGGGCTTGTAGAATGGCTTCCAGGCCTTAGTAGGTTTTGAGCGACAAGCTCATTAAATATTTTTGAAGGAGCACCATTAAATTGTGAGTGGCAAGCGACACAAGTTTTTTGGAAAATATCATTATTAAGTGCGAAAAAATTATCCTTCTCAGAATTTTTTAAATCTTCCCAAGAGAGTTGTTCTTCTTGTTGAGAGTCTTGTTGGTCACTGGATTCGCCTTTGGCAATAACGAGGATTGTTTTATTTTTATCCTCAACCAACCAAATACTTCCATCCTTTGCTATGGTCATTCCAACGGGGCTTCCCTTAGGAGTATTGATATTTTCCGCACTCCAGTTATTCACAATCTCAGCTTTAGAGGAATCATAAGGAAGAAATTGTTCATTGAGATCAAGAGTAACGATTCGATGACCGGTTTCTCTATAACCATGAAGGGAGACAATGAGTTTTCCTTGAAGTTCTTTAAACATTTCACCCTGATAAAACATCATATCAAGTGGTGCTGAATGAGGCGGTAGGTGAGCCACGGGAGATTCATAATGCTGACAATCAATTTTAGGCAAACGGTTAAAAAAACTTTTTTTGTATTTTGGGTTTAAAAGACCGTCTTCATAGCAATAAGGCCATCCATAATGACGCCCAGGAGTAATGAGGTTAATTTCCTCTCTAGGGGTTTCAAGCTCTTTAAAGTCCATTCCATTTTCCCCTTGGAGCAATTGCCCCGTCATGGGTTCAATGGCCAAGGCCATGGAGTTTCGAAGACCTTTCGCTAAAATAGAAAAACTTTTATAGCCTGATTCTTTTGTGTATTTTCTTAATACTGCTTCAGGATTTTCTCCTTCACTTTCAGGGCAGGGAATCTGGGGTTTTCCTCTCTCATTAAGGCATTGATCTGAAGGCGCTCCCACATTGACAATAAGATTTCCTATTTGATCAAAAATAAAATGAGTGAGGGGATGATTTCCCGTGGCGGGAAGGTCACTGATGACTACTTCTTTTGAAGGCTTTTCATCTGCGAGGTCATATTTAGGATCAAAGCGAAAGATTTCACCTCTTGTTCCGACATAAACCAAGCCATCCGGCCCAAGGCCTAAGCCGTGAGCGTGATCAACATTTTCAAAAACTTTAGTAAGTGTATTTGTCGGTGGATGAAAGCGCCAAACGATACCTTTATTTGCTACCCATCCCACCATGTCGGTAATAATAAAATCACCATCATCTAGAGCAAGTATCCGTCTGGGTCTTTTTAGTCCTTCTTGAGAAGAAGCGACAAGACCTACACAATAACCTTCGGGTGTATTGACGCCGACTTTGGGATAGCCATGGCAAAGAGATTCTGTGCTGAGTGTGTAGTCTCCCTTTTTCAGGGCATGGGAGTTGATCGCCAAAAGGCATAGGGAGAGTAGGATTATTGATTTCATAAGCCTTTCTACCCCGATGCAGCTTTTGTGACTATCTGCGTTGTAAAGTTTATGGTCTCATCCTTGGCATAAGCTAAATAAATCCGGATACTTATCCTGTGAAGTCCTTTTTCGCCTCTCTTTTAATTCTCCTTTTTTTCGTGCCGAGCCTCTTTCGTGTCGTCGATTATGAGGCTAGAGAAAATGACAGTCGTCTTTACACTAAGCTTGTTCAACAATTAGGCGAGAAGCCGCTAGAGGATTTCATCGCTCTTGAGTGGGTGCCCACGGTCTACGCCGATCCCAATAATCCCTATGTTCGTGATCATCTGATCGGCCAATTTATTCCTTCGGTTATTTTAGTAAAGTTGGGATGGGACGATCGTTATGCGCACTATCTGGTGAATCAAATCTATCGACTCTTTATCCCATTCCTTTTTTTCTTATTTTTTGCTCGTTATTTTTCCAAAGAGGAATCACTTTTTATTATAGTGGCCACCCAATTAAATACGATAGCACTTAACTATGGTCTAAGAGCGAATCAAGAGCAGGCTCTTCTCTTTTCGATGGTCTTAAGTTTCATGGGGTACTTTTCTTTAAAAGAAGTAAAGGGAAAAATCACCTATTACTTTTTTTCTCTCTATGGATTTCTTATCAAAGGGTTAGTGGGGTTGATTCAATATCCCTTTTGGTTTCTTCATGCACTCTTTAGTAAAGATAAAAAAAAGATGTTTCACCTATTGCTTCTTGGGGTTTTTCTTTTGATCGCCTCAGCATTTTATGAATGGTGGTTTCAAAGTGTGACAGGTTATCCTTTTTGGGAAGCTTATTTTCGCATTCAAATTTTTGGTCGAGGTAAGAGTGGGGGGATTCCTTTTCACTCTCTGCTCTATTATCTGCCTCGCGCTATTGGTTACTCTCTTCCTTGGTTTTTGGGAGTCATCTTTCTTTGGAAAAAGAGAGAGTCATTTAGCGTTGAACAAAGAGGCCTTTTAACATTTTTGTTATGGAATATTGGTGGCTATGTTTTAATCTTTGGGATTTTTAGTCGAAATGCCAGTCGCTATATTTTTCCTGTTTATTACCTTTTCGCTTCTTTGGGAGCTTTAGGAGTTGGGATTAAATTTAAAGAGAAGACGAAGGCACTTGCTGCTAAAATCAACCCTATTCATATTCATCTCATTCTTTTTTGGCTTATCTTCCTATTACAGTATTGTCTTTTTCTCTATAAAGGTAAGACATTTGATGGTGCTTTACCCTCATAAAAAAAGCCCCTATTCAGGGGCTTAAATGTGTTGTGTGATATTTTTTTTGTTTAAAGAGGTGGAAAAGCAATCAGTCCTGAACGATATTTCTCTGAAGGAGTCCATTTTGGACCTTGTCCCGCCAGAGGGTTGAAAGGACTAAATTCCAGGTTATCAAAAGAAGTGATGTGTCTGGTGCTATGTGCTTCAACAACTTTTTCAAAAGTACCAGGAAAGACATGATACCCAGTATTCGCTGTTCCTACCCAAAAAGGATATTTAGAAAATTTAGCAGGAGTTTCTTTCTCAAATCCAACGAGGTCAGTTGCATTGTCGACCTTGTTAAACCAATAAGTTCCTCTCGTCATGACGTTGTTGTAACGATAAGCGTGCCAACCTTTAGATTGCCATTTGTTTTCTTCTTCATCCCACTTTGCCATCCTTTCAGATGCGCTTTCCTCTGAAGCAGGATTCCAATAGTTGATTTCCCAACCAAGTTGTTGAAGAGCATGCTGAAGAGATGTTCCTCCAACATTATTTGCTCTAACAAATCTCATGATTTTATCCCATTGAGCTGATTGACCTGTTTGATTAAATCCTCTCTCAAGACAAGTCAAAGCAAGACCAACACAAGAGATGGGTTCCATTTCATTAACGAGGTCTCTATCAAATCCAGCTCTTCTTAGTGCAGTCGGTAGGTAAGTAAGGAATAATCCACCGTCACGTCTTTGAAAACGCTTCTTAGAATAACGTCTTTCCCCATAGTACTTAGAAAGGCATCTGGTACTGCCGCCTTTGCTAACACAGTTGCTATTATAAAATCGCTTGTGTTCTGCTTTGTAGTCAAGAAGACAGTTTTGGGCACCATCAACGAGTTCTTTTATTTTCTCTTTGTGATTTGTTACTTCCTCTGTCGAAAAAGTAATACTCCCGTTGTAGTCAGCATGAGCTGACACAGCTAAAAGGGTTAATAGGGTAATAACTGAAGCGCGCATGTTCTTTATCTCCTCTTATATGGTTCTAGATACTCGCTATTTGAACAAACGGGTACGGAAAGGTGCATGTGTATTTGGTGATCTTCGTCGTCTTTTCCAATAGACCCTGTTAGGTAGGGATCATCTTCAAAAAGGGGGCAATTATTATTTCTTTTTATTTTTTCACCCCAGCACTCTCTTAGGGTGGTGTAGAAAGCACCATGACCATCACTTTCGTGATTCATTGTGACCTTTCTAAAAAAAGAGAGCTTGTAGCTTATGCTTTTAATATCAATGGCCCGACCCTGCCCGTGTAGGCTGTCTGGGCTGTGTCTTGAGTCAGCAAAAATTCCTTTGTGTTCAATTGATATATCTTTTATGTCAGTATCCCCATTGGCAAAAGCGGCCTCACGCACACAGCTTATAAAATGAGTTTTGAGGTAAGAAAATAGAACTTTTGAGATGGTTCTTTTTCTACTGCAACGATAACCAATGTAATTTCCCTCAATTGTTCTATCACGACATTCGTTCCAAGTTGTAATGGGAAAGTTGGCCTTACTTGATAGATACTTAAAGGTGGACTGAAAGAAGTCCTCTTCTTCAAGTGGTGTAAAGGTGTGAGCGTGCGGGCTTTTGTGGTGATGATGATCCTCGGCCTTAACAAAAATTGGAAATAAAATAAGGACCATGATCAATACCAAAGCAACCTGAATCAGCTTCCCTGACATGATTTTCATTTGTTCTCTCTCGTTGTGTCTGTTGTGTATGTGGGGTATATCTATCAGAAGCTGCGTGGTGTTAAAACAGAGGGGGACAATCTATAAAAAGTTTTCACACGCGCGCTGCGTAATTGTGAGAACTTTGTGTTCTTTTGGGGATTTTTAATGCTTTAGCTACTAGAGAGCGCCTTTTCTAATCACTCTTTTGTAGATGCGCTGAGTCTTAAGCGAGGTTAAAAACTTCCCAAAAAAGCCCGGAGTTGCCCCCTTAGACTTAGTGAGAATAATTTGATCACCATTATCGAAAACCAAGTCCCAGCCCTTCTCGTAAAGGTATTGATACACTAGAACACCTTTACAGACACCGCCAGGGCGCTTCTTATAAAGAGAAGTATCATCAATATAGATAATCGTTTGGTCGCTAATATTCTTTTCACATGCTTTAAGCTCATTAAGCGCAATAACGGGATCATTGGCACTATCGAGATAGAGAAGGTCAATGGGACGATCGGCCTTTGCCAATATTTCAGAAGAATCTCCCACAAAGTATTCGATATGAGAGCTGAAATCCTTTGTGATTTCTTTGCATTGATTGATGGCGGCCTCTTCAATGTCTACTGTCCAAACTTTGCCACCATTAATACTAGCGTACCAACCAAAGAGAGGAGTGGCCCAACCGTCACTTTCGGGGCCTCCGCCAAGTTCGCCCCGAGTTGTTCCAGTCTCAATAATAAAAACACCTTCGCTATTAGACTGACCTTTTACTTGATCAAGCATAAGGAGAGCGCGCTTAATTCCTTCGACTCTTCCGTGTACGGGGGCTTTGGTAAAATCAATCATGCTTTATTCCTATTATTTAACGAGCTTAAAATTTTTGTATTCACCGATGCGATAGCCAGTGAGGATTTCAATCATGTCACCAATCATATGCCTTAGATCACCTATATGATAGGCTTTGGGTAGAGATAAAATATCAATTTCATTCTTATTTTGATCCACCCATTCTTGCATAATCTTAGGATGTGTTCCTTTAAAGGGCTTTACTCCCCAGATCCTTTGGTATTGAAACTTTTCTCCTTCACCTTTAGCCCCATCTTCATAGTGAGAGGCCATAATATCAATTTTCTTTTTCATGATGGATTCTTTTCTCGCCCAGCCATAATGATAAATATGAGCATCGAGTTGTTTGGCGCGAAGCTTTTGATCGTCGTGGCTTCTAAAGCCTTGAGCATCTCGCCAAGATTTAATTCCTAATCCATTTTTAAAAGCACGAATCTCTCTTTTATACATATGCCGAGTGAATTTTATGGCATCCACATTGCCGTAAAAATGAAAATAGTGAAAGAGGAGGGCGTCGACATCATTTCTTGTGGTCAGTTCCTTAAAACCTCTTTCTATTTCTTGGTACTCACCTTCATGAAGGGCTTCGTCCCCTTGAATGTATTGGCATAGATCACCCGTGCACTTTGCTAAGGCCTTATTGGTTTGGGAGCTATAAAGATGAGTTCCAAATTTGGAATCAAGTTCCCATTTGTTTTTGAGGAAAATATACTTTTCGCTACTGAGGTTATCTCTTAGGAATTCGTAGGTGCCATCATCTTCGCGGCAATCTTCATGATCAAAGCAAACATTAATGACAATCTCATCGCATATGGGATCAAGACTCTTTAGGCTTTCAAGAATGGGGTAGCCCAATGTGAGACCATTTTTAACAAAGGTAAAGCCGGATACTTTCATCTATTATTCATCCTAGGTACTTTCCTTCTTTTTGCTGGTGATCAAATCCAATATGACGACGCTCATAAATAATGAGCTTGACGAGGCACTTATAAAGAGCCGTCTGGATGGCAATCACAAAGCCGACTTTTCCAAGACTGAGTGATTTAAAGAGGATTTGAAAGAAAGTGTAAAAAAAGCCCACAAAAACTTCTAGCTTTCCAGATGTTTTTCCAGCTTTAATTTTTTCTTCAGCGACGATTGTGGCAAAGCGAGGTAATTTCTTAATCCATTCATTGAGACCATAAGTATCGTCATGGTTGATCCGAAATTTCGGATCAAGACTTCCCACTTTATCACTTGCTTGATCGGAGGGCACACCGTCAATCAGATGACCATGATGAACACCCCCAAAATATTTAACATGCCTTTTATCAAAGAGGCGCTCTTGATAGTCACTTTTTCCGTAGCCCGATTCAAGGGCCATTCCTAGATAAAACTCAGTGCGAACAATTTTATACATGAGCTTTTGGGGATTATGATTTAAGATGCGATAAATTTCTTCCACCGTCTCGGGGCAGACTTCTTCATCGGCGTCGATCATAAAGCACCAATTATGATTGGCCTTTTCAAGGGAATAGTTTCTTTGGGCAATGAATCCAGGCCATGGGTTTTCAAAAACGACGACGTTCTCATAGGAACTCGCAATTTTCACTGAATTGTCAGTACTGCCCCCATCCACATAAACGACTTCATCAAATGCTTTCAGTGATGTTAGGCAGCGATCTAGGGTATGAGCAGCATTTTGTCCTATGATGAGGACGGAAACCTTTTGGTTCGCCACAGCATTCGTCTCAGTATTACCCTTGCTATTCCCCTTAGTATCCATTTGGGCTCCAAAAATGACTTTGCGGATCAATTTAGCATATTATAGTACCTATGAAAACGACAGTCGATTTATGCAAAATGAGCGATTTAAATTGTGGTCTTGGGCAAGTTGCGCTTCATTTGTATCGCCAACTTAAATTTGATCCCTCGATCGACTTTTATTTCAAAGAAAAGAAATGGCATCGACTGTTTTACATGCCTAGTTGTGACGTATGGCATGCTATTCATCAAGATGTGAAGGTTTATCCAAGCTTTACAAAAAAAGTTCTCACCATCCACGACCTCAATGCCATTTATGAAGAACAAGACCCATCAAAAAAAGAAGGGTATTTAAAACGTCTGCAAAAGAAAATTAATCAGGCTAGTGCGATCACTTATATTTCTGAATTCACAAAAAGCGAAGTTCATAAGAATTTAATAGTTGAAAATAAAATAGAAGCCGTTATTCCTAATGGTGTTTGCTTTGATGAAAACTTAGAACCGAAGCGGCCAAAGTCTTTACCTGAAAGCTTTGAGAAATTTATTTTTTCTATCGGAACAGTTGTTCCCAAAAAGAATTTCAAAATGATTCTCAAACTTGCAAAAGAGAGACCGTATTTAAAGTTTGTGATTGCCGGCCCTCTTTTTCATTCCTATGCAAAAGAGATACTTGAGGAGATCAAAAATGAAGGGCTACAAGGTCAGGTCATTTTGATTGGTCCTGTAAGTGAAGAAGAAAAGATCTATCTTTATGACCATGCGGAGGCTTTCTTTCATCCCTCGTTCTTAGAAGGATTTGGCCTTCCCATTATCGAAGCTTACGCCAGAGGAACTTCAGTCATAAGTTCAAATGCTTGTAGTTTGCCTGAAGTTTGCGGTGACCACGGCCATATGTTTGATCCCAACTCCGTTCAATCTGCACTTCTCGCTATTGATGAATTTCTCAAGGAAGCGCCGAACCCTGAAGCCCTCAAGGCCTATGCCCGTCAATTTTCTTGGGAAAAAGCATGCATACAGTACCGCGAGGTTTATCAAAAAGTGAGATCAAATGCTCTTTAATAGTTATGAGTTTTTGCTCTTCTTCTTGCCCATTGTGCTTTTGGGCTATTACCTCATGCCCAAAATGGGCTGGAAGATTCCCTTTCTTCTTCTAGCTAGCTACTTTTTCTATGGGCATTGGAATTATAAATTTCTACCTCTTCTTCTTTTTTCCACATTTATTGATTATTGGGTGGGGAGAAAGCTAGAGGAGACGGAAAATCCTAAAAAAGAAAAAACACTGCTCCTCATTTCTCTTTTTGTGAACCTCGGAGTATTGGGCTTTTTTAAGTATTCCAATTTTTTCATCGAAAATATTAATCTTCTCTTGCCTGTTTTTGGAGTCAAACCTCTTGAGCGCCTTCCTAATATTGTTCTTCCTGTGGGCATCTCTTTTTATACCTTTCAATCCATGAGTTATACGATTGATCTCTATCGCAGCCATTCCAAAGCGTATAAAAAGATCACGCCCTTTGCGACCTATGTGGCGTTTTTTCCTCAGCTTATTGCGGGACCGATCATTCGCCATACTGATCTTGTGGATCAACTGGAAGAAAAGGCGAAGAAGCCTTTTGACATCAATTTCTTTAAGCGCGGACTTGTCTTCTTTGTTTGTGGTCTCTCAAAAAAAATTCTCATAGCCGATAATATCGCTAAAGCCATTGATCCTGTGATTGGCATGATAGATATCGCAACGACCACGGAAGCGTGGATGTGTGCGCTTGGATATACGCTGCAGCTTTATTTTGATTTTTCGGGCTATTCCGATATGGCGATTGGCCTTGGTCTTATGTTCGGTCTTGAATTTCCTCAAAATTTTAATAGTCCTTATAAGTCTTATTCGATCACAGACTTTTGGCGCCGCTGGCATATGACTTTAAGTTCTTGGCTTCGTGATTATCTCTATATTTCTCTTGGAGGAAATCGCAAAGGAAAGGGGAGAACTTACGTTAATCTTCTTTTAACGATGCTTCTAGGGGGCTTATGGCATGGGGCTGCTTGGACTTACGTGATTTGGGGCGGGCTTCACGGGGGAATGTTGGCGCTAGAGCGCTTAGTTGGTTGGGACAAGCGCCCATCAGCTAAATTTTCCTTTTTTCTTCGCTCGGGCCTAACTTTTTTCATCGTGGTGATTACGTGGGTGATCTTTCGAGCAGAGAGTATTGATCTTATGACAACGTGGCTCTCTAAAATGTTTATTCCTCAAGGAGAAATTGGCTATCCGCACTTTGTGGCCCGTCATCGTGATCGCTTCGCTGCTGCCTGGATTATTGGTATGTATATCGTTCTTTTTAAAAGAAACACCAATGAACTTGATCGTCACTTTTCAAGGGAGGGGATGACTCAGCCAAGATGGCATGCGGTGGGCTTAGCGCTTTGTTTATTTTTTTGCTTTCTCTATTTAGGAAGTGAGTCACCTTTTTTATATTTTCAATTTTAGGAGATTTTATTAATAAAAACTTTGTTGTCACATTCACTGCTTCTTTAATTTTTCTTCTTTTGGGATATGCAGCACTTTTTGAAGTGGTGAATCCTCATCAAACTGGTTTTTTCGGCATTCAAAAATTTAAACCATGGCATGTGAATCTTGAGTATGCGAAATTTGACCAGCTTAAGAATGTAAAAGCGCCCATTGAGACTCTAATTGTTGGAAGCTCGACTAGTGAAGCTTATGTGGCCTCTGATGTGGAGGAGGTCTTTGGTAGTAAAGCCTACGTTGTCTCTCTCGGAGGAGCTGACACGCCTTCAAGAATGGCCGTGATCTTTGAAGCGATGAAAAGATTCTCTTCTCTTAAAAGAATAATCTACATAGCAGACTTTTTTGAATTCAATCGACCAAAGGCTAAGCCAGAAGTCGCCTTTCAGCCAGAGATGGGGGAGTTGATTCCTCTTTTTGCTAAAGGCTCGGTTGTGGATTTTTGTAAGTACTATTTATCCAATCAGTCTTTTGAAGATGTTTTTAATGTTCTTAAACGCCGTAAAAAAGACAAGAGACTTTCAATAAATCTCGACGGAACAATGAACCAGTCCATGATTCTCTCTCCTTTAAAGAGTGATTCCTCTCCTCAAGGTCTTTTAAATGAAGAGCAAAAGAAGAAACTTTCAGAGCAGATTTCTGAAAATTATCAGACTTATTCAAGAAATGTTTTAAAGGAGATGAAAAATCTTAATCCCAAGGTGATTGAACTTTATCGAAACTTATTGGAGAGAACAAAGGCAGAGAATATCAAACTTAACTTTATCCTCTCGCCCTATCATCATGATTTTAAGGCTTCTTTAAGTGAGGTTCCAAATTTTGAAAAAAACTATGAACTATGGAAAGTCTTTCTCACAGAACTCGGTGAGCGAGATCATGTCCACACCCTCGATACAACAAATCACTTTATTGCGACCCACCCCATGTCCGCCGTCTGGCGCGACGGAATCCATTATAATCGCGAGTCTGCGATGAGTTTTTTGAGAGAGCTCTCAGACTAGAGAGCCTCATTAATATAGGTAAAGATTGTTAGAAGAAGAACCATGGCCCCAATGAGTCTAAAGGTAATGCGATTTTCCATCGAATCCATTTTCAGATCCATTCCACCCAATCTGCGATCAATATCTTCAAATCTGCGGTCTATATCTTCAAACCTTCGATCGATGTCATCAAAGCGACGATAGACATCTTTAAACTGGGAACGAATCTCCGTAAACTCAACATCCATACGAGCTTCAAGGACTTGAAGATCAGCTTTTGTAGCTACGCTAGTGGTGATCATGTCTATTTGGGCCCGCACGACTTTTTCCGCCTGTTCCGAGTTAAAACCAGCCTTTTCTAACTCTCTAGTGTACCTCAGTGTGTCAATCAAATCTACCTCCACCACAATGTCTTGGTAGGATTGTTCAAAAGAGCGAAAAAGTACTCTGTACTTAAGTATTTGAAACTACTGTAACTAGGGGGTGAGGCGTGAAAAAATTAAACAATCGAAGCTTAGAATTGAGAATCACCAGAGAGATGTTCGATTAAAATACGGCTTAACCAAACTCAACCTGGCACCTTTTGGCTAATAAGCATTCTTATTAATGAAGCCTTTAAAGATGGTGAGAAAAAGGATCTTGATATCAAACCAAAGAGACCAGTGTTTGATGTAGTAAATGTCACATTCGATACGCTTATTGAGATCCGTATCCCCACGCCAGCCATTGATTTGCGCCCAACCTGTCATTCCCGGTTTCATTTTGTGTTTCAGCATGTAGCCAGGAATTTCGTGGCGAAACTTCTCTACGAAGAAGGGCCGCTCTGGGCGAGGCCCTACCAGACTCATGTCGCCTAAAAGAACATTGAGAAGCTGAGGGAACTCATCAAGGCTCGTTCGTCTTATAAAATCACCAAAGCGCGTTTTTCGAGGATTATTTTCATTTGACCATTCGGTCTTATCTTCATTTTCTGTCGCTATCTTCATGGAACGAAACTTCCACATGGTGAACTCTTCGCCATCAAGTCCAACTCTTTTTTGACCATAGAGAAGAGGCCCCTTACTCGATAATTTTACACCTAGAGCAACTGCGAGAAGCA
>JASBRV010000019.1 GCA_030149295.1 Bacteriovoracales bacterium | reverse complement strand
TATCAATATGAACCGAGCTTCTTTTGGCCTTCTCTGCTTAAAGCGTTTGGCGTTACCCTTGTTTTTATAATCCTCTCAAGCCTCTACTGGAAAAAAAGAAAGAATGACCTCTACAGCTACATCTAAACCCATTTTATCAGTTAGGGACCTTCACCTCTCTTTTGATCTTGATTTGCAAAAAGGTCATACGGTTCGCGACGCCTTTGTTCAACTAATCAAAGCCCCCTTTCAAAGTATTCTCGACCAAAAATCGGTTCATCCAGTACTTGAAGACATTTCCTTTGACCTCCATAAAGGTGACGTCATGGCCTTCATTGGTGAAAACGGCTCAGGAAAAACAAGTCTCTGTCGCTGCATCGCTGGAATGATCCATCCCCAGCAAGGAGTGATTGAGGCCCCTCAAAATATTCAAGCTATTTTTTCAACCGCTACGGCTTTGCACTACTCTCTCACGGGTAGAGAAAATGCTTATCTTTTAGGTGAGCTCATTTTCCCTCACCTCTGCCCCAAGGAATTAAAAGAAGTCATTGAGGAGGCACTCAAATTTTCCGAGCTAGGGAAGTTTCTGGAAGCCCCCTTTTACACCTACTCAAAGGGGATGCAGGCGAGACTTTTTCTATCCGTGGTGACAAGCATTCCCTCAGAACTCTTGATATTAGATGAAGTGTATGACGGTGCCGATCAGTTCTTTCAAGAGAAGGTCAAAGTAAGAATGAAGCGAATACTCAAAGATTCCGGCGCAGTCATCTTTATCTCTCATAGTTCAGATCTTGTGGCCCAAGTGTGCAATAAGGCGATAGTGCTCCACGACAAGAAAATTGCCTTCTCGGGAGAGAATATCGAAAAGGCGATTACCATTTACCGCTCCCTCCATCAGGGAGCTTACGTCACCGGTCCGAACTCACCATCTTAAAGTGGGCAGGTCTCCCCTATTTATCAACGTGATTCCAGTCACTTACCCATCATAACTAAAAATTTTTGGAAACCTAGGTAAAAGGTTATAATGTAACAATATTAAGTATCTAAACCCTATAGGATAAGCGTTATGAGCAATTCGACAGACGATAAGAAGAAAGATGGCAAAAAACCTTACAGTTTCGGTGGAATTAACGATTTTAACCTCGAAGAAATTGAGAACGAAGTGTTAAACGACAGCGTTTATCTCGATGTTTTTGCTGGCTCAGATGTGCGCTTTAAAGAAGAAATCAGCCCTCTTGTTAACGGCTTAGAGTCTGTAAAAAAACTTCAAGCTTTTAACTACACATATAAAACCAAAGAGTATCCCCAACACAACTTCCCGCAAGGAAAAACTCAAGGAGTTATGGCCCAAGACTTAGAAAAAGTTCTTCCCATGGCAGTGAAGGAAGATGCTCATGGCTATAAGTACGTGAATTACGCGAACTTAGCACCTATGCTTATCGAAGCTGTCAAAGAGCTGTCACAAAAAGTTGATGAGCAAACTAAGAGAATCGAAGAGCTTGAAGCAAAATCAGAGAGTGGCAAAGAATAAGGCCCACCTCCAACATCCCTTGATCCGCCACAGGATCAATGAGGTCAAATACAATATTGATCAAATCCTGCTCGGGGGCTTTAGCCCCCGTCGTTTTTGTCTCATGCCTTTTGTAAATATCATTCTTGAACCCAATGGCTCAGTGGGCTTATGTCGTCATAAAGGAACAGAGCACTCCTTGGGAAACCTTCAAGAAAATACCTGGCAAGAAATATGGAATGGTGAGTTTGCACAAAGATGGAGAAGTGAATTCCTCACAGGTGAAGTCTCCATATGTGAAAGAGAAACAAAGGATCAGGGATGCAACCTTTGTCCTCAATTAGGTAAGATGTTTCCAGAAAATCCAAAAGAGCTTCAAGTTCAGATGGAACGTCCCCTTAGACTTACGGCCAATTTCAATGGTTTTTGTAACCTACGCTGCCAGATGTGTGATGTCTGGGAATTACCAAATGGATTTTATACGGAAGATAATTTTTGGAAACCGGCCCGTGAAACACTCTTTCCTCATCTTAAAGAAATCGACATGCTCTCAGGGGAGCCTTTTCTTCAAAGCGATACTTTTAAACTTATTGATGAAGTCTCCGCTCTCAATCCCACTTGCCAATGGTCCATTACCACTAATGCTCATTGGAAGTTATCTCCTAAAATAAAAAAAGCCCTCGATAAAATCCAAGTGAAAAATCTTATTCTCTCAGTAGATAGTTTTGATCCCGACACTTATCATAAAATTCGAAAGCCCGGAGATCTTAATCGAGTTCTTCAAACTATTGAAAGCCTGCGCCATTATGAAAAAGAGAGAATCGATAGAGGACTCTCCCCTCTTCATATGAACCTCAATTTTCTTATCCAAAAAGACAATTGGAGAGAGATTCCTCAAGCCCTATCTTTCTGTCTTGATAGAAATATCCATCCTTTTATTACTTTTTGTTACCGTCCCCAGGAGCACTCACTTCTAGAACTTAAAACCACAAAAAGACGACAAATCTTGGAACATCTCCTTAAAACCTTAACTTGGGACGAAATTTGTCTTAGTCATAGAGTCCTCAGTCCCCTTATCGATTCCCTGCCCCCTCTCGACAAAGCTCTTGCACTCGATACAATGAAACAGACTAAAAATGCTTATGAAATGGAGCATCCGTGCGATTAATCCTTTTT
>JASBRV010000015.1 GCA_030149295.1 Bacteriovoracales bacterium | reverse complement strand
TTTCCTTCAAAGCCCAAAACGTAGCTTGCCATTTTATGACCATTAGATTTTTTGCTTTGATAAAAGTTCTCAAGTGCCAACTTCTCCGGGTGATAGGAAAAAAGGAAACAAAGAGCGCTCTTTGCCTCAGGAAAAACATTTTTAAGATTCGCCCTCGCCTCTTTTCTATGATCGCTTAAGTAATTGAGGATGCCGTGATCGCCTCGTTTTACCCAAGCCTCAAGTTTATCAAAACTTTGTGGCTCAAGCTCTTCTGTATAACCCCAGTCGACCACATTCAATTGTTCAAAAAGTTCCTTCATGAGTGTTTTGGAATGATTTCGATAGCACCAGTGGGACAAACGCGGATGCACTCATTATCCATAGTGCAATCTTTTACTTTACCCTCATTAATCATAGTATTCGATTGCTGATCATCTGATGTTTTCCAGATATCATGGGGGCAGATTTGAATGCAGTTATGGCAAGAAGCGCAGATGGAAGTATCCAATAAAATTGTTTTGTCATCATCCTCTGCGATTTGAGTAACATCACCTCCTCCCGGAGCTTTGGGACGATCTTTAACAATCTCTACTTTTACAGAATTCGAAGAGCCACGAGCAAAGAACTTACCATCACCTCTGGTGATAACAAGTTTATCTCCGTTGACAAGCTTTAATTCTTCTTTAACTTTATCAACGATATCTTTTTGAAAATTAAAATGATCTTCATTGTAGTCTGAAAGATGAAAAGGAGTTACACCCCAATAAAGAGACAGCCTTCTCACTGTTTCAATATGACTGGTTACTCCAAGCACAGGAGTCTTCGGGCGAAATTGGGAAATCTTTTTACAGGAATTTCCCGACTCCGTTACCGAAAGAATTCTTTTTGCATGAATTTTTTCAGCAATCATCGATGCTGCTACCATAACGGAAGCATTCACATTAGAGAGATCCATATGCCGCAGAAGTGGCCTTTCTTTGGGTTCCCTCTCGGCCTCAATGATAATAGAGTTCATCATTTTTACTGTTTCTACTGGATATTTGCCTGCAGCGGTTTCCCCACTAAGCATAACGGCATCCGTTCCATCCCAAATAGCATTGGCCACATCGGAAGCCTCGGCCCGTGTGGGTGTTGGGTTTTCTGTCATGGTCTCAAGCATTTGAGTGGCGGTAATCACGGGAATGTGGTGTTCATTACACATACGAATAATTTTCTTTTGTACCGCGGGAACGAGATGGTTACCAAGTTCGACTCCCATATCTCCTCTGGCCACCATAATAATATCGGTTGCCTCCATGATGGATTCTAAGTTATCCACAGCTTGAGGTTTCTCAATTTTAGAGATCACGGGAACATTCTTTTTCAAAGAATGCATAAGGTGCTTCACTTCAAGGATATCTTCCTTCTTTCTGACAAACGACAAGGCGATATAGTCACAATTTTCTTTAAGCCCAAAGAGAAGGTCTTCCCTATCTTTGTCGGTAAATGCCGGTGCTGATACTTCACAGTCCGGAAGATTGATTCCCTTATTACTTTTGAGGGTTCCCCCCACAAGAATCTCTATCTTATAGACATTTCGGTCCTTCTCAATCGCCTTAGCCACCATAAGCCCATCATCAAAAAGAATCCGAGCTCCATCATGACAATCAGCTACTAAGTTTTCATAAATGGTAGGGATAAAATGATTTTTATATTCTGGATAATTTTCTTTTTCTTTACTGGTTCCAATAACCCAAGTCTCACCCTTTTTTAGCTCTAAAGGCTCATCTAATTTATCAACTCGAATTTTTGGCCCTTGAAGATCAATCAGAACCGCTACTTCTTGCCCAACCTTTTTAGAGGCCTCTCTGATATTAGCAATGAGTTTGCTGTGACCCTCGTGAGTACCGTGACTCATATTTACTCGCGCCACATTAAGACCGGCTTTAATAAGCTCAGCAATAGTCTCAACAGTATCAGACGCAGGCCCTAGAGTAGAGACAATTTTTGCTCTTCTCATTTATACCCCACTATAGTCATTCATTGATTAAGCTTTTTCAGGTCCTTTGAGACTTCGCATTTCACTTGCCAGTCGATTCGCTTCACGAAGCTTATCAATCTTCAGTTCATATTGATTGATAAGATTTTCCTTTTCAAGAGTCGATTTGTGAAGAAGATCTCCATAATTTCTTGTCATCAGTTTCTCTTGGCGCTCCATTTCGGCTGCATGCTCACTGCGTTCACGGTCGAGTTGACTTTCATAACGATTGGTAAGCTTTGCCACTGTAAGATCTTTATTGGCCTTGGAGCGAGCAATCTTACGGTCAAACTCACGACGAAGCGACTGTATAGTTCTCTCAAACTCTTTTCTATTCTGATCAATTTGTTTATCTGCCGCCCTCTTCTCCGACATCCTTCTTTCATGTTCGATGAGCTTTAAGGTCTCAAGTTCTTTATGAGCTTTCGCTTGCATAATATCGAGTTTCTTTTGGTATGACTCTTCGAGCTTGCGATTTTCTGTTTCTTTATGATCAAGCCTCTGGTTGAGACTCTCTTCTTTCTTTCCAAAGGTTGTTCTGAGGTCATCTTTTAGTTCTGCCATTTGATGGTGAACTTTGACCTTAGTTTCTTCGATAAATTTCGCTTGATCTTCACTCATCTGATTTCTTACTTCAGCAGAAGCCTTTTGGTTTGCCATGTTGATTTGATTAATTTGACGAGCAAACTCAGTACGTTGAGTATCAAGTGAATTCATTAACTTTTTTCTTGAAAGAACGGATTGCTCCTCTTTTTCTCTAGCAAGCTTACTATTTCTCTTTGCCATCAATTCTTGATATTCGGACATTTGCTCTTTAAGGCCACCAATCGTCTCTTGACGCATTTTCCTCAACTCGTCATTCTTTTTATCAATATCCGTGTTGTGGCGAACTTCCATTTTCTTTAATTCATTACTATGGCCACGGGCAAGTCTTTCGTTAAGAAGACTATTACTGTGATTATTTTTCTCCAAAGCATCTTTTAAATTTTTGACTTGATTTTCGTGTTGAGCTGCTTGCTTTCTACGAGTGTCATCTAATTTATTACCTGCTCCTTCATTTATAAGGGCATTAGTTCTTCTTTCGAGAGACAATCTATCACCAGCAAATTTTCGCTCTAAATCTCTTTTTTCTGCTTTACTTTGGCGATTTAATTTTGTTAATTCGTTTTGATTTCGCTCTTGAATATCACTTGAGAGCTTCTCAAAAGTCTCTCTCTGCCTTTCAATTTGATCATTCTTTGTTTTTCTAAGAGTGGTGTTGGCACTTTCAAAATTATTTTTAAGAGTCGTTTCATTTTGTTTTCTGGCTTCTCTCAAGCGCTCCATGTCTAACTGGTGCCTGCTATTAGCCTTATTTCGCGAAATATTCGCATCTTGAACTAACTGCTTTCTTTCATTGTCAAAATCAGTAATTAAAGTCCTCTTCTCGCGGTTTGTAAGATCACGATAATCATTGATTTTTGTCGTTGCATTCTCATTGAGTTTAGCAAGCTTCTCATTGAAGTCTTTTTCTCTCTGAGTTAGTCCTTCATCATATCTCTCCATCATATTATCTTTATAGAGGGCATGAAGCTTATCTTTTTCTGTATTAGAAGTATCAAAAGATTTTGATATAGAAGAAAGCTTTTGATTGTAGTCACCCATCATTCGCTTTCGATCATTATTAAAGCTCTTTCTTTCTTCTTCAAGGTTGTTCATATACCTTTCTGTGCGATTAGCGAGCTCTTTCTTTAAGTTTTTATCATAACGATCAATGCGCTCTTGAGAGCGCTCTTCCATCGCTAATTTTTGATTGATATAATTTTCTCTTTGATTGGTCGTTTTTTTGTCGTGAAGTTTCTCTAGGGACCTGACATTCTCATCATAATTTTCCTTGAGCTCTTGTTGAGCTTCTGAAAAGCGATTGCGCGTTTGAGCGAGTCTAGCTGAGTAGTCGTTAATATCCATAATAAAGAGAGGATCCTCACAGGTTAATCTCCCTATCATTATACATCTGACATTATGCAAAAGAAGCGTGGTAAATATTTCTCTTGAGGCGGCGATATTGCGAATGAATATTAAAAAAGGGGCAAATATTGCCCCTTCTCTCTTGTGTTAAGTTCTTTTTTGGGAATTTACTTCTTTAATTCCTGGTCAATAATCTTTTTAAAGACTTCCATAGGTTGAGCGCCATTAACGAGCTGGCCATTAACAAAGAAAGTAGGAGTCGACTTCACACCAATACTCTTTCCTTGTTCGATATCTTTTTGCACGGCCATAGAAAACTTGCCTTCATTAAGACACTTTTTAAAGTCGTCCTCAGAAAGACCAATCGACTTTGCTTTAGCAACCAGCCCATCCATAGCAAGTCCACTTTGATCAGCAAACATCTTGTCATGCATCTTCCAGAAGGTTCCCTTCTTCATACTTTCAGCACACATCGCTGCTTCTGCCGCCTTTTTGGCGTGGTTATGAAAAGGAAGAGGAAAGTGTTTGAAAGCCACCTTGATTTTCTTACCATAGGCACTCTTAAGCTCAGTCATAAGATCAGCACCCTTTTTACAGAAGGGACACTGAAAATCTGAAAATTCCACGATTGTGACTTTGGCATCTGCTCCTCCCATAAAAGGAGCGTCACCAACTTCGACGTTCTTCACAGGTCTTTTAGGCTCTTTAATATAAACTTCGATAGGGCTACTCTTAGTTTTCATTCCAAGCCAGCTATCAATAGCTCCTTGAGTTTTTTCTTTCTTTAAAAAATCTTTAATTCGCGACTTTAGTTCATCGTTGAGATTCGTCTCAGGAATTTTACGATCCTTTGCAAACTTCATGACCTCTTTATCAGAGACTTTGATATCTTTAGCAATCACCTCTTGAAGGAACTTATCATTGTCCCCTTTGTACGCTGGATCAGCTTCCATATACTTTTTAAGAACCATTCCTCTCAAAGCATTCATCTTTAGTTCATACACTTTCATCTCTGCTTCATAGAGTTCACTTTCAACACCATTTAAAAGTGTGTCGTAAGTCACAACTTCACCATTAACTTTGGCAGCAGCATTTTCGTTGGGCGCAGGCTTAAAAATGAATTGAGGTTTACTGTCTACTTCTTTAGTGCAAGAAAGACCGATTAGCGTAACGGCCAAGAGAGCAAAGGCCATAGGTTTAGAACGAAGCTTCATACAACGAACTCCTTATGTTGAGATAGTGATAAATCCTTGAAATTCTAACTCAAGATCAATTGCTTGGCGAATGTTGATGACTCAATTCATCTAAGAATTCTCGATACACAGCACTAGAGCTAAGAAGCTCCTGATGAGTACCCGAGTCTTTGACTCGACCACCTTCAAGAACAATAATCTTGTCAGCTCCAATAACCGTTTCCAATCGGTGGGCCACAATGAAAGTAAGAGAGTTTTTTTGAATAAGACGTACCATTTCTCTAAGCGCTAGTTCAAGCTCACCATCAAGGCCAGAGCTAATTTCATCAAAGAGAACAATGGGCTTTTTAAGGTAACAAGAACGAATGGCAGCTAAAAGTTGCTTTTGACCAAGGCTCAATCCTCTTTGATCAAGCAAAGCTTCAGGACTCAAGCCCCAATGCCTCACATAAGGAATTCTTTCACAGACATCACCCCAAAAAGAATCAAAGTCCTGTGGTTTTTCTCGGCACATACTGATGTTAAAAAAGACCGTGTCAGAGAAAATATGAGAATCTTGACTGACAATCCCTACTTGTTCTCGATAGCCAATGAGATCCTCCACAGAATCACCGGGAAATTTGAGCACTTTTTGGTCTTTAGTATTTAGTCGAATGTCTCCTTCCATAGGAACAATGTTAGCGGCCATCATATTGAGGAGGGTGGACTTTCCACAACCAGAGAGGCCCACAATACCTATTAACTGACCGGGAAGGGCTTCAAAAGTGATATTTTTAAGAGAGAAAGGTGACTCATCTTCTTGACCACTCTTTCTTGGATACTCAAAATAGCGTACATCAACTTCTATTTTTTCTAATTCGATATTTCCTTTAGTTTGATAACCTTTAGAACTCAAAGATTCTTCTAGATCATTTAAGAACTCATCAATTCTGATAACTCCCGTGTAGGCCCTTTGAATATTGGCTATCTTGGCGGCGACATCCTTTACCGGTCTAATTGAGCGCTGAATAAGGTCTACAATGGCGAAAATGATCGCCGCTTCAGTAATATTACTATAGGGAAAGAGAAAGACAATAAACGCCAAAAGAATTGGGTATAAAGACTCCGCTGTAGAATAGTATCCAGCGTCCCAGATATTCGCTTTAAGCTGTTTGGATAAAAAATCGTGAAAGACAACCTCTCCTCTGCGGCTCGCATAGTTTTCATGACGAGTGTAATAAGTCTCTTTGATTCCCCCCACCATATTGGACAGAAGTCGTGACATATCGGCACGTGATTTTCTCACATCCATAAAAACGACTCGCATATACCGAGAGCCCCAAATCAAAAGTAATGAAGCGACAACTTCTGCGAGGGAGAGCGCAATACCGCTCACCTTGTTCAAACTAATAAAAGATATCAAACAGGAGACCACAAAGAAGATATCAATAAAAATACCAAAGGTTCCCGAGGTCATCATTTCTCGAAGGGCCTCAGTATCATTCATAATTCGCGAAATCACTTCTCCCTGAGGGTACCTTTCACTACGGCTGTCTTTTGATGTTTTAACATCATAAGCATGAAGCCATTTCTCGTAGCACATGCTTCTCGTGTTTTGCATCAGAAGCTGCATGTATTTATTAATACTCAATTGATAAATAACACGATTTAGATAAACGCCAATAAAGAGATAGCTAAGCGACCAAAGAGTCGCGTAAAAATCGACCTCAACAGCATAATTCTTCGCCAGCTCGGAAATCATTTGCGGGGTTAAAGCTCCGAGATAAGCTGATCCCACAAGACAAAGAAGCACTACCACGAGGAAGCGCTTTCCACCTTGAAAGAGAAAGTAGCTAGACCATCTGTTGCTTAAAGTACGCATAGATTTCAAACTCTGATGTTAATAATTCGTCAGTAGTCCCCTTTTCAACGAGACCTTTTTTCTTATCCAAATAAAAACAATAATCACTTGCTCTCACTGTGCTTAAGCGATGACTGGAAAGAATCACCGTTTTATTGACCAAAACTCCTAATGACTTAAGTTCTCCGATTATTTGTTTTTCCAATATGAGATCAACAGAGGAAAAGGGGTCATCCCAAATGAGAATATCGGCCCTTGCCATAAGGGATCGCACTAAGCATAGCCTTTTTGCTTGCCCACCACTTAATCTCTTGCCCTTCTCTCCCACTTCCATCTTAAGAAGAGACTCTTTACTGGAGGCTAAATAATCGAGACCAAAAAGAACTAAAAGGTCATATGCTTGTTGAATACGATCAGGTGTTGCCTCTTGACCGAGAAAAATATTGTTTTGAATAGTATCATTATAAAGATAGGGGTCTTGGGCAACATAACTAATATTTTCCCCACGAAGCCTCATGATATCAGCTAACTGAGTGAGGACAGTGGATTTACCACAGCCGGTTTTTCCTACAAAAACAACCCAATCATGCAAAGGAATATCAAGATCGATCTTATCTTCCCAAAAGGTAACGGTACTTTTTAGCTCGTCCTTTTTGAAATCTTCTTTTGGGTTCAAAGACTTTAATTGCACTTCTTCGTCACTCTCTTTATGAACATCAGAAACTAGCTCTTTAATCCGTTGCCATGAACCATAGGAGCGAGCAAAGACAACTCCGATCCATGAAAGAAACATAATGGGCTCAAGAAAGAGAAAAATAAATCCACTAAAGAGAATGAGAGAACTCGCTCCCAATTGCTCTTGAAAAACAATATGCCCACCCCATACAAGACTAAGCCCTATCCCTAAGGGAAGAAGAGGCATGGAAACTCCTACTCCAACACCGGCTTTGTAGAAATACCATAGCTCTTTCCATGAGTAGTCACGAAACCAAGAAATAAAAGACTCTTCCGCATGATAGTTCTTAATCGTTTTCTTTCCAGCGTAGCTTTCAATTATGACGTTTTGAACTTCACCTTGCAGGTCTTGAACCTTTCGATAATAAACCCGATTTCGACTCACGATAATAGTAAAGAGAATAAAGCCGACAAAGAGGGGAAGAAGAGCGGTCACCAGTCTGTCATTAAAACTTAGTATTTTTGGGACTAGGACAATCATGGCCATAACGATATTTCCAACTTGGAGGAGGGCAAAACCTATCAAGGCACGAAGTTGTTCCATATCCATTTGAAGGACTTGAAAAAGTTGCCCATCACTATGATGGCGATAACGAGTAGGACTGACCGCTTCAAGCTCGGCCAGAAGTTCGACACGCAACTCCTTTTGTAAAATTCTCGCTGGATAGAAAAAGAGCAAACGAGAAGAAGTTCTAAAAATGATGATTCCCACCGCGAGAGCAAAAAACTTCCACGTCTCTATCTTAGAGACACCGACTTCTACAATGTCCGCCAACTCTTTTGCTAAAAAAGGCAAATGAGACTGAATCCAATGAGTGCCATAAAGACAAGCAAGGGCACTAATGTAGTAGGGCCAAAACTCGAGGAATTGATGACCAAGGAGACTACCGAGATTAAGGTGAAGGCGTTTTTTCATGAGGAGAAATCTTACAAAAGTTGGATGAATGTGTCATGAAATTGAAAGGCCGTCTTAGGAAAAGCTTAAAGCGCAGCGAGTCATCACCTATAATAAGAAGAAATCAAAGGAATTTCATGAACCTCAATGCTCTCAAGCTCACCGCCTTAGTCTTTTTTTTCTTTGCCTTGAGCTCTCCCTACAAGGCCAAGGAAATTACGATTAAATATCTAAAGAAAGAAGTAACCCTTCACAGCGACAAGGTAGATTATCCAAAACTTTGGAAACGCATTGAGAGAAAAGATCCCAATTCAGACGAAATGCTTACTTATGAAGGTTACGACTTTAATGAAATTATTAACAAGGTTTTTCCCAATGCTGTGATCGAAGAAATCCACACCAAGGCCAAAGATGGTTATCGCCTTAAAATTCCGAAAGTTACTTATCTTAAGAAAAATCATTTCCTTGCTCTTAAAGTCCAAGGAAAAGATAAAATTTATAATAAATTTTTTAACACTTACTTTAGATGGCGACCTTCCTACCTTTTACTTGATGCAAAGATTGCCAGTCCCTATGCAGTTAAATCTATTGAATTAAAAGAAACAAAATTAGAAAACCCTATCCTATTAAGTGCCTCATCAGAGACCTTGCCAGGGGCTAAAGTCTTTGTCCGCTCCTGCGCCAAATGCCATAGTCACAAAGGTTTTGGCGGAAAAAAAGCCCCGAAAATGAAATACATGATCAGAAGATGGAAAAATAAAATGGAAGAGCTTCCAAGTTTTTTAAGAAATCCACAAGAAATTTTAAAAAGAAAAATTCAAATGTCAGCTTTTAGCGGCACTGAACAGGAATTAAAAGACCTCTTAACCTACCTAAAAACAATTTAAGGCCTACTTACCAGAATCAAAGTTCTTAAACTCAACCACATCGGCTTCATCGTGAACTTTTTGATCTTCGGCAACCTCAAGAAAAGAAACTTTCTCAACACTCGCTAGGCCTTTAATGTCTTTGATAAGCCTGTCCATAACACGAGGATGGGAAAATACATAGAGTGTAAATACTGAGCGCTTTTTATCAATAGGATCTTCGTAAGCTTCATCGAGTTCAATGGACTCCTGCTTGACAACCTCTAGGATCGATCTTTTAACAGAACCATAGGAGAGCACTTCGACATGAAAGTACTTTGTGGTGTTTTCATTTTCTAAGAATCGATAGAAGGGATTGATCCATTTTAAAACAAAGAGGACCGTAATACTGAAGAGACCTGCACTAACGGGGTAACCTACTCCGATGGTGTAACCAATAGCGGCTACAACCCAAATCGTTGCCGCCGTTGTCATGCCCACGACGGAACCTCGTCCTTGAATGATGGCACCAGCTCCCAGGAAACCAATACCAGAGACAATTTGCGCCCCTACCCTATTCGGATCAACTGCTCCACCAATATTATCAATGAATAAGGTACTGATAGAGGTGTAAAGAGTGGCTCCAAGACAAATGAGAATATTGGTCTTAAGACCTGCGGCTTTCATTTTCTTTTCGCGATCATAGCCAACCATTCCGCCAAAAAGAATCGCTGCTAAAATCTTTATTCCTATTCCAATATATGAGGGGACTTCGCCGATGAGTTCGATATTTATCGTTGGATCCATATGCCTTCCTTTGCATAGATTAAGCTAACGAATAAGAATTTGCTCATTAGCTAAATCTAATGATATCGGAATCTGGGGCATGAGGTCAAAGGGAAAATCTCTATTAGGGAGCGCTAACCCGCTGTAATTCCTCAACGTCAAGAGTCAAGGCCTGGCCTTTAAGAGGATAATAAGTGACCTTATTAAACTTAAGGTTAAAACCAATGCGAATGAGCATTCCCTTAACTTCAAGACCTTTGTAAAGGGCGCGCATGCGGTTTTCCTTTTGATCAAAGAACGCCGTGAAACTCGCCTTACGATAATCGTCCTTTCTTCCGGTGACGAAGTTTCTTAAAAAGATAAGATCATTTACATAAAGACGGGATTGGTTTTCTAAAGCCGGCTTTTCCTCCGACTCAAGGCGAACGATCACTTGTTTCTTAATTATGGGATACCTTCTCACTTCATTATCGAGAATATCTGTTCCTCTTAAAGCTTCATTGCGAGCAATCCAAAGGTCCTCCGAGCCATCATCTGCAGCAATAATGAGATAATCTACCGTTTCACTATAAGGCCCTTTTTTAATGGCAGCACAGGCATAACCATTTTGTTTAATTACCGGTGTCGATACAGTGAAGTTTAAAAATCGATAATAGAAATAATTTTCATGATCAATAAGTGTTGAAGGTGAATTGAATTGACACTTTTGATTTTCAGCTGGCCCCTGAACCACTGCATTTCCTGAAATTGAAAAAAACGTCACGAGTGTTACGAGTGCAATATTCCATTTTGCCATAAGTAGTCTCCCTGTTGTTGAAAGGAAACGCTAGCATTGAGAATGAGCAGATGTAAATTCATTATGGTGCGGCCGGCTGGGATTGAACCAGCGACCCCCTGCGTGTCGGGCAGGTGCTCTCCCACTGAGCTACGGCCGCAATATGAGATGAAGCTGAATATTAGGGCAAATTATTGGAATTCGTCAACAAATTGGTAAAAGACTTAAAAAGTAACGCCTATGCCCAATTTTAATTCTGTGTTGCTATCTTCATTGCCTACACGAGCATAGTTTAAGAAAACGCGATCAATCACCTTCCCTTTTGAATAATCAAAAAGATAGCCTGCGCCCAAAGAAACCACAGAAAATGCGCCTCCCGTTGTGGAGGTCCAACTTTGCACCCCAAGGCCTGCCGTACCATAGAGACCTGTTGAATCCCAAGGAAACCATTCTAATTCTGCAGCGACATCATAAACAATAAAGGTCTCAGGATCTTCTCCCTCAACAATTTCTACACTAAAAAAATGACCTCCGACCCGGCCTCTCGCAGCAAGGGATGGAGTAAATCTCCACCTCGGAGTCCATGCAATATCAATCGTAGCAACACTACTTCCGTTTGCATCTCCAACAGAGGTAAGTGCTGTTGCAAAAGAAAATATTTTAAAAGGAGTTTCTTTCACAACATCCTCTTCTCCCCTTTTTTTGATACGAATAATCTCCTCATCACCAGAATTATTCGTCTCTCTCTCTAAAACAAAGGGAGCAAATTCTTCTTTATTATTTTCAAGCTGGCGGCGATCTTCGGCCATTGTCACTTTAGAAAAATCATCAAGAGTCTCTTTCCTTTCCTGCGGTGTAGATACCTTGGTTTCAATCGCTAATTCCTTTTCTAATTGGGCAAATTCATCAAACTCCGTCAGTTCGTTTTTCACCCTTTGAGTGCGCTCTTTAATTCTTTCTCTCAGCTCGCGTTTTTGAGAAAGACGCCTATTGTCTCTCTCTCTTTGCACTTTATCGGCGTAGCGTCTGCGATCAGGAGTGCGTAAAGGCTTCTTGCTTACAACCATAGGAAACTTGGATCGAGTCATCCCAACTTGCTTAAGTTCCTTTCTAATACGTCGGGTTTCTGTCACTCTCGAAAAGTTCTTATTAATGAGACCACATTTGTATTTAGCGACACATTTTTTTAGTCCTTCCCCAAAAGAAGAACACTGCCATGAACCAACCTTTTTTGGCATAGTAAAGCCACGACAAAATTTAGTAGAGCGAGCGAGGGTTAGCTCTGCTCTTCTTTGAAAGCTTGGTAAAAGCCTCTCTTTTCCTTTGATACTGACTGAAAAACGCTCTTGACCATACGCAAAACCGATGGTCATCAGAAAGAGTCCAAAGCTAACAAGAATCTGTCTAAGAAAAGAGATCTTCATAATTTTCAAGTCCTTAGAGCTATTTTAGCGCAAAAGACTCTTTAACCAAGTAAAAGACCACATTTGCCTAATCCTGACTTTTCGACTCACCTTTGTTAATATCCGAGTCTCAGAAGGAGAAGAAAATGAGCCAAACTTATAAATCCATTAGAATTAGTGACGACGCCTCTCAGGCAATCAAAGACTTTACCCTGCCCGAAGACCTCGCTTTTGGTAAAGTCATGGCACCTGTGATGATCGAAGCTGACTACGCTAACGGAAAGTGGGGAGACTTTAACCTCGTTCCTTACCGAAAGCTCACCCTTGATCCGACTTGCAAAACCTTGCATTATGCTCAAGAGATTTTTGAAGGGCTCAAAGCCTATCACACCAACGGTGATGGTCCCTTTCTCTTTCGTCCAGAAGAAAACTTTCATCGCTTTAATCTTTCCGCTCAAAGGATGGCCATGCCAGATCTTCCACGCGATGGTTTTATGGATGGTGTTGAAGCTATTACAAAATATTGCTCCCACCTCATTCCCCAAAGTAGTGGAGACAGCTTTTACATAAGACCTTTTATGTTTGCCACGGATAACAACCTCGGTATCAAACCAAGTGAAACCTTTAAGTTTATGATTCTTGCCTCACCTTCTCAGGCTTATTTTTCCTCGGGAAGTGTAAAAGTCCTCGTTGAAAGAAATGCCGTTCGCGCTTGCCCAGGTGGCGTAGGTCACGCGAAAACAGGTGGTAATTATGCGGCTAGTTTATTGTCCATGATCGAAGCAAAAAAAGCAGGATTTGATCAAGTTCTATGGTTAGATGCGGTCACCAAAACCAATATTGAAGAAATGAGTGGGATGAACTTTTTTGCTGTTTATGGTGACAAAATAAGAACTCCCAATCTATCGGAAACCATTCTCAATGGGATCACCAGAAAATCCATTATCAAGCTTGCCAACCACCTTGGATATGAAGTGGAAGAACAAGAAATGAGTATTGATCAACTCATTGCCGACATTAAAGAAGGTAAATGCACTGAGTGCTTTGCTTGTGGAACGGCAGTGATTATCACTCCTATTCGCTCTCTTGGTAACTCAGCTAATGACATCATTGAACTCGCCCATGCTGAGGGGCCAGTATCAATGAAGCTAAGACAAGAGCTACTCAATATTCAAGAAGGAACTGGCGAAGATCCTTTTGGTTGGCGTATTTCACTCAAAGATTAGAAGCTATTTATTACTGAAAACGAAATTCAGAAGAATTTGTTCTCAAATCAGAGAGTCGATAAATTCCCAAGCGTCTTAAATCGTTACGTTCACTCACGAGAAAAAGCGTAGAACTAGAATTAGAATTAAAAGTCATGTCGTCAATAAAAAGAAAGGGGTTGGTTTCCCCTTCCGGAGCAACACATATGTCATAAGTTCCAGGTTCAACACTTTGATAGAAAGTTCTCCCTCTAAAAAAGACGCTTGAAAACGAAGGGATACTTTCCTCAAGGCGAGAACAATTGGAATCTTCGGAATTGAGAAAAATATCTAACCGACCAAAAAAGTAAGCTAAGTGGGCAACTCTTATATTAGCTTGCCCTGAAATAGGCTCAAAAACAGGATCTGTTAAAATCATATTTTCTGTCGCAAAGAATCCTCTATAAAATACGAAAGTATTTCTCTCTCCAGCAAGAAAACTATTGGTCTCATAAACAAATGACTTCGTGTCACTATTCCTTACGGATAAAGATAAGTTCGCACGATCAAATGATATATCAGTTGTATTCTCACCAAAGTTAAGACGAGAGACAAGCCTCTCATCTCCTCTTTCATAAATGTCATAAGGGGGTGCCCCCACTTCTAAATGGACAAAGCGCAAGCCTTCTTTTGATCTTTCTTCGAAAACCCCTCTATTCTCTTTATCTCCCTCTTGACCCGTATAAGATTGATCTAAACATGAACAAAGGAAAAGCATAAAGAGACTGATAAGCCATCTCATTTCTCTTTTCGTGAACATAACCCTATTTTCTCACACAAGTCCCTCCCAAGGCTTTGCTACAAAGGATGCTTAGATTATTCCTAAGGGAAAAATGTGAAAAAAAAGAGACACACAAGGTGTCTCTTAAGTATTGAAAATTATTTTATAAATACGAAATTTACGACTAGTGTCCGGCTCCTGAAGAAAGACTTGGTAACACTTGTAAACAAATCATTGCAATTGCAGTGGGCCCTAGTGCTCCTAAAAGTAGACCCATAGGACTGATTCCTTTTTCACCAAATGTTCCCTTAAGAATCCCGAAACCGGCCGGGTTAGGAGCATTCGCGATAACCGTAAGACCACCACCAGCAACAGCACCGGCCACAAGATTAAACTTAGCAGAATCTGTTAATTCAACAAGAGATCCAAGGTAAGTTAAAGCTGCGTTATCAGTAATCGCTGTAAGGCCTGTCGCTCCAAAGAAAAGAGGAAGATCTGGCATCGTCGAAAGGATAGGCTGCAACCACCATGCTTGAACTCCCCCGAGTGTCACAAGACCACCAAGAAAGAAGCCAACAAGAAGAGATTCCTTAAGCTTAATCTCATCTTGATACTCTTGAGTCACCGTAGTGAATCCAAGGAAGAAAAGAAAAAGGGCCATAAAGAAAACCATATGGTGAGCCGTGTAAACGACGAGAGCGAGAAAAATAATGTGAATGAGAGTAATCCACCAGGTAGGAACCATAAAGTTATCATGTTGTTGCTTAATTTCTAATTTACCATCAAGTTCCTTTTTAAACATGAAAGCGACAACGAGAGTTGAAATAACAATGGCGACGACTGATTTATAACCAAAGTTTGTAATCATATGCATGAGTCCCCAATGCCATTTCCCTGCGACCATAAGAACTGGTGGAGCAGCAAAGTGAGAAAGGGTACCACCAATAGAGACGTTTACGAACAAAAGACCAATGGTAGCGTATTTAAATTTATTACTCATTTCCCCAGAATAGAAATAGTCGAGTAGAATGAGGGCTGTCACCGTCATCGCAGCAGGTTCTGTAATGAAGGAGCCAAGAATTGGTCCAAAGACCAGGGCCGCAACATAAAAGGCCATCTTCCCTGGAAGAGGAATAATTTTTGCCACGGCCGTAATCATTTTTTCAGCTAGCATAATAATCGGCCTGGTACCCGCCATACACATGATGACAAAAACAAAAGCAGGTTCAGTAAAATTTAAGCCCTCTAAGTAATGAAGAGCTCCGCCTACAACATGATGGGAATCATCGTAGACAGCAAAACCTTCTACGATAGAGCGAAAACCTAAAAAAATAGCCGCCCACATTCCAAAAACAGCTTCCACTTCGCCAAGGAAATGAAAAAAGTTTTCTCCCATAGAACCTTCGGGGTAATGGTGGGCAATTTTTTGAAATTTAGACACGACGAACGTATGCATTACCGCTAGGGCAAACAATGACGTCCCAATAATCTCTACAGTTGTGGGATTCATAAGACTCCTCTCCATGAGTTTTCAATAATTATATATGTTTATGATAACAGGAAGGCGTGCGGCGCAAAAGATAAAAAAAAAGCCCTCAAGAAGAGGGCTTTAAGAAAAGGATCATCTTTAATACTGATTAACCATCATCGCCGATGGAGCCAACGGGACAAGCTTCCATTTGCTCTACACAGAGCTCAATTTCCTCATCAGTTGTCGGCTGCTTAACGACGTAAGCATTACCGTCCTCGTCTTCTTCGAAAAACTCAGGAGCCCCTGTATAACAAACATTACAAGCGATACAACCTTCACCATTATCATCATCTGGATCAGTACAGTAGAATTTTCCATCAATATTCTTAGGGTGTTTCATCTTTGGATTGGCCATTTTTCACCTCGAATTAAAATCTTTATTAAACCTTATAATGCAAATTGATTCATTTTTCGAGCAAATCTCGACAACTATGGTCAGATTTCTTTAGACGTTGCCTAAAGTAGCTCAGTTTGCGATATTTAAAGGCTATTAAAGCCTATTGGAGATAGATCATGGCACTAAGTACCCTAGAGAAGGCCCGTGCGTGGGCAGAAAACCCGGCATTTGATCAGGAATCAAGACAAGAAATACAAGCTCTCATTGATAATAACGATACCCAAGAAATTGAAGAACGCTTTTACAAGGATCTCGAGTTTGGAACGGGAGGCATGCGCGCCATATTAGGACAAGGAACCTATAGACTCAATAAATATAATATAAGAAAGGCCACCCAAGCCGTTGCCCAAACTGTTTTGCAAGACAGTCCAAAAAGCCCCAAAGTGGCCATCAGTTATGATTCGAGAAAATTCTCTTTTGAGTTTGCCAAAGAAGCGGCCAGCGTTTTTGCTGCCAACGGAATCAAAGCCTTTATTTATAAGAGGCTAAATCCGGTTCCCCTATGCTCCTTCGCCATTCGCCATCACAAGTGTAATGCTGGTGTTATGGTCACAGCAAGTCACAATCCACCAGAATACAATGGATATAAAGTTTTTTGGGGTGATGGTGCTCAGGTGACTCCACCCAACGATAAGAATATTATCGAAAAATTCAATGCCATTACTGACTATGGAACTATCCCAACCATGGACTTTGAAAAAGGTGTTTCTGAAGGTCTAATCCAATGGATGGGGCAAGAAACAGAAGACCTATACTATCAAGCAATTAAAGAAAACTCACTGGGTATCGAAGAAACGACGGAGCACGGTGGGGATTTAAAGATCGTCTATACCGCCTTGCATGGCACCGGATGGCATTGCTGTAGCCGCGCCCTTTCAGATCTGGGTCTTTCCAATATTTTTTCGGTTGATTCCCAACAAGAGCCAGATGGAAACTTTCCTACAGTAAGCTCCCCTAATCCGGAAAATCCTGAAGCTTTAGCTCTTGGAGTTGAGCTTATGGAAAAGGAAAATGCTGACATTTGCATGGGCACCGACCCCGATACTGACCGAGTGGGGATTGCCCTACGCCATAAAGGAGAAGTTCAATATCTTAATGGCAATCAAATTGGCATCCTTATGCTTCACTACATCTGTAAGCAGTATAGAGATCAAGGGAAAATGCCTAAAGATCCTTACTTTGTTAAAACGATCGTCACAACAGACCTACAAACCAAGATCGCTGCAACATTTGGTGTAGAGGGGGTCGACACCCTCACCGGTTTTAAATGGATCTGTGGACGAGTCAATCAAATTGACCAAGAAGAACCCAATCGGACTTTTATTTTTGGAACAGAAGAAAGTTTCGGCTATCTCAATCACAGAAATGTCCGCGATAAAGATGGGGTGGCTTCAGTCGCCTTACTTGCTGAAATCGCTCTTCATTATAAGAAGCAGGGAAAAAACCTCATCGAAGCCCTTGATGAAATTTACAAAGAGTTTGGCTTCAGTCATGAAAGACTACTTAGCCTCAACTATTATGGGAAAAGTGGTGCTGAAAAAATTGAAAGAATCATGAATAGTTTTCGAACTACTGAATTAAAAGAGCTCTGTGGTTTAGAAATTGCGAGCCTTACAGACTACAAATTAGGCCACACAAAAGACTTCAAAGAGGGAACAAAAACTCCTCTTGATTTTGTCTCAAGTAATGTTCTTGGCTTTAAATTCACTAATGGAAATAAGCTTTTCATGCGTCCATCTGGTACTGAACCTAAAATTAAGTTTTATATTATGATTCAAGAAAATGAAGGTGATCTCGAAGCGAAAAAAGAGCGAGCCTATTCCCTAGCCGATCAATTCGTAAATTTTATAAAAGACTGGGCGGAAAAAGCATGAATGAAAAATTAGCCGTTGTCCTTGTCAGTGGTGGTATGGACTCACTTGTCACTGCCGCTATTGCTAATGAAAAGCACAAGAACCTCGCTTTCCTTCACCTAAACTATGGTCAAAACACGGAAGAAAAAGAGTTTGAATGCTTTCATCAGATTGCTGATCACTACAAAGTTCCTCAAGAGTTAAGAAAAGTTGTCGACATTACTTTCTTAAAGCAGATCGGTGGTAGCTCTCTTACAGACGACAATATCGATGTGAAAAAATATAAAGGGGATAGTGACGAGATTCCTGATTCTTATGTTCCTTTTCGCAATACTCATATCGTCTCTATGGCAGTGAGCTGGTCTGAGGTTATTGGTGCAGAGAAAATTTATATTGGAGCCGTTGAGGAAGACAGTTCAGGTTATCCTGATTGTCGCCCAAGCTACTACAAAGCCTTAAATGCCTTAATTAAAGAAGGCACAAAAGATGGTATCATAGAGGTCATTACACCCGTGATAGCGATGAAAAAACATGAAATTGTCCAAAAGGCCGTTGACCTCAAAGCACCCATAGAAAAAAGCTGGTCCTGTTACGAGCGAAGCGATAAAGCCTGTGGAGAATGTGATTCTTGTGCTCTTCGTTTAAGAGGCTTTCAACGCGCGGGCCTTGAAGACCCGATCCCCTATCTTAAGCGACCACAATATTCCTAATTAATCTTTTCATTGACCAGTCTTAAGGCCTTTTCACAGGCTTGAATTTTTTGCAAATCCCCTGCAATCAATCTCTCATCTAATGCACGAGCGAAGAGGCTATTGGCCTCAGCAAAAAAGCCTTTTTCAAATTTTAAGCAGCCCAGATGAAAAAGAACGAACTCAAAATACTTTTTAACCTGAGCAGACTTACTCTTTTCGATTGTTTTTTGAGCCTTTACATAAATCTCGTCTGCTTGAGTGTAATTCTTTTTATAGTGAAAAAGCTGCGCCATACGAAGCTTCATAAAGAAGACGAGCTCTGATTTCCCTTTTTCTTTAAAGACATTAATAGCATCTTTTCCACATGTCTCTGCTGTTTTATAGTCTCCAGTTATTCGACTATAAACACAAAGATTGTGTAAGACCAAAGCTGACTGAAGAGCATCGGTCGGACTAACGCGAATTAACTCTTCATTGAGCCATTCTATACCTTTAAGCATTTGGGTTGAATCCTCAGGAACCTCTCTTAACTCATCGTTATAGGTAAAATTCATATTATGGGGAATTTCAATTTTTGCCACGATTCTCACTCACTTTGATTTTATAGAGAATTGTATCACCAAATTTTCCCACAGGGTAAAACAGTTCTTTATATTGATTAAATTTAGCCGTGCCGATGCTTCTATATTTAGATCTTTCATACTTCCCAAGAACAACATACTCTATTCCTTCTTGAACTAGTTCATTATGAACTTGAAGGGCATCTGGACTTTGGTAGACTTTTTCGACAAAGCCTTTTCTTCTAAAGATTTTAGGCCACTTTTGTCCTCTAATTGCCACATGATTTTCCCAGCCAAGATAGCTTGGTAAACCAGTTAAAGCCGAGATACTTGCCCCATTATAATCAAAACTTGAAGAATGACCTTCTAATATAGTCGGTGTTCCCCTTATATTATTTTGGATCCAATCAACTAATTGATAACGATCAAGATCTACTTTTTCGAGATATCGATATCCATTTAGCGTAAAACGATTTTCACCAAATGCATGATTTTGAGAAACCCCAATAAAAAGAGAAAGACTCGGAAGACATAAAATGAGACCAATAATAACAAGTGTTCTCCGCTTAGAACTTCCTAGCATCGCTAAACAGACAATTCCTATTAAGTAATTGATCGTGGTCAACCCTTTAAAGATCGTATTGATACGATCAATAAAGACAATATTTTCTAGGAGAATAATTACACCTAGGAGCAAAATTAGAATTCCACTATATTGAAAAAGACTTTCTTTTCGCTTTCCCCTTAGAGCTATTAAAAAGATCAGTAACCAATGACCAGAAAAAAGAAAATAAGAAAAAAGTTGATTCCCTTGGCCTCGATAAAAGCTCAATATCAACTCTTTTCCCGATTGGTATTGAAAATACATAGGAAAAAATAATAAGAGACCTAAGCAATGAATCAAAAAAAGAGGAATTAAAAATTTAAGCCTTCTCTCATTTGCGGCTAGACCTATATAGAGAAGAGAATAAAGTAAACTCATTAAAAGGAAGTCCCATCCATTTACAGCAAGTAATGAGCCATAAAAAAAGGCCGCAACAAAACCAAAGCCCCAAAGGTTTCCCACATAGTGAACCTTGAAGGTGTCTTTTTGAACTTTAAGATGCTTTAGCCCATAAAGAATGACCAAAATACCAGAGATCGTCAGTGGATAGGCCATGACGTGTGGATGGAGATCACCAAAAAGAAAAGACCATAAAGGAAATTCCGCAAACTCTCCTTCCTTAAATACTCTACTGACTTGCCAAAATTTGCTTAAATCAAAATTAGGGTTTTGAAGAAACAACCAAATAGTTTTGATATTTGTCGCAAGCATGAAGATTAAACTTAGGAAGAAGCCTCTTTTTACTTTTTCCGTGAGAAATGAAAACATCGAAAATAAAATAGATGCCATAGCCCCCATAGAGGTGGCTAAAGCGAGAGGGTAAGCCAGAGTGCTTGAAACTCCCGTTACCTTAGCTAAGGAGGCATAAGTAAGATAACCAAAATAATAATAATGAAGTCTTTCTCCACTAAACCAAGGGTCTTCTATAGTACCTCCTTCCCATCGATAAAAATAAGAGAGAAGATTCATATCCATTGGTTTTTCCCCATTATAAAAGTCGGGATGAAAACCAAATTGCATAAGCACAAAGACGAAAAAAATTAAAAAGATTCCCTCACTTAGGAGGACTTGCTTAATACCAATATTAGGCTTCTCTCTTTTGGAAGCCATATACAAAAGGGAAGCAATATTAAGTGAAAGAAAAAAAGAAAGCCCATTTTTACTAAAGATATCTGGATAGACAAAATTGATAAGCCAAGCAAAGTAGACAAAGATAAAAAGAGCAAAGATTTTAGCTAACGCATATCCTCTATCCGGTAAAAGAGAGAAGATTTTTGCAAAGAGAGGTGTCCATAAAACACCAAAAAGAGTGATCATGATATACCACTGTAAAATAGCAAAGAACTCTATGATCGATCCTCACGAAGGGCATCTAAGTAGTCTGTAAATTTAGATACACTCAATCTCTTCATTTCTTTTACAAGTTCTAAACGCCAGTTAAGTAAGAGGGGTGGCCCTTGATAGATAAAAGCGGTATAAATTTGAGTGGCGCGCCCTCCGGCCTTCCAAAACTGAAGGAGGTCAGAGAAATCACTTATTCCACCAACGCCAATAAGTTCGAGATGGGGATCATCGCCCATGGCCTCAAGAACTTTTTCCCTGACCATTCTTCCCTTTTCTCTTAATAATCGACCCGAGATTCCTCCCTTGCCAATATCCTCACGAATCGTAGTATTCGTCGCAATAATACCAGCAAGGCTTTGTTCTCGAGCTAACTCAACAATAGCGGGAATATCCTCCAAAGATAGATCAGGTGCTATTTTTAAATAAAGTGGTGTATTCACTTTCTCTCTTAAATCTTTTAGGCCTTCAAAGAGAACTCTCAGAGATTCTATATTTTGAAGATCCCTCAAACCTGGCGTATTAGGAGAAGAAACATTAATCACTAGGTACTGACCTATTGGTGCAAACTTCTCATACAAAAGTCGATAATCCTCGACTGCTTGTTCCTGCGAGGTCACTTTATTTTTCCCAAGATTAACGCCTATCACTTTTCCATGACGATCTGATTTTTGAAGATTTTTATAAACCTTTTCCATCCCCTCATTATTAAAGCCCATGCGATTGAGGAGGCTCTCTTCTTCTTTGAGGCGAAACATTCGTGGCCTTGGATTACCCTCTTGAGGTTTTGGGGTTACAGTACCAACTTCTACTGCACCAAAAGGGATAGAAGAAAAAAAAGAAATCGCTTCGGCATTTTTATCTAAACCTGCCGCTAAACCTACTGGAAAACTCCATATATTACCATCTTTCATGGGAAGACTAAGATCAAGACCTTCACTATCTTCAAGTAGTTTTTCATGAGCGCCCATAAAAGTCGCAAGACTCTCAGGAAAGCGAGAAAGAAGATACATGCTTTGGTTATGGGCAGTTTCAGGATCAAGTTGGAAGGCAACTTTTTTAAAAATATCGTATACGTTCAAAACTCAACTTTCCTCTATTGATACTTAATATAGCTGAACGAAATCCCCTTCCGTCACAGAACCACCTGAATGAAGAATCGCTATGGCACCATCAGGACCAAAGTAATCGATGATTTCCACTGTTCCCTTGACCTCACCTTTAGAAACACCGATCAAAGCTCCCGTTTCAGGATCAAAGATCTCCTGTCCTTCTGTGACAACTTTTAAAATGTCGCTTATTTGTATACCAGAACTTCTTCCTGCATTGATATAAATCTTATTTCCTAAAATCCTTGCGACTCTTCCCACCCAATCTAATTTGCGAGAGATTTCTAAAATTCGGGGAATACTTTTTCGAACTGCTACTTTCACAGCATAACGCATAAGGTTTTGCCTATAGGTAAGCTTTGACTCTCGATCTCCTGCGAAAAGACGAAAAGATGAATCATCGGCAAAGCCCCTAATTTCATCAGTGTAAATTTCCTTATTAGAATTCACATCAAAAATTCTTAACTCCACCTTAGACTCAGTGTACGACTTTGTTTCTCTCACAACCCCGATCTCATCTGTCTTTTCACGAATTCGAGCGTCCTTAACCCGACCAAACATGACAAAGTTAAGCCCTGCCACCTTAGCTTTTCTCGCTAATTGAACCAGCTTAACTCCACCACCAGCATAGATCTCTTTAGAGGAGCCAAAAAGCTTTTTGGCCATGGGGTCAATGATAAACTCACCAGTTCTTGAGAGCTCTCTTCTCAACTCCTCTGTCGCTGTAATTCCCAAGTCTGCTCCGCCATAAGGGGACTCGTTGAAAAAGGTCAAAAGAGCAACCTTCTTTTTTACACCATTAAAAAATTGGCGAGGTGCACTTCGGGGTCTTTTTCCAGAGGACTGCCTATTAATAACAGGCATCGAGCATGAGGAAAGAATAAATGTGAAGAGGATTAAGTATTTCATTAATAGTTCTCTAGCTTTTTTCTTTTTTCTCTTTCGCCGAATGATCTGGCTCAGGAGCTACTTCTGACTCCCCCTTCACTAGAGCAATTTGAAAATAACTCTCAGTGCTAGGAAAGGTAATAATGCTGTTGTTTTCAAGAGATGTATTCGCAAGTGTTTTTAAAATATTTAGCATCTCTTCATCTTCGCCAGCATACTCTAAAGAGATTTTAGCATTATTCGGACTAAAACTTTCTATTGATGGACTAAATTGCTTAGCAATCCCCCTATTGCCGAGTTTTTTCATCAAGAGTTCCACATCTCTAAGGTTATAATAGTCTGTAATTTCTAGGGTTACTTTCTTCAGACCTTCCTTCGCATTGAGGACGGATTCTTTTAAATCCTTAAACTTAGCAATAGGCATTCCATAGATGGCATTGGCAACTCCATTACTCAAGTTTTTCTCTACCTCATAGCTAAAGTCCATAGACTTCTCATCAAAATCATCAAAGGTAAGAATTTTTTGCTGAGATAAATCGGTTAACAGTAAATCACCGCTTAATTCAAAGTGACGCTTCTTACTGTCTTTATTCTCTTTTGTTTTTTTAATTTTAAAAGAGAGGGTCATCCAAAGAGAAGAGGCAAAGTCATTTCCTAGGATTTCATTTTCAACAATTTGAGATGTCTTATCCTTTTCCCCCTCTCTTTGATCAAGTGACGAGATTCCCCTCGCCTCTTTACTCATGCGGTAATACTCCTCAAGCTTTTTATCAAGCCCCTCGTCTGTAAAGACAACGCGATCAACTTTACCAATAAGGCTGGCTTTTATCTTTTCACGCCATGAATTTTCTAAAACCTGAGTGAGATCACTTTGAACCTGAACACCTGTTTCAACCCAAGATGTATCAACTAGTTGAAAGTGACTTGAAACATAGAGTGTTGAAAAATGACGATCTGGATTTTCTGTTGTGAATTGAAGATAAATGCGATGGAGCATTTTTCGGTCCACATAGGCCTTTAAGCGAAGATAGCGACTATTCGGCACCTCGGGTGAACGTAGACGCTTAGTAACAGAGTAGCGAGGGATCGCATTTTTTAAACCACCATAGCGACTTTTAAGAGAAAGACGTTTGAGACGAATGGCACGGTTCATCTCCCTTTTGTTTTTAATCTTTCCCGTCTCTTCATCGGTATATTTTTTTTCAATCGTCTCCTTAATGGGAACAAAGTACTGAGCGAACTTATCCTCGTAATTCCGCCAAAACTTCTCTGTATCAAGGTTCATCGCCTTAAACTCTTTGTTAAAAACATCTTGATAAGCGCTATAGAGGAGCTGGTCTTTTATAAAGGATAACTTATCGTCATCTCGTGAATAGAATCGACCATCTGCTTCAACGGTCACGAGTTGGGCCAAACAATTAAAACTTAATAATAAAATTAAAAGCGACGTGATTCCTTTCACGATTATCCTCTCTTTACGTTAATTACTGAACAAATGCTTCGCCATCTTTCATGCTCTTATTATCAACGACAAATTCAACTGAGTTAGTATTAAAAACTTCATTTATTTTAGCGGCCATTTGCGGTGTTGGGTTAACTAAGAAATCATCACCTAGCGGCATTCTGGCTTTTCCTAAACTTCCTTCAAAGACGACTGCTGCCGGCACTGAGCCGCGATAACTGAGAAGCACTTGTTTAAAACGCTCAAGTTTCATGGGAATCAGGTCGTCTATGGGCACAGTTATTCGAACTCCAGTAACCCTTTGCTCAGCTTCGTCCTTCATACGAAGAATTTTATTAGGAAAGAACTTTCTCGGCTCTTCAGAGAGATTTACTTGGCCTTCGAGGATCAAGGCCTCATCAGTCCCAAGAAGTTCTTCGTATTCAGCATAGACCTTTGGAAAAACGATGCATTCAATTTTTCCCGAAAGGTCTTCAAGGGTCGCAAAGCACATGCGATCGCCTTTTTTAGTCATTATCTGTTTATTGGCGGTAATCATTCCAGCGAGAGTCATATCCCTCTTCCCTTCACCTCTCATATCTTGTAGCTCAGAAATCTCTTTAGAGGAAAGCTGCTTCATGACATCACGAAAACGATCTAATGGATGACCGGAGACAAAGATCCCCATAAGAGATTGCTCGTAACCCAGTTTCTCCCGATCGTCATAATCCGCAACTTCCTGGATATCCATACGGGACTTAGTGGTCTCTTCATCAACCACTTCACTTTCAAAGAGAGAAACTTGCCCAAGAGCTTTTTCTTCTTGTTTTTTTGCTGCATAGGCGACGATCAACTCAAGATTTTCAACAAGAGTTTTACGATTCATTTTCTCACATGAATCAAAGGCACCCACTTTAATGAGAGACTCAATCATACGCTTATTAACGAGTTTTAAATCCACCCTCTCGCAAAAATCGATAAAGCTTTGATAGGGACCATTTTGTTCTCGCTCGGCAACAAGAGCATCTACAGCTTTTTCTCCAACATTTTTTACCGCGCCCATACCAAAGCGAATATTGGTATCAACTACGTTAAAAAGCCATAAGGACTCATTAACATCTGGAGGGAGAACTTCAATGTCATAATTTCTTGCATCATTAATATAGACAGTGACTTTATCCGTATTGGAAAGTTCCGTAGAAAGTAGTGCTGCGAAAAAAGCTGCAGGATAATAGTGTTTTAGAAAAGCTGTCTGATAAGCAATCACAGCATAAGCCACCGCATGAGACTTATTAAAGCCGTACTCAGCAAAATTTGCCATCAATTGATAAAGGTCAGAAGCTTTCTTTTCATCATGACCTCTTTCACGAGCCCCTTTTAAGAAAATCTCACGGTGTTCTTCAATGAGTTTGATTTTCTTCTTACCCATTGCCTTACGAAGAATATCCGCTTGCCCAAGTGAATAGCCCGCAAGAACCTGAGCGATCTTCATTACCTGCTCTTGATAAACAACAACACCATAGGTGTCTTTTAGAACTGGTTCAACTTCAGGAAAAGGAAAGGTCATTTCCTTGCGACCATGTTTGATATCGATAAAGTCGTCTACCATCCCCGAGTTAAGAGGGCCTGGACGATAAAGAGCGTTTACCGCGGTGATATCTTCGAGATTGTCTGGCTTTAGCTTTTTACAAAGCTCAATCATTCCCGAAGACTCAAGCTGGAAAACACCAACTGTTTCCCCACGAGAAACAAAATCATAAACATTTTCGTCTTCCATATCGATACTTTCGATATCAAAGCTTTTATCGTGGTCTCGCCTAATGAACTTCACGGCTTGATCGACAACGGTTAGTGTCTTTAGTCCAAGGAAGTCAAACTTCACAAGGCCAATCATCTCGCCAAAGTCTTTATCAAACTGAATAACCTTTTCGCCCTTAGCTCCTTTAAAGAGAGGACAGTATTCAACCAGAGGCTCATTGGTAATCACAACCCCGGCAGCGTGAATACCCGCGTGGCGATAAAGACCTTCTAATCTGCGCGATATAGAAAAGATGTGACGAATTTTTGGATCCGTTTCGATAAGCTCTGTGAGCTTAGGCTCCATCTCAAGAGCTTTTTCAAGGGTGATCCCTAATTCATCAGGAATGAGCTTGGAAAGGATATTGGCTTCCGCAAAACTCAACCCGAAAACCCTACTCACATCTTTAACCACAGCTTTGGCCTGTAGTTTACCAAAGGTAATAATCTGACCAACTTTATCTTCCCCGTATTTCTGTGTGACATACTCAATGACTTTAGGACGACCAAACTGACAAAAATCGACGTCAAAGTCAGGCATGGAAATACGTTCTGGGTTAATAAATCTTTCAAAGAGGAGATCATAAGGAAGGGGGTTAATATTGGTGATGTCCATGGCGTAAGCGACAATCGAACCAGCACCTGATCCACGACCTGGGCCAACAGGTATACCATTTTCTTTTGACCATTTTATAAAATCAGAAACGATCAAGAAGTAGCCACAAAACCCCATTTGCTTAATCATGTTTACTTCGTATTCAAGTCGCTCCATATACTTGGGAAGTTGTTCAGTTTCCCAATTGTCCATTTCTACCAGTTTGGCAAAATGTGGTCCCTGAAAGCGCTTCTCTAAGCCTTCTCGCGACATACGCTCAAAGTATTCCTCAACTGACTCATCTGTCTCAATCGGAAAGTCTGGTAAATGATAAATTTGATTGCCATCCTCATCAGTCCAGTTGAGCTCAACATTACACTTGTCTGCGATTCTCAATGTATTGTCACAGGCCTCTGGAATGTAGTGAAAAGCCTCTCTCATTTCAGCAGGAGACTTAAAATAAAATTCCTGTGAAGTCATACGCATGCGGTTTTCATCAGCGTAGGTTTTTCCCGTTTGTACACAAAGAAGGACTTCTTGAGCTTGGGCGTCTTCAGGTGTCATATAATGACAATCATTGGTGGCCACAATATTAATATTATTCTCTTTGGCGTAAGCGATGACTTTTTCATTGACGATTTTTTGTTCGGGAATGCCATTTTCTTGAATTTCCAAATAAAAATCATCGCCAAAGACTTCATGAAGCTTGGTAATTGCCTTTGTTGCTCTTTCATCTTGTTCAGTAAAAAAGTTGTAACCAACCTCCCCTTTCAAGCATGCCGTGGTACAAACCACGCCTTCAGAGTATTCCTTGAGCAGATCAAGATCGGCGCG
>JASBRV010000109.1 GCA_030149295.1 Bacteriovoracales bacterium | reverse complement strand
TTCCTATAAATATGGATGGATCTGATTCTGAAATCAACGTAATGTGCGATTTATTAAAAAAGATGAAGCCAGTGAAAGATGTAGATCAAATTGGAGACTTAGATGAATTAGTGAACTTAATTATCTGGTACAACTCTGATCTTGTTAAAGAACACTTTTTAAACCAGTAAGGAGGTCATACTATGCAAGCTAAAAAAGAGTGTACTGAGTGTAAGATGGTTCTTGATGCTAAAAAATTTTATAAAAAAAGAAATGGAAGAGATTCAAAGTGCTCTAGTTGTGTAAAGGCTAAGAGAAAGAAGGAAAGGAAATATAAAGCCCTTTCCAAAGCTGGAAATGAGAAACGAATTTGTAAACTTAAATCAGTGAGATCCACAACAATTGATTATGGGGATACCAGAGAACAGGTAAGGTTAAGTTTGTTAGAGGTTTTTAGAAATGATGAATTTAATATAGGAGTAACAAAATGAATGGATTAGAAAAAATAAAAGTCTTGGATACTATGTCTGTTGAAAGAATTTCAAACCTTTATATGGAAAAAGAGTTTGGTTCCCTTGATCAGCAGAGAAATATGATTGATACAGTTGCTGAAAGGTTGTCAAAAGAGTGGGACGTAAAAATAAATATTATAAAACGATCTCGTGAAAAGAGGTCTGCCAAAAAAGGAACCTTTTATAAAAGAGCGGCAATTATAGAACTTCTTGAACTAATGAGATCTGGAAAGATTCAGATGGTGATTTTTGAAAAACTAGATCGCTTTAGTAGAGATCAAATTGGAACATTGGAGTTTTTAGAAGAAGCAGAAAAGCTTGATGTGATTATTTATGATATTGAGTATGGAAAGATCAATCTTAAAGATAAAAACTGTAGATTTCTTATTCAAATGAAGACGTGGCAAAACCAAGAGTACTCTTTAGATTTAGGTGAAAAAGTTCAGAGAAAAGCTCGAATGGCCATGGTTTTTAATCAAAAGGATAATTCTTCACGGAATTGTCTTGGATTAGACAAGATAAAAGGCCATTCAGGATTTTATAAAATCAATGACGACGAAGTTAGGATCGTAAAAGACATCATGAATAAATTTATTCTATATCAATCTTATAAGGAGACAGTTTCTTATTGTAATGAAATGGGCTACAGGGCTAAATCAGGGGTTAAGTTTGACCTTAGAAGACTCCAGAGACTATTTAACGACCCTAAGCTCTCTGGTGAAAGTTCTTTTGAAGATATATGGGATCAGTTCCCGGAGCTTCAGGATGATAAGCGAATGGTCAAATGGAGTTATAGACATGGGAGAGTCATAGGAGAAGAATTGCTTGCGAAAGTTAAACTCACTATGCAGTTACTAAACAAGGTCAAAAGAACTAAAGCTGGTAAGGATGGGAGAGTTTCTCTCCTATCCAGCATCTTAAAATCGCCATGTGGAGCTAATTTTTATCGAGAGTCAGCAGGAAATTATGTGTATTACTTTAATCCAAAAACTAAAGAAAGACTTCGCTTAGAAGAAGTTGAGTCAAAAGTTATAGGTGATATTCAAGAGATTCTCATTAACTCTAAGGAACTTAGAAAACAGATCGATAGAACAATTCTTTCAGGTGATTCTGTGGTTAAAAAGCTTGGTGATAGGTTGAGCCGGATAGACAAGGAAATAGATGCTAAGAACCGAATTTTAGATGGATTCTCTAAAAAGATGCAAAAACTAGTTCTCTCAGATAGTGAAGACATTGCTGAAGCCTGTGAATTTATGATCGGAGAAAAGAACAAGGTTGTTAGAGAGTTAGAGTGTTTAGAGGATGAGAAGCTCGAAGTAGAGCATAAGAAGTCTCATGTGAAGCAAGTTGTGGATGAGAAAGCTGCCGAAAAGTGGATCAAAAAAACGATGGCCAGCTTTTCAAAAGAACCTTGTGTTAGAAAAAAGGCGATTCTTTCGACGATCTTCAAAGAAATTATATATGAGAATGAAAAGCTTATTTACAAAGTGAATCTTGACCCTGATGGGGTCGAGGTTTCTAAAAAAATATTTGGGAAAAAAGGAGAATCATTTGGATCTTATTCCGAAAAATTCCCTTTGGAGGAAAATTTCGGAATAAGATCAAAATGGCGGGAGCGACGAGACTCGAACTCGCGACCTTCGCCGTGACAGGGCGACATTGTAACCAACTCAACTACGCCCCCGCAAAATTCAGTACGGATGAATATACTGATTTCAGGTTAGTTACGTCAAGAAAAAGTTAGTATAGAGTACTTTTTTTTGGGTTCTTGACCCTGATCGTGTAGTATTGGGGTTGGAGGATAAAATGATCGAAAAAGTGCTGATAGGTATTTGGGATTACTTCGTCTTAACGGCGCCCTACCTACTTGTGGGCTTTTTAGCTTCGGGAATTATTCATGAATATTTGAAGCTCGATGTCATTAAAAAACATTTATCGGGAAAGGGTCTTGGGCCTATTTTTAAGGCTTCCCTTGTGGGGGTGCCTCTCCCTCTATGCTCCTGTGCTGTTGTCCCGGCCGCTGTCACCCTTAAAAAAGAGGGGGCTTCTAACGGAGCCACTTCCTCATTTCTCATATCCACCCCTGAATCAGGAATCGACTCCATGGTCATGACTTATGGGGTAATGGATATTCCCATGACCATCATTCGCCCTCTTGCCGCCTTTTTAACGGCTTTTTTTGCAGGGCTCGGTCAAAACCTCTTCAATAATGTAGAAGGCCTGCCCGATGGTGACAAAAGTGGTGCTGGCTGCTGTAAGAAAAGTCAGGCTAAAAAAGAGGGAGCGGCCATTTCACGCATCCTTAAATTTGGCTTTGTTGATCTAGTCAATGATCTTAGCGGCTGGCTTACTATTGGTCTCGTGGTTGGTGCGCTTATGAATGTCTTTCTTCCTGTCGATCTTTTTACCAATGTTCCTGACTGGGGTGAAAAATTGATAGTCCTTGCTTTTGGAATTCCTTTTTATATCTGTGCTTCAGCTTCGACACCGATTGCGGCTTCCATGATGATGAAGGGAATGTCCCCTGGCACGGCCCTGATCTTTTTATTAGTCGGTCCGGCCACAAATTTCACCAATCTCGCTGTTCTTCAAAAGTACCTTGGAAAAAAAGGCGTCATGATTAATATTTTGGCCATTGCTTTTGTTTCTCTAGGTCTTAGCTACTTAGTGGACTTTGCTTACTCCAACTTTTCATGGCCTACCGTTTTTAATATCGAGACCATGAATCACGTCCACCATGCTTGGTGGCACCATGCCCTTGCGGGTATCTTAGCTCTTCTTCTAGTTAAAGGTGTTTATATTGAAAGCGTGAAACCCTATCTTCAGACGAGAAGAAAGAAAGCCCAGTGTTGCGGATGAAAAGCGTCTTTATCACTGGAGGAACCAGTGGCATCGGTTGGGATCTTGCTAAACTATACCTTCAAGAAGGTTACCGTGTTGGTGTCTGTGGCCGTGACCTTTCTAAACTCCCTGCAAATGCTCAAACCGAATACCCTCAGCTCGTGGCCTACACCCTTGATGTGCGTGATAAGGAAAAGTCTTTAGAGGTGATTAATGAGTTTTCTAAAGGTGGACTTGATATCATCATAGCTAATGCCGGAATTAGCCATGGCAGTAAGAATCGTTGGCCTAGTGAAGAAGCCACGAGAAATATTTTTGATATTAATTTTTATGGCACGCTCAATGTTTTCTTTCCCGCCATGGAAGTGTTTAAAAAGCAAAAAAGTGGCCATCTCGTCGCGGTGGCATCTGTTGCTGGTTTTGTCGGTTTACCTGGGGCCAGTGCTTATTCGGCTTCAAAAGGGGCATTAATTCATTTAATGGAATCCTATGCCCTCAGTTTGTCTGATTTTGGTATTAAAACCACGACCATTTGCCCCGGTTTCATCGACACCCCATTGACTCAAAAGAATGATCACGACATGCCTTTTATCATGCCAAGTGCTAAAGGGGCACGTCTTATAAAAAATGCTATCACAAAGGGCAAGGTCCTCTACGTCTTCCCTTGGCAGATGGCCCTTGTCATTCATATACTGAGGAGGATGCCTCGCTTTTTGTATCGAAAAGTGATGAGCTCTTCTGTGGCAAATTATTCTAAGTAATAGGAGATTTTAAGTGAAAAGCTTTTTTTTAATCCTCATACTTTCAAGCCTCTTTTTTAGCTGTCAAAAAGAAGAACAAATTGTCGACACTCAGGCAGCTTCCACCACAATCCCTATTGATAAAGAAGAAAAAGATCCACTCTTTGCCGAGACTGAAAAAGACGAGTCTTGTGACACCGAAGAAGACTTAGAGAAGAAGATTGAAGAAGCGGCTAAAAAGAAAGAAGCTTTCTCCCTTCAGGGAGGAGATAGTGGTTGTGCCGTTAACGAAGAATAAATTTTCGATTTCTTAAAAGTTTACCGCCTATATCATTAACGACTTGAGAAGAGGGCTTTCTCAATGTTTCACCGTTAATACGCACGCGAAAATTCTCAAGATCGAGACGGTAGGTCGTTTTAGGGTCCTTCCATTGGCCACGAAAAACCTTTACAGATTCTTCTGCCAGTTGGGGGCTGTCGACTAAAAACATCGCTTCGAAATGGTGACCATCCAAAGTATCGGGATTCAAATGAGGGTGACCAACAAGTATTTTCTTCTCATCGATGATGAATTGATTTTTAGTTGTTGTTTTCTTTGTTCTCAATTCAATGCCCATTTGAGTGAGTTCTTTGAGGTATAAAGTATTAGGCAGTCCATTCATTTCATAACGTGGAGACATATCGACAAAGGCCTTTATTTCCACCTTAGGATCTTTAATTTTCTTCTTTAATAGTGCGTCTATGATGACGGGATCATAGAGAAAGAATTGATCCAAAAGAAGAGACTTCTTAGCTTCGACAATGAGCTTGATGAGAGAGCTTCTTAAATTTGTAAACGTTCGATCGGGAGAAGAAAAGGACAGACTAATTCGCTTATCCCCTAAGTGTGGGACACTTTCTGGAAAATTATCGAGAAAGTTAGGAGTTTCGCTATAGTGAAGAAGAAGGCCATAAAATAGGGAGACGATAGGGCCTTGGATAATTTGAGAAACTTGATCATGGTGAATGAGTCTTCCTTCTTTTTCAAAAGGATCAATGAGCAGGTAGTGCATTTTATGAAGATGCTCATGAAATTGAGAACGAGGCAGCTTTTCTTCTTGTAAAGAAATCAGCTCTACTTTAGGGCTTTTGTATTTTTTAAGGGTTTGGCTCAATTCTTTTGGAACTTCGTGGTGACTAACAAGGGTCAATTTGTAGGTATCCGGAGAGCTTATTTTCACCCAATTAAGAATTTCTTTATGAAATTTATTTTGAACAAAAAAGTGGGCATCAATAATGGCATTTTGCTTTGCTGAACGTAAGTGTTCGCTGATATCCACTTCTCCCGCCAACTCGTAGTGATGGCCGGGAATAGAGCCAATAGGACCCATTGAGACTATTGTCTCTGATCCTAAATAACGGGAGAGATCAAAATAAAATAAAGGGCTGGACTTTAGAGCATCATAGAAGAGGGCATCATCTTTCATATTAGCAAGGAAGTGAGCCTTTTCCCGATAGAGAGGGAGCATAAGTTTTTCAAGGTTATCTGGAGTTACTTTTTTGTGTTCAGTAAACTTTTTTAGGCCCTTAAGAGCATGGGGGTTGTTTTGAGACTGATCTCTTAAAACTGTCGCCTTTGAAATCATGAGGAAGGTGAGTATATCTTCGAGTTTTTCAGGGGAAGGTTCAAGATAGCGATAATGAATAAAGGCCACAAGGACTTCTTCTGGAAAATGGTCGTCAAACTCCTTAATAAGCTTTTTAGCTTCGTTTTTCTTATCTTGGGGAAGTTTTTCTAAGGCGGCATTAAAAGACTTGATGTCATGAAATTTTGTGAGCTCGGCGACAACTTTTTGATGAAGTACGTAGGCTTTTAGTTTTGCCTTCAAAGGAAAATCAGCAAAAGCTGAGATCATAATCAGAAAGAGGAAAGTGGTGAAAAGGAGTCTATTCATCATTTTCTCCTTTTTTGATTCCCCCATAAAGATCCCTAAGGCTTAATCCTTTGATGAGATCAATAACATGAGTATGAAGGAGATGATGATAAATTTTTTGATGAATTTTTCCTCTGGTTTCATTGAGATTAACGTTAGAGTCATGGTTTTCTTCGAGGGAGGCTACATTTCTCTCGTTGAGGCTTGTTTTGAGTTTTGAGTGGGCCGTAAATTTTTGGTTCTTAAAGTCATAGACCAATTTTTCTATATGAGTTTTGAACATGATTTCTCGCCCCTCATATTTCACGACACCATGAAGATCAAGCTGGTCTGTTTCAATGACCTTTTCTCTATAAGGATAACCGGCCGTTGCGAGACTTCTTTCATAACGAAAGGTCGGAATGAGTTTTCCAAAGTAAGTTTCTGATTTTTCTAACCAGGGCTTTTTCTTTTCCTCATTAAAGCCTTGATAGATATCAGAAGTGATAAAGCGTCCTTTATCATAAGCGCCTTTCTTTGTTTCTTTGACAGGATTCAGGTGAATGATATTGACTCGAAACTCTTGGCTGTTGATTGTGGCCCTTGATTTGGCAAGTCTTGGTGAACGAAGGTAGCGGCGAAAGCGAATAAAACCTTCTTCCTCCTTTGGGGAGTACCAAAGAGTAATTTGACCACCGTGATATTGATAAAAGCCCGGACGATTTGGTATCGCGGTATGAAAAATACTTTCGTGCAACTCTCTATCTGCGGCATTAAGTTTCCTTGTGAGACTTTTGCCATCGTCCCAAATAAGGGCGTCACTTTGGCGATACTCTTCATTAAAACTAAATTGAGCGTGAACCATTGGCTTAAAATTGAGGTTCACTTGAAAGGGCTCTTTACTTACTTTCTCAGGAAGTTTTTCATTTATCTTTTTGGCGATAGTTTTTGCTAAAGTAGGAAGGAGTTCTTGAGAGATTAAACCTTTTATACCCGCTTGTAACCTCTCAACCCCATGCTCTTTGAGAGGTTGATTCGCTTGATCCATCAAACTCTCTTTAAGGGCTTCATCTAAGATGATTTGAGATAGATGAGGCTCTTTTGTTAAATCATCAGTTCCTTCAAGGTGAAGAGAGATGTTAAAGGAGAGGTATTTATGAAATTCATCATAACTGAAAAAGTCGCGATAGAGGTTAATCGCCTTTTGATCAAAGTCTTCGTTACTACTTGGAAATCGACCACGATCGGTCTCGAGACGATCTTTCCAATACCCCACCACTTGCGTCTGCCGATATTCCACAAAAATTGCGTGGCAAGCGACAAATACCCAGAAAAAGGTAAATAATTTAAATAGTAAATCTGGCCTCAATATTCTTCCCATCCTCAAGAGGACTATTCGGAAGAATAGGGTCTAAAATTGAGCTGTTTTCAGTTGCATTACAACTATTAAGTTTCCCTGTCTTTTCCATAAGATATCAACATTTTTCACCCTATGAGTGAAGGTCCTTTCCTCATCCTTTGTGTAGGCCGGTCTGGGGTCCCAACAGAGGGTCTCATTGATGATAGTTTTAAGCTCAGAAGTGAGTATCTGAAGCGACTTTTCATCGAGTTCTTCAAAACTCACTTCAAGAGGTTGAAGTTTAGGGGTTTCATCCACCCAGCCATTTCCAGCGTCGGCCTGTGAATCCCACAAGGAGAGATAGGGTTTGATATCGAGAAGGGGCGTTTCATTGAGAATATCAAGTCCGGAAACTTCGAGACTAAAGTCACTTCTCACTTTCTCTAATTTCACTAAGGACATACCGATGGGATTGGGGCGATGGGGTGAGCGGGTAGCAAAGACACCGACTTTTTCTTTTCCCCCCAAACGAGGAGGTTTAATGGTCTCTCGCCAAGATTCACTAGCATGACACCAATAGAGAAGCCATAGAAATTGAAAGGATTCAATCTTTCTTAGCGTGTCTTCTCGGGCAAACTCAGGATCTAATTTGATCGTGCCTTTGACTGAGGGACAAAGAAGAGGTTGACGAGGAATACCAAGTTTTTGCTCAAAGGGGCTGTATATCGTACCAATGGGCTTAAGATTCATCGTCATGAAACTCCATATACTCTTCAGTATAGGAAAGCTTAGTGATGTCTTTAACGTGATCAACGTAAAGGATGCCATTGAGATGGTCGAGTTCATGCTGCATAACAGTTGCTCCAAATCCGCTCAATTCGATCGTCTGATCTTTACCATCGATGTCGATATAATCCACTTTTACGCCAATGGGTCTTTCAACGTAACCACGCAGGCCTGGAACACTAAGACATCCTTCCCAAAAACCACTTTGTTCTTGGTTGGTGATAGTGATTTTAGGATTGATGACAACCATGACATCAAAGCCAGGATCCTCTTCCTCATTTTCTGGGGCATCGGGATAGCGAGGATTATCATGAGGAATACCAACGATGGCGACTTGCTTAGAGACATTAATTTGAGGAGCTGCGATACCAATGCCTTCTTCCTCGGCCATAGTGTCAAACATATCTTGAACCAGGGCCTTAAACTCAGGGGTTTGAATTTCTTCTCTGGCCACCTCTTTAGCCTTCAGTCTTAAAGTGGGGTGTCCCATGCGAATTACTTCTCTCACGGCCATAATCATCCTCGCGTGCTAT
>JASBRV010000092.1 GCA_030149295.1 Bacteriovoracales bacterium | reverse complement strand
CATCCGTACTGAATTTTGCGGGGGCGTAGTTGAGTTGGTTACAATGTCGCCCTGTCACGGCGAAGGTCGCGAGTTCGAGTCTCGTCGCTCCCGCCATTTTTAGTCTAAAAAAGCCGTCTCTCTGAGATGGCTTTTTTTTTTGCCCAAAGAAAAGAACTCGCGGCCGTAGGTCGCTAGTTAGCCGGGCCGAGGGAACATGCCAGTGGCATGTTCCAATTTCTTGCAAAAGACCTACAAGACCAGCCTCGCAGAACCGAGGTCGGACCGGACGTCGCTCCCACCATTTTTTTTTGCCTAAAATTGTCAATCGTTCCGGATATCCTCATCGAGGTGAAAAAGCTATCGCTTTCACACCTCGCTAAGGCACCTCTGCTTCAAAATGCTCGACCGCATTTTGTCGCAGGGCCAAGCTCCCGCCATTTTTTGTGCCTTCTTTTTAAATTCCAATACTTAAATTGATTTTTTCGGAGGACTCTTCATTAGGCTTGTTCAAGTAGATGAATTGCTATCTTTATTTACTCGAAATATTGGTGCTTTTTTTAATTCAAAAACTAAATTCTAACTTAATTATTTATACTAAATTTAACGAAGTTAAATTTATTTTATATAGTACTTTTAAATAACAAAAGAGGGACAATGAAATTAAGTAGTATAAATGCCACTGGCTTAGAGGGCTTCGCAAACGAAGAACTCCAGATATCAAACTTTAATAAAATAACTCCTATAATTGGTCCAAATGGTGCTGGTAAGTCCACAACAATTGAGGTTGTAAATTTAGCCATGGATTTCCTAAATAAAAATAAATTTGAAGCACACATCCCCGAGGAAACAAATGAATGGATTATTCCTAATAATGTTAAGATAAAGTTTGAAAAATCCTCAGAAGAACTAATCAAAATTAACCATCTCGCAAATTTCATTGGCAAAGAATCTTCTTTTTTAGAAATTGAACTTATATTTTTAAAAGATCAAAAACTTGCTAGGATTAACTCAATAAAAACACAACACAACACTCTTACTCTCGCTGATGTATCAAACCCTTGGCAAGTTAATCCAAAAACTCAACAACTTGATCAAAAGAAAAATCAATTAAATACTCAGTTAACAAATTTAAATAGGACATTGGCTAAGCATGAACAGCAAGTTAAAGCTAACCCAACGAATGCTGGTATAAAAACAAATAGAGACAATGCTGCAAAGGCAGTGAAAGATATGGAAACTAAAATCCAAGAGTTAACGAGATCAAGAACTGCATCAGTAACAGAATTAATAAAATTTCAACTTTCTGGAAAAGACCAAAACGTCTCAAAAGAAGAGTTAAATAACTTTTTAGAAACAGTTCAGTTGCCACCCGTTAGAATTATTGCAGCAAAAGAAGCTCCATCAGATAATACAAAGAACCTCCTCGAATTTGCCGTAAAAAAGCTCAAGGGACCTGAAGGTGAAAGAGATCTATATCATGAGAAAATAGAAAGATTAGCCAAGCTTCTTCAAATGAAAGTTGATATGTATGAAGATCCTGAGTCTGGAAAATATGTATTGGATGTAAATGGTGTAGATTTCTATAAAACTTCTGCAGGAACCCAAACTTGTATCTTTTATTATTCGCTAGTGCATGACCTGCCACAAGATTCAATAATAGTCTGGGATGAACCTGAAAATGGACTGCATGCCACAAGACGACACAAGTTATTAGATCTTATGCTTGCCGATCAGCGGCAATACCTACTCTCTACTCATGCAACGGAACTTGCTCCCCCACTACATGACAAAATTTCTGTATATAAAGCAACTAGTAGAACTGGTCGTAAGCCTGGAGAAAGCCTTGACATACAACTTGAGCAAGTTTCAGATAGAAAAAAAGCATTTGATGTACTCGAAACCCTGGGAATCGTTCCCGCTGCTACTTTGTTCACTGCAAATGTTATTATATGGGTTGAAGGTCCATCTGATTTATTTTTCTGGAGACACTGGCTTAAAAAAGTTGGTGAACCTTACAATCTAATTGAAGGCTTCGATTACACCTTCATGTTTTATGGTGGATCAAACATTGGCAATTTAGATATTGAAGAAGAACTTGAAGAAATAGTAAATGCTGATGTGCTTTCCCTTTGTAGATTTCCAATCTTTATAGTGGATTCAGATTTAAGCGAATCTCCTGTAGATGAAGATTGTTCAACTTTTTTAAAACCAAATGCTCTGGCAATAAAAGAAAAGATGAATAAACTTGGTGAAAATGGCGAGTTTATTTGCTCATCTGGACGAGAAGTTGAAAATTACTTACCAAACAAAGCGATTCAATATGCAGTAGAATCTCTTAGTGGCTATTCTGAAGAGGATTTAAATTCATTGCAATTAGATACATATGAATTAGGTGATTACGAGCATTACTATGAATCTATAGAAAGTTTTGTAATCGGTAAGGGCGTAACGACTACAAATAGAAACGGTGTAACTGTTGCAAAAATGAAGTCTAAATGGGGCTCTAACAAAAAAGCACAATTTATGAAAGCAGCATTAAAATGCCCAGACTTTGTAATTGGAGATTTAAAAGGAAATGCGGAGTCAGCAATCAATACAATTATGGAGTTTATTAAAAATAAAAGACCATAATGTATTAAAGCCTTAGTAACAAAAAAATAATTTGGTCTAGTAGCTCTTCATCAGTTATATGTTCATTATTTCTCATCTCTCTCAACTCAGATAAGACTACCTTCCTTAGGTAAGGATGTATCTTCCTTCTTCGTCTATAGTATTTATATTCAAAAAAGTCATCTAAAGAAGAGTTTATCCTATTTATTTTATTACTCAAATTCTTCTCTGTGTCCTTTGATAATTTTTCAATTTTATCAAATAAATGTTTATCAAAATTATTCAAATCTTTAGGTCGTATTGGTCCAGAGCCAGGCCCCCCTCCTCCACTTCTACCAATAAGCCATCCTCCACCTTTTCCAAAACCGTAGATAACTAAGCCAACTTCAATAATGTTCATTAATTGCTGTAATGTAGATAGTAGTCTTACCAAAGAGCTACTTGGAACAATTTCACCGTATCCTAAAGTCGTTCCTGTTGTTACAGTGTAGTAAAATGAATCTAAAAATAAAGGATTAAGAAAGCAGTTCCTTTCACACACAGAATCACTTATTGAGAAGTGATCAGTGCTCCATAAATAAGTATTGATAATGAAAAAGCCAAAATTAATAAAAATAAACCCTAAGACACCCGAAAAAGCGAAATTTATATTCTTATTGATAAGAGGTATCTTTACTAATAAATTAATCTTTTCATCAGCGTTACCTTCAACGTGAAAAGAATTCTTTAAAAAACTAAAGCATAAAATTGTTAAATATATTCCTATTAAAAGTATGGGGAATCCTAAAATCAGTAAGAAAATCATTCATAGCCTAAGTGAAAATGTTAAATTAAATAAATTTTCTCAACTTTCTTACGCACTGACAAACAGAGTTGGAAAACTACAAGTTATTGATATTTGTGCTTCGTATCGAGTCTTTACGCTCCCGCCATTTTTTTTTTTGCCCAAAGAAAAGAACTCGCGACCCTAGGTCGCTAGTTAGCCGGGCCGAGGGAACATGCCAGTGGCAGAACCGAGGTCGGACCAAGGGGGCTGCCTTCAGCTCGCTCCCACGAATAAATTTAGAGCAAATTAAAGGCAAAAACTATAAATAAGAACCACAGCGACGTGCGCAGCACGAGCAAATCCCTAACTTCGCCCTGTAAACCAATTTTAGGTTTCTTCTTAGGTATTACCTGGACGTCTTCCTAGTTTTTATTTCGCCAATTTTCAGATACTCTAAAGTCCAAACCAAACAAACGAGAAAGCTATGACTGATCTATCACCCCACAAAACCATGACCGATGAATATAAGGGAAATAAAATCTTTAAAATTTACAAAGTGGATGATGAGGGAAATGAAATCGAAAAGTATGGCACCATTGTGAGCTTTGGTGTGACCAAGGCCAAATACATTTTAGAAAATATTGAAGGCATCAAAGAATTCGTTAAAGAGAATTCTTAAGTCAGCTATGGAATCACAAGAATTATCTTATATTAACGAAAACGGAGATACGGTTTTTACCAGCGCCTATCTGAAAAAGCGTGGCACTTGCTGTAAAACTAATTGCCTGCACTGTCCTTACGGTCACACCGTAAAAAACTTCCCGATTGAGCTAGTGGAAATCGAGGGCAAGCATATCAAGTTTGCCAATGAGATCATAAAAGACACTAAACCTGTGGAGTTATCCGATCTTTCCCAAAGTTTACTTTCAGGTGCCTTTGGAAAGAAGCCAAAAATTGGAGTTCACCATATTACTGAAGATAACCTCAACAACTTTGCCTTCGGTCAATTCAAGGGTACCATTTGTTCAGTCATTGAATTTTCCAACAAGCTTTCAGAGAGCACTCAGGGTAGAGCGATCAAGGAGATCTTCCTTAAAAAGGAATTTCAAGATCAAGGTCTTGGTGTAGAGCACGTAAAGACAAGTTCTTAAGATATTCATAACATTGCACAGGCTCCCTAATCTGCTATAATTTGAGACTTATGGGATTACCGACAAATGTAAGCTACGACAATATTGAGTCCGCCTCTCTTGAGTGCATGGTCTGCCAAAAAAGCAGGCTTCAGTTTCAAGAAAAAGGTTTCTACACGAGACAAGGTTTTGATGGTCTTCCCTACGCGCTTTATCGTTGTGATCAGTGTGAAATGCTCTCCATTTATCCACCTCCTAATAACTTAACTTACACTCCCTCACGTGGAGAAAATAGTGAGTTTGTCGGTCATGAAGAATGGAGCTGGAATGCAAGAATTCTTAAGCATATCAAATCCTATAAAGAATCTGGTGACCTCTTAGATATTGGCTGTAATGAAGGCGTCTTTATTGAATACGCCAGTAAACATGGCTATCAATGTCAGGGAATTGAATTCGATCAGGTGGCGGCCGAGGCAGCGATTTCCAAAAATCGTAATGTCATGCATGCGGATTTTTTAAAAGTCGATGAAAGCAAGAAGTATGATGTCATCTTAATGAATCATGTTTTAGAGCATCTCCCTCAACTTAATGGAGTGGCCTCCAAACTAAAAGCACTGTTAAAAGATGATGGAGTAGTAATCATTAATATTCCCCATTACTTTGGCCTTATTCCGCAACTGATGAAAGGTAAATGGTCGATCCTTGCCCCCCATGAGCATATCTCCATGTTTTCAAAAAAGTCTGTGATGAAACTCTTTGGTGAGGAATTCACTCATATTGAGATCAAAACCAACACTGATGTTGAGCCCAATGGTTTCACCCTTAGTGATTTCAAAACTAATATCAAAACCTTACTCATATATCTCGCGAACTTTCTCAACCGAGGGGACGAGATGCGCATCATTCTAAGAAAATAAAGATTAGATTAATCTTTACAAAGAAGTCGGCGAAAGATCACATAATACTGGTAATCCTGAGGAACGCCATAAGGGGAACACATGATGCTTCTCTTATTGCAACGAGAGAGTACACCGGCCAAAGGAGTGTTTGAATACTCATCATCAAGACCAAGAATATGACCAAACTCGTGAGCGAGAGTTTTAATACTCCAACTTAGGGACCATTTCGAAAAGTATGGACCTCTGGTCCAATCATCTTGTAGCCTTGCGCTTATGTGAGCATTTCTTCGATTGCGCTCAAGCTTCAAGGAAAAGCGCACCGGATAATCAGAAAAGCGATTGCCATTAGTCCAAACATCACTTGCTGCCTTAAAGCGGTTTTCAAGACGAGAAATGGTAGTCTCACTAAATTCATCCAGATTAGAAAAATGGATACGCCCCTCAATCACAATTGTGCCCGTAATATCAAAATAGGTGTCATATCCGTACTTGGCAGGAACCACTCCCAGATACCTCATGCTACCTGTTACATTGTTTTCTCTGGCTCCTGAGCTTTGAAGAACAAAATTATCCGTCACTCCCACCTCGATAGGATTAATTCGACAAGTTTTTGAGTCCCGTATGATATGCCTTCTCAGCATTCTACAACTGGTGTGCTTTCGGCATTCACGGCGACTCTCAATCCCATAGAAATATTCATAAATCTCTTCATTACTCATGGTCTCAAAGGCCATGGACTTTCCGGCTAAAAGGCTAAAAATTGCTACGAATAATACATTTTTCATGATTTTCCCTATTTATTATTCTTTTGGCGCAGCGTATTTAAAAAAACACACATCGTCCCTCCCCCTATGAAAAATTTCTATAAAAGGTTCCTAGAAGCTAATCTAGCTCATTATTAAGGGCTATAAAGACTTGTCCCCTTTGACTAACAGACAAATAGCAAGAAAAATAAAGTTAATAGAAATTTAATTTTTCGTTGAGAAAACCTGATGAAATCTGGCTCTTTTAATTCATCCCATACATGTGAAGATACAAAGCATTTAGTGCTGTATAAGACTATATTTGAACATATGACGAATGAAGTTCATATATGGGAGCTCGTAAGAAACGAAAAAGGGAAAATTCTCACTTGGAAACTCAAAGATGCCAATCCAGCCGCTCTTAAAAGTTGGGGAAAAAAGCGTGAAGAGGTCATTGGTAAAGTGACTAATGACATTTTTGACGATGAAAATGCCACACAAACCTTTATGCCCATAGTGGAAAAGATTTTTTCTAATATGCAACCTTATTATTGGCAAACCTATTTTGCAGGAACTAATCAAATTCTCGACATGATTAGTATTCCCATTGGCGAGTATTTTATTAGTACCGGAGTTGATGTCACCTCTCAAAAACAAACGGATAATTTTATCCAACAAGCTCACCGCATGGACTCTCTAGGCGTCATCGCAGGAGGGGTGGCCCATGATATGAATAATCTGCTTGGGATTATTCTCGGCAATGCTCTCTTACTCCAAAAATGTGAACCACAAGATAATCTCCAAGAAAATATTCAATCGATTATAGCTGCAAGTAAAAAAGGGAAAGAACTCACCAATCTCATTCTTGGCTATGCCAAAAATGACAAAAATGAAAAAGAAGTGGTCGATCTCAAAAGTGTTGTCTCGGAGATTGTAAGTCTTTTAAAAACATCACTTTCTAGAAATATCTCACTTCACTTTGAACCCTCAAGTTCAAAATTTCTTATAAAAGCAAACCGTGTTCACCTCAATCAAATCATTCTTAATATTGCTAATAATGCCATCAAAGCGATGAGCAAAAATGGAGGTGACCTGTCTTTTCATTTAGAAAAAAGAGAGATTATCTCCAGTCAAATCCCTGAAGGGGCCGTCAGCGCTAAGCCTGGAAAATATATCAAGCTCACAATCTCCGATACTGGAGAGGGTATTAAAGAAGATATCATTAAAAATATCTTTGATCCTTTCTTCACCACAAAGGGTGAATCTAAAGGAAAAGGCCTCGGTCTCTCCATTGTTAAGACTCTAGTCTCTGATCACAATGGCTTCATCACTATTAACTCTTTACCTGGTAAAGGCAGCCAGTTCTTTCTTCATTTTCCCTTGGTAGAAAGAGTCGATTAAATCAGTTTATTCACTTAAAACGTTCGTTTTAGGCAGCTTTAACGTTAAAGAATTCATCAATAAAGTCAAAGAAAGCCCCTGTCTCTTCTCTATCTTGAATAAAGTCAGCCAAACGCAAAAACTTTGCTCTCGAATACCGAAGCCCTCGCCCACCAATGGCGACAAGGGGACGTATCTCTTCATCTAACTCTTTAATCCTCTGTAAGGATTCAAGAAGAGCAGGTTGCTGATCCTCCGTGGCGATACTGATGCAAAGAACCTTAGCTGGGTGCTCTTTTAAATAATGAACGAGTTTATCTGAAGAGAGAGCTGGAAAAATCAGTTTGGAAGAATAACCTCTTTGAGCGAGAGCAATTCTTAAAATTCGACAAGCAATAAGATGAACATTTCCCTCCACATTGGTAAGTAAGATTTCCTTTCCGTTTTCTTCAATATCATAATCAAATTCAATTCGATTAATCATTTTTTGAATCGTAGAGGTATAAAGATATTCTTCCATTAAAGACACTTGGTTATTCTTTACTAAGTTTCCCATGCGATACATTAGTGGCTGAAGGATTCCATAAATTAGACTGATGGGATCAATCCCAAGATCCAGACCTTTTTTAATGAGCTCATCTTTATCGTCGTGAACCTTTAAGTGACTCATGGAGAGAATTTCTTGAAAAAAGTCTTTTGTCTTTAGAAAATTCTCTTCTTTAATCTTGGCATGATGCTGATTCTTTAAAACCGTTTTTTGGCATTTTATGCACACACCATGGCTGATCTCGAATACATCGAGAGGTTCCTTTTCACCCATAAAACTTTGGCAATAGCTGCACCAACGGATCATCTTACCTCATTAGAAAGTCTTACTTTCCCTTCGGTAAACCACCCCTTCATATTCACCAACAAAGTTCGTTTGAAGCTTTAATAAAGTCAGAGAAAAGGTCTTCTACCTGTTGATTAGAAAAATATGGGAAACTTCTTTTTCTTTTGTCTATCAGTCGCTAATCTTTATTTATGAAAAAACCAAGCTTATTATTTTCCCTAATACCCGTCTCTTTTTTAGTTATCCTCTTAACGATAAATGTTGTCGTCTTTAAGGACAACGCGTCTTATGGCCCCAATCAAGTAGCACTTCTCCTAGGCGCCCTTGTTACAGGTTTTATTGGTCATTTTAAGTATGGAGTTTCCTTTAAAGTCATCGAAAAGGGCATAAATGAAGCGACCTCTAACGCATTATCGGCCATGATCATTCTTATCGTTATTGGAGCCCTCGTCGGTACCTGGATTCTCTCAGGGACAGTGCCTGCGATGATCTACTATGGACTTAAGCTTATTACTCCACAAGTTTTTTTGCCAGTTAGCTGCATTGCTTGCGCCATGGTCTCTATTTCTACAGGAAGCTCCTGGTCAACAACTGGAACTATCGGCATTGCTCTTATTGGAATTGGTCAAGCCCTTGGCTTTGAGGAAGGCCTAATAGCAGGAGCCATTATCTCAGGTGCCTATTTTGGCGACAAAATGTCTCCCTTATCAGACACCACCAACTTAGCGGCAGCCATGGCGGAGACGGAACTCTTTGTTCACATTAAACACATGGTCTTTACCACTGGTCCGGCCATATTAATCTCCCTCCTTCTTTTCACTATCATTGGACTCACCTCAACTCCTGCTGACGTGACCCCGACAACTATAAATGAATTAACCTTAATCCTAGACAAGCAATTTAATATTTCCTTGTTCACTTTTATTCCACCATTAGTTGTCCTTCTCTTAGTAAGAAAAAAAATCCCAGCACTCCCGGCCATTACCCTTGGAATTATTAGCGCGGTTATTGTGGCCTGTATTTTTCAAAGGGAGCTCCTTCTTAAAATGATGGGGGGAGCATTTTCTTTTGAGGCGCTCTATAAAGTCGTCATGGATGTGTCTGTTGGAGGCTTTCCCTTGCAATCTCGTCATGATGTTATCGATGAACTCCTTAACAGAGGAGGAATGAAAGGTATGTTGACTACAGTCTGGCTTATCTTTTCAGCGATGGTTTTTGGGGGCACTCTTGAAGCGACAGGTATGCTTCAAGAGATCGCTGCCTCTATTTTAAAGTCTGTCAAAGGCACGGGCAGTCTGATTGGGGCGACTCTTGGTAGTTGCCTTTTTCTCAATGCTACCGCATCTGATCAGTATCTCGCCATAGTGGTTCCTGGGAGAATGTTTAAAAAGGCCTTTAACGATTACAATCTTGCACCTCAAAATCTTTCTCGCGCTCTTGAAGATGCAGGTACGGTGACTTCGGTCCTAATTCCTTGGAATAGCGGTGGCGCTTATAATAGTGGAGTACTGGGAGTCCCCACCCTTACCTATGCACCGTATTGTTTCTTTAATATTCTCTCTCCCCTGATCTCGGCATTTTTTGGTGCGATGAAGATTAGTATTATTGAAAAAAGTCAGGATCATTCCTCTATAGCATAAACTTTAAAGGTGTATTTATTTCTTTTCGTTCGAATGATTTTAAATTTAGCTCCAGGGGGAAAAAGGACCTCTCGCTCACTTTTATTTGGCCTAATTCCCATAATATTTCGCCCAGAGTTTGAGAGGAGAATGAGAACCACTCTCTCCTCCCCCGTAGCTCCTGCAAAATCGTAAGCCACTTTTACAGAGGTGGATGTTGAAGAAAAGCGATCAAACTCTATTTCTTCCCCAACAACGTAGTCTTCTTCTGGGTTTTTAGAACTTATTCCTCTAAAAACGAGTCCACGATGAGGGGGAAGCTCATCTAAAGTTTTAGACAACATTTTTGTATTTTCTCCAAGCCGACTTGGCCTCCTACTTATACCTCCATTCCTATGAAAAAGAGAAAAGACGTCCCCTAAAAGACCAAACTCTTCTCTATTAGAAACCCAAATGTAACTTGATCCCTTCCAGGTTTTAATGGCGTTGATTTCTTTTTCGCTTAAGTTTTGCTTTAAAATAAACTTATCTTGATTATCCCAGATCTCTGTAGGACTTAAACCATATAAATCTCGAATACTTTTCATTGTTTTGAGAGCACCTCTTTTTTTAGACTCCACATAAAGTTGTCGTAAAAAGAAAGGATCTTTTTTATCTCTAAAGCGACCTACAAAACTCTCACAATAAGCACGAAGAAAGGGGGTCGTATCATAACCACTTTCTTTCAAAATAAATAAAGCGTCAGCAAAAAGAGCTCGGGGCAATTTCGAAATTAAGACATTAAAGTCATCGTTACAAAGATCTTGAATATTTGCGAGGAGGACAGAATCTCCTTTTCCAGGGGATCGTGAAAGATCAGAAAACTTGGGCAACTTTCCTACTTCTGTTGCCTTGTCACAAGAAGCGTTGGTGCGAAAAGCAATTCTTTCATCTAAACTTAATCTATCCCATGTATGAGCAACGACCAGGCCAATTAATAAAGACTGTAGGTGACGATGAGGGCCCACGGCCGGTTTGCCTCCAGAGGAGTCTTGCGTAATTTTGACGATAGATTGAGAGAGAGCATCATTTTCAAAAACCTTACTCTGGGAATCAAATTGGATAAAATTCCAATCATTATATTTAAGGGCTACTTCACAGGCTTTAGGTCTGTCAGAGATGATCTTTCCAGAGATGTCCTCTTGATAAAGTCTTTCTATTTCAAACTCTTCTCTGTGCTCACATAGGTCACTATAGAAGTTTTCGGCATTTACATGAACCGATAGAAATGAAAAAAGAGAAAAGAAAACAACCAGCTTCACCATACTCTAATTTCGTCACTTTTAAGAAATATGATGAACTTAGAAGGCAGAAATAGCTGTCTAGGCCATATTTTCTTATCTTTTTAAGAGCGTTATTTATAATGGCTTAAATTGGAGGTTAAAGATGCAAGAAAACCACAACATGGACTTCACAAAATCACTTTTTGTAAACACGAGCAAAATGGACTGGTTAGAGTCTCCAAACCCACAAGTTTTAAGAAAACCCTTGGAAAGAGAGGGAAAAGAGTCAGGCCATACAACTTCTGTAGTCAAGTATTTGCCCAACTCACATTTTAAGTCCCATTCTCATCCCCTTGGAGAAGAAATTTTTGTTCTTTCAGGAGTCTTTTCAGATGAAAATGGCGATTACCCTGCTGGAACCTATATCAGAAATCCTCCCAGCTCATCCCACTCACCCTTTAGTAAGGAAGGTTGTGTTATTTTTGTGAAGCTCAATCAATTTGCACCCGATGATTCCCAACAAGTTGTTCTTAACACAAATGAAGAGCAGTGGCGCCAAGGTCATGGCGGTCTCCAAGTCATGCCACTTCATCAATTTGAAGCCTCTTCTACTGCTCTCGTCAAATGGCCTACTAATGAAAAGTTTGTTCCCCATACTCATTTTGGAGGAGAGGAAATTTTTGTCTTAAGTGGGGTTTTCAAAGATGAGAACGGAGAATATCCTAAACACACTTGGATTAGAAATAAGCACCTCTCCCACCATCATCCATGGGTGGAAGAAGAAACCATTATTCTAGTCAAAACCGGACATCTCAAATGAGGTCTTTCATGTGCTCTCTTAAATCAGTCCTTGTCATACTCTTTCCAATCACCCTAATTCTCTCTCTTGCTGGTTGCGCCACTTCTCCTATGGGAAGAAAGCAATTGACCGTGATGAGTGAATCTCAAATGAATAGTATGGGAGCAAATTCATTTGAAGAACTTAAAAGAAAGATGAAAATTTCTCAAAATGCTCGATTCAACCAATTAACAAAATGTTTAAGTAGGGAGCTTCTCAACGCCGCTGAACAAAATCCTAACGAATGGGAGGTTGTCGTCTTCGCTGAAAACTCACCTAATGCTTTTGCCCTTCCTGGAAATAAAATCGGTGTTCACACTGGAATGATTCAACTCGCTCAAAATCCTGACCAACTCGCGGCCGTTATTGGCCATGAGATCGGACACGTTCTTGCTCAACACGGTAATGAAAGAACCTCTCAAGCCCTCCTGGCCCAAGGAGGCATCATGGCGGCCAATATTGCTCTTGGCGATGGCAGTCCCAAAAGAAACTTACTGCTAGCAGGCATTGGTCTGGGCGCTCAATTTGGCATTCTTATGCCCTTTTCTCGTAAGCATGAAACGGAAGCTGACAAGCTCGGTGTTCAATACATGGCCAAGGCCGGATACGATCCACTTCAAGCATCAAGGCTTTGGGTCACGATGGGTCAAAAAGCAGGAGGCTCCCCTCCTGAATTTCTCTCCACTCACCCCTCCCCAGATTCTCGTGTTCGCTATCTAGAAAGTTATGGTGCCCAATTTACAGGCACTTATCAGACAAGTCGCTCCAAGGCGCGATGCCGCTGACCTGTTGCTTTTACAGGTCTCATTGCAACTTATCCTGAAGCTGGTATCTTCCAATCATCAAAAAAGGAAGGTTTATGAAAGCTTTAATCTTATGCGCTCTTTTGAGCTTGTCTCCCCTGTTTGCTTCTACTACACACGCTCGAGATAGCTTCGCAGACACCCTTCATCAAAGAATGGTGGAAAGAGAGCCTCATTTTTATGCGGAAGCAACTTTTCAAAAAGTTTCTGAAGTTCCTGAAGACATCGCGGCCATTCAAATGGGAACAGTTCTTGAATTAGTTGATTTTGCTTCTGAATTAGACCTCTTTGCTCTCGGATTCTTTTACGAGCTCAACGCCAATATGTATGAAGTCGTCCTTCAAAACGAAGTGATTGGGTACACCTACTCAATTAATATTCTTAAAAATGATGTGTTAAGAACAAGACGATTCTACATTCTCAATAGAAGAGTCGATGGTGTCTTCTACGTGGGAAGAATTGTTAATTACGATACTTTTTAAAATTTCTTTAAAAGTGATAAAAAGCGCCAAGACCTAGGCGCATGATAAACAGATCATTATTAAATGAGTCTCCTGTTCGATGCTTGAAATTGAGAGACTCATTCCATCTCATATGACCTAAGGTTAGTCTTGGCCCTAAAGAGAAACTCTTCGTCAACTTATACATATAACCAGTATAGTGCCAAATCTCAGAGACAAAGCTTCGATTAAAGTTTAGAGGAACAAAGACTTCAAACTGATGCAAGAAAGTATGACTTCCTCGACCAAACCATATGATTCCAGAAGTTAAGATTAACGTGTCTTGATCATTAAAGAAGTTATGCTGTAAAGTCACACGATTTTTTAGAATGCCCTTTTTCCAAAGGAAGAACTTATTTTGAACAAAGCCACGCACTATTTCTTCGCTTCGAGATGAGGTATCTCGCCATTGCCAACGACCACTTTCCAATACCCAATCTTCATTGTGGCGAAGTCCTCTTTCTGTAGAAATAGAGCCACCAAATCGCCAGTTATCAAATCCGTAGCGATAACCTAGTTCAATAATATTGCGATCATTTTGTTTATCTTGAAAATAGTGTGCCACTTTTAAAGTCATAAAATGATTTTCTATTTTCTTCGTTCCAAAGAAACTAAATTCTTGATCAAAAGAAGTCTCATCTTTTGGTATCCGATTGGCGTGAACTAATAGATTAAAAAGAAAGAATAGAGATAAAAAGAAAGAACTTCTTTTAATCATAATCCTGCTCTAGAGGGCTTTTATATTGTTCTTGAATATTAACTTTATTTTCTAAGTCGCCTTCTTTTGAATCAAGCTTCCAATTAAGTCCTTCTGTCCAAGGTAAAAAACTTGGCTTAGAGACGGCCTTTCCAATGGAAACACCTTGTCCCTCTTTTACTAAGACCCTTTTCTTTGCCTTATCTTGGACCAAGACTGCTCCCTTTCTGACGCACATAAAATCATCATTATCCATAATGGCAACAAAGAACTCAGTGCCTCGAACGGCTAGAGAAGCCCTTTTGGTTTTTACTCCTAGTTTTGCCTTAGCCTCCGGGTCAAGTTTAAAAAAAGACGTCCCTCTTAGCATACTAAAGAGGCTCTTCTTTCCCTTGGTCTGTGAAAGATTGACTTTCACTTCGCTTTTCTCATTGAGTTTAATGGTGCTTCCTTCATCAAATTTCACCAAAACAACTGATTTTTCACCAGTCTTTAACATGTCTCCATCAGAAAGGGTGTCATCTTTTTTAAGAGCTTTGCTATTTAAGGTGACTTCTCCTTTAAGAAACAGAACTTTTCCTGCTGCAAAGAGAGGAGATGTAGACAAAAGAAAAATTAACCCAATGATTTTCATATCATTAGATTAATCGATGTCATCATTTAGGTAAATTTAATTCTTAACTGGAAAACATTTCGAATAATCCTCATAAAATGAATTGAGGTAATCACGAAGCTTTGTCTGAGAAGAATAATCAAGCCCTCCTCTCTCGAGAAGGTCTCTCTTTTCCTGAAGAAAACCTAAAACATCAGATTCACTTTCTAAAGTACAGCCATCGATAAAGTCACTTGGATTCACCTCAATGCCTGAGTCGTCATTTGGTTCGTCGCCAACAATCAGACTATAGAGATGAGGGGAAAAATCCAAAAAGCGAAGAATGTCTCTATAAGCAGTCCTAAAAAAGCTTGGACTATCAACAGCAAATTCACGATACATTTTTAAAACTTCATCAGTCTCTTCACTCATCGCGCGGTAGATGCCATGGAAACTTCTTCCATCAAGGGCATGCTCATCCACTATCTCTTTAGCCTTTAAGAGAAGGGCATCAATTGGTCCTTGGAGAAAATCTCTATTTCTTCCATTTCTTACAAATTCATTAGCGGCTAATAGACTAGGGGCTAGATAGTAAACAATTCCCCCTTTAAGATAAGCAGGGTTACCAAAACCATTTTGAGGATTATCAATAAACCATTTTCCCATCTCTTGGGTATAGAGGTTTCTTAAAAGTGCTCTTGTTTGTCCCGTGCCAGTGATTCCCTCGCGCTCTAACATCATAAGAGCAAAAACCTCAGCATAGGACTCACCTACATGAACATCATGGGCAGAAACTTCATAGGTATTATAATTTTTTGGCATAAAGAGACGGTCCATACAGTGACCGAGTTCATGATAGAGAGAGAAAGCCTGCATCTGAGCATAGGTCAATTTCTGTTGTAGACCTTCATAAGTGACATTCTCGTATGCTCCTGGAGTTGTTAATCCAGTAATCCTCTCAGTTTCAAGTCTTTGATTGCTATTGGGTGCCGCTGGAAAGACTGCACACATCTTATAAACTTTTGTATAGTTCGGGCCATCTATAAGCGTTGGCAGAGCAAAAGCTCCTTCCTTTAATTTCGTTGTATAAAGCTCGTAACTTAGGGCCTCTTGTAAAGTGAGATCCATCCCTACTTTTTCTTTTACATATTCCTGAATGATGGCAGCACGCTTTTTCTCAAGCTCAAAACTATCTCCATAAACCCCGGCTTTGGCATAGCGATACTCTACCTCATCGAGATCAAAAATAAGAATGGGATAATCAGTAAACTTATCAGCATACTTGGTCTGAACGTACTCAATAAATTTTGAGAACTCAGTATTTGCCAATACAGAAATGCTCAATATCCACATAAGGCCTAAAGCCAAAATTTTCTTCATAATCTCTCCCAAAGAGTGCAAGGTCTCATTCATTTACACGAAAATGCGATTTCTAGCGAGCTAAGTCCGTACAAAGAGGTAAGAACTGGGGCAATTTTTAGGTTTTTGTAAGAAGTTGTAAGGCTAAGTCACCTCAATACGGCGAAGTCCTGTGATCTGAAGGACATAGGAGCCAAGATCATGTTGAACGATCCCCTGAACTAAAAAAGCCCCTCCTAAAAAGAGAAGATCTCTAAAGGCGATATAAGCCTCAGGAAAGAATACACTCTCATAAATGGCGCTATCGTCACTAAAAGAGACAAAGAGCATGGTGTCCCCTTTCTTGGTGCGAGTCGCCTTTGAAGTGACATATTCCCCGAAAAGGACAACTTGCTTTCCCACATAATCGGGAAGATCGAGGCCTCGAACAATATCATCGCGCTCGAGAATGTGACGATAAAGACGCCAAGTTGAGAAACTTACCAGGCTTCCCATATTTTCTTGTTCCCAGTGAACCAATTGCATGGGCTCGTATTCACGCATAACAGGCACTTCCTCAAGAGCTTTTAACTCTTCACTATCTAAACTATTAAAGTGCCCCTTTTTTTGTGCGTAGAAAATGTAAACATCCCACATAAGAGAGACCAGGGCCTTTTCTCGATTAGCCCCACGTATACTTGAGAAAGCACGCGCCTTAACCAAAGTTTTCGCCTCCTCAAAGGACATCTCCACTCTCTGCAAAAGATCAACAATACTTTTATAGGGCCCAAACTGCTTACGACTAAAGAGAAGAGCATCTAGCGTTTTTTTCTTCATGCCCTTTATTTGCATCAATCCCGTTCTTATTTTGTTTTGAAAACCTTTGTAATGATAATCACTCTCATTGATGTCAGGAGGCAAAATATTAACCCCAAAGCGACGGGCTTCCTCAAGGTAGGCACTGCTCGTATAAAAACCGCCTTGATTAGAAATCACAGCGGCCATAAATTCAGCGGGGTAATGGGCCTTCAGGTAAGCGGCCTTATAAGAGACCAAGCAATAAGAAGCAGAATGAGGTTTACAAAAGGAGTAGCCTGCAAAGCTCATTATCATATGCCAAACATTATCAATAACTTCACGCTTGATCCCCTTTTTTAGGGCACCATGATAAAATTTTTCGCGATAATGCTTGAGTGTTTTTTCTTTATGCTTTTTTCCTAAAACCTTACGAAGATCATTGCCCTCAATCACATCAAAGTCGGCCATCACCATCGCCACCTGAGTGACCTGCTCCTGATAAATGAGTACGCCATAGGTTTCATCTAGAATCTCTTTGAGACAAGGGTGAAAGTGTTCAAAAGGTTTTCCGTTAATCCTTTGGGCAATGATATTAGCAAAAGGTCTTGCTGCCGGTCGAATGACAGAACCAGCAATTACATTGTGCTCAAATTCACCGGAGCGCTGTTTTTGAAGATACAAACGAGTGCCCGGTGATTCCACATAGAAAACACCCATCGTTGTGCCAAGACTCATCATCTCTCGCGTTTTCTTATCATTAAGAGGGTTAAAAGTACGATAATCATAATGCTTGTGATAATTTTCATTAACGGCCCATAGACTGTCGCGAACAACAGCAAGGGAGCGATTGCCAAGAAGATCGATTTTCACAAGACCAGAATCTTCCGTCTGATCCTTTTCCCATTGAATCACAGGCACTCCCTTTGTTGCCCACTCAACAGGAGCATAGTTTTCAATCGGTCCAGGAGTCACGACCACTCCCCCACAGTGAACTGAGAGGTGGCGCAGACATCCTTCAATTTTTGAAGCGTAGTAAAGAATCTCTCTCCAAGTAGAGTCCACTTCTACGCGAGGAAGGCGATTTGTTATATAGCTAATCTCGTCTTCTTTAATGCCATAGACCTTCGCCACTTCGCGAATAGCACTACGGTCTCTAAGGAAATTGTGGTTGGCCACCATGGCCGCACGGCCGGGGTATTTGGTGAAAACATAATCAAGCACGTCGTCGCGCTCATCCCATGGAAAATCAATATCAATATCAGGTGGATCCACCCGCTTCTCATTGAGAAAGCGCTCAAAAAAAAGATTGTGTTTAATGGGATCGACATGGGTAATGCCTAGGAGATAGCAAACAATACTAGCCGCTCCCGAACCGCGGCCACAGTTGATTCCTGATTGTGATACAAAATCATCAACAACCAAGAAGTAGTTGCTAAAACCTTTTGATTCGATAATCTCAAGTTCATAGCTCAGGCGTTTTTCAACTTTTTCCATGAGATTGTGATCAGCGTCACCATAGCGCCACTCAATTTTGTCTAAACATTTTTGACGTAACTCACAAGATGCCTCTTCTAAGGTCATTCCTCTAAATTGAGGAAAGATAAGTTTATGGTCAAACCAATCACTTCGACAGTAGCGCTCAACGATAGATTGATTTTCAAGGGCGTCAGGAATTAGAGAGAACCATTCTCTCATCTCTTCATTGCTGGCAAAGTAGCAATACTTTGAGTGCTGATCTCTTAAATCGACTTCTTCAAAAGTACAGTTTTCATCAATCGCCCTTAGGAGTTGATAAAGATGGTCCTCTCCCTTTTGGCACATATGAACTCGCGCAGTCGCAACTGGTTTTATTTTCTCTTGTTTTAACCAATCAACATCACGCTGAGAAAAGAGCCCCTTTGTCAGCTCATAAAAAAGACAATCTCTAGGATAGAGTTCTTTTAAAATACTTAATAATTTATGATTATCACTAATCACGACCCAATGATCTTTTGAGGCTTCATAAAAGGGAAGCAGCTCTATTAGACTCTTTTTTTCACCTTGATGAAATGAAGTTAAAAGCTGACAAAGAATCTTAAAGCCTGCTTTATCACGACAAAGAATAAGACTTCGAAAGTCTTCTCCAAGAATTTCACATCCAATGATGGGATGAATACCCTCCTCTTTTGCCATTGAGACAAAGTGGACAATCCCATAGAGCCCATTAGTATCTGTCAGCGCGAGAGAGCGATGCCCCTGTTCTTTGGCCTTTTCACAAAGCCACTCAAGTCGGGCCAATCCACGCATAGGAGAATAGACGGAGTGAGTATGTGCATGAAACATTTCTTAGTCACGTTGTTTAAGCCAAAAGTTTACGACCAAGGAGAACTTTGCCTTGAAATTTTTCGTTAATCTCATCGAGGGCCTGGTCGATCCCCAGTTTCTTATTCTCGTCTGCTGATTGAAAAAGTGAGAGCTGAATTTCACACTTCGTAAGAGCACAGGCTTCTAAGCTCATATAGCGAATTGTGACTCGCCTATTAAGAAGATGAGTAAAAAGTTTTCTCACTTCCTTACTGACTTGATGTTGAAACTGAAAAGGTTCATCAAATTTCTTTTCTCTTTCAATATATTTATAATCGCTATAACGTAAGCCAATTTTTAAAGAGCGGGCATACTGACCGATAGCCCTTAAGCGAGCACATACTTCTTCAAGAAGATTTTCCACCTTAAAATTCAGATCAAAAATATTATTCGTTTCCTTTTCCAAATGGTTCTCTGAAAAAACTGTCAATTCAGACTTCGGTGGTACCACTGGCCGGGGGTCAATCCCCCGGGCCATCTGGTAGATTGTTTCCGCATGAAAGGGTCCAAAGGCAGCCGTTAGGTATAAACGGTTGAGAGCAGCAAGATCCGCCACGGTTCGTAAATTGAGGTCAGCAAAGATGTCGTGTGTGCGTGTGGAGCGCCGACTTTTCAAGGTGCGAACAATGGGTAACGTTTCTACATTCAGGGGACTCAAAAAAGGCGCCTCTTCGCCACTTTCAATACTTAAAATTTGGTCATTCCTCTTCATCTCTTCCTTAATCACTTCCTTGGCCGCGGCTTTGGCCACCAATTTATTGGCCGCATGGCCAAGGGAGCAATCAAGAGAGAAGTCGTTCTTAAGCAAACGACGAAGTTGGAGGGAAAAATCCTCAGGACTACCATAGAGCCGGCGAAAGCCTGTGTAGTCGAGATAGATTTTTCCCTCACGTTCAAACTCATAAACCGGAAGCCATTTTTTGATGGCCGTTTCAAGCTTTCGGTTCACTTGTTTATAAAGATCAGGATTTGGTTCAACCAAGATCAAGCCTGGGGCCATACGCTTGGCCTGACTCACCGTCATTCCTTTAAAGAGACCACTTCGACGTGCCTCTGATGACACCGCCCAAAGCTTCGCTCGATCACTCGAGCGTGGAGCGATCGCGACTTCCCTTTCCTTAAGGCACGAGTCCTGGATGCGCTCTAAGGAAATGGGAAAGCAAGGAATGTTGAGGTAGCTAATCGTACGAAATTCCATTACGCTCATTATGCGCAAGTTTTGCGTAACTGTCAACGGGTAAATTTTGTCCTAGTAAACGCCACGCTTAATTTGCATGCTAGGACGGTGCTGCTGAATAAACTGCGGAGGAGGTATACCGGGCCCTTGTTGTTCCTGAGTAGTAGGAGTCACGAGACCATCATCGACAACCTCTTCTTTTTTAGGATCATACTCCGGCAAGGTAGAGTTCCCCTTTGGAGTTGGAGTAGGTGTTGGATCTGGATCACTAGGATCAGTTTTCACTGGCTCGTCATCGGGGCTATCAGGAGTGGTAACAACAGCATTACCTTCGTAGTCAACTTGAGGAGTTTCTCCTTTTTCTTCAAGAGTTCGGTAGTAACGGCCAAGGGCTCGAGACATTTCGTTAGAAACACCTGCAACTCTTTTCACACCCATAGTAAGCCCATTTCTCTTTAAAACACTAAGAGGAATTTTTTTAATGGCGCCATTACTTTTTGAAATCACACGAACAAAGTCCGACCCCCAACCTAGTAGTCGCCAAGGACCAGATCCTAATTTTTCAAAGAACGTCATGATTCTGCTCGCAGCTAAATTTGATTTTGCCGTGCCTTCTCCAAATTCATCCCCAAGCTTAAAGCTAATTTCAAAATTATCGTTGGCTAAATTTTTAAAGTCATCAGGAGTGGCAGAATGAGGAGAAAGTCTCGAGAAGATGGAGTTGTAATTGATATCGTTAAAATCAAGACGCATAACTGTTCCATCTTCTAAGCGAATAAGAGCTTTACCGTCTTCCATTCCTTCAAAGACACCTTCTACTAGGTTTCCATCTTTTGTTCTAAAAGAAACTTTTTGACCATTTCGAAAAGCAACTCCGAGATTATCAGGAATATTGGCCACTCGGGTAGGAAGCTTAGGTCTTGTTTCAGCGCGGGCCGGAAGTCTCTTGGCATCTTCAATCGCTCCAGCTGTTCTATTCACAGTTCCTTCAATAAAAGGCGCTTCTAAAAGTCCAGCGGGCTTTTGCCTAGGAACAATATCAGTATTGTCCACAATCTCGCCTGTTAAAGTTACCGTATCAAGATCTGTACCTCTCGTTTTAGGAACGGAGGCATTATCGACAGCGGCAATGGCCGTGCCTGTCTTATCAGCAGGCACTAGAGCTGTCCCCGGTTCTTTGTTAACTGGAACGAGAGCTGTTCCCGGTTCTTTAACAGCAGTGAGTTCAGTGCCAGGTGCATTATCAACTGCAACAAGGGCCGTGCCACGAGTTTTAGGTTCAAAAACGATACTGTCACCATTGATATTTCTAAATCGGAAAGTCTCTTCTTTACCATTAACGAGCACTCTTACGGACTGATCGTTAACCTTCACAATTGATCCAGATATGGTTTTATTTCCTGCAGGAGTGGTAAAAGTGACCGTATCACCGACACGTGAATCAGGAAAGTCAGCACGACTTGGCTGGGGTCTCCCTGTACTTGGTCTACCAATAGAGACGCTTTCTGGCTCTACAACTTTTAAAGTGTCGGAATCTATTTGACGAAAACGAACGGTTCTCTCTACACCATTGGTATCAAGAATTTTTACGGACTGCTCATTCACGGCAAGAACTTTTCCTCTTGTGGTTCTATTGCCCGCAGGAGATTTAAACTCAATTTCAGAGCCTACTCTGGCCAATGAAAAATTAGGCTCTCCAGGGATGACTCGGCCAACGGGAGCATCGGGAGCTGGAAGGGCAAGGGGTTTCTCACCTCTGATTTCGATACTATCTAAATCAAGACCTTTAACTTCATCAGCAACAACAGGTTTTGCAGGTAAAGTGTTAGGTCTGACCACAAGAGCTCGATCAGGGGGAATTGGATCTAATCTTTCAGGAGCAGGAAGTGCCTTAACTTCAGGAGCTTCACTTTTTGGTAGAAGAAGTGGTGGTTCTTCAGCTTTGGGAGCAACAGGCGCATCCGGAGCTTTGGCCAATGCTGTTTCTCCTCTAAGAGCTAGTGCGGTGCCTGGTCTCGAAGGAGCCTCAAAATTAAGTTCGCCTTGGCGTGGCTTAGAATCCATGCCAGGAAGTTTAGGTTGCTCCATTCTGGTAACAGTTGTATCAGGAGCGCTCTTTATTTCAGGAGTTCTAGCTGCAGCTGCGCCACCTTGAAGATCAAGCTCTAATTGACCACCTGACTTTCCAGGAGGAAGACCCAGTTCAGACTGAACTACCGGTGCTTTGGCTGCCTCCGGTGCTTTAGGAGCAGTAAAGTCCATCTCAAGCTGTCTTTCCATTTCTGGAAGCTCTGGTTGATCGCCTCGGCTAATACGAGTATCAGGTCTTGATTTGACTTCTGTGCCGCGAGGAAGAGTGGCTTCTCCTCCGCGCAGATCCATCTCAAGTTGTTTGCCGGCCATAGCCGGATTTAAGGGAAGTTCCGTCTGAATTTCGGGAGCTCTTGCAAGGAAAGGACCTTCCCCATTAATTCTAAAAAATTCGCGAACATCTTTGTTGAGGGCATCAAAGGGAAGAACCTCATCACTTCCTTCAATACGATAAAGAAGCTTTCCATCTTCATATTTATCGATTTGAACAACGCTCTCTTTTCCATCTTGAAAAATCTTAATATCATCAGCACTTTCAACTTCATGAATACTTTTAGTGATTTGATAAGCACGCGCAGGAGTTAGGTCTTTGCGCATGGACATGTTAATGAAGTTTGCAAAGCCCTTACATTTAGCTGCGGCGAAGCCTTCACTTATTGAAGCGACAATAATGATGCTCATAAAGAATATTTTGAAATAGCGATATATCAAATTCATGAGCACATCTCCTCACACACCTTGATTCCTTTAGAAAAGAATTCTAGGGCGTCCTCATCGCTCATGCCTTTGAGCTTAGTGAGAAGTTCATTGGGCTTGTCTTGCTTAAGAAGTTGCTTAAGCATCCGTTGGGTTTCTTTCTTTCCAAACTGCTTAATGGATTGATTAATGATTCCCTTAAGACGAGAGCCATTGGCAATCATGTCCAAGGCTTGCTTCATATCAGTCCAATAGGCTTTCATCTGTACCTTAGGACCATTTTTGAGAGCACGACCAATTGCCATAGCTCCTGGAATATCTAAAACGGTAAAACCAAGTGCAGCAGCAGCATTCCAACCTGCATCCTGGGCCTCATCCATCACTTGAAGAAATTCATCGGCATTTTGGGAATCCCCACCACCAGCAAGATAAGCGGCAAGGATTTCATTTCGCTCTCTATTCGCTTGAACATACCTTGTTCCTTCTACCGAAGTTTCTGCAACACCGTAGACGAAACCAGCAACGGCCAGCCCTTTAAAAGTCACACCTGCAGCAGAGAGTAATCCAGCTCCCGTAACAGCCGCTCCCCCAAGGACAGCAGCTCCTCCGGCCACGGCCATAATAGCACCAACGCCTGTGGCAACAAGAAGGGCTCCCCCCACAAAGGCCCCCCCCCACATCAGGGCCTTTCCAAAACTCCAGCCTTCATCTTCTTTTGATTTCTCAGCAATATCCTTGATAACGATACAGGCCTCATCAATTTTTGTGGGATCTTTCATAAGAGATTGACCCACAAGAACGGGGTTCTTCGCGGTCATCTCCATCATATCTTCACGACGACTTTCCACAATATCCGAATAAGAATAATCACCACTTAAAAAACCAGGATTTTCCTTCATTCTTCTATGTTCTCTTTTTCGCTTTAATTCTTTTATATGAAGGCTTCTCGTCTGTTGAAGGACACGCTCCTCTGCTTCGTCGATGGCTTCCTTCACATGAGAAGCCGTAATGGCCGTATCATGTTCTTTATATGTTCCTGAACTAGGATCAAAGCCACCGCCGATAATACCAAAAAGGCTATCACTATCACGGTCCCTTCTTGATCCCATACGACCACCAATGGCATCTGTCCACATCAACATTCCTGGACCACTACTGGTCTGGGCCATAAAGGAACTCACATAAGCTTGATGTGAGGCAATCGATTTATCGCTTTCAAAATTGATATCATCACGAATCCAATTGTCATTAATATCAAATTCAAGTCCGCGAATGGTCTCATTCACTTTATCAATTCTCTTAAGAATTTCCTCTCTCGCTTCTTTATTGGTGTAGCGTTTAGTATTGGAAGCCTTGAGGTTATTAAACTCTCTTTTAGCAAACTTTCTCAGATAATCTTTTTGATCATCATTACATCTGTTTTGTTGAAAAGAGCGAGGTCCCGGACCAGAGTTAAGTTTGACCGTAGAACAAACTTTATTAAGTAAGTGGTTGTCGATGTAATCGTCACTAATCTCATCTTGATTACCCAGATCACGATAAGTGTAATTGAGATTCACTAGGGTTTTAAGAGCATTCTCAATCCCCTGCATATGAATAGTTCCCTGAAAGTCGCTAATGTCATCAGCATCTTCTTTTTTTACCATCTCATTGGCCACACCACTCATGCTTGCCATCAACTCATCGAGAGATTCTGTTCCGGATAGTACTGCCACCTCACAAGGAATGTCAGAGTCCGGTAGAGTAAGAGCTGCCTCAAAAATGCGATCAGGAAGATTATTATGATATTTGGCATCGTTGAGTTCACCAGAAAGGCAATTATCGAGTTTGTTCTTAAGAAGCCTAATGCGAACCATTTTATTATGAATACCAAGAAAGCTTTTACCCTTCGGGGTATTGAGAGCGTCTGGATTATTTTTAATAAATTTTTGAGCGGCTTCAATTTGCTGTTTACCAACATCACCGGCAATAGCTTCGACAGGATTCGATCTGGTAGTAAGCCCTAGGTATTCTGCATGCAGACTATCCAAATCCAACTCTGCAGCATAAAGCCCAGTACATAGACTTAAGCCTATGATCCAAGCGTAAATATGAAGGGTTTGAATGCTCTTCATCTTCTCCTACACAGTCCTAAACAGCAGTTTTCCACATCTACTCTTCGGTTCGGTAACATCTTAACTTGAGTAATTAGGTCCATCATATATGAAGGCCAGATTTCTCCCTAAAAATAGACTCTCAAGCATGTATTTTCGAAGACTTAGATATCGATCCTAGTGCCTTATAAAATAGGCAAAATTGAAGAATTTTTGGGCATAAATGTATGGATATATTACTCAATCGCTTCAATGGATCGCAGCATTCATATATAAAAACCTTACCAAACCTGATCCCGAAAATGCCCTTTTTACGGAGGAGAGATGAAACACTTCTTGTCGAATTTTCCAACTAAGCCCATCATGGCTTTTTAGAGATTATGCCTAAGGTACACTCTCTCTTTTTAGAGAAAACAAAAATTGATTTCTTGCAAACAGTTGATTGTCTCACGGAGGGTGAATGGCGTACTTTTCTTGAAGAGTCCTATCAGCAATTTGAGGTACTTGAAGGAAAAGATGATTGGACCTTTCGTGAGTTAGGAAAACACCGCCTGTTTCTTCTTCCCCCCAAAAATATTAGAGCAAAGTTAAAAGATTTTATCGAAGAAGTTTATCGTGGTTGCCTTGAAAATGAATACCTCATGGATTTTCTTACTCAGGTGAATCCTGTCGATTATTATTCTTTTAATAAAGCACACCTTTTGAGCTTTGCCTTCACCCTCGATCGATTCAACCGCGTTTTAAGAGACGATATTGACCTCCTCGAATTGACAGTTGATCACTATCAAAAATTACGTTTTAAAAAGAATTTCTATCGTCTCTCCAATATCCTAGGTATTATTAAGCTTCATTCGATTCAAAAATCCGCCGTTAAACTCATCAAAGCAAGAAAAAGCGGCCAGATCCCTAAAAGTTTCGGCAAACTCTTTTTCAATGCCAGGGCTACGCTCCCTCTTATGTTTTTTAACCCCAACTACGGCGGCTGGTGGGGTTTTAATAAGAATTACCATCTAGGTTCTCCCTCAAAGCTTTCCGATGATGGCAAAGCTTTAGAGATGTACAGTCCAGCACAGAAAGAGTGGTCCGATCTCTACCAGGTATCGAATATGGCTTTGGTGGCTCAATTTGACCAAGCCCCTTATTTCCTTGCCAAGCTTTTGATTCCCTCGGTTTCTCGTTATAGCGATCGTCCGGGTGAGTATATGCACACTCGTATTACTGCTTTGCTACTGGCGCAGAACTTTATTGATTGCGCTATTCATTTTCCTAAAACACCCATCCTCATTAATCATGTGTTGCCTCTTAAAAGAGAGATCATTCAATTATGGGCTCAGGTGAATGACAAAGCGGCAAAAAAATATCGAGAGCTTATTAAAGCTCCTACGAAACTTCTATTTTATCGCCATCAGGACTAATCACCACTTTTGAATAGGTACGGTTGAGATGGCATTCTTTGGAGAACCATCAATAACCTTATCACTATAAACAAGGTAGACGAGAGTATTTCTTTTCGCATCGTAAAAGCGAACGACCTGCATACTTTTAAAAATGAGAGAAGTTTTCTTAGTGAACACTCTTTCACCTTGCTTAAGTTTGTCATTAAATTCGATGGGGCCTACTTGACGACAAGCAATTGATGCATCCGAAGTGTCCTCAGCCAGGCCGAGACTACCTTTAATGCCCCCTGTTTTGGCCCGACTTAAATGACAGGCCACCCCTGTGACTTTAGGATCATCAAAGGCTTCTATAACGATACTATGATTGGCACCAAGAAGCTTAAAAGCCGTATCGACCTTGCCGATTTCTTCAGCGCTAACACTTGAGAGAATGAGGACCAATAGACAAGATGCAATAAACTTCATGAATAATTCCTTTGGTGTGGGTCTTCCCCTATGTTAAAAAGAAATTCATCTCATTGCCTAGGGAGGATTTAAAGATGAGCGATAAAAGTATGGTTGAAGTACTAAATGGGGACATCAAAGAAGCGATGAAGGCCAAAGAGAAGGAAAAACTCCAAGCTCTTCGCTATATGAAGTCCATGCTCATGGAAAATACCACATCCAAAAAGCCCATTGGCGAGATGGATGTTATTATTAAGCACCATAAAAAGTTAAAAGACTCCTTAGAAAATTATCCCAAAGATCACCCCATGGTTGCTCAGACGGAAAAAGAACTAGAGGTTATCTCTGCTTATCTACCGAAACAATTGAGTGAAGATGAAGTGGTGAAAATTATCGATTCGATAAAAGCAGGTCTTGATAACCCCAATATGGGTGCCATCATGAAGGAACTTCAGCCGCAAATTAAAGGCAAGTTTGATGGCAAAAGAGCTAGCGAGTTAGTGAAAGCGGCTCTCAACTAACGGCGACAAGCAAAATAAATGGGAAAATGATCAGAGATAATCTCTTTGTAGACTTTATAGTAGGTATCTTCGATGACTTGGCTTAAGAATACCCTCTCATCAAAGTCAGCAACATTGGACTCGAGGTCAGTATCATCTGGAACAACTCTATTTCGTTTGATGGTTTTTCTCTTTGTTAACTTTTCACGAAGTCTAGAAATCAAAGTTTCTCTCACAAGCTCCCTTGAAGGATCAACTTGAAGAGTATCTTCAAAACGATAGATATAGCGACGATCAACCAGATCCCGTAAAGGCTCTGTCACAAAGTTGGTAACCTTAGCATCCAAGCTTCCATTACCCTTATCACATTCATTCGTTTCTTTTAGATCCATGATGACATGATCATAATCGCTGGCCATACCGTAAGTATATTGCCCATTGGAAAGAATAAGAGGCTGTGAAACAGTGGTGGGAGTGTCGACAAAGAGTCTTCCCCCAGGAAAGGCATCAAGGATTTTTTGCCATTGTCCGTTACTCGCTTCGAGATTGGTATCTCCTAAGAAGATGACGTCCTTCTCATCAGATTCGCTTCTGAGCCTCTCCATAATTTCAGCAATAATTTTCATCTCAGCAAGACGAGCGAAAGTCGCCTTTGTAGCCCCAACACCCATTTCATCGTAATGATCAACTCCAAAACTAGGCCTCAAAACAACCGCGACATCTTCATCGCTTTCAGGTCCACGAAAGACAACATGAGAAGTGACGAGAGTAAAATCAAAGCTACCCGAGACAAAACTCCCTAAGTAAGGTCTACGGTTGAAGACTTGTCTCACACTCTTTCCAAGCCAAGCTTTGGTTAACTGAGGATAACAGGCAAAAGCCGGTCCATCTCTTTTCTTTTTAAATTTTTGGCAATGCTCATTCAGTATAGGCTTAACCACTCGTCCTCGATAATAAAAGCCAACAAATTCTTGGACGTTACTATCTTCCGATGATTCCCCCGAGGGAGCGAGTAACAGTGACCAACTTGGGTCAATCTTTCTAAGCTCATCTAAAATATCTAAATACCCTGGCGCGCGATAAAGAGTCGGGGCAAAAGCAAGATCTTTTTGAAATCTTTCTAGCCTTTCTTGAAGGGAAGAAGAAAAACCATTGGCTAATCTCTTTTGTAAATTCTTAATCACTTTTGGAGCCGTTTCGATAAAACGCAAAACTCTTTCATTATGGTCAAGGTCACTTCCTACAGTGGGCAAGAGTTCGTTGGCCGCAATAATATCGTATTGATTCATAATCTTTGCGACGAGTTCATAATCTTTAAACGGCGCTTGGTTTGATCCGGGTTGAAAAACATTAAAGGCGGCCACTTCGACCCATCTCTTCTCCCCGGTTTCTTCATAATATCTCTCCACATCACTATTAAAGTGGTGAAGATTAAAATGGCACTGAGTCTGGTACTTGGCGTTGAGAACAAAGTGCTTTAGTCTTTGACATTCTTTCAGATAGGAGCGAGTTCTATGATAATCCCGAGTGCCTAACACCTGGGGAGAGGTCGCAGTTAAGGTCGCAACTGAGCACACGCAGAAAATTGCAAAAATGCACCAAATTCGAATTCGACCCATGACAGTGCCCCTTCAAAAGTTTGAGAGGGAAGCCTACCTTAGCCGAAATCCATCGGACAAGGGTAGCTAGGTCTATAAACACTTGAATTTACTTGTCCTAAAGAAAATATAACAATCAAAATAGGCGTTTTTAGAGGCTATTTTGACCCTGAGCAGTGGTTAGCAGCCGGCGAAATTGCTCTTTTCTTATTCTAAGGGTAGTTCGGCTTTGTTTTTGACCGAGAAATCTAGGCAACATGATATAGCGTGAATAATAAGCAATTGCCCTTTGACCTGCTTCAGTTTTCTTAAGGGTATCCCAGTCAAAGTCTTTATTATCAAAGAAGAAGAACTCCGTGATCGCCCAGCGCTTATCCTTTTCAATATCAAGTTGATACTGTGCCGCCTCTTGAACAAAGAGATCTGCAAATCCACCCTCAGTATTGTCTTTAAGAATTTCCTCTCCTACTAACTTCATGACTTCTTCTTCAGAGCGTTGAGATACACCTGTACCCAAAATTTTGGGACGTAAATAAAGCTCTCTAATTCGGGCCAACACTTCTCTTCCGTGGGGCGAATCAGGCCTCATAATTCTTCTAAAGTCATAGGAGGATGTCATGGTCTTCGTGTGTTCGAGAAGTCTCTTATATTTATTGGTAATACGATCATAAGTTATTTTTTCATTATCATCTAAGCATGAATAACTCTCTATGGTTCGGCATCCAGCGCTTCGATAAAGATCCCCCAATTCCTTTTGCTTCATTTCGTGAAGACCATTCTCAAAGTTTTCAAAAACTTTTTGAGAAAGAACAGCGAGGGAGAGATGCTCTGAAAGCTTAGACTCTTTGAAAAAGTCACTAGCGTCTTCCAATGTAATTCCGTTAGGATTTCGTTTCGCCCATCTCAGGAAACTTTTAAACTCATTTTTAAAGACTATTAACTCGGTTCGGGTTGCCCCTTCATCATAAACAAACCCGTTATCAATAAGATCACTTAAAGTATCGACAAAGTTTTTTAGGGCTAGGACGCTACTACCTCGTGTATTCAACTTGTCTTTTAATGAAAGAATTAAGTCAACCATCTCAGCATCAAGAAAATCTCTCATGACTTTTTCGTATTGCTCACCGTGCTCTGAAATCTCCAGACTAGGTAAGCGATCAATCATATATTCTCTAAAAGCAGATCCAACATCTAACTCCGATTTTTTTTCACACTCAATTAGTTTAGATTTCCAGGTCTCGACTTGCTCTTCATCACTTTCTCTAAAAGAGGCAATAAGTGCATCAACATTGTGTCTGTCATTTTCTCTAAACTCTGGTTCATTATTGAGAGAAGGAACGAAAACACTTAAAAGACTGCTTCCATAGAGAGAACGCCTGGAAAGTGCTTCTTTCAAGGCAAAGACACTTCTATTTTCCCTACCAGTCTCTATATCAACATCCACAACATCAATTGAATCTAAGACTTCTCTATAACATGCTTTCAACTCATCTCTATAATCGTCTCCGTCTTTTAATAGAGGAAGATATTCATCTTGCTTTGCCAGAGAAAGGTTAAAGCTAAGATCAAACTCAGTTAGCCTTCGACAAGCGTAGGTGTGATTTTTGAATTCCTCGGCACCAACGGTAGGGTCGCGCTGTTTTCTTTCCATGCAACGCTGGAAAAAAGTCATTGGACTTAGAATATCATTTGCCATAGGTGAGGATAAAGGAAAGCTCTGACTCACAATATTTTCATATTCTCTTTTGGCCAAAACGAGCGCAAGAGCAGTCAGGCGTTTCTTTTCACATTCAAGCCAATAGCGAAAAAGAGGATAGGACTGGGTAGGAGAAAACTCTGACAAGCAGCCCTGGTAATCTTTATTAACAATATTCCCTAGTTCCTCTCTTTCTTCTTCAATTAAGACTTTTTCACTAAGCCCGAGTCTCGTGTGTACCTCCCCTCTTTTCAGAAGAAGCCCCTGCCCCATAGCATTGAGGTTTTTCTTAAGGGTGACAGAAGATGAATCCCTAAGGGTTCTTTCAAAAATTAGATTTATTTCATGAGATAAAGTGTCTTTGTTTTTTTGAATAATCGTATCAATCACCAAATTATCATCTAATTGGGATAATTGATGTTCTTTCACTAAGGTTAAGAACTCTGGCAACACAAGCGGGACGATTTCATTCTTTAGTCGCTCTATCGTCTGGGAGTCAAACCTAACAATCCCTTTAGATTGAATATTCTGATGGACGATTTTTCCAACAAAATCTTGAAACAATTTATCTTCTGACTCACCAAACAAGAAACCATGATCAGAAAAATCACCTAGGATACTATTCACAACTTTTCGTCTAGCATAAGGTTTCAATGCCTCATTATAACAATTTTCTCGATAGAAACTGTCTCGATCTAGTAAAGACTGAATGCTTGGCTCATCAACGATATGAGCATTAAGGCATTGGCTCAACTCTTCTGCTATATTATTACTTTCAATAATCTCACTTGTTAATTCTTCAGAGACCCTACTCACTAATGCCTCAACCACATTTTCAAGGTAAAACTCAAAAGCACAAGTCCTCACCTCTTTAGAAGATTCAGCCTTAAAGCAGTCTCTGTCATTCTCTTGGGATGTCTCTAATGTTAAAAAATCCTTTAGGAGAACATAGTTGGCTAAGCTCTGGGCCTTTTCAGAACATCCATCACAGTCACTTTGATAGATTTTCAAAATTGCCTCATAATTTTCATTATTTTTAATTCTTTCAATAACATCATCAGAAATACTATTTGGATTGAGCTTTAATTCCCTCCAACACTCATTTGCCTTGTTAGTCATTTCTTCAAGGCTATTGCCACTCATGACCAGAAATTCACCAACCTGTGAATTGATAGCCCCCTTTTTAATCAAACATTGTCGTGTTTTTTTCGGGTTAGAGACTTTTTCGTTAATAGACTCCAAAACCGCTCGCTTGTGACAAAAATTAATTGTTTCGTCTTGAATGCCCTCTGAGTTAATCATTCCTCCTCGTCGTAGAACAATGGACAATTGCTCTGCCATACAAATATTAAAATATTTTTCGACCATCAATTCATCTGCTTCACCTTGAAGGAACTCGAGTTCTTTAAACTTATCACTATCCATGCGACTAAAAGCGACATCACTATCCTCAAGCTGAATGACCGACTCATGTTCTGCAATAGTACTCGTCAGTGCTACGCCTTCTTTGATAACCGTTCGCTCAAAGGCACTCAATCCCTTGGCATCAATGTTCCAGTCTTCTTGATTTTTTTGTAGTTTAATGAGAGTTTTTGAATGACCTAAGACAGAGCTCGTTTCAAGAGAATTGACTTCTAAAAAGCCTTTTGTATTATCAAAACTTCGAGAATCAACAGAGATGAGTTCTTGAGAATTCGGTGAAAAAAGAGTGACACCTTTGTGGTTTAATGAGACTTTATACCCTTCTAGATCGCCCGTAGGTTTAGCAAAACTCAATTTAAGAAAATTATCTTCCCCATCTAAAATCATTCTTAATTGAATGGTCTCGCCATTCACTTTGAATTCCTCTAACACAAGAGAGCGTAAGGCCTCACCTGTAACCTTACTTAGATCAGAGGATTTAGTGACTAGACTAATTTTTTCAACTAAATCTTCAATCCCCTTTTCTTTGGTGGCAACGCTTTCAAAGTAGACTGCTTGGCAACCCACTGAAGTAATGAATTTAAATTCCTCAACTCGATTGAGAATAGTGCGACGAGATTCTTCACTAAAAAGCTGTCTTTTTAAAAACTCAGAAAGAGAAGCGACACTTTCATCGACATCTGTTGGGGTAGCAACCTGAAATGGACCATAGGGAATGAAGTCCCCCCAATTGCGTTTTCTTTTATAAAAAAGCTTCACACTTTTACTGTCAGGATTGTACTCGAGATGACCTTTGAACTGACTTCCGTCAAAATTGTGGACAGAAACCCATTCGGCCCTAATTGGGCCGCAAATGACAAAGACAAAAAGTCCTACAAAAACCAATATTTTCAAGATCTTAGCCTTTCACCAAAAGGATTTCTCCGCATTCGTTTAACCAATATAAATATCGGCATAGATCAAAGGCTTCTTTAACCACATTTCTTTATAGGGAAAATTAAAGATCAGCCTCTAAGACTCCGAAATGTTCAATAGTCCAAAATAATCCCAATTTTTAGGAGAAGTGATGAAATTCAAATTCTTATCGACAATTTTTCTTGCTCTCACCCTATCTGTTTATGGTGCTGGCGGGGGAAAACTTCTGGATCTTTTAGTCAATGAAACGGGATTATTAGAAGTTCTTACCAAAAACGGTATTGAACAAGTGACAGCTCGCCAAGTTCAAAGCCACGTGAAAAACTCGCTTTCCTCTTTAGGACTCAAAGCAGGTAGCTCAGCAGAGTCTCTTCAAAGGGTTATTGCTGGACTAAGTAATTCAGGCGAGGACAGAAAAATTAAACAAAATCTCCTAAGACTAATGAATGAAGATGTTGAGTCCATTCAAAAGCAAGATCTTATTGAAGCTGTGAATAATCTCATTTTTCTAGCAAATCGCCATGGAGTACGAGGCTCCCTTGTTTTGGCATGCTCCGAATGCGTTAATGAAAACCTCTTTCTTCACGGTTTTAAGTTTTCTATGGAAGAAGTTTCTCGTCCCGCTGTTAAAAAGCTATTAGAGAGCAATATTATCCCTAACAATCCTAGAGATCTCAATCGCTTTATCTCTAACAAAATGAAAAGACTTGGCTATGGTGATTACTCAAGAGCTTCATCAAAGCTAGTCGCTCCTGAAAGAGAAAAATCCTTAGCAATTTTTCTCGCTCTCGCTGAGAAGAACTCTCCTGCAACAGCACTTGAAAGAGAATATATTGATGCAGTAGTCGCTGTTTCAACAACTCCCAGCGGTAAGGTAAAGCTTCTTGATGAAGAAAACCCTCACTCTCTTTGGTCTACTTTTGCCATCAATGGCGCTGATGAAGAATACCTCTCTGGAATGACTGCACTTCTCAAAGAAACGGCACAGAAAGGCAAAGACGAAGTCAGTAAGAAAGAAGCATTCTTTGCTGTTTTGGATGAGACTATTGGTAAAACCTCCAAAGAGGCTCAAGACGGTGTAAATAGTTTACGCCTACAAAACTGCTTCTTCGGAAAATAAGCCCATATTCCCGACAAGTTTTATCGGATTAGACGCAGTCATCTTTGACTGCTCTTCTTTTCTCGTGAACCATTAAATTAACACAACATTCACTTTGAAAAGGGACTTTCAATGAAACTATCGGCAAATGCACTATCAGTATTTTTTCTCACACTATTTACTCTCACCAATGTAAGCGCAGCTAATATTGAACTTGAACACTTTGTTCAAGAAGGGAAGTGGCATAAAAGTGGTGATCTCACCATCTCCCATAAAGATGTCACGAGTGGAAAGTTTGAAATCAACATCTCTTATGATCTCAAACCCAAAGGCCTTATGGGTCGTATCATACGCTCATTTTTAAAAGGTGAGTATGTCTTCAATTTTCCTGAAAACATGCTGTATGAAGAAGGTTATGAAAACCTAAAGAGAAATGGCCCCGTAACTCTTGTTCACGAAGACAAGGAAGCGACACTCAAATATATTGGTCAGGTCGATATTAATGGATTTGTTGGCGCTCACAAAGTAGAGATCCGAAGCCTCTCCACTGCCAGCCCAAGGTTTCCCGATGGAAAATGGCACCTTCATCTCTATTACCATCCGAGTATTGAGTCGGTCGGAGTCTTTAAAAGCGAGATTTTTTATCACGGAAGAGCCGGAGAATATAACGTCGTCTCCAACCTTAAATAGAATTACATAATCTCCACAATACCAGGGTCTCTCTTAATGATGAGAACTTTAAGAGCATTAAGAAGGCCCTGAAACTCTTCAACATTCTCGTATTGGGAAAGCTCACGAATTACTCTGTGTGCCACAGATCCTATTTCCTGCAATTCAAAAAGCTTTTCTACTGGTATTGAAGACCAAATAGTCACAGCAATCGCACGGTCATGCTCTGTCTCTGCACGAAAGAGAATCCTTCTCATTTCTTCGAGATTCATGTTTTCAAGATCGGCTGAAATGCGAGCTTCGCCTTTAAAGAGAGACTCTTTTAGTTTTCTCATTGTCCCTTTATTTTCGAGACTCGCTTTTGTCATTTCATAGATTTTAAGTGAAAGCTTCTCTTCTAAATTGGCATAGTCTTTTAAAATAGCATTTTTTGTGGCCTCATCAACATTCTCTGTCACTTGGGCAATACTCTTTTGGAAAGCTTCAAAAGACTCAAAGGCTCCCTCAGAAGCCAAGAAAACCTTAAGACCCAATACTTCTCGTGCACGCCCTTTCATCGATTCATAAATAAGGCGGCTTCTTGCATTAAAAAACTTTCTCATCACAATACCATTAGAGAGGCGATGCATTTGTAGGGCCTTGGCCGTTTTACCACCAACAGAGCTTAAACTCTTTCCAAGATGAGGTCCCCCTTGAATAAAGAACATATAAGGAAGTTCTCTCTTTCTGGCAGGAATTTTTTGAAAAATATCAGTGAGGATATCTACATTCTTTAAGACATAATCCTCAAGCTTGCCATTTCTAGCCACGACTTGTCCTAGCTCCTTTTCTAGTCTTATTATGTCATCAGAATATTGTACAAGGTGAGAACTTCTCAAACTCCTAATGCCATTTCTTATCCATGGTAATAATGTTACCTTACCCAGAGTAGATGTACCTTTGGCATATCTCTCCATCTGCAACTTAGCTTTAGGAATTTTCTTAGCATACTCACTCATGAGATGCTGAAGGCCTTTAGGATTTCCTGCGAAGTAATCAGAGACAACTTTAGCCGTTGCCTGATCAATTTGACTTGGGGTTTCTTTAACAGAGACTTTAGCCGTGTATTCAGCACCTTCCGTAAAAAAGGCTTTAGTGCTAGTTTTTAAGCCTTGGATAAGTTCTCCCAAACGTTTTGCGTAAGCAAAAGGAGACAACTTCCCCGCTTTTAAAAGTGTTCTCAACCCCTTCGCTTTATCAAAAACCTGAGCCACCATTTCTTTTTTGGGAATTAAATTTTTGGCTTGAGAAGCATAACTGTCTAAGCCCAAAATAATGCGAGAAAAACGAACATCGCTCTCTGCGTATATAGTTCTTGCGGCTTGTCCTGTAATTCGCCACGACTCTCTAAATCCCTTAGGACCAAGATTTCTTGCCATCATTGCGGCTGTCACGCCAGTGATTCTAGTCCCTGCCACAATTGAGCGGGCCGTGATACTGATAAAAGGAATTATTGATACCGCTTCAAAAATCGTCCAAAACCAACTTCTTTCAACACTTTCATGGGAGTTCCTATTCGCAAACCCCAATTCTTCCATGGATTTAATATAGGCTGAGTCTCTATCCGCGCGTCTTTTACGGCTAAATTCTCTTGTCACGAGATTTGCCTGCATGGCCATTGCACTAGCACCAGCTACGGCAAGAGGCACACCGATAGGAGCACAAAGTCCGCCAGTCAATCCGGTACAAGCACCAGCCAAAAGCATGGCCGTCATCCCCATAACACCAGCTCCAATTCCTAAGAGCATATCTGTCCACTCATCAGGACTCATAGAGCTTACCTGGTCTTGGATGTCCGCAAGTACCTCATCAGGAATTGTGGGTGCTCCAGTAAGCTGATTTAGCTTGTTTTGTGATTTGGAGGTAGCAAAATAGAGTTTTTGAAAATTTTCATGATCGTTAGGCTCAAGGTCACAAAACTCACTAAGTCTTCCCAAAATTTCATTCTTTCTCAAATTAGCAGAACCTCGCAACAAACTTTTGAGGATACTCTTTTTAAGAATATTATCCGTTCTAAGAAAGCCCATCTTAGCGTCATAAATAAGATCGATTCCATTGCTTGTTGCGTATTCTTCAAAATAATCCGCTTGTGCGTCGGGATTTCCCTTCATTTTATAAAGCTCAGTATAAAATTGAGAACGTTTCCCCTCTTCACTAGCAAAAAATGCTTCCATCTCTTCCCACGCTTTATCCCTTAGTCCCATATGAATATGTTCTCTAACAAATTCTTGAACTTGATCTCCGGTAAGGAGCGTTTGAAAAGAGGTTTGCTCCATCATTTCATAGAAAGGATTTCCTCGATTGTCTTTCTGTTTAAAAAGAGGATGCCCCTCATCAATATTTTGATGCCAAATTTGCTCTTTCTCTTCACTCTTTAATAAATTCGTTGCATAAGCAGGTACCAAAGGTCGATAGAGTTTCATCTTGCTTACCGCACTGGTAATCAATCTCCTAATCTCTGTCACATCTCTTTGCTGACAAGATTTGATGCTCTCACTATTCAACTCCGCACCATCAATTTTCGTAAATTTTGGAGCCTCCCCTTTTGAAATGGCGTCCAGTTCTTCCATGAGAACTAAATAAGAGAGACGCACACGGGCCCAAGGGTTTCCCGTTTCCATTTGGGAAAAAAGATAATCATATTCTGTGGTCTCTGCTGCTTCGAGAGATCCAGCGCGATCCCTTAGGAAATGCCATAAATTCCCTAACATTTTGTAAGTCTTAACATGTTCACCAGAGGTCAGACGTCTGGTCGGAATATAATCATCACTTACTTTAAGTTCGCCCAGATACTTCACAAGATTGTCTAAATGCTCATTTTCATTTTTTCCAGAACTTAAATAATGACTGCCGCCTCTTAAGCTACTTTTAAGAGCTTGGGCTTCAATTGGTCTTAAGCCTTCTTCTTTCTTTTTCAAGGCCCAGTCTTCTAAACGCGCTAAGGCCCATGTTCTCCACATAGAGGCGCCATGAAGGGATGGAAAATCAATCTTAACGATCTTGGACTTAAGCTTTTTCTCAATCTCTGGAGTAATCAACTGATCCCAATAAGCAATTTTATGTCTTTGCATAACCTCGACAAGAAAGGTTGAAAGGTTTTGATGCAAATGAGACACCTCTACAGGATCTCCATATTCATCATTAAATTCATAAATTTCATTATTTTCTGGTTGAGTAAAAAGTTTTTGAATAAGATCTGCCCCAAAGTAATGATCATCTTCAAAATCCATAAGACCAAAGAGATAGGAATTACTGTCGTGAAAAACGCTAAGTCCCTTGGCCATTACAATTGGACTTACTTGGTCGAAGTATTCAAAATCATCGATTACTGGTGTAATAAACCTTTCTTTACCACGCTTTATTGCTTCTTGTGACGATCTGTATTTTTCAAAAGGCATAATTCCAGAATAACCCTCTAGCATTGGATCTCTATTAACATTATCCGCATAATAAGCGTTAAATTCAGGATTTGATGTTTCGGCCAAAAGACCATGATCAGCAAGAATACTTTCTAGAAACTTATCTCCATGTTCTCCAGAATATTGCATTTTAACTTCACTAGGGAGATCACCGTTAAAATGATTTTGACAAGAACGTGGTATTTCTAAAGGCTTGGTCTCTCCAAGCATGGCTTCATAGCTGAAGACTTGGGCAAGCATCATTTGCAGGGTCATCCATTTCATGGCCCTAAGATAATTCTTTTTCGTAGGTACCTTGAGAATAGAGACGATATCTCGTGCGAGCACTTCATTGGGATTATAGCGAAGGGCCCTTCTCCCCCAAAGCCCCTCTTCAATCTCAAGATGAAAATTTTCTACCATTTTGTTGGGACCGTTAGTAATGATGTCTTTAACTAGCTCATCATTGCCAATCAATTCCTCGTTAATTTCAGGAAGGAGACTTTCATAAAAATAAACACCATCATACTCTCTTGGAATATAGGCTCTAAAAGTAACGATGAGATCTCTCATCGGAAGAGCAACTCCTCCTAAGTAATTTACTAAAAGGTTTATTCGTTCTTCTCTTTCGACGTTAGTGTCTGCAAGATAAACTCTCACTTCTTGCATTAGTGCGAGCGCCCTCTGATGAAAACCTCTAATTTGCGGATCATCCAGCCTTAGAGGCATAGGGTCTTTTTCTTCCTTTTCTTCCTCTCGTGCTTTTTTCGCAAATTTCTCAATGAAACCCTCAATCTTAGTAGGCTCACAATTTTTATCTTCTAATGAGCTTGCTACAACGGAATCCTGAGGAACGACACAGGCATTTCCTTTTAAGGAATCTACAAAATTATAAAAAGCTCTATCCTCTCTCGTTTTGATCTCGTCATTTTGACCAAGCATGGCCATAAGTTGCGCGAAACTATCATCTCCAGAAACCTCTGTACTTTCCTGACCACAATCTGGCTCAAGTTCTTTTCCCGCAATTTCTGTTTTAAAGTCTTTTATCTTAGTGTTGAGCTCATCAAGGCCGTATTGATGATCTATAGAGGCAGGGACACGCGAGACATATTGAACATAGTCCTGGAACATCCCCATATAAAGGAGCTGAAAGCAAAGTGCGTGAATAAGAGTCCCTTTTAAAAGTGACTTAAGCATAGATTTTCCCCGGTTATGCCTATAAGGAGCAAAATATATGCCAAAAAAAAGCCCCAGAAGGGGCTTACAAGGCTTCTGGGGCACATAAACTGTCTAATTTTTAAACACTCTGTAAAAGATCCTAATAAAAGGCCTATTTATGCTTTTCTAGCTCCTCATTACGAAGGTCTTTTCTCAAAATCTTCCCAACGTTAGTTTTAGGAAGCTCCTCTCTGAATTCGTAAAGTTTGGGAACCTTATAACCAGTGAGGTGCTCTTTACAGAAGGCCTTAAGCTCATCCTCAGTCAGAGAAGGATCTTTTTTCACGACGAAGATTTTGACCACTTCTCCAGACTTCTCATCAGGAACACCAATCGCAGCAGCTTCGAGGACTTTCTCATTAGTAACGACAACTTCTTCAACTTCGTTAGGGTAAACGTTAAAGCCGGAAACAAGAATCATGTCTTTTTTACGATCGACGATTTGAAAGTATCCCTTCTCATCCATAAAACCGATGTCACCAGTTTTAAAGAACCCATCTTTTGTCATAACCTTGTCTGTTTCTTCAGGTCGATTCCAATACCCAACCATCACTTGAGGACCCTTGATCGCAATTTCTCCAACTTCTCCAGTTGGAAGGACATTGCCGTCATCATCAAGAATCGTCATATCAGTAGAGGGAATCGGAACCCCAATTTTTCCGTTGTACTCTTTTAAGTCCATTGGGTTAATACAAGCTGCAGGACTTGTTTCAGTAAGGCCATAGGCTTCAATAAGAGGAACACCGGTGACTTTTTTCCATCTTTCAGCAACTGCCCTTTGCACGGCCATACCTCCACCAAGAGTCAAACGAAGAGAGCTAAAATCAACTTCACTAAAACCATCGGCATTAAGAAGACCATTAAAGAGAGTGTTCACCCCAGTAAAAGCTGTGAACTTATGCTTGTTCAGTTCTTTCACAAATCCAGGCATATCCCTTGGGTTGGTAATAAGAATATTCTTCGCTCCCATGGTGGCAAAGACCATACAATTCGCAGTCAAACTAAAGATGTGATAGAGCGGTAGAGGTGTGATGATGACTTCTTTTCCTTCTTTGAGGTAATTGAGAATCCATGCCCTCGCTTGCACAATATTGGCAACGATATTGGCGTGAGAAAGAATCGCTCCCTTAGAAACACCAGTGGTTCCTCCGGTGTATTGAAGGAAAGCGATATCTTCTAGTGAAACCTCAGGTCTTTGATAACCATCTGCTGAAGCGTCAAAAAGTTCTGTCTTAAAGTCTTTAGCAATTGGGATATTCCAATCGGGAATCATTTTCTTCACATGTTTGATCACAAAATTCACAATCATGCTTTTTGGAAAACCGAGAAGATCACCAATTCCCGTCGTCAAAACATTTTTAACGGGAGTGTTGGGGAGAACTTCTTGTAACGTATGACATGAGTTTTCAAAAATTATAATGGTCTCAGCACCTGAATCATTGAGTTGGTGCTCAAGCTCTCTTGCAGTGTAAAGAGGATTAACATTCACGGCAACTAGGCCTGCTCTCAAAATACCAAAGAGGGCAATGGGATATTGAAGAATGTTAGGCATCATAAGAGCGACACGATCGCCTTTTTTTAGTTTCAAATCATTTTGAAGATAAGAAGCAAACTTTTTAGAAAGTAAGTCGAGCTCACTATAGGTAAAGCACTTACCCATACAATAAAAAGACTCATTATCGGCGAACTTATGAAAGGACTCTTCAAGAACCTCAATAAGTGAAGAGTAATGTCTCGGATCAATTTCTGTTGGTACACCTTCTTCATAGGCCGCCGTCCATACTTTGCTCATTAAAAATCCCTTTTGCTAGAAGACAATATCGTCGTAAATAATTTTTAAATTATTCTATTCTTTCTGAAGACTTATCTCAATACAGAGGGCAGCTATGAGCATACGAGCACTGCACAAAAATAACTCCTATTCAAATTTGTCAGGGAATGCTAGAAATACCGCACCTTTGGGATCGCCCTTGTGGATATAAGGGCGACTATGCACACACTATAATGCATAATTTTATTGGCCCTTAGAATTAAGGGCCGATAATTTTTCTCCTCCTAAGGACTCTCATGGTGGACATGACGAATAAGAAAAATCATTTGGAAAAAAACTCGAGCGGCGCAGCATTTAAAGAAGGCGTCGACTTCTACTACAACGATCAAGGCCTTATGGTTCTTACCGAAGCCTATCATCTTAAGAGAGGCTTCTGTTGTCATAGTGATTGCCTTCACTGCCCCTATGGTGAGGAAGACAAGGGTGATTGTGAAATTCCTCTCGAGCTAAGAATGGGAGAATCTCAAAGCTCTTTAAGTGAAGAGGAACAATACCTTGAATACCTCGACCTTGATCCCGACACTCTCGATTAACTGAAATTACGAGTTAAGGTGTCTGGCGAGAGTATCCAACCAAGATAAAGACTCTTTCTCCTTTCTCGATAATTTCTTATTTGCCGCTTCCCACTTCTGAGCTTCAGAACGATTACTTGAAGGTGCCAGGTAAATCAAATGCTTCGGTGAATTGGCCTTGGTGTACTTAGCTCCCTTCTTGCCCGAAAGGTGCTCATCGAAACGACGGTTGATATCCGTTGTGACGCCAGTGTAGATAGTGCCTCTTTTCGTTTCAATCATATAAGTATGGTAACTGGACTTATTTAACCACAACACAAAGGCTTTCTTTTCTAAGGAGATGCCATTAATAATAAACTCAATAAAGTGAAGGCCATCGTAATACTTTCTGGTGTTAATCGGTTTAAAGTGGTGAGTCTTCTCTAGAGAGTGAATTCCAGTATTCAATTCTTTTTCACTGATTTTAAAAACTTTCTTTGTGTAGCTGCCATTTGCTTTAAGAAAAGAAAGGGCGTACTCAAAACGAAAACAGCCCTTCTTTTTTACCTCAAAAGAAAAGCTAAGAGTCAGGTGCTCATCCAGATGAACAAGCTGCTTATCTAAAGCAAAAGAGTTGCATTGAAAGCTCGATCTCTTTGCGTAACCAAAAAGGCTTAAAGCCTTTTGATTGCCCTCTTTTAATAGAGTGCGAAGACCATGTTTTACGATCCATAGAGTATGCGGATGCTTTGATTTAACCCATTGTCGGGCCACTTTAAGGGCAAGCGCCGGATGATCCTTTGAAATATCATTAAGGTGATTCGCCACAGATTTTCTTACATAGAGACTTTCATCTTCTTTTAAATTTTCTAATACCTTTAAACAAAGACTCGGATCTTTTCTAAAAAGAGAAAGCTGACTGGCCCAAGGAAGTAAAGGTCTTGCTCCTTCACTGGCCAGTCGACGAACATGCTCATCGGGTGATTCACTCCATATAAGCATTTGATCCATCGCTTTAGTCGGATCTTTTTCAATAAAAGCTCTGATAGCAAACTCAGCACTTGAATAGGTCGTCAGAATTTCTAATGTCTTTAAAGAAGTGTTCCAGTGATCAAGGCCATAAGTACTCACGTACTCGGGAAAGAACATCCCCTCATAACCACCAAAAGATTTTCCGGCCTTAATAAGAATGTTGCACGCCTCTTCATAATCTTTGGGAAGAACTTGATATAGCGCCTGACAAATTTTTGTCGTTCGCGCTTTGAGCTCTAGCTCTTTCCAAGGGGCAGCTAATAGTTTCTTTGTGAAGGCCAATTGATCGAAGGAAAGCCCTGCTTGATTCAACTCTTTCGCCAAGCGTTGTATGTAGGCTTTGTTGTAAACATTCTTCAATGGCTCGGCCATCACTCCCCCTCATTCATTAGACAAACTTAACACCTTTAGCTATAACCTAAAACTCTTAAATGCGTCGGGATGTAGCGCAGGGGTAGCGCGTTCGTCTGGGGGGCGAAAGGTCGCTGGTTCAATTCCAGTCATCCCGACCACTTTT
>JASBRV010000058.1 GCA_030149295.1 Bacteriovoracales bacterium | reverse complement strand
CTCGCTGGTATGTTTAACTTAAATTAAATTGTAGTAACTTACAGGACCTCTAGGATGGAGGTTTTGAGGAGAAAAGATGTCACGGAAGACACCTCGGGATTGGCTACTTTCCCACAACTCTAACTTTGACTCTCAAAGTTTATATCGTCCCAGAAAACAAACCAAGACTATTGCTGTCGCTAGTGGCAAGGGAGGTGTCGGTAAGACGTCTATTGCAATAAAATTAGCGAAAACTCTCGCAGAAAGGGGGGAGCAAGTTCTTCTCATCGACTGTGACTATAATCTAGCGAACACGGCCGTAAAACTGGGGTTTCCGGTTGTCGATCGTTTTTGGGAATTGCTTCAAAACTCAATTTCTTTTGAAGAGGCGATTCACACCGATGGTAACTTTCATCTCCTTAGTGCTTGTAATGGTAATTTTGATTTATTCGATGATTCGACTGGAATTGAAAGGCTTATCATAGATGTCATAATGGTTCATGGTAAGAACTATGATAGCATCATTCTTGACTGTCCAGCCGGTTTGACAAAAGAAGTTTGTGCACTTGCCAACTATTGTGATCATCGTTTTGTTGTAGTGACTCCTGATAAGTCTTCTATTACTGATAGCTATTCACTTGTGAAGGTCTTAAGTCATAAATTCGGAGTTCGTGATCACCACCTGATTTTTAATAAAGTTTCAAGCGAGAGACAATTTGATCGCTTGACTAAAACATTTCTAGAAACTGCCGAGAGGTATCTTGATTGCAGGCTAGAAGTACTGGGCGCAATTCCATACTTTAAAGATAACGTCGACCGTTTTGATCGGGAACTGTTCAAAGTTGCCGGTTCTGAAATACATCAATCTTTTAATAAGGTCCTTAATAAATTTTCCGAGAAAGACATTGGTACGGGCATAACTGGCTCTGATTCAATCGGACGCCACGCTCAAACTTTTGGTCAAGAACACGAGGTTCAGTCAATTTAACAGACAAGGAGTATGTCGATGTCTTCTCTCTCTAAGAAACTAAAAAATCTTAAGGACTACAAAACAGAAATAGATGCCCAAACGAAAGACGAAATTATTATTGAATACGCACCTCTTGTTAAATTCATTGCCCAGAAAATTGCTGCTAGATTACCAAGTAATATTGAGTTAGATGATCTCATCTCATGTGGTGTGATAGGACTGATGGACGCCATCGATAAGTACGATCCGACTCGTGATAATAAATTTAAAACCTATGCTGAATTCAGAGTAAGAGGAGCGATTCTTGATGAGCTAAGAGCTCAGGACTGGGTCCCTCGTTCAGTAAGAGAAAAGGCAAAGCTTGTAGAAAGAACCTATGCTAAGCTGGAGTCAGATTTAGGGAGACCTGCAACGGATGATGAGATGTGTCAGGCGCTAGACTGCACACAAGAAGAATTTCATGACCTCCTTAATAAATCAAAGTCAGTTTCACTTCTCAATATTGATGATTCAGCCTCTTTTAACAGAGGTGATAAAAAACTAATGGCCGGCCTCATGGAGGATAGCCGTACAGCTAATCCTTTTACAGCTGTAAGCTATAAAAATGTCAGAGATAAAATTAAAGAGGGAATTAAATCATTACCTGAAAAGCAGAGGTTGGTTCTTTCACTATACTATTATGAAGACCTTAACCTTAAAGAAATTGGCTCTGTTTTAGATGTGACAGAATCGAGAGTTTCTCAACTTCACACTCAAGCGATTATGAAGTTAAAAACGAAATTAAGAATTGCTTTTGAGGTGCCAGAAGACCTAGCAAGCTAAAGGATTTTATTTGGAAAAGTCTCTGTTTAGGAAGAACATTGAGCAAAGTTTAGTAACACTTGATGACCTCTATAGCCTTGGAGATCCCCAGCTCTATCCTCTTATTGAGAGACTTCATTTCCACCTCCATGAAATTGATAACGGTAGAAAAAAAGACAAACTCTTTTTCAAAGAACTTCACAAAAAGCCCAAGACAAAAGAACTAAAAAATCTCAACCGTATTTTTTTAAATGAAATAGATCGATTAAAAGTAGAACTATTTAAAAGTCTTCCTAGTGGAGTTAAACTAAACCTCATCAATTCATTAGAAGAGGCTAGTCTAGAGCAACTTGATCAAATTATTGAAAGCTTTCCCATGCTTAGAGAAACAGCTGAGGTTTTTCGGTTTGAAAATACGATAAGGCTTTGGCTTTACAATGACTGCTTTTCTTTTACCGGAGAAGTTTCTCTTGAAGTAGACCTAGAAAGTTTAAGAGATCGTGCCTATGCCTTAACAAGAAGAATGTTTAATAGTGAGATTCTTTTTACCTTTGAAATTTTTGAATCAAACACAGATGGATATTTCAGCATTACATTTCATTGCCACTTGAAAAACAGTGAAAATCAGCCTTTCTTTGTCCCTGTGGACGAGGATAAGATACTGAAATTATCAGGTTTGCTAGAGAATTTTAAAAGACCACTTTCTGAACTCAGGCATTTAGGTTCGCATCAGGTGTTTGAAATTAAATCATCACTTGATATCGAAGAATTGAGTAATGAAAATATTGAGAAAGTTTCTCATAGAAACGATGGTTTTCTCTTTCATTTTCCCTTCCTCTTTCGTCCCTTATCCTTAATAATAAATGGGGGCTCGGGCGCGGAATTGTCCGAAAACCGAGAAGAATGGTCTGATATGTGTGCTGAGAATAAACTATCAATCATAGAATTAGATCTTTTTTCTCTTGTCCAAAAGTAAGCTGATACAAGAAATCCAGGAAGGAGATTTGTTGCTATGTCCGTTAAAGCAAGCCGCTCGATTCACCTCTATTACATTACTATTCTTACTGTAGCTTTTATTGCCTTCGGTTTTGGTGTTAAGTATTTTTGGGATAATGGCCCTTTTAATGTTGAAAACCTCAACTCTGCTTTTGAGGCTTCAATTCATTTCGATGAGTTGAAGAAGAAGGATGGTCTTAGCGTTGTTAAAGATCTCGTGAATTCAGATCGGTCTCGTGATGGAATCATTCGTCTCAACACTTTTGAAAAGAGAACAAGAACTTTGAACTCCTTCAATAAAGTAGATTCTTATGAAAACCTTGAAGAGTCTTATAATGACGTAAAAAGAAGTCTCAATAAGTTAATTTCTTATCCCCAAATGGGAAGCGTTATTCTCGTTTTAGCCAATAAAGTCACTTCTTTTGAAAGCTTTGTTGTTCAAAATAATTGGAGAACACTCTCTAGAGTTTCCAAAAGAGTTAAATCAAGACTTTCTGGTCGTGCTATTCAAACCCCAGGTTTTTTTACAACTGATAAACTCGGAACACTTCTAAGACTAACTCAAAAAGATGTGGATGCGATGGAACAGGTTACCATGCGCTCCGTTCTTAAACCTACAGACAAACAGACTATTGTCGCCAAACTAAAGACTTTTGATACCGAAGTTAAAATGCTTCAAAGGTATGTTAGTGCTTTGGAAAAGTTTGATGGTAGTTTTAAAACTCTCGAAACCCGCTATAAGATTTGGTTTAAAGATGTGGCTCCTCAAGTTGTTCTTACTAAGTTAAAGATGGAAAAAGATACCCAGACTATGGCCTTAGCGCTGGTCGGTCTTGGTGGTTTTCTTTTCCTCGGTCTGCTTGGGGGTATATTGTTTTACAAAAGATATAAAAGAGTCGGACAAAGAGAGACAGAGGGGAAAATACTTCAATACATTCAGGATGGGATGTTTCCCTTAGATAATAAAATTTTTGATAACAAAACTAGTGAAGAATTTAAAAGAGAGTTTGAGCGTTGTAGAGAGTATTTTCATAAGAGAATTTCTTTTGGAACAGTTTTTCAAGAAGCTGTACCCTTTAGCAGTGTTCTTCTGGATTCTAACCTCAATGTGAGTTGGGCCAATGATCTTTTTTATGAGCATTGGAATCTTGATGAAACCCATCGAGAGGGCTCATCTGTTACATGGGACTTTCTCCAGCAATACACTAACTTAGGTGAAGATGATCCTGTTTTAATGGCCCATAATCAAGGCATCGCTGGCATCTATCAAATTCAAGTTAAAGACCCTCGGACCGAAGAATGCTTGCCTTATGAAATGTATGTCTCGCCGGTTGAATACTCACGACAAAAGAGAATTATGATTTTCTTTTATCCACTGAGAAGTCTAGAAGAGACCATGGCAAATCAAACCCGTTCTATTGTTGGTCCAATTCGAAAGACTCTTGAGCATTTCGTCTCCGGGACTTTTACTCCCAAAGCTCAAGATAAGCTTCATAAAGATTTTGAAGTTGCAGGAATTGGAGAACTCTTTGAAAAGTTCTTAGATCATTATCAATCTGTTCAAAGGATTCAAGAAGATCTAATGGAAGAGATTCAATCCCTTGAGAATACTGTGAACGATCAGCTTAAGCTAATTTCAGATCTTGAAGCCTATAGCGAGAGAAAGCTTAATTTGGTGCCTGAAGGAAGAAGCAGCTTTGAGAATACCAAAGCCTCAATTATTCATACTATTGATCTTCGATATGAATTGGAATCTGTTTTTAACCGCTGTCTAAATGTCAGCAAAATGTTGTTAAGAGAAGAAAATGTACTCCTTGAAGATTCTGCTAAGGCCCGAGGAACATTAGAAGAAAATAAAAAGGCCTTCTCCGCAGTCAATAAGACCAAAGATGATTTCAAGGATCTCAAAGAGGCCATGGATGAGTTAAGAGCGCGTCTTAATCAAAGCCTGGAACAAACACTAATGTTCATGAAAAGAGAGGGAATTGATCCGAAGTTGGAGTCTTCAATTGGTAAAATTAGAATGGAGATGAAAGGGGTGGAACAAGTACTGCAAAACTTTTCCAAGGTGTTAAGAGGACTTGATGTGGGTCTTGGGAAGATGGCCCTCATCACAGAGCAATTTGATCCTATTGATCTAAGTTCGGTCAAAAATTCCCTGGCAAAAGCTGAAAAAGAAATGGATGATCTGACTTTTGATTTTGGAAAGATTAACAGATCGGGGCAAAAGTCTGACGACATTGTTGTGGACTCCCTTAAATCTCTTTATCAAACTTTTAATATCAATGCGGAATTAGATGAAAGTGCCTTGAATTTAGTCCATTCTTTTAGAAATGAAGAGGAAGTTATTTTTACAGAGGACGAAGAGCTAACAAAAGCATTAGAGGAAAAAACTGAAAGCGAGCCTGAAAGCACAAACCACGCTAATCTTTGATAAAATACTTAGCGATAAAACTCTCAACTTCATTTTTTAATTCATTTAGGCCTAGATTGTTATCGATAACAAACTGGGCCTTTTCTTTTTTTTCCTCAATTGAAATTTGATGCGACAGAACTTTTTCAAGTGATTCTTCGGTGTAGGAATAGTCTCTTAATTGGAGGCGCTCAAGTTGAGTTTTACTATTTGTATATACAATTCCGTGTAAGTCTGTGAACTTTTCTAAACCCTTTTCATATAACAGTGGAACGTCATAAATGACGACTTTATGATGCCCAAGGGATCGATTAAAATAATAGGGAAGCTGAGAGTAAAGATACTCTTCTAGCTCTTTTTTGAGCGTGCTATTGGTAAAAAAAGCTAGCCTAAGCTTTTTAAAGTCAATCAAATCATCTTTGATAGCTGATGGTTCATGGGTGAGAACAATAGTCTTCGCTTTATCTTGTTCATATATTTGATGAATAAGCTCGTCGGCACAAATGACGTGAAAACCACGTTCCTTGAGCATTTTAGTAACGGTACTCTTTCCTGTGGCGATACTTCCCGAGAGAGCGACTACAGGTATTGGGCAATTGTAGATTCGCTCTCCTTTTAGAAGGTTTGCTTTACGCAGCTCATACATAATTACTTTTTCACCTGGGACCAATATTGATCAAGCTCTTCTTGGGTCATGTCTTCAAAAGAGAGATTATTTTTCTTTAGAAGGTCCTCCATTTGATGAAAGCGTCTGAGAAACTTCTTATTGGCCTGATGAAGAAGTTCTTCAGGGTCACAACCTAGATGGCGTGCTAATTGTGCCGAACTAAAAAGAAAGTCTCCTAACTCCTCAGCAACCCTTTCTTTATTAATCTGACTAGGCATGAGTTCCTCTTTAAGTTCTTGCCACTCTTCTTCAACTTTCCAAGCCACTTGTTGGGGATCTTCCCAATCAAAGTTGAGCTTTTGGGTCTTGTGTCCTATATTTTCTGCAGCCTTAAGGGCTGGAGCATGGAGAACTTTTTCTTTGATAGCTCGATTTTCTTCAGCTTTTTCTTTATTTTTTATTTGTTTCCAATTCTCGGTTACTTGTTCAGGAGTGAGTTGATTTCCTTGAGGGTTGTCGAATACATGGGGGTGTCGACGCACAAGCTTGTCAGCTAAAATCTTAGAAACACTTTCGATTGAAAAGCTCTTTTTCTCACTAGCGATTTGAGCGTGAAGGAGAACTTGAAGCAGAACATCACCAATTTCTTCTTCCATGAGAGAATCATCATTTTTTAGAACAGCGTCTTTAAACTCATAGGATTCTTCCATGAGGTAGGGAAGAAGGGACTTGTGATCTTGTTCTAAGTCCCAGGGGCAACCAGTTTTTGGATCTCGCAAGGCCTTTACGATATCAACGAGTCGTTCAAATTCTGGATAGTTCATTTTTAACCTCGCATAAGCAGCTAATGTTTAGTTCGATGCCACCAGGCATTATCATTGGTCTTTAGACTGCACCATGAGTATACTTGAGAGGGTATGAAAAGTCTTGAAGTCAACCATCCACAACTCGGTCTGTTCTTTAATAGTACGATAAATCAATTGCCCTTTGAGCAAGGCTTCGAGAATCGTCTTAAGAAGGCGGTAAAAGTTTTTGAATACTTTTTAAGTAATAAAAAAGGTGAAATTGGTAAGCTTTATACTCAAAAGGTTCCTTTTTCTCTATCTGTTACCCTTTGCGACGATGAAAAGATGCAGGAGCTTAATCGGGATTATCGCGGAAAGGATAAGACGACAGACGTTTTAAGTTTTCCTTTATTTGAGGACTTACGCTCGGGTGGAGAGTTTTTATTTGGACTGGCTGAGCTTGGAGATATTTTTATTTCTGTATCAGTGATGAAAAAGCAAGCTGAGGAATTTAATGTCACTATTGAACAAGAGTTTTTGCATCTTCTCACTCATGGCTTTCTTCACTTGTGTGGATTTGATCATGAAATTTCTTCAGAGGAAGAGAAGCTGATGGAGTCATTAGAAAAGAAGTTAATAGAAAAAATATATAATAAATTATTTAAGGGATAATCAATGGATCAAACGATAAAAATTGAATTAGACGAATGCCGCTCACTTATCAAATCTTACCAAGAAAAGCTTGGGAGCCTTCGGAGGTCACTTTGAAGTTGACCGCAAGAAAGAGAGGTTAGCTGAAATTACCCAAATGGAGGCCATGGAAGGTTTTTGGGATGATGCAGTTAATGCAGCAAAAATTCAAAAAGAAAAGAGCCTCCTTCAAGATGTCGTAGGTACCTATGAGAATCTCAATGAATTTTCAGAAGAATTTGATGTTCTAAGCGAATTTGCTGAGGAAGATGAAGCCTCTGCAACTGAAGCCATTGAGGTTTATAAGAAATTAAAAGAGGGCTTCAATAAAGCTGAGCAGAAAGTCTTACTCAGTGAGGAAGCCGATCCCAACAATGCTATTGTGAATATTAATGCTGGAGCCGGCGGAACCGAGTCTTGTGATTGGGCCAGTATGCTTTATCGTATGGTTCTTCGTTGGGCGGAATCAAAGAACTTTAAAGCGACAACCCTTGATATCCAGGATGGAGACGCCGCGGGGATCAAGTCAGCAACTGTTATGATTGAGGGACCTTATGCCTATGGAATGATGAAATCGGAGTCGGGTGTTCATCGTTTGGTGCGGATTTCTCCTTTTGACTCAAATGCAAGACGCCACACTTCTTTTGCCTCAATCTTTGTTTCTCCAGAAGTGGATGATGATATTGAGATTGAGATTAATGATAGTGATCTTCGTATCGATGTTTACCGCTCTGGCGGAGCTGGTGGACAATCTGTAAATACTACTGATTCGGCCGTAAGAATCACTCACAATCCGACGGGCATCGTTGTCACCTGTCAAAATGAACGCTCTCAATTACAAAATAAAATGCAGGCAATGAAAGTGCTTCGTTCACGTCTCTATGAGTTAGAGATGGAAAAGAAGAGAGAAGCTGAGGCCGAAGCGGAGGCGAATAAAAGAAAGATTGAGTGGGGCAGTCAAATCCGCTCCTACGTTCTTCACCCTTATAAAATGGTAAAGGACCACCGTACGAACTTTGAAAGTTCTCAGGCAGACAAAGTGCTTGATGGAGATCTCGATGGTTTTATGGATGCTTTCCTTCGCTGGAGTGTAGAAGGCACTTTAGAAGGAGAATCGTAATTGTTTAATGGTCTGTCCTCCTTTTCTAGAGCACTGATTTGGGATCGATCTAATATTCGATTTGCCCTTGGTGTTTGGCTAGGTTTGAGCTTTTCCATTGCTGTCATTTTAAGCACCATTGGTATTATGGATGGTTTTGTCTCCTCGCTAAAAACAGGTCTTAAGAAAAGTGGTGGGGATATTACCTTCTCTTCGCGAACTGGCTTTTTTGAATTAGGACCAGAAACTCGAAAGGCGATAGAGGAAATAGGTGGTGTTCACCTGTCTGAGATTATTGAGTCTCAAGCCTTTGCTGTCGCAAATGAGAAGTCAAAAGGAATTGTGATTAAAGGTGTGGATGGGAAGTCTTTCTCTGGTGTCTCCGGTCAAAATATTTTTCCCAATAGGGGCGAGGTTCTTCTAGGTAAGGAGTTAGCAAAAGTCTTGGGCGTGAAACCAAGCGATCAAGTTGTTTTGGTGATGGCACAGGGAAATCCCAATCTCTCAGGGTTGCCTCTTTTAAAGCGTTTTTCTGTGCAAGGAATTATCAGTCACGATATTTATCAAAAAGATTTACGTTTTGCTTATATGGACAGAGGTGAACTTAGTAGCATGCTGGGAACAAAGGATAAAATTAATCTCGTTGCTTTAAATGTCAGTGATGATCCTATGCAAAGAACAGAGCAAAATATTCAGGATATGAGTTATCAACTTGAAGACTTTTTGGGTATTGATTATCGCATAAAGCCCTACTGGGTGGACTTTAGTTCAATGCTTGAAGCAGTGGAAATAGAAAAGATTACAATAAGTTTAATTCTTCAAATTATTGTGATTATTTCCATATTTAATGTTCTCTCTTTTGTGACTTTTCTCAATGAAAAAAAATCCCAAGAGGTATTTCTCTTTCAAGCCCTTGGTATGAGTCGGAAAAACTTACGAAAGACATGGCTGCTCCTAGTTCTTGGGCTTTGGCTTGTGTCCTGTCTGTTCTCTTTAGTGTTTGTAGAAATCTTTGATTGGATGCTGGCGGAGCTGACCATCTTGAGTTTGCCTGGTGATGTTTATCATTTAGGAAGATTAAGCCTAAGTCTCAAGATGGGAGATTATTTACTCGTTTTTGGGCTAACTCTCTTTTGGTTATTTTTAATTGTAGCCTTTGCTTTATACCGCTTAAATAGAAGATCTATTCTCTATGGACTGAGAAAGGAGTTTTCATAATGTCATTAGTGCAAGTTGAAAAAGTTTCTAAAAAATATGGAGATGACTATGCTCTTAATCAACTTAGCTTATCTTTAGAGAGTAAAGACCAGTATGCGATTTTGGGAGCGTCTGGCTCAGGGAAATCAACACTTCTCTATCTTCTTGGGGGGCTTGAAAAAGCGGACTCTGGAAATGTCATTGTGGATGGATTGAATTTATCAAAGATGAGCGATGAAAAACTAGCGACTTATCGTAATGAATTGGTAGGCTTCATTTTTCAATTTCATTTCTTGTTGCCTAGCATGAATTGTGAAAAAAATATTTTATTACCGGCAGAAATTGGCGCGAAGAAAATTGGACCCGTTCGCAAAAAATGCTACGAACTAGCAGAGTACCTTGGCGTAACACACTGTTTGAAGAAATTTCCTTATCAACTCTCTGGAGGCGAGCAGCAGCGAGTCAATATTGTCAGGGCCTTGAGTCTTAAACCTCGCCTCCTTTTGTGCGATGAGCCTACAGGAAATCTTGATTCTGAAAACTCTGCCAAGGTCACTGGTCTCCTAAAGTCTCTGGCCAGAGAGTTTGGCTCGACTTTGGCAGTCGTGACACATGACCCCGGAGTAGCAGAGAAATTTGAAAAGCGTTTTGTTCTTAAAGATGGCATGTTGAGTCAGGAGGGCTTTTTTCACCCCACAAATGAGCCACCTCCAGCGCCTTAATCGTTGTAATAGCCTGTGATTATTGCTATTTTTCCTTCTCAGAGTTTTTTTCTAAGGATAGATGTTGGTCACCATCAAAAATTGTCTTTTGCTTATCCTATCATTGATGTCTTTTTTCTTAACCCAGCCAGCCTGGGCGATTGATGATTTAGGTCCACGCAAAAATCTTTTTAAAATTGATGGGATCGATGTGGAAGGCTTAAAAAAGGTCGAAAAAGAAGCGATACTTGAAAAAGTTGGTTCGCGCGTAGGAATGACTCTCGATAATTATCTTCTTAAAAGAGACATTGAAAAGATTTATGCGCTTAAGTATTTTGATTCTGTGGAAGCCCACCGTGAGAAGCGCTCAGGTAAAGACTTTCTTGTCTTCAAAGTTTTAGAGAAGCCTATTATTACCCAGATTAAATTTCAGGGTAATGGTGAGATCGATGTCGACGACTTGAGGTCTGCCGTTAAGTCAAAAGAATATGCCATTCTCGATATCAACACTATTCAAAGTGATGTTGCCGCTATTCAAAAGCAGTATGAGGAAAAAGGTTTTTATCTCGCAAAAGTTAATTACAAAATTGTGAAAAAGAATAAAGAAAATGTGGATTTAATTTTTGATATTAAAGAATACGACAAAGTCCTCGTTAAAAAGGTTATTTTCCTCGGAAATAAGGCATTTGCTGATGCTGAGCTTAAAGGAATTATGGAGACCCAAGAAGAGGGACTTTTCTCCTTTATGTCGGGAAGTGGAAACTTCAAAGAGTTTAGCTTTCAAACAGATATCGAACGAATAAAGTACTTTTATAAAACGAAGGGCTACCTTCAAGTTAATGTGGGAACTCCTGATATAACCGTTTCTGAAGACAAAAAATGGGTTTTCATTACCCTTAAAATTACTGAGGGACCTCAATTCTCTATCAATAATATCTATTATCAAGGGGAAGTGCTCTTTACTGAGAGTGAGCTGAACGACCGTATTAATTTAGAGACGGGAGATATCTACTCTGAAGAAGTTCTTCGTCAAGATATTCAGGCCCTAACTGAAATGTACCAAGATGAAGGTTATGCTTTTGCCAACGTCCTTCGTACATTGAATGTCGTTCCCGGTGAAAATAAGGTTGATATCGAATTTTCTTTTGAAAAAGGTAAGATTGCTCACTTTGGAAGAATTACTGTTAAAGGAAATACCAAAACACGAGATAAGGTTGTTCGTCGTGAGCTTTTTATTCGTGAAGGAATGAAGTTCTCCGGATCATCTCTTAGAAAGTCTAAAGAAGCTGTTAATCGATTAGGATTTTTTGAACCCAATTCTGTAGTTTTTAATACCGTTTCTCCAAAGGGCAAAGATGATGTTTTGGATGTGGAGATTCAAGTTAAAGAGAGAAACACCGGTCAAATTAGTCTAGGTGCTGGATACTCAACGGCCACTGGTGGATTCCTTCAGGCTTCGATTGCTCAAAATAACTTTCGTGGTCTTGGCCAAAACCTGTCTTTTTCTCTTTCGATCTCGGATATTCAACAAACATTTAATCTTGGTTTCACAGAGCCTTACCTTTTTGATTCTCGATGGACTGCAGGTGGGGATATTTTCAGTACTGAAAATGCCAACGCCCAAGAATTTACCTTTAAAAGAACAGGTTTCAACTTAAGGGTTGGTTATCCTATATTTGATTTCACTCGCCTCTTCTTAACTTATAAATATGAAGACACCCAGATTAGTCGTTCAACTGACCCTTCTCTCGATGTGAATATTGAAAATGGAGAAGCCTCTTCTGTTCGTGTCTCTCTTATTAGTGACCTGCGAAATAATGCTTTTGAGCCAAGTGCTGGTTACTTTCTCTCTATCGCTACGGAATACACAGGGCTTGGTTATGAGAAGAAGTGGTGGAAGAATGAGTTTGACGCGAGATATTACAAGAAGGTTTGGGGAGATCTCGTTTTAAGAACCAGACTATTTGCTAACAGCCTCGCGAAAATTGATCCAAGACCTATTCCTCGATCTGAGAAGTTTGCCCTTGGTGGTCCGCGAAACTTACGAGGTTATGACATTCTAGGTGTCGGACCTTTTCAGCAAGTGACCTTAGATGGAGGTCAGACGATTCAAATTAACCAGCGAGGTCTTTTCTCTACTTTCGCAACAGTAGAATTTGAGCATCCACTTGCAAGAGAAGCAGGATTGAAATGGGTTGTCTTTGCTGATGCTGGTCATGCGGGGGGTTATGATGATTTCAAGCTTTATAGGGATTATGGTTTTGGATTTCGCTGGTTCTCACCAATCGGTGTCTTAAGATTTGAGTTTGGCTATCCTCTTGATGATGACAGAAACCAAGGTAGCCAATTCCATTTTGATATAGGACAATTATTTTAATCAAGCTTAGGAGTTAATAATATGAAGATCTTCGCTATTTTATGCCTCGTTTTTTCTCTTTCTTTTACTGCGCATGCTGCAAAAATTGCCAAAGTTGATGTGCAAAAGGTTTTACTAACGGTAAATGAAGGCAAAAAGGTTCGCGCAACTCTTAAGAAGCAATTCGATGAGAAGCAAAAGATTATTAAGTCAGAAGAAGACAAAATTCGCAAGATGCAAAAAGATCTTGAGAAGCAAAGTCTTATTATGAAAGACAAAGACCGTCTCAAAAAACAAAAAGAAATCCAACAAAAAATCGTAGCCCTTCAACAACAGACGATGTCTTTTCAAAAAGAGATTCAAAAGCGTGAGAACGAGCTTAAGAAACCAATACTTGAAAAAGTAAGAGGCGTGATTGAAGGCGTTTCTAAGTCTGGTGGTTTTGATATGGTCTTTGAAGTGAGCACTTCTCCTATTTACGTAAAAGAAGTCACTGACATCACTGACAAAGTAGTAAAAGAGTTTAATAAGAAATAATTTTCGATATTTAAATCATATCAATATCGAAGGGGAACAATGTGTTCCCCTTTAGTTTTTGGAGGGCCCCATGAAAGGTTCACAAATACGAGAAATCTTAAAAGACCTAAAGCTTGGATCCAACACTGATACGAATTTATTTGATGAGATGGAATTTAAACTCATCTGCGATAAAACAAATCTGACCTCACAATGCCTTTACTTTTGTGGAGACAAAAAGTTCTGGCCGGCTTTTCAAGAAAAGAAACCTAAAGATTCTCTGGTGGTCTTTTCTCATAAGCTATTAGAGCAGGTGGATGACCAAATTGCTGATGATTTTATTTATGCGTCAGTTGAGAATGTCCCCTTGGCCATGAGCTATCTTTCTCGCCCCTTTTATGAGGGAGTGATTAAAGAAGATAATGATGAAGTGGATGGGAGACAGCTTGGCACTTGTGAAATACACCCTACGGCCATGCTTGCTCAGAATGTTTTTATTGGGGCTCATGTAAAAATAGGTCCTAATGTTTCGATCCTTCCAGGTTGTGTGGTGAGTTCATTTTGTGAAATTGATGAGGGCACGACTCTTTTTCCCAATGTGACTCTCATGCCAAGAACTGTCATTGGAAAAGATTGTCGTATTCATAGTGGTACAGTAATTGGTTCTGATGGCTTTGGTTATAATTATTATGAGGGAGTTCATCATAAGTTATGGCACATGGGCGGAGTTCGTATCGGCAATAATGTTGAGATGGGAAGTAATGTTTCAGTAGACCAAGGAACCTTCAGTCCCACTATAATTGGAAATGGTGTGAAGATTGATAACCTCGTGCAAGTAGCCCATAACTGCCAATTGGGCGATGGAGTGATTCTTTGTGGTCAAGCTGGTGTAGCGGGTTCAGCGAAGCTGGGTCCTTTTTCCGTTTTTGGGGGAGGAGCACGAGTGGCGCCCGATGTGGAAGTAGGAGCTGGTGCCCAAGTTGGAGGCATGGCCGGTGTTACCGCTAATATTGATGATAAAGCCGCTGTAGCAGGTTTTCCTGCTCGACCTGTAAGAGAATGGTTAAAGAGTATGGCCCAGCTGAGAAAGCTAGGTTTAAAGAAATAGAGGTACAAAGTGTTTGTTAGTCTTGAAGAAGTTAAAGAATTCCTCCCTCATAGAGATCCCTTTCTCTTTGTTGATCAAGTGGACGAGGTATTATTAACACCAGAAAATGAAGAGAAAGAAAGTCATGATGTGAAAGATCTCCCTGGCTCTCAGGTAAAGGGAATTTATAAAACCAAGCCTGATCACCCTATTTTTGCAGGACATTTTCCCGGTAATCCTATTTTACCTGGTGTTGTGCAGGTAGAAATGATGGCACAGTTCTCATCTTTTTCTATGATGAGAATCCAACCTAATTGGAGAGAGCTAAAGTTAGAGGTTATGCTTTTAGGTGTTAACTCCGCTAAGTTTAGAAAACCCATTTTTCCAGATATGGACTTAGAGATTCGTTGTAACTGCGAAAAAGTAAGAGGACCCTTTGTTACCAACTCCTGTCAAATTATTCATAAGGGAGAAGTTATGTCTGAAGCTTCTGTTTTAGCCTCAGTAAAATTTTCACCAAAAGGAGAATAAGTATGGAAGCTTCAATTCATGAGACTGCTTTAGTTGACCCTGAGGCGAAACTAGGTGAGGGCGTAGTGGTTGGACCTTTTTCGATTATTGGTCCTCATGTGAGTATTGGAAAAAACTCTATTATTCACGCTCATGTAAAAATTGAGGGTCACACAACCATTGGGGAAGAAAATGAGTTTTTTTCTTTTTGTACTATTGGAGCCCCTCCTCAAGATATGAGTTATAAAGGTGAGCCTACTGAAACAATAATTGGAAATAAGAATATTTTTCGTGAATATGTCAGCATTCATAGGGGAACCCAAAAGGACAGGGGAAAAACGACTATTGGTGATAGCTCTCTTTTTATGTCCTACGTTCACTTGGGTCATGATGTAGACCTTGGAAGCCATTGTATCATCGCGAACTCGACTAACTTCGCAGGCCATGTGAAGGTGGGTGATAAAGTGATCATTGGTGGAGGATGTAATATCTCTCAATTCGTCAGTTTAGGAACAGGCTCCTATTTAGGTGGTGCTTCAGGGGTCGATCGTGACATCCCTACTTTTTGTACTGCTTATGGAAATAGAGTACGTCTTAAGGGAATAAATATCATTGGTTTAAGAAGAGCAGGGTATAGCAAACAGTTGATTACGGAAGTCGTCGACTTTTATCGTATGATGGAAGCGAGCCCCTTAAGCCCACGTGCTTTTGTGGATCACGATGAGCTAATGGAAGATTTCCAAAATAATGAAATCATTGATCAAATGGTTAGTGAGATACGTGTGACAGAGGTGGGAATCGCCCCCTTTATGTCTTAGGGTCATTTTATGGTTAGAGTTGTCGTTTTTGGAATGGGACATTTAGGCCGTTGGCATGTTGATAAAGTCATGGCCTTAGAAGATGCTGAACTGGTCGCTGTCGTTGATCCTCAGATAGATACCCAAAAGAAACTCGATGATAAAAACCTAGATATTCCTCATATCACGAGTCCAGAGGAATGTTTTCAAGCGATTGAGTTTGATGCGGGAATTGTGGCCACCCCTACTTCTCTTCATTTTGGTTTATGTGAACAGTTGGTTCTTTTAGGAAAGCATGTCTTTTGTGAAAAGCCCATGACTTCCACTTATGAAGAGGCGCTTAAGTTAGAAGAGGTAGCTAAAGAAAAAGACGTAGTTTTTCAAGTTGGTCACAGTGAAAGATATCACTCCATTTGGGAAGAGGTTCGAAAGAAACAATCATACTTTCAAGGAAGTCCAATCTTTCAATTACAAAGAAGGGCACCCTTTAAGGGACGCGCTACTGATGTGGATGTGGTTCAAGATCTTATGATTCACGATCTCGATCTTCTTCTTTATCTTTATGGTGAAAAGCCAAAGAGGATAAAAGCACTAGGAAAAAAAATACGCACTTCTAAGTGGGACTTTGTACGCGCCTTTCTCGAGTATGAAAATGGAGCTCAAGCAACAATCGCCGTGGGGAGAAATTACACTCAAGAAGTGAGAGAGTTTGAAGTCGTTAACAATGAGGGTGTTCTCTTCGTTGACCTTTTTAAACGCACACTTAAAGAAGCCCACCGTAGCGAATCCGAAACTTTCGTGCGTGATACCTTTTATGATGCAAGAGATCATTTATTAGAAGAACAAAGACTTTTCTATGGGGCCATCACGAAAAAGAACGAACCGGTGGTGGCAGTAGAAGAGGGAAGAGAAGCTGTATATTACGTATCAAAAGTTTTAGAGGCCTTAGAGACGGGCACATGGATTGAGTGTTGAATAAAAGCTGTTTAATTATTGCCGGTGAGAAGTCTGGTGAGGAACATGCCATGAGCTTTCTTCCCCAGCTTCTAGAAACATCTCCTGATGTAGATCTCTTTGGTGTAGGCGGCGATGAAATGGCCGCCCTTGGTGTAGAACTTAAATACCATTTGAAAGACTTCTCCTCCTGGGGAGTCAGTGAAGTTATCAAAAAAATTCCTTTCTACATTAAAGCGCATAAAAACCTTATAAAGGAAGTTGAAAGGCGCCAATGTAAAACGGCAATCCTAATCGATTTTCAAGACTTTAACTTAAGACTGGCGAAGAAATTAAAAAAGATGGGAGTGAAAGTTCTCTATTATGTTGCTCCTCAAGCATGGGCGTGGAAAGCTCATCGAGCAAAAACTTTAGCTCAGACTGTACACACTCTCTTTACCATTATTCCTTTTGAGAAAAAGTGGTTTGGCGATCGAGGAGTTCGTCAGTGTAAATCAGTTCCACATCCACTTTGGTTTCATTATAAAGACCAGTTGAGTCCAGAAAAGTTAGGACTTTCGGCGAAGCCATTTGATCGGTGGAAGGGAAGACCTCGAGTTCTTTGTTTACCAGGAAGCCGAAATAGTGAAGTGAAACTCATGCTTCCTCCCTTTGTTGAGTCCTTAAAGGCCTTGGGTGAAGTTGAAGCAGGTATTGTCATTTCACCAAATGTGAATAAGGAACTCTACAAACCTTATCTTAAGGATTTTCATCACACTTGGCACCATGATGAATTAAATCATGCTTTAGAATGGACTGACTTTGCTATGGCAACAAGTGGAACTGTGACACTGACTTGTGCCTTATTTGAAGTACCTACCGTTGTTTGTTATTCCTCATCCTTACTCAATGTTTTTATCTTTTATACTTTTTTAAGCTATAACGGACCCATTTCATTGGCCAATATTGTTCACAACCGAGTCGATCTTTTTCCTGAGATGACACAGGAGAGAGTGACGTCCTACAATATCAGTCAAGCACTCAAAAAGTGGATGCTTGAACCTAAAGAGTATGAGAAAGTAAAAAGAGAATTAGCTGAAACTATTAATAAAGTCAGTGGTGAGCTCGATAATGTTGGTGAATTTATGGGACAGGTGATTAATAGCCAAGAATAAAATTATGTCAGTAGATCATCCAATTTTAAAATTTTTGTTAACACTTCTTTATCCCTTCGCATTTTTGTGGGACATCACTTATCGTGTGCGTCGGTTTTTTTATAATTATGACTTTTTTGAATCAAAAAAGTTTCAAGTGCCGATTATTTCTGTAGGAAACCTAACTTTTGGCGGTACTGGAAAAACACCTGTCACTATTTGGTTGAGTGAATATCTAAATAATCAAAATAAGAGAGTGATGATTCTAACCAGAGGTTATAAAGGTAATCTGGAAAAGGGCAGCGGAATTCTTCGTTCTGGTAAGAAACTTGGCTTTAACCCATTTGAGTATGGTGATGAAGCCCTTCTTTTGGTTAGGCGTTTAAAAGACGCTGTTGTTGTTGTCGGGCGCAAAAGAAAAGAAAATTTGGAGTTTTATTTTGATAAGGAGTCTCCTGATGTGGTGATTCTTGACGATGGACATCAACACTTAAAGTTAAAAAGAGATCTCAACATCGTTCTTTTTGATGCTCTTATGGATACCTCTCGCTACAAAGTCGCACCTCTTGGTTATATGAGGGAAGGCTTTTCTGCTTTGAAAGATGCCGATCTTATTATTATTGGTCGTGCTTCTCAGGCTCAGCCACAGAAACTAAAAGAGCTTCGAACTTTGATTGAAAAGCACTGTAACCCTAAAATTCATTTTGCTTATATGGACTATAGTCCTACCGGATTTTTTGGTTCTTCTTACGAGTTAAATTTGAAACCTGAAGAAATCCAAGGACAAAAAGTTATTTGTGTTGCAGGAATTGCTTCACCAGAATCTTTTTTTAATCTCGTGGAATCTATGGGGGCTGATGTCATTGAGAGGTTATCATTCCCTGATCACTATTTCTTTAATGTGGAAGAGGTAAAAGAGATACTTGATCGTGCCACTCAGGAAGATGCTCTTGTAATAACCACTGAAAAAGATATTGTTAAGATCAGGCGTATCATTGATGACCCAAGACTTCTGTATTTGGAAATTCAGGTCAATTTTATTAAGGGACGTGAGCGTGCCCTAGAAATAATTTCTCAAGCTATTGAAAATTAAAGGTTCTGGTAAACTAAGACTGTGAATCTTTTAAGAGAATTGCCATTTTATGGAGTGCTTTTGCTCTTCTTTTTACAATCTTGTGCCACCAAGAGAGATAAAGAATTTGTGGATCTCGATACTGGCAAGGTGGAAGAAACTCTTGAAATCGATCAAGTAAAATTTGATAAGTTTATTGTTAAAAAAAAGAATAAAGAAGAGCAGTCCTTTTCCGATTCCGAAAGACGAAGTGAAGAGAAAAAAAGATCGGAAAATAAAGTCGAAAAAGAAGTACCTAAAAAGTCCCAACCAAATAAAGAGCTTAAAAAGTCTAAAGTACCTAAGAAGGTGCTTCCTTTGATTAAAAAGAAAGTAGCGAAGCAGGCCAAAGACTATCCCAAAGAGTTTTTGAACTATGACAAGGTCTCTCGAGAGGTTTGGGCCGAACATAAACCTAAAGTCTATGTGGGAGAGAAATTTACATTTAAGGTAGGTTATCTCGGCCTTACAGTGGGTCACATTCAAATGGAAACACTCCCGAATGCTGAAATCAATGGACGAGAAGTGTATCACTTTAAAGCAAGGATGAGATCTGCTCGTTATTATTCCTATATTTACACCCTAGATGATTCGTTGGAGTCCTTCGTGACAACTGATTCCTTTTTGCCCCTCAAATATGTACTTCTTCAAAGAGAGAGTGGTCAAAAAGTTGATGACCTGCAACTCTTTGACCAGGAAGAGTTAAAAACCTACTTTTTTTATAAAAGACTTAAAGAGGGAAAAAAAACCAAGAGAGAGGAGGAAAAGCCTATTCCAAGTTTTTTTCAAGATTCTTTCTCTGCTCTTCATTTTGTGCGCGGGCTTCCTTTAAAATTAGGAGAAACTTATAAGTTTCCTATTGTCACGAGAGGTAAAATTTGGATTCTAGAGATGAAACCAGAGCGAATTGAAGAAATTAGCGCAAATGGCGAAGTCTTTAAAGCAATTAGAGTTAATGCAGAGACACGATTCCCAGGAGTTCTGGAGAAAAAGGGTGATATTCTTTTTTGGTATTCAGCTGATGAGGAAAGGAAGCTTTTAAAGTTTGAAGCTGATGTAAAGATTGGCTCTGTCTCAGGAGAGTTGGTTGAGTATATCCCAAGCCATTAAATCTTTTGCAGGATTGAATTTTCTCTACCTTGGTTTAAGCCATCGCTGGGGTAGTGAGGAGCGATCAATTTTAAAAGACTGTCTTCTTGCCCAAGCTTCTGGAGCAAAGGTTTACCTTTATACCTATAAATCATCTGTCTTAGCTATGAGGGCTCAGGCCCTGGGTATTGAGTGTTTATTTCACCAAGGAAAGTTTGTTACTAAATTTTATAAATGGCACAAGCTTAGAAAACTCCCGAAGCTTCTCATTGAAAAAAATATTTCAGTTGTTCACTGTTATGACATAAAGGTGCTTTGGCCATTGTGTTTTTTGATGAGACGCTTGCCACTCGTACCTCTTGTTTTTACGCTAACAACAGAGCTAAGAAAGTATTATCGAAGTTTTTGGTACAAGCCACTTATCGAAAGAATTGATCAAGTTCTTCTCCCCATGGCAGAAATGGTCGATAATGTTTGGGGGCATCTTGGTATTCCTCCTCGTAAAATCGATTTCGTGGGACTAGGGCTTTTACCACAAATCAAAAAAGATAATCATCAGACCCCCCCATTTCGTTTTACAGATAAACGTTGGTACATTGGAACGAACCTCAATGGTATTGAAACGAACACTCAGTTTCTTACAACTACCTTTCATGCTTTTAGAGTGATGGTGGAAAAAGGACTCGATGGAAAAAATTATACTTTCGCTCTTTGTAATGAAAGAGGTTGGGGCAACTCCGTTTTAACGGGCGAGTTACGCCGCCAAGTAAAGGACTGGGGACTAGAAGAGCATGTCGCTTTTGTGGATGAAACCGATGTGGCCAAACATCAGTTGGATGTGGACTTGTGGCTAGGCCTCGGTCGAAGAGAAGATTTAGAAGATTACGCTATTCAAGCCCTTCTTGCTGGTAAACCTATTTGTGTGCCCAGAACAGCTTTTTCTATGGAGATTTTTCGCACTTATGGCTTTGTGGGAGAGACTTATATGCGTCACGATTCGCGAGAAATTCGCATTAAGTGCGAGACCATTTTGCGAAACCTTTCAACCTATGAAAAAAGCCTCCATAAATCTCATCAGGCTTTGCGAGAAACTTACGGCTACAGCAGCTATCGCGCGGGAATGGTGAAAATCTACAAAAAGCTCCTTAGTAGGCGCAAGCGATTATGGCGGGCCCGCCAAAAAAAGGCTAAATTTACAAAACTTTTCAAAAAATAAACTTAAAATGACCTGAGGACCCCAAATAAGTATGAAATTCGGCTATTTCAGGGTTGAAATACGCTGCCTTTTTGGATAACCTGCGCCCCACACAATAAACTGTGATTTCCAATGCTTGCAGTAGCAAGGTTGGGCACTCAGGCTTTGCCTGAGTTTTAATGAAAACGATTTTTAAGTGAAGCACTTAAAAATCAAAAAGAGGTGTTTTATGTCAACAACCGACATCAAACAAAAATGGATGGATGAATTCGAAGTCGTTTTTGGTGAAGACCAAGAAACAAAAGAGACGACTGAATTCTCACAACTTCTCGATTCTGAGGAGACAAAAGATTTCACTGAAGGTGAAGTTTACAATGGAAAGGTCGTCAACATTGGACCTGACTACACAATGGTAGACATTGGCTACAAGCAAGAAGGCCTAGTCTCTACTAGAGAGTTCTTAAATTACGATGGAACTCTTAAGATTGAAGAAGGACAAACTATCGAAGTTTATCTTGATAAACTTGAATCAGCGATGGGCAACCTTGTTCTTTCCAAAGACAAAGCTGAGATTCTTAAAGCTTGGGATAAAATCTCTGAGGCTTGTGAATCAGGTACTCCACTTGAGGGGACAGTTGTTGCTAAGGTTAAAGGTGGTCTTTCTGTCGATATCGGCGTTAAGGCATTCCTTCCTGGTTCACAAATTGACCTTCGTCCAACTCGTTACCTAGATAAGTACATTGGTAAGAGAATGGAGTTCAAAGTTATCAAGTTTAACAAGAAACGCGGTAACATCGTTCTTTCTCGTCGTGCCATTCTTCAAGAAGAGCGCAACAAGATGAGAGGAGAAATCCTTGAGCAAATGCAAGAGGGGATGATCGTTAAAGGTGTTGTGAAAAACATCACGGACTACGGGGCGTTTATCGACCTTGGTGGTATTGACGGTCTTCTTCATATCACTGATATGTCTTGGGGACGAGTTAAGCATCCAAGTAACCTTCTTAACATTGGTGATGAGATCGAAGTTAAGATTCTTAAGTTTGATAAAGAAAAAGAGCGTGTTTCTCTTGGTCTTAAGCAAGTTCAGCCCAACCCTTGGGAAGAAGCTCAAACTAAGTACGTTGCTGGTAAGAAAGTTGGTGGCGAGATCGTATCTGTTAAAGATTACGGTATCTTCATTGAACTT
>JASBRV010000056.1 GCA_030149295.1 Bacteriovoracales bacterium | reverse complement strand
TCCAGATGGTGTTGAGATGGTAATGCCAGGAGATAACACTTCATTTGAAGTAGAATTGATTACTCCGATTGCGATGGAGAAAGGTCTTAAGTTCGCTATCCGTGAGGGTGGTAGAACAATTGGTGCTGGTACAGTATCTGACATTATCTCTTAATTTAAGTTGATAAATATAAAGGGGCCGGTTCTTCCGGCCCTTTTTCTTTTCCCTAGCGGAACTTTTCAAAAAAATAACGGGTGTATAGCTCCAACGGTAGAGCGGCTGATTCCAAATCAGTAGGTTGGGGGTTCGAATCCCTCTGCACCCGCCACTTTTAAAAACTTGTGTTACAATTTTTTATCCTAATAGGCTTTTTATTGCATGGTTTTGTCACTTGATTAAAAATCTGGCTCTCTTTCTTTTCACAACACTGATTTGCTTAGCGGTAGGTGAACTTGCGGCTAGAATCGCCGGTTTTGGGGAAATTCATTTTTACTCAGATAAGGTTGTTCGCCTTCATAAATTTGAGTGTGGCCATGGAAATACGGGCTGTGATCATCCCATGTTCTCGGAGTGGTCCCAATGGTTTTCAGATCCTGATTATTTTAGAAATAGTGAGGAAATAAAGATTGATGGAAATCTCATTAAAAAGGAAAAGGCTCCAGGGGAAAAGCGCGTTCTGCTCTTAGGCGATTCGGCAACCTTTGGAACTTCAGTGGAAAAAGATGAACGTTTTTCTTATAAATTAGAGCAGTCATTAACGGATAAGTGGACTGTCATTAATGCTGGTGTCCCAGGTTTCGACAATATTGATGAGCTGGCTGTTTTAAAAAACAAGCTTATTAAACTCGCACCAGACTTCATTGTATGGCAGATTTTTTTAGCAAATGACCTCAATTACAATATTTTAAATACAAGTTATCGCTTAAAAGAATTTTTCTATAAGCCTCATATTTTTGAAAAGTCTGCCTTCTTAAAAATGATTTTATTCTCATTAAGGGGACTCGGCTTTAATGCAGAACTCCTTTTAAGGGATTCTCTAAAAAATGAGGAAAACCGCTATGAAAATACGGCAGAAGATCATAGAGGTTTAAAGTTCCAAAACTATGGGGAGGGGGAATTTGCTCTTTACCATAAGGAGCCTTCGTCTTTGGAGCCTTTGGTTTATGATACTTTTGAGTACGTTGTGGGTGAAATCAATGCCCTTGCTAGCAAGCATGGAGCGAAAGTGCTTGTTTTGTTAGTTCCGACGAGATCTTCTATTAGAAATGATCTTGAAATTTTACCCGACCTCCCGAATGCCAAAGAAAAACTCGGAAAATCGGATAGTTACTACCAAGTAGAGCTTGATTATAAAAGGCCCTTGAGAAAAGTTATTGAGGCCCTTGATAATGCAGGGCTTTCCTATGTGAACCCACTTGACGGGGGTGTTGATGAAAGTTTTTTGGTAGAGGGTGATGACCATCCGAGTCCAAAGGGCCACAGTTTCTATGCAGAAAGAATTCTAGATTTTGTTAGAGGCAATTAGACAAATTTTTTCTGTGTTTTGCGTCATAGGTATCAGTCCTAACATTCATTTTTTTCAGCCTTGTCAAATTAGGATTGGACAATTTCATTTTTTTATTACATAAGGGAGTGCTAATGCATTAATTACCCGTTTTTTGCCCTCAAATTTTGAAGGTAAAGACGTAAATATACGGTGTTTTATGTCTATTATTAAAGCTGAAGACAACAAGAAATGGATCAATACATTCATTGCCTTGATCTCAATTCTTAGTGGTTTTCTTGTTATTCGTTTCTTAGGTCAAATGGGAGAATGGTTTGATCTCGAGGCGAAAATACCTTACTTCATTGGCGTTTCCCAGGGTGCTGGTGCACTTGTAGGACTGGTTGTTTTTCTCGTAATTAGAGGAAATAGCTCAGCAAAAGAACTCCTTGATGAGGTCTATAGCGAATTAGTTAAAGTAATCTGGCCAGATTCAGAATCAGTAGTGAAAAGCACTATTGGTATTTTGATTGGCCTTTCAATCTTGAGTGTCATCTTTGTCGGCGTTGATTACGTTTTCAGATGGCTCCTTAATCAGATTTACTAGGATTTTGAGGTAAATAGATGAGCGACGAAATCAAAGAGCCAGCAATGGAAGAAACCACAGAAGTAGCATCTGAAGAAACTCAAGAAGCGAGTTCTCAGGATCCTGTTGCTGAAGATCCTAATGCTGATCCAGAGCTAGCTGATGGCTCAGCTGACGGTTTTAAGTGGTACATCGCTAAAACCTTGACTGGGCAAGAAAATAAAATTTCCAAATCACTTCGTGAAAGAGTGATTAACCATAAGAAACAAGAGTTCTTCTCAAAAATTGTTGTTCCAGAAGAAACCGTTGTTAGCAATGCTAATGGTAAAAAGAGAACAATTAAAAAGAAGTTTTTTCCAGGCTATGTCCTTATTCGCATGGTGATGAATAACGACACTTGGCACCTGGTAAAAGACACTGACAAAATCACTGGTTTTGTTGGTGGTACACCAACCAGCCCTCAAGCATTAACAGAGGAAGAAGCTGCTTACATGCTTGGTCAAGGAACTGGTGCTGCTAAGAAAACCCGCTCGGATGTCCAATTCGAAGAGGGTGAACAAGTTAAAGTTATTGAAGGACCCTTTGCCTCATTTGTCGGAACTGTTGAAGCCGTCAGTGACAAAGGGAAGGTCAAGGTTAATGTATCAATCTTTGGGAGACCAACCCCTGTGGAGCTAGATTTCTCACAAGTAGAAAAAGTTTCATAAACGTTGGGAGATTGTAATTACAATCGAAAGGAGTAAACATGGCTAAGAAAGTGACAGGCTTTATTAAGCTGCAAATTCACGCTGGTAAAGCTAACCCTTCACCACCAATTGGACCGGCTTTGGGTCAAAAAGGTGTTAACATCATGGAATTCTGTAAGGCATTCAATGCGAAGACGCAAAAGAACGCTGGACAGATCCTTCCAACGATCATCACCGTATACTCAGACCGTTCATTTTCTTTCATCACTAAAACACCTCCAACGACTTGGTTCTTAAAAGATAAGCTCAAGCTAAAGTCTGGTGCCAACAAGCCCGGGCATGAAGTAGCTGGAACTGTTTCTGAAAAAGTTGTTAAGGAAATCGTTGAAGGTAAAAAACCAGACATTACCGCTGCTGATGAGGCTGCTGGTATGAGAACAATTGAAGGTTCAATTCGTTCAATGGGTCTTAAGCTCGACTATAAGTAAGTCGATTTAGTGAGGTAATGAAATGAAAAAGAAATCAAAGAAATTTACAGACGCGGTTTCAAAAGTAGAAGACCGTAAATACACAATCGACGAAGCTATCAAGCTTGCTAAGGAAGTTGCTTTCGCAAAATTCGACGAGACTGTTGATCTTGCTTTTAATCTTGGTGTTGACCCAAGGCACGCTGATCAAATGATTCGTGGAGCAATTGCTCTTCCAGCTGGTACTGGAAAATCAGTAAGAGTTTGTGTCATCACTTCTGGTGACAAAATCAAAGCTGCTGAGGAAGCAGGTGCTGACTTTGCTGGTGGTGATGACCTCGTTCAAAAGATTGCTGGTGGCTGGTTAGAGTTTGACCGTGTTATTGCTTCCCCGGACATGATGGGTAAGCTTGGACGTATTGGTCGTGTACTTGGTCCTCGTGGTCTTATGCCCAACCCCAAGCTTGGAACTGTAACTCCTGACGTCGCGAAAGCTGTTACTGAGCAAAAAGCCGGTAAAGTCGAGTATCGTACAGAGAAAAACGGTATCATCCACGTTCCAATTGGAAAAAAGTCTTTTGATGATGGAAAACTTCGTCAAAACGTAAACGCTATTATTAATGCAATCGTTAAAGCTAAGCCTGCTAGCTCCAAAGGTACTTACCTGAAGACTCTCACTCTTAGCACCACGATGGGTCCCGGTATCGCTATTGATACTAATGAAGCCCTTGCAATAGCGAACTAATTAATCAGTCGGGGGACTTTGTCCCTTTGTTATAAATGTTGATGTTGTTTGAGGTTGATGAAGGTCGGTGGGGAAACCCATAATTCCTGCCCGAAATCTCCCTCCGAACACTGGAGGTGCTTATGTTGAAGAGAGCTGAGAAAGATGCGATTATCTCAGGGCTGAAAAAGGATATTGAAGCCGCAAGAGCCGTCTTTCTTACCAATCTAATTGGCATTGGTGCAAACGACGCAGTAAGTTTAAGAAAAGAAATTCGTGACTCACAAGGAAAAGTTGTGGTGACACGAAATACTCTTTTTAAGAAAGCTGCTGAGGGCACAATTGCCGAGCCTATCTTAGGCGAACTTAAAGGTCCCCATGCGCTTGCATTTGCTTTTGAAGATGCAGCGGCTGTGGCCAAAGCTTTGAAGAATGCCGGGAAGGAATTCGAACAAGTTGAACTCAAAGGTGGTGTTTTAAACGGTGAAGTACTGTCAATCGAGCAAGTTAGAGAGCTCGCTGATCTACCTTCACGTGAAGAAATGCTAGGTACTGTACTTGCCACTATGATGGCCCCTGTATCTGCCTTTGCCCGTCTTGCTAATTCAATTAAAGACGAGTGCGAGAGTCAGGGTGTAGAGAAACCAGGTGACCTTAAAGTTGAATCTGCTTCTGAAGAAACTACGGAAGAGGCTTAATTAATTGGTTTGAAAGTTAAATTAAAAAAATTTAGGAGAATAAAATGGCTATGACAAATGAACAATTAATCGAACACATCTCTACAATGTCTGTACTTGATCTTGCTAACCTCGTTAAGGAAATGGAAGAGAAGTTTGGCGTTTCAGCTGCTCCTGTAGCTGTAGCTGGTGCTGCCGCTGGTGGCGCTGCTGCTGAAGAGAAAACAGAATTTACTGTAGTACTTGCTGACGCGGGTGCTAAGAAAATCAACGTTATTAAAGAAGTCCGTGCTATCACTGGTCTTGGACTTAAAGAAGCTAAGGAGCTCGTTGAAGGTGCTCCTAAGCCAATCAAAGAAGACGTTGAGAAAGCCGAAGCAGAAGAGCTTAAGAAGAAGCTTGAAGCTGCCGGTGCAAAAGTTGAGCTCAAGTAAGCCCAGCTTATTATTTGCTTAAGAAAATAATTGGTGTGAAGATGGTAGTCATCTTCACACCTATTTGCGTTTGTACGAAAGAAACTCTCTCAAACTTCTCTACTAGGAGAATTAGAAATGACCCAGGTTTTCAAGCCTAACGAATGGTTCCGAAAAAACTTTTCCTCTGTGCCCTCGGTGTTAGAAACACCACCTCTTATGAGACTACAGACAAATTCTTTTGAAGAATTCCTTCAGAAAGATGTTCCGCCTGCAAAGCGTGAAATGACTGGTCTCCAAGCTGTGTTTCACTCAGTTTTCCCTATTTATGACTTTAACAAGACAGTGTCTCTCGAGTTTGTGAGCTACTCTCTCGAAGAGCCAAAATATACGGTTAAAGAGTGTCGTCAAAGAGGCCTTTCTTATGAAGCACCTCTTAAGGTTATTGTAAGACTAGTATTCTATGATGTAGCTGTCGATAAAGATGGTAACGAACAAAAAACAGTATCTTCAATTAAAGAGCAGGAAGTTTACCTCGGTAATATTCCACTTATGGCAGATACAGGATCTTTTGTTTATAACGGAACTGAGAGAGTAATTGTATCTCAGCTTCACAGATCCCCAGGTATTATTTTTGAGCACGATGGTGGTAAAAAGCACTCTTCTGGAAAACTCCTTTATAGTGCGAGAATTATCCCTCATCGTGGATCATGGCTAGATTTTGAGTTTGATCATAAAAATATTCTCTTTGCTAGAATTGATAGAAAGAGAAAGCTTCATGCGACTGTTGTTCTCAAAGCAATGGGTTACTCAACTCAAGAGCTTCTTGAGATGTTCTACCACAATGAAGTTATTCATTTTAATAAAGATGGCTCTTACACAAGAGAACTCGACGTTTCTCTTCTCGACGGTACAAGAGCAAATAAAGATATTCTTGATCCTAAATCTGGCAAACAGTTAGTGAGAAAGGGTAAGAAATTTACAAAAGCTTCAATTAGAAAAATTCAAGAAGCAGGAATCAAGTCTATTGATGCTGAGCTAGAAGAAATCGTAGGAAAAGTCGTTGCAGAGGATATCTTTGACGAAAATACCGGAGAGGTTCTTTGTCTCGCTAATGAAGCTCTTTCAGAAGCTAAAATCCAAGAACTCATCGCAGCTGAAGTACGCGAAGTTAAAGTTCTTTACATCGACAGTATCAACTTTGGTGACCAAGTAAGAAATACTCTTCTTCTCGATAAAACCGACTCAAGAGAAGAAGCTTTGATCAAGATCTTTGAAAGATTAAGACCAGGAGAGCCACCAACGCTTGAGGCTGCAGAGAACCTTTTTGAAAATCTATTCTTCAATGAGGAAAAATACGACCTCTCTAAAGTTGGTCGTATGAAAATCAATTATAAATTTGGAACAGAAATTCCAGTTGAAAACACTGTCCTTACTAAAGACGATATCATCACAACGGCAAGATACTTGGTTGAACTCAACAACGGTAAAGGTAAAGTTGATGATATTGACCATCTCGGTAACAGACGTGTTCGTGCGGTAGGTGAACTTCTAGAGAACCAGTTCCGTGTTGGTCTCGTAAGAATGGAAAGAGCTGTTAAGGAAAGAATGGCAATTCAAGAAATTGATACCATGATGCCTTACGATCTTGTTAACCAAAAACCTGTGGCGGCAGCGATTAAAGAATTTTTTGGTTCATCGCAACTTTCACAGTTTATGGATCAAACAAACCCACTCTCGGAAGTGACTCATAAGAGACGTCTTTCTGCGCTTGGGCCAGGTGGTCTTACTCGTGAAAGAGCTGGTTTTGAGGTGCGTGACGTTCACTCTACTCACTACGGAAGAATGTGTCCGGTTGAGACACCTGAGGGACCAAATATTGGTCTTATCACTTCACTTGCAACGTATGCTCGTGTTTCGGAGTACGGGTTTATCGAAACCCCCTATCAGGTAGTAAACGAAGACAGAACAATCGACAAACCAAAATACTTCACGGCCTTCCAAGAAGAAGGAAAGGTTATTGCTCAAATTGACAATGACCATGTTGAAGATGGAAAAGTTCGTGGAGAGCATATTCCTTCACGTGACTCCGGTGACTTTACGATCCGCTCAAAAGATGAAATTGACCTAATGGACGTTTCTCCAAGTCAAATGATCTCGATTGCAACATCGCTTATTCCATTCCTTGAGCACGATGATGCCAACCGTGCTCTAATGGGATCGAATATGATGAGACAGGCAGTGCCTGTTGTAAAAACTGATGCTCCAATTATTGGTACTGGTGTTGAAGCTGTTGTTGCCCGTGACTCAGGCGCCATCCTTATCGCAAAAGCAGATGGTAAAGTAATCTTTGTTGATTCAAACAGAATCGTTATCCAAAGAGACAAATTTCAAGAAGGTGAGTCTGGGGTAGATATCTACAAACTGATTAAGTACCAAAGAACTAACCAAAATACCTGTAATAACCAAAAAGCCCTAGTTAAAGAAGGTGATACGGTTAAAAAGGGTATGGTTATCGCTGACGGTCCAGGTACCCACCTGGGTGACCTTGCTCTCGGACAAAACGTTCTCGTAGCGTTTATGCCTTGGGGTGGTTATAACTATGAGGATTCAATCCTTATCTCAGAAAACATGCTTGCTAAAGATGTCTTTACTTCAGTTCATATTGAATCTTTTGAAGTTGAAGCTCGTGATACAAAGCTTGGTAAAGAAGAGATTACTCGTGATATTCCAAATGTTTCAGAAGAAGCCCTTGCAGACCTAGATGAAGCTGGGATCATCCGCGTTGGAGCGATCATAAAGCCAGGGGATATCCTAGTCGGTAAGATTACTCCCAAAGGTGAAACTCAACTTTCCCCTGAAGAGAAACTTCTTAAGGCGATCTTCGGTGACAAAGCTGGCGACGTTAAGGATACTTCATTAAGAGTTCCTTCATCAGTACGCGGTACGGTTATTGATGCTAAGGTTTACACACGTGAAGGTGTTGAGCTTGATGCAAGATCAAAAGAGATCATCGATCAAGAAACAACTCTTATCCGTAGAGATGAAAGAATTGAAATTAAAGCAATTCAAAACTCAGCGATTACTCAGATTGGTAAGCTATTAAAAGGTGCCAAAACAGCAGACAAACTTGTTTCAGAAGATGGTTCAACTGAACTTCTTGCTAAAGGAACAGAAATTACGGCTGATGTTTTAAAAGGAATTCCTTTTGAGCTTATTGGTTATCTTCCTCTACAACCTGAGCTAGAAGAAAAACTGTCTGAATATTTTGCTGATATCAGAAACAGAATCAATAGAGTTCGCACTCGTGCCAACGACGAAATTGCCATGCTTCACAGAGGGGACGAGCTTCCTCCTGGTGTCATCAAAAAGGTAACAGTATACGTAGCTATTAAACGTAAGCTTCAGCCTGGTGATAAGATGGCTGGACGTCACGGTAACAAAGGTGTGATTTCAAACGTTCTTCCCCAAGAAGATATGCCTTATCTTGCAGATGGTACACCGGTTGAGATTGTTCTTAACCCATTAGGTGTTCCTTCACGTATGAATATTGGTCAGCTTCTTGAACTTCACCTCGGTTGGGCCGGTCGTGGTCTTGGTGAGAAAATCAAGCTCATGATGGAAGAGCAGGCTGAAATTCACCAGCTAAAAGACTTTATCTATGACATCTATAAAACAGATGAAGTTAAGGAGTTCTTGAAAAAGGCTTCTGACAAGCGCGTTCGTGAAATCGCCGAGCAACTTGGAACAGGTGTTCGTTTTGCTACTCCATGTTTTGATGGTGCTCATGAAGAAGACATCCGTGAGATGTTCCGCCTCGCAGATCTAGATGAGTCTGGTAAAACCACTCTCTTTGACGGTCTTACAGGGGATGCTTTCGCGGAAGAAGTCACTGTTGGTATCATGTACATGCTTAAGCTTCACCACCTAGTTGACGAGAAAATTCATGCTCGTTCAACAGGTCCATACTCTCTTGTTACTCAACAGCCCCTTGGTGGTAAAGCCCAGTTTGGTGGTCAGAGACTTGGAGAAATGGAAGTTTGGGCTCTTGAAGCCTACGGTGCAGCTTATACTCTACAAGAATTCCTTACGGTTAAGTCCGATGATGTTATCGGTAGAACGAGAATGTATGAGTCGATTGTTAAGGGTGAGCAGGTTCTTGAGCCTGGTCTTCCAGAGTCATTTAACGTTCTCATCCGTGAGCTTCAAGCACTATGTCTTGATGTGAAACTTGAAGAGAATAACGAAGAAGAAAGCTTTAACTAATTTGAGGGCATAAAATGAAAGACCTTTTAAACTTTTTTGATAAACCAAAAGATCCTATTAGCGTAGAAGCTGTCTCAATTAAGATGGCTTCTCCGGACACAATCCGCGAGTGGTCTTTTGGTGAGGTTAAGAAGCCAGAAACAATTAACTATAGAACGTTTAAGCCTGAGAAAGACGGGCTTTTCTGTGCAAAAATCTTTGGTCCAATCAAAGATTACGAATGTATTTGTGGAAAGTACAAGCGTATGAAGCACAGAGGTGTTGTCTGTGAAAAGTGTGGAGTTGAAGTAACACTCTCTAAAGTAAGACGTGAAAGATGTGGTCACATTGAGCTCGCTGCTCCTGTCGCACATATTTGGTTCTTGCGTTCACTTCCTTCAAGACTTGGAGCACTTCTAAACCTAACTCTTAAAGAACTTGAGAAAGTTCTTTATTATGAGGCTTATATTGTAACTCAATCAGCGACAAACGAAGTTGAAAACGGACTTAAAATTGGTCAGGTTATTAACGAGCAACAATACTTTGAACTAAAAGATCAAGGGATTGAGTTTGAAGCAGGTATGGGTGGGGAAGTTGTAAAAGACCTCCTTCGCAAGGTTGATCTTGATATTGAAAACAAAGAGCTACGTCGTGGTCTTGCTTCGGCAACAACTGAAATGGCTCGTACTAAGTTTATCAAGAGACTTAAAGTTGTAGAGTCAATTCTTAAGTCGGATAACAGACCTGAGTGGTTCATGATGGATGTCATTCCTGTGCTTCCACCGGATCTTCGTCCTCTTGTTCCTCTTGAAGCAGGCCGTTTCGCGACCTCCGATCTTAACGATCTTTATAGGCGTGTAATTAATAGAAATAACCGTCTTAAGAGACTTAAGGAACTTAATGCTCCCGAAATCATTATTAGAAATGAAAAGAGAATGCTTCAAGAAGCTGTCGATGCTCTCTTTGATAATGGAAGAAGAGGGAAAGTTTTTACTGGTGCCAATAAGCGTCCATTGAGATCTCTTTCTGACATGCTTAAAGGTAAGCAGGGTCGTTTCCGTCAAAACCTACTTGGTAAACGTGTCGACTATTCTGGTCGTTCAGTTATCGTTGTAGGGCCAAGCCTTAGACTTCATCAATGTGGTCTTCCCAAGCTTATGGCCCTCGAGCTTTTCAAGCCTTTTATTTACAACAAGCTTATTGAAAAAGGTCACTGTACAACTATTAAAGTTGCAAAACGTATGGTTGATCAGCAAAAAGAAGAAGTTTGGAATATTCTTGAAGAAGTTGTACAGGAACACCCTGTTCTTCTTAACCGTGCTCCTACTCTTCACAGGCTTGGTATTCAAGGCTTTGAGCCAGTTCTTATTGAAGGTAAAGCCATCCAACTTCACCCACTCGTTTGTACAGCGTTTAACGCCGACTTCGATGGTGACCAGATGGCTGTCCACGTACCTCTATCTCTTGAAGCTCAAATTGAGTGTCGTGTTCTTGCCATGTCAACGAACAATATTCTTTCACCGAAAGACGGGACACCAATTATTGTTCCTTCACAGGATATTGTTCTCGGGCTTTACTACATGTCTCGAGTTCGTCCATTCGCTCGTGGTTATGGAAAGACTTTTTCTTCTAAAGAAGAAGCCCAATTTGCTTTCCACAGTGGAAACCTTCACCTTCAAGCACCCATCAAAATTCGTGTAGATGGTGAAATTATTGAAACAACTGTTGGTAGAACGTTTATCTATAACGTCATACCAAGCTGTCTTAAATACCAAGATATCAATAAAGTTCTTGGTAAAAAGGAGCTCGGGAAGTTAATTGACCTCGCCTATAGAGTGGGAACCGAGAAGGACACTGTTCTTCTTGCAGATGCTCTTATGAGACTTGGTTATTACTATTCTACGAAAGCAGGTATCTCTATTAACGTTAACGACATGACTATCCCTGATGTAAAACAGGATATTCTTAACGAAGCCTATGCTGAAGTTGATCGCGTTACTGAAGAGTATAACGAAGGTTCAATTACGAATGGTGAGAGATACAACAAAGTTGTCGATGTTTGGTCACAAACAAATGAAAAACTTACTCATGTCATGCTTGAGAAAATTTCAAAAGACACTTTTGTTAATGAAAAAGGTGAGACGGAAGAAGCACCGTCATTCAACGCAATTTTCATGATGGCTAACTCTGGTGCAAGGGGTTCTACTACTCAGATGCGTCAGCTAGCTGGTATGCGTGGTCTTATGGCGAAGCCATCTGGTGAAATTATTGAGACGCCGATTACCTCAAACTTCCGTGAAGGTCTTTCGGTTCTTCAGTATTTCTCGTCTACTCACGGTGCTCGTAAAGGTCTAGCCGATACGGCCCTTAAAACGGCCAACTCTGGATATCTGACTCGTCGTCTTGTTGACGTTGCTCAAGATGGTATTATTCGTAACGTTGATTGTGGCTCTACAGATGGAATCATTCTTAACTCAAGAATTGAGGCTGGTGAAGTTGTTGAGCACGTAACAGAAAGAGTTATGGGTCGTGTGACTGCAGGACCAATTCTTAACGCTGACGGTGAAGAAGTTCTTCCAGGAAGTCATCTTCTTACTGAGAAAGATATTCCTCTTCTTAAAGAGCATGAAATTGACCAGATAAAAGTAAGAACTGTTCTTACTTGTAAAGAAAGATACGGTTTCTGTGCCAAATGTTTTGGACGAGATCTTGCTCGCGGTAAGCTAGTGAGTATCGGTGAAACGGTTGGTATTATTGCTGCTCAGTCAATTGGTGAACCTGGTACACAGCTTACAATGCGTACTTTCCACGTTGGTGGTACTGCAACTGCAGGAGCACAGGTAAACAAAACTGAAGTTCGTACGGCGGGTATCATTCACTTTGATAACGTTAAAGTAGCTAATACTGCTGACGGCGGCATGATTATCATGAATAAAGTTGGTGAGATCTTGATTAAAGATAACACTGGTGTTGAAAAAGAAAGATATCCTGCCATTTATGGTGCCAAGATCTTCTTTAAAGAAGGAGAAGAGGTTAACGTTGGTGACAGAGTCATCGAATGGGACCCCTTCTCAATCCCAATTCTTACTGAAGTAGAAGGTCAGGCTAAGTTCGAGGACCTCATTGTTGGTTCCACGATCACTGAAGCAGTTGATCCTGTAACAGGCCTTACAACAAGAGTTGTTTCTGAATCTAAAGACCCCTCACTACAGCCAAGAATCTCTATCGTTGATGGTTCTGGTAACCCAATTATTGTTCCTGGTACAAAGAGACATGCAACTTACCGTCTCCAAACAGGTGCCAATATCATGGTTCAAGAAGGGGAAGCTGTTAGCGTTGGTATGGCGCTTTCAAAGGTTGCCCGTGAAACAACAAAAACAAAAGATATTACTGGTGGTCTTCCAAGAGTTGCAGAACTTTTTGAAGCTAGAAAACCAGCTAATGCGGCTCAGATCTCTGACGTTGCAGGTACTGTAGAATTCGGTCCTGAGCTAAGAGGTAGTCGTCGTATCATCATCAAGCCTGATGATGGATCAGACCCAGTAACTTACTCTGTTCCTAAAGGTCGCTATGTTGTAGTGAACGAAGGTGACTATGTACGTGCTGGAGAACCTATCATGGATGGTCCTTCTAACCCACACGATATCCTTCGTGTTAAAGGTATTAAGGAGCTTGCTCGTTATATTGTTGATGAGATCCAAGAGGTTTATCGCCTTCAAGGTGTTAAGATCGATGATAAGCACATTGAAGTCATCGTATCTCAAATGCTTAAAAAAGTTGAAATTACCGAAATTGGAGACTCCGGTCTTGTTACTGGTGACACAATTACGAAGGGTGAATTCAAAGAAATCAATGAAAGATTGGAAGCTGAAGGCGCTGAGCTTGCTCAAGCGAGACCACTTCTTCTTGGTATTACTAAGGCTTCATTGACCACCGAATCCTTCATTTCGGCAGCATCTTTCCAAGAGACCACTAAGGTTCTTACCCAAGCGGCCCTTGAAGGAAAGAGAGATGCGTTACGCGGTCTGAAAGAAAACGTGATTATGGGACGTTTGATCCCAGCAGGAACGGGTCTTTCACGCTACAGGGACTATGATGCCTCTGTTGCGGATGCCACAGAAGAAAATAATGAGGAATCAGTTACACTGATGTTTTAATTAACTTGTGCTAGCTAGTTTGGTGTGCTACATCAACTAGCTAGTGTATTTACTAGTAGCGAAAGTAGAAGCGAATCGTAGGAAGGAGCTGTAGGATGCCTACTATTAACCAATTGATTAGAAAAGGCCGTAAAGACAAGTTTATCAAGACAAAGTCTCCGGCGCTTAAAGCATGTCCCCAAAGACGTGGTGTATGTACCCGCGTTTACACAACGACACCTAAGAAACCAAACTCTGCGATGAGAAAGGTTTGTCGTGTACGTTTAACCTCTGGATTTGAAGTAACTTCATACATCGGTGGTGAAGGTCACAACCTACAAGAGCACAGTATTGTTCTTATTAGAGGTGGTAGGGTAAAAGACCTTCCTGGTGTTCGTTATCACACTGTTCGTGGTGCTCTTGATGCCACAGGTGTTGATAAAAGAGGTCAGCGTCGTTCAAAATACGGTGCTAAAAAGCCTAAGAAATAATTTTAATAATTTTAACTCTTTAGCCTGTATAAACTTGGGACAAAGAGAGTAATCCGAAATTTTTCGGGTGAAGAAGGAGTAATTTATGAGTCGTAAGCACAGAGCAGAAGCCCGCCAGGTACTACCTGATCCACGTTATCAAGATATTGTTGTTACTAAGTTTATCAACTCTCTTATGTATGGTGGAAAGAAGTCGACAGCTGAAAGAATTTTCTATGGCGCTCTTGAACTAGCTGAAACAAAAACAGGTGAAGAGCCACTTAAACTTTTTAAGAAAGCTCTTTCAAATGTTAAGCCTGCCGTTGAAGTAAAGTCTCGTCGTATCGGTGGCGCTACTTACCAAATTCCAGTTGAGGTCCGTCCTAACAGAAGACAATCTCTGGCGATCAGATGGATCCGTGACTACGCTCGTGCGAGAAATGGTAAAACTATGATAGACAGACTTGCGGAAGAGCTTATCGACGCTGCTAATGGCCGTGGTGGTTCTGTTAAGAAAAGAGAAGACGTTTACAAAATGGCTGAGGCCAACAAGGCGTTTGCTCACCTTAAGTGGTAAGACAGATTTAATTTTAAATTTCAAAAGGCTTCTTTGGTTCTATACTCGAGAAGCCTTTTTTTTTGTTTACTTATAAAGTGATGGATTATGTCTAAATACTTAGAGCACATTAGAAATATTGGGATTATGGCCCATATCGATGCTGGAAAAACCACTACTACTGAAAGAATTCTGTATTACACAGGAAAAAACTATAAGATCGGTGAAGTTCATGATGGTGCTGCCACCATGGACTGGATGGTCCAAGAGCAGGAGCGTGGTATCACCATTACTTCTGCAGCGACAACTTGTAAGTGGAAGAACGAAATCATTAACATCATCGATACTCCCGGGCACGTAGATTTCACAATAGAAGTTGAAAGGGCGCTTCGAGTATTAGATGGTGCTGTCGGTGTTTTTGATGCTGTTCATGGTGTTGAGCCTCAGTCTGAAACAGTTTGGGCCCAGGCGGACCGTTATAAAGTTCCTCGCTTAGCTTTTTGTAATAAAATGGATCGAGTCGGTGCAGACTTCAATAATTGTGTAGAAGAGATTCGCACAAAACTCAATAAAGTTGCTGCCCCGATTCAGTTACCAATAGGTTCAGAAGATACCTTTGAAGGTGTTGTTGATTTAGTTGAAATGAAAGCAAGGACTTTTAAGTCAGAAGATCTAGGCGCATCTGTCGTTACCGAAGATATTCCTGCCAATATGATGGATGATGCTGAGCTCGCGCGTGAGCAACTGATAGAGACCTTAGCCGACTACAGTGATGAGCTTGCAGAGAAATATTTGGGCGGTGAAGAGCTTACTGTTGAAGAAATTAAGGCAACAATTAGAAAAGCAACCATTAATGATTTCTTTATTCCCGTGCTTTGTGGGTCAGCTTTTAAAAATAAAGGGGTTCAGCCCCTGTTAGACGCTATTTGTGATTATCTTCCCAATCCTTTAGATAGAGGTGAAATCATAGGTGTAAGCGCAAAAGATAATGAAACTGAAATGTCGAGAAAGCCGGACCCATCGGATCTCTTCTCAGCACTTGCTTTTAAAATTACGACAGACCCTTTTGTTGGTTTGCTTACTTATGTGAGAATTTACTCTGGTGAAATAAAAGTAGGGCAAAATATCCACAACCCTCTTAAGAAAAAGAAAGAAAGAATCAATAAGATTCTGCAAATGCATGCTGATAAGCGTACAGAGTTAGAGACAGCGAAGGCCGGGGATATCGTCGCTCTTTCGGGGATGAAATTTACTACTACCGGTGAAACACTTTGTACTGATCATAAACCGATTATATATGATCTGATGGATTTCCCAGAATCTGTGATTTCTGTTGCTATTGAACCGAAAACTGCAGCAGATGAGAAAAAGCTTTTGGCGACATTAGAGCAGCTGCAAATTGAAGATCCAAGTTTTAGTTATAGAAATAATCCCGAAACAGGTCAGCTTCTTATTTATGGAATGGGTGAGCTTCACTTGGAAATAATTGCTGATCGTTTAAAGCGTGAATTTAAAGTGGGAGTCAATGTTGGTAAGCCTCAAGTAAGTTACCGTGAAAGTATTTCTTCCACAGCTCAGGCTGAGCAACTGTTTCACAAGGAGCAGGCAGGTAAAATGCAATTTGGCCACGCCAAGGTAAAGGTTGAGTCCTGTGATAGTGATGGAACTCTTGTTTTTGAATCAGAAGTGACAAAAAAACAATTACCAGAAAACTTTCTCACTGCTATCGAAAAAGGGATTCGAGATACAGCCCCTGGTGGTGCTCTGGCCGGTTACCCATTAATCAATCTAAAAGTCACTCTTTTAGAAGCTAAATTCAACGAAGAAGAAAGTACTGAAGTAGCCTATGTTATTGCGGCTTCACAGGCCTTTATGGATGCGGTCAGAAAGTCCAATTTAGAGTTGCTAGAGCCAATTATGGATCTTGAAATTGTGACACCGTCGGAATATACAGGTGACGTGATATCGGATATCAATCAAAAGCGTGGTCATATCAATAGTATGGGCTCTAAACAGAACAAAGAGTTAATTCATGCTGAGGTACCGCTGGCGGAGCTTTTTGGTTACAGTACGGATTTACGCTCAAAGTCCCAAGGGAGAGCGAGCTTCTCCATGGAGTTTTTGAAGTATCAAATAGTAGAGAAGAACCTTGCAAAAAGTGTATTAGAGTCAAAAGGAATTTATATTTAGAGGAGCAACTAAAATGGCTAAGGAAAAATTTGACAGAAGTAAACCCCACGTAAACATCGGAACGATTGGTCACGTTGACCACGGGAAGACAACTTTGACAGCAGCGATCACAATGACGATGGCAGCTGATCACGGTGGCGCAGCTAGAGACTATGCAGACATTGACTCGGCCCCAGAAGAGAAAGCACGTGGTATTACAATTAACTCAGCACACGTTGAGTATGAGACAGCGAACCGTCACTACGCTCACGTAGATTGTCCGGGACACGCTGACTACGTAAAGAACATGATTACAGGTGCAGCTCAGATGGACGGAGCGATTCTTGTTTGTTCAGCGGCTGACGGCCCAATGCCTCAGACACGTGAGCACATCCTTCTTGCTCGTCAGGTTGGTGTACCAGCGATCGTAGTATTTATGAACAAAGTAGATCAGGTAGACGATGAAGAGCTACTTGAGCTAGTAGAAATGGAAATTAGAGAGCTTCTTTCTTCTTATGACTTCCCAGGAGACGATATTCCAATCGTAGCAGGTTCAGCACTTGCAGCAGTAGAAGATAGAGATGAAGCGATTGGTAGAGCTAAGATCCGTGAGCTAATGGATCATGTAGATTCTTACATTCCAGAGCCAGCTCGTGATGTAGATAAAGAATTTTTGATGCCAGTAGAAGACGTTTTCTCAATCTCTGGTCGTGGTACGGTTGTAACAGGTCGTATTGAGCGTGGTATTGTAAACGTAAACGAAGAAGTTGAGATTGTTGGTATTCGCGAGACGACTAAGACAACAGTAACAGGAGTAGAGATGTTCCGTAAGCTTCTTGATCAAGGTCAAGCAGGTGATAACGTAGGACTTCTTCTTCGTGGTACTAAGAGGGAAGATGTTGAGCGTGGTCAGGTAATCTGTAAGCCAGGTTCAGTAAATCCTCACAAACACTTCAAAGGCGAAGTGTATATCCTTTCTAAGGACGAGGGTGGACGTCACACTCCAATCTTCAAGGGATATCGTCCCCAGTTTTACTTCCGTACAACTGACGTGACAGGGTCAATCAAGCTTCCAGATGGTGTTGAGATGGTAATGCCAGGAGATAACACTTCATTTGAAGTAGAATTGATTACTCCGATTGCGATGGAGAAAGGTCTTAAGTTCGCTATCCGTGAGGGTGGTAGAACAATTGGTGCTGGTACAGTATCTGA
>JASBRV010000052.1 GCA_030149295.1 Bacteriovoracales bacterium | reverse complement strand
AATCCTGACCATTTTTCTATATCAATCGCCACCGTCGATGGGGACATCTATCATATTGGGGACCTCGAGCAGGAATTTACCATTCAATCCATTTCTAAGCCCTTCTCATTTGCACTGGCCTTGGAACAGCACGGGCACGACTTCGTGGAAAATAAAGTGGGTATGGAGCCCACAGGAGAGGACTACGATTCCATCATTAAACTCGATGATCAAAATCGTCCTTTTAATCCCATGGTGAATTCTGGGGCTATCGTGACGGCCGGACTGATTGATGCCAGAAACTTTGAAACCAAAAAAGAGGAGCTTCTCTCTTACTATTCAGACTTTGCTGGTGGCGCTCTTGCGATTGATCAAAAAGTTTATAAATCTGAATACACAAACTCTCATAAAAACTGGGCGATTGCTCATCTTCTTCGCCACTTTCGCGTGATGACGGCTGACTTTAAAACCGATCTTGAGGTTTACTTCAATCAATGCTCGGTGCTTGTTAATAGTGACAAGCTGGCACTCATGGGGGCGACTCTCGCGAATAAAGGCATCAACCCAGTAACGAAAAAGCAATGCCTCAGTCATGATAATCTACGCCATGTTCTCTCGATTATGTTCACTTGTGGCATGTACAACTATTCAGGGGAGTGGGCCTTTGATGTGGGGCTGCCGGCAAAGTCGGGAATTAGTGGTGGCATTCTGATGATTGTTCCAGGCCTTGCTGGTATTGCCATCTATTCTCCTCGTCTTGATAAGCGCGGAAATAGCGTGCGCGGAATAAAAGTGTGTGAAGAATTAAGTAACCTCTTTAAGTTTCATATCTTTGATTATGAGACTCCCAAGCGCATTAAAGACATAAAATAATGGCCTTCCTTTGCCACCATCTTTCAATCTACTGACAAGCAGAGTGTTTTAAAATGAGATCATCAAGTCTTCTCAAGTCGAGAGGTTTACTAATAATGGTAAAGTCCTCATTCTCGACATGAGAGCGATTGAGCGCTGTCATGAAAATAATGGGCACGTGAGGCGCATTGTATTTAAGGGTGAGTCCATTATCATCGGGTAATTTAACGTCAGAGATAATGAGAAAGGGTGGCCAACGGCCGTGCTCGATTTCAGCTCGGACTTCTTTCATTGTCGCAAACTTTTGGACATCAAAATTCCAGCGCCTCTTGAGATGGGCCTCAACAAAGTTGAGAATGTCAGGGTCGTCATCAACTAAAAAAACGCGAATGCCTTCATTATGATTACTATCGAATAAATCCTTTAATAAATTAATCATAAGGTCCTCCGGTTTTGGGGTGTCTATAGATTAAATTGAGTTTGTTTTATACACGAACTTTTCCGGGTTTCAGGAACTTAGTTTAATTAGTTTTCAATTATTGATGTTAAATGCGTGCTGTTTGATTGCCACTTCGGGATTCATATTTAGGAATCTTGAAATTTAAAGAAAGCTTTATATCTTAATAAGCGGTTAAACGACACTCAACTCGGTGGAGTTGATAATTGAGTCTTGAAGGCGATAAAAAACGGACTTTGAAATTTTAAGGCTGTGACAAACTTTATTAGGGCGCCCTTTAAAACGGTCATATTCTTTTTTAAAGAGTTCTCTTTCTAACTTCTCAATAGCTTCAGGTAGGCTTTTTCTTTCTTCTTTATCTTGGGAAAAACTCTTCAGTGAGGTTAACTCATGAACAATGGGGGACTGTTCACATTGAAGTTTATGATAAAGTTGGGCCAGTTCACGAATATTTCCTGGCCACTCATAAGAGAGGGCTTGCTCTTTAAATTCATCCGTAAAAAAAAGGCGGCGACTATAATTTCGCTGGAAACTCTCAAGGAGCATAAAGATGTCTTTACCTCTTTCTCGTAAGGGTTTTAAAGACGTCGTATGCCCACTTAGGCGATAATAAAAATCTTCGCGAAATTTTTGCTCTTGAATAAGCGCTTTTAGGTCTTGGCAAGTGGCACTGATGAGAGAAAACTCTACCTTCTTAAATTGATGGGAACCAACGGGGCTAAAAGTTTTTTCTTCAATAACTTTTAAAAGCTTACTTTGAATTTCTAAGGGAAGGGCTCCAATCTCATCGAGAAAGAGGGTGCCTCCACAAACTTGATCCAAAAGCCCTTTTTTATTGTCGCTAGCCCCAGTAAAAGAGCCTTTCACATGACCAAAAAGTTCTGACTCAATCAAATTGGGATTGATCTCCAGAAGATTGATGCCAATAAAGGGTTTATCTGGCCTTAGGCACTGATGAAGGGCCCGAGCCAAGTGGGTTTTTCCGCTCCCACTTTCCCCTGTTAAAAGAAGAGAGAGGTGGGAATTCCTTCCATATTTGAGGCATTTTTCAAGCTCATTTAGATATTCAAAATCATGAGTAGGAAAATAGGTAAGTAAAGTTGGTGGTGGGCTCAGGAGCTTTTTAAGCTCCTCGATGAGCTTATGAAAGCCGTGACTAGATTTATCATGAAGGACAAATACCTCTTTAGCACCACCTCTGTAGAGCGAGTCAACATGCTCTTTGTGGGTGGTTATATATTGTGCCTTTTCGATCATTGAGGGGAGATCATCCATGGAGTGAATGAGAATTTCGGGGATTTCTCTTTTTAGAATTGGGCCTAGAGTATCAGGGGTGTTGATGAGAATGACTTTTATGATTTTTTTGCTATTTGAGTTCACTTTTTCTCCTCAAGGAAAATCAATAGATATGAGTGAAAAAAGGAATATCTCAAAGCTGAAATAGACTCGAATCTTTAATGAAAACTTAGTGAAATACGCTCGAAAACGAGAAAAAATTACGTGAGAAGACTCTCAAAGTCCCTCATGGTGAGTTTTCCAGTGAAGAGGTTATCGTCGTCATCGGGTAAAAGGTCTTTAAAAAGCTCTTTTTTCATGGCCTGAAGTTCAAGGACTTTCTCTTCTACGGAGCCTTTGATGATGGGGCGATAAACGGTGAGAGTATTTTGTTGGCCGATTCTGTGAGCACGGTCAATTGCTTGGGATTCAACGGCAGGGTTCCACCATGGGTCCATAATAAAAACATAGCTCGCCGCAGTTAAGTTGAGACCCACACCCCCGGCCTTAAGGGAAATAAGAAAAATGGGGGCTTTGCCTTCTTGAAAGATTTCCACCTGGCTTTGACGCTTCTTTACTGTTTGGGTTCCGTCAATTCGAGCGTATTTCCAATGGCGCTCATGAACGATCTTTTGAATGATATCAAGATAGGTAGTGAATTGAGAAAAGATAATGGCCTGATGCCCTTCTTCTAAAATTTGACTAAGGGTTTCCATGAGAAATTCAATCTTGGAGGAGTCAACCATGGCCTCGCGAAAGGCCATCTCTCCGGCACGTTTTTGCCATAAGCATTTTTGACGAAGCTCCAAGAGGCCTCGGAGGATTTCTCCATATTTCTTTTTTGACGGAGCATTTTCAATTTTATGCTTAATCTTTTGCAAGCTCGATTTGTAATCCTCTTCTTCGTGCTTTCCAAAACTGAGAACAACGTTATTCTCAATTTTTGGGGGAAGATCAGTCAGAACCTGTCCCTTGGTTCTTCGGAGGATAAAAGGAGCGGCAGTTTTTCTCGCAAGAAGACGACTTTTCTTATTTGAAGAAGTTCTAATAAATTGAAGATCGCCCCAGATTCCTGGGATAGAAAGATCTAAGATATTATAAAACTCTGCGAGATCATTTTCGACCGGTGTACCCGTCAAGCAAATG
>JASBRV010000116.1 GCA_030149295.1 Bacteriovoracales bacterium | reverse complement strand
GGAACCAGTATTCTCGCACCCAAATTTGATCTCGATAATGTTTACGAGACTATCGAAAAACATAAGTTAACAGTTTACTTCGCTGTTCCCACCATGTTTCAGATGCTTGCTGAGGACCAGCGTTTTAAAGACTCTTCTTTTGAGTCCCTGCGCTTCTTTATTTCTGGAGGGGCTTATTGTCCCAAAGAGCTGATGGAAGAGTATCAAAAGAAGGGTCTTATGTTTAAACAAGGATTTGGTCTCACGGAAGTGGGACCTAATTGTTTCCTTCTCAAAGAGGAAGACTCCATACGCAAGGTAGGCTCTATCGGCAAGCCTATGCCTCATAGTGAAGTTTTGCTTCTCAAAGATGATGGGCAAGAAGCAAAAGTTGGTGAGGTGGGAGAGCTTCTTATTCGCGGTCCCCATGTCTGCGCGGGCTATTTTCGTGAGCCAAAGCGCTTTCAGGAAGTCACCTTTGATGGTTACTTTAAGACAGGTGATCTTGCGAAATTTGATGAAGAGGGCTTCTTTTACATCGTTGGTAGAAAGAAAGATATGTATATTAGCGGAGGCGAAAACGTCTATCCCGCCGAAGTGGAAAAAAAGATTCGTGGTCACGAAAGTGTGCACGAAGCAGTTGTTGTGGCCGTTTCCAACGAGAAATGGGGAGAAGTAGGCTTTTGCTTTTTAAGAAGTGATAAAGAGTGGGATGTCGAAGGGCTAAGAGATTACCTCAACCCTCTTCTTTCTCGTTACAAACATCCCCATTATGTGAAATGTGTAAGTGAACTCCCTAAACTGGCGAGTGGAAAAATTGATAGAAAATCCCTGCAGGCAAAGGCAGAGGAACTTAAATAATTGGGATAAGACCTTTAGGAGGATCTCATGACACCGGAAATTTTTAAATACTTATTAACAGCTACTTTTGTGCTTTTGACCTTTGGTCTTTCCTACATAGGAATGAAAAAAACAAAAGATATGAAAGGCTACGCCATTGGGAACAAGGATATGAATCCTTACCTCATTGGAATTACCATGGCCGCATCTATCGCTTCAACCGCGACCTTTGTGATCAACCCAGGCTTTGTTTATGTTCACGGTTTAAGTGCTTATGTTCACTATGGTATTGCGGCCTCTGCTGGGGTTTTAACCGCCTTTCTTCTTTTAACAAAAGGTTTTAGAAATATTGGTGATGCTGCTGGCTCTTTGACTATCCCTGATTGGATTTTTCATCGTTATGGAAACCGTGGCCTAAGTCTCTTCTTTGCCGGCATTAATCTTCTCTCTATTACCTTTGTTGTTCTTATTTTAGTGGGTTGTTCCATTCTTATGGCCCAACTCTTTGGGATTGATCAAAAGGTGGCCTTAACGATTACTCTTCTCTTTGTTTTCTCTTACGTCTTAATGGGAGGAACTTACGCTCACGCCTACACCAATACCTTTCAAGGTATTATGATGTTAGGCATAGCGGTCTTTCTTTTCTTTAATGGCGTAAAATATTTTGATGGTGGATTCATTAATGCTCTAGAGGGTGTGAGTGCCAATTATGCTTCCGTCTTTAATCCAGAAAGTGCTCTCTATTACGATTTTATTTCGGTATTTGCTTCTGGTTTTATCATTACCTTTGCTCTTATGATGCAACCGCATATTTTAACGAAAGTTCTTTACATAAAAAATGATGAAGACGTGAATAAATTCATTGGGACGACCGTTGTGGTGGGTCTTTGCTTTTCACTCATCATGTTTATTGGTTTCTTTGCGAAACTTAAGGGGCTTGAGATTGCCCGCCAGGACGCGGTGGTCGTTCAATACATTGTCAGTGAGTTTGCGACGACCAGTTGGGGCATGTACTTCCTTACTTTTGTCTCGATCTCTCTTCTTGCTGCCGGTATGAGCACTCTTGATGGAATCCTCGTCTCCCTCTCCGCTATGGTTGTCAATGACATCTATAAGCCGCTGGCGAAAGATGGACAGCTGGATTCTAAAAAAGCGCTGTGGCTCAGTCGTGCTGTGCTTATTGGGGTTGGTCTATTTAGCTACGCTCTAGCGTACAATCCGCCAAAGCTTGTGGGACTTTTTGCTCAAAAAGGGGTTTACGGACTAGCGGCAGCTTCTCTTGTTCCCATCCTTTTTGGAGTGCTCTATAAGAAGGGGCTTCCTCTTTGGGTCGTCACCACAGCGGCAATGATTGGCCTCTTTGGTCACCTCATTATGAACCTCTTCTTAGGTGTGGTTAATCCTGCCGTGAGTTCAACTTATGCGATCTTTATGAGCTTAGGCTTTACAGTGATTAGTCTCTTTATTGTGAACCGTGGCGCGCTTCCCGAATCAGAAGCAATCTAAGGCCATGACAATTCTTTGAGGGTGGAAGCCAGTTTTTCACCCCAATGCTTTGACTCTGAAGAAGTCAAATGAAGGCCATCGTTGGGAGAGGTTTGATTAAAAAAAGATCTGCTATCGACGAGTGTGCATTTCCCAGCAACACCACTTTTGATACCTTCATAGAGCTTATCAACCTCTGTGTTTGATTTATGATAAGACTTTCCACGGCTATGATAGGCAGGCCCTATCCAGATGCATTGAGTTTCGGTGGGGATATCTTTGGTGAGACTTTGAACTTCATTTTGAAGAGAGGAGTTACTTGGAGAGCGAGCATGCCTAAGACCTCCGGATGAATGCCAATTGAACATATTATCCCCGAGGTTAATGATGACCAAGTCGGCATCGTTATTTTCGATAAGAGTGGAGAGGTTAGGTAAACTTCCTTTTGTACTCTTTTGAAATTTTCCAGAAGAATGAAAGCTCGTAATGCCACAAGTTGATTTAGGAGTGCTATCCCTTTTCCAATTTCTTGGTCTAGATCCACAAGCTGCAGCGTAAGTGATTGAACTTGCTCCGCAAGTGTTGAGGGCATTGAAAACCTGATTTCCCATTCTCTGGCCATTGGCCTTCCTTAAGTAGGAGTGGGAGTCTCCGATATAGACAATCTTCATTCCTAGGTAACGGTTTGTAGGACATTCTGGGTTAGCTGCTTCTTTGCAGTCCTGACAATGGTTTTGTGGAGGAGAGCCCACTTCACCGAGGAGATCCTGTGCTTCAGAGAGGATCTCTGCAAAGGGATCACATGCAGTTAAAAAGAAAAGCGTGAAAAGGATAAGCATCAATCGCATATCCTTTTATCGGTCGTTAAAGGAGATTAATTTACTTTTTTAGGGTGATGATGGCCAAATCACATCCTTCAAATTTTTTAATGGTGATTTTTTCATCCTCTATCGTAACCTTTTCAAATACAGGGCCTTTGTAATCTGAGATTTGACCAGGTTGGCAGGTTGTTTTCCTTCCAACAGCGGAAACGGGTAGATAGGTGCTTACTATGTCTTCTCCAACACTCGTGCTTTGCTCGAGCAGGAGGGTTTTGAAGTCGACCACTTTACAGCCGTCTTCTGATGTTTCACCAAAGCCAATAATAGACTTTACTGGATCGAAGAAAAGGCGATCTCCCTCTTTTACCTCAACTTCTAAACCATCACAGGTGATAGCTTCAATGTCAGAAAATTGGGCATTAACAGAAACTGATAAGATTAGCGCAGCGAGTAGGGCTTTCACGGGGTCTCTCCTCAATGTATTCAAATGCGGGTTTGGTAAGGGATTTGTATCACCAGAAGGGCATCTGAATCTAGGAGAGTGTAAAAACTAAAGGTCTTGGACTACCTTGGCGACGACTTCCTCTGTTAAATCCAAATCCATTGGTCCATATAAAGGATGGTTGCCAAGAACATGGCCTTTGCCTCTTACCAGATTAAACTCGGGCATAGAGCGCATTTGAGGTCCGTAGTGCTTAAGGAGCTCTAATTGGCGATCCGCAGGTGCGAGGATGTCGATGGTTCCATTGTAATAGGTAATGGGACCTTTGAAGTTTCTGAGGTTTTCAAGAACAGTCGTTGAATCGGTAAACCAACGCTTCCACCAGCTCATTTTGGCGTAGACCATATCATTTTGAATGTAAGGAACTGAGTCATGAGTGATAAGGGTGGCGTTCACAATCGTTTTGAATTGAAGAGTGTAATAAGACTTGAGGGCTGATCGGTACCAAAATCCTGTAGGGCTTAAGAGGTTCGCCATAGGAACTTCATTGGTATCAAAGAAAGAACCGCGATAGTTACTCATCACTTCTAAGTTGGTGAGAATTCCATCACCATTATCATCCATAGCAAAAGCTTGGTCTACAGAGCGATCAATAAATTGCCACCTAATAAGGGACTTTGGACTTTCTGCGACGCCACCTATAAAGAAGAGGGCCTTAGGCGTAATGCTCTTTCTAGCCACCATACGACTAATATTAATTGAACCCTCACTTAGGGCGATAAATCCAATGCGTTTTTTGTCAATTTTTCTTTGCTTAAGCACATGATTGTAAACGGCTTGGATATCATCCAAAATGGTCTGATCATCAACAGACTTTCTGATGTCCTGATCGAGGCATTGCTTAATTTTATCTTCACTCATGAGGTCACAGCTGACACCGCGGTAGTCATAGCGAATAACGGCAATACAGTCCCGGTTAAAGCGTTTGGCAAGATCAGTGAAGACAAAATCTCTCTCTGTCCCCGTTGTTCCTAACCAAAGGTTGCGATAATAAAGTCCTGTTCCTGCTACTAAAACAACGGCTGGAAGCTTTTTTCTTCCGCATTGAGTGGGGTAATCAATTTGACCACCAAAAGAGCCGCGGCCATCAAAGGTTTTTAAGTTAAATTTCTGAGTGTCTGTTCCTGCCAAAGAACTTGTTATCAACACAAAAAAAATCACTAGTGTCTTAATAATGTAAGAAAGCTGTCCCATCCCAAAAAATTAGCACATCCCACCCCCCTCGCCAAGAATTCTTCTCATCTCCCCTAAGGTGCGTGATACCTTTTATGGGATTTCGCGTTAATACTTGTCGCTTTTACAAGCCTTTTGGAAAGATTCACATATCTGCTGGTTAAAAGGCGTGTCATACGTTATGACGGTGCAATATATCTTTATAGGAAACTAATATGAAAAGTACCTTCGTTATTCTTTTTATCCTTTTCTCTCAAAGTCTTTGGGCAAAAAAATTAGCTCTTACAATTCCTTCATCGGATGGAAATAAAGTAGATAATAGAGAAGTTTATATTGAATATGGTGAACCTCAAAATGACCTTCCCATGCTACTTCTTGGGCCAGGGGTAAACCGTGGGATGCTTTCTTTTGATAATTTTTTAGGGGCTATTAAGAAGAGAGGATTTGGTTATGTAGCTCTTCACTTTAGTACACTTCCTCACTCATTGGATTCCCTTGGAGCTAAAAGAACTCCTTATTTCATGAAGAATGACTTTGGTATTGAAGACTATGCCTTTGAGTTCGAAGCCGTTGGTGAATGGATGCGAAGAAAGTGGAAGCGCCAAGTGGTTCCTGTGACACTATCTTTTAGTGGTGCACCTTCCTCTAAATTGAGAAGTTTTCCTCTAGTGATTGATATTGCACCGATGACTTCTTTGGACCATGCAAGACCTCAACTTGGGACTTATTTAAATACGCTTCGTTTGGCAAATATGTTTAACCCTTTTGGACCGGCAATTATTAGGGCAGCTATGGATCAAACTTACGCCACGGTTTGGGGACCTAAAACTGAAGAGATGATTGAGGGTTTTGGTTTTGACTTCGAATTAGAAGAAGAAATCTATGAAGGTTATATGACCAGTTCCAGAGCACTTGAAGATTTTGAATGGGATGTGACTCTTATGCCAAAGGGCGGAAGAAGAGTTTTTATTCTTGGAGAAGAAGAAGCTGAAGAACTTCTTAAAGGTCAAGTCGAAACAATTGAAGAAACTATTGAAAAAGGTCAGGGAGCTCGCTGTTTTTATGTAAGAGGGGCGCCTCATGCGGTCTCTTTTGCCAAACCAAGAACTACCGCCAAGATCATAGAGTATGTGATACGGGCTCAAGAGACGGAGAAGCCTGGCTGTTATGATGTCAGGTCTATCAATAATTTTGACTTTATTCCTCAATCTGAATTTCGAAACCTTTTTTAAAGTCACTTTATTTGCTTAATAGGCAAGTATATATTTTGGGGCCGTTTTAACGCTTCGCCCTTAAAAGGTATCACGCACCTTACAAATTCTGTCTTAAGAGAATCTTGACTTACGGACGAGCGATCGTTTCTTTATAATGAAATTAACCCAAAACGTATTCCAAGGATGTGGGAATGCCCAATCATTACGCTCATGGAGCGACTGATACGTTGGAAGTGGACGTTGATCACTTCGCCGCCCTTTATGCGATGGCCTTAAATGGTTCATTGGCCCCCGAAGAAGAAGATGAGATATTAGATGTTGCTGCAACGTGTATGAGTGCAGAAGATCTAGATTCTGATGTTCGTGACTTCTTTCAATCAGCTTTTCTTGTTCTCAATAAAAAGAACAAGACGTTTATTGATCTGCGTAAAATGAACCGTATGGTCAAAAATGGTGAGCTAGGGTCTAAGCGCCTAAAGTAGCGTATTTAAGGGCATCGGTGTAAGCTGAGGCACAATTTTTTACGAGGATTTGTGCCCATGCTCTACAAGAGGAAAGAGAAACCTCAAGGCCCTTATGATGTGATTGTTATTGGTTCTGGTCTAGCGGGAATGACTGCCGCTAAAAAGTTAGGACTTAATGGTCGACGTGTACTTTTACTTGAATCTCATAATAAGCTCGGTGGTTTTGCCACGTGGTTTAGGAGAAAGCAAGGCGAGCACATTTTTGATGTGAGCTTGCATGGTTTTCCCATTGGGATGAAAAAGACTTGTCGAAAATATTGGACGCGAGAGATTGCTGACAACATTAAGCAAGTGAATAAAGTTCGCTTTATTAATCCTCAATATGACCTCGAAAGTGATTTCACCAAAGAGGATTTCACCGACAAACTCGTTAATCATTTTAAAGTGCCATGCGAGACGGTTGATGCTTTCTTTAATCATCTTGCGAATATGAATTTCTATGATGATGACGGTATGACCAATGGGGAGCTTTTCTCAAAGTACTTTGGTGATCGTAATGACATCACTCGTTTTCTTCTGGAGCCGATTGTTTATGCCAATGGTTCTACCCTTGAAGATCCAGCGATTAGTTATGGCATCGTTTTTTCAAATTTTATGAGCAAAGGCGTCTACATTTATCGTGGTGGAACAGACAAGCTTATTGGTGAAATGAAAGACAATCTCTTGGAAACGGGAGTTGACATCAAGCTTCACTCCTTTGTTGAAGAAATTGTCGTTGAAGAAGGTGTCGTTCGCGGTGTGCGCCTAAAAGACGGAACATTTATTGAAACAAAGTCAGTCGTCAGTAATGCCAATCTCCATAGCACCATTTTTAAAATGGTCGGAAAAGAGAAGTGGGCACCTGACTATGTCGAGCGCGCACGAAAGGTAAGATTAAATACATCAAGTTGCCAAGTTTTTATGGGGGTAAAACCCGGAGAGACGATTCCTGATATGGGGGAGCTTATCTTTTATTCTGAAGATAAAGAATTTTCTACGGATGCTCTTTTATCTCCTAAGGTGGGATCTCAAACCTTCAGCCTTTATTATCCTAATACCAGAGGCGAGGGCATTGAGGGGCGAGGGGATCGCTATGCGATTGTAAGCTCTAGTAATGCCCGTTACGAAGACTGGAAAGACCTAAGTGAAGCCGAATACAGAGAAAAGAAAGAGTATAATATTGAACGCGCTCTAAGTTGTTTGGATAAAGTTATTCCCGGCACACGAGCAAAAATTAATTACGTGGATGCTTCAACTCCTTTAACGGTGGAGAAGTATACTCATCACAAAAGTGGTGCTTCTTTTGGAACTAAGTTCGAGGGTCTTCCCATTTCTATGAAAATGCATGAAGAAATCTCAGGGCTTTTCCATGCTGGTAGTGTGGGTATTATCATGTCGGGCTGGCTAGGTGCCGCAAACTACGGTGTTATTCAAAGTCATGAAGTTGATAATTACTTGGACCGCGTGGACAAAGAAGTAAATACGGGTGAATCGCAACCTCAAATTTAAGGATTATTCTATGGAAAATGGTAAAGAAGACTTTAAAGACCAAGTGATTGTCGTCACTGGGGGAACTCGTGGCATCGGCGCTGGTTTAAGTAAAGCCTTCCTGGAAAAGGGGGCAATCGTTTATGCAACTTATGCAGGTAATGATGAAAAAGCGAATGCTTTTAAAAGTTCGATGGGAAGTCTTGGTGAGAGGCTACAACTGCGTAAATTTGATGTTTCCAAAAAAGAAGAAGTTGAGGCTTTCTGGGCCGGTATTACCAATGAACAAGAGCAAGTTCATGTTCTTGTCAATAACGCCGGTATTCGCCAGGACAATATCCTAGCAAGTCTCGATGAGGAATCATGGGACCGTGTGATGGATATTAATCTTAAGGGAACGTATCTCATGAGTCAGGGGGCCGTTCTTCATATGATGAGAAAGCGCTTTGGTCGCATCATCAATATGAGCTCTATTGGGGGAAAACTCGGCCTTCCCGGTCAATCCAATTATGCGGCTTCAAAAGCAGGACAAATGGCGATGGCGAAAACTCTATCTAAAGAAGTGGGAAAGAGAGGCATCACCGTTAATTGTGTCATGCCGGGTTTTATCGAAACAGAGTTGATTTCTGATCTGCCAGAAGAGCAGGTTAAAGAATATAAGTCTCAAGTCCCTCTCAAGCGTTTTGGACAAACAGAAGAAGTTGCTCATGCGGTTCTCTTTCTTGCTAGTCATAAAGCGGGATACATTACTGGTACCAGCCTTGAAATCGCCGGGGGACTTTAATGGAGACGATAACCAACGCGAAAACATCTACCCTCGTTTTAGAGCGCCTTCCCCAAAAAGATC
>JASBRV010000030.1 GCA_030149295.1 Bacteriovoracales bacterium | reverse complement strand
AATCAAATTAGCAAAAGACAAAAACAATCATGGAACTATAAGAGCTTTCACTGTCGGTATCGTTGATACCATGGAGGAATCTCATAAAGATCTCAAACATTAAGGTTACTCATATGAGAACACTTTTAACAAAAGTCCTCCTTTTCTTAGCCCTTACTCTTATGGGCACCCAATTATATGCAAATCCAAAAGTTGGAAATGGAGTTGGAAACGACAATGGTGGGCCAAAGCAAAGCTGGCAAGATATTTATCGCAACCCCAACCTTAAACCTGAACTCCCCAACCATATCGTTGAGGAGAGAGAAATTGCCTATAACCACCTCTGTTTAGTGGGTGAAAGAATTAGAACCAAGTACAAGTACGTTGTTCGTTTAAATTTTGAAAAAATCGTTTACGACTACCTCTATACTGACCGTATTCGTTTTGAGGAAAGATGCCTTGAATGGAATGGTGATACCTGTGTCTCATATGAAACTGTAGAAATTGAAATTCCCCTTCAGCAAGATATTGAAGTCTTTAAAAGGGAGCCCAACTCTCCAAGCTATAACTCTCAATGGTCTCTTGCTTTTGAAAAAACTTTTGAGCTTAAGGAATGTCCTGATCAGCCCAAGTTTCCAAAGACCGAATGAATTTCCTTATAGGCATGGTCATGAATGACTTTCAAGGCTGATGAAGATAAAAAAATCACCTTCCTCACAGGAAAAAGGAACCACAAGTGTTTTTAGCCTGGAGGAGGTGTAGACCTGATGATCTTCACCAACAACAATACTGGGGATGGCCTTCCCCAAATTAAAGCCGAGTTCGTTTAATCGCAATTTTGTCTGACCATAAATAATATTAATAAGCTCTCCAGCAGCATCTCGATTATTCTTATTAATTTCTGTTTGCTCTTCATCAAAGAACTCAGAAGTAATTTTTAAAAAGAGATCTTTTTGAAGACCTATACCTAAAATACCCGTAAAAAGAGGGCTTTTCATCGTGATATTTGCAGATATAGCGACCCCAAGGTTCTCCTCACTAAAGAGAAAAGGTTTTTCATGAGATAATTTTCTTAACTCGGCCATTTGCTCCAATGTATAATTGGTGGCCTCAATAAAGGAGTTGAGAAAATTCAAATCTGTCTTTGGAGCCTCTTTCTTGACTTGAAAGCGTGAAAGTTCAGAGCGACCGGACATAAGCCTCTCAATGACTTCCACCAGCTCCTCAGTCTCACAAGGCTTTTCCACTAAATCTATTCGCTTATAGGAGGTGTTCATTTCTTTTAAGATGGAGTCGGCAAAACCCGTATAAATAAGAATAGGAGTCTTATCATTCATTTCAGTTTCACGAAGGGCCGTAATCAAATCATTCCCATCCAGTCGTGGCATTCTATAGTCGGTGATGATGAGATCAAATTTCTCATTTCTTGCCTTCTTAAAGGCGAGAAGACCATCTTCGGCAGTGACAACTTTAGCCTGGATCGCATCCTCTAATTCACCTTTTAAAAGATTGAGATGGACCGGCTCATCATCGACACAAAGTATTTTAATATGGCCTTCTTCGGATTGTTTCATTTTAAATGTCTTCCTGGTTTTTAAGGCTTAATTTCATAGTGAGTCCCCCTGCATCCAAATTAACGGCTTGAAGCTCTCCTCCCATTTGATGACAGAGTTCACGGGATAGAGCTAAGCCCAGACCTGTTCCTTTTCCTGGGTCTTTGGTAGTGAAGAATAGATCAAAGATTTCTTCTTCGCTAGTTTTTCCTTCTAAGCCCGGACCGTTATCAGAGAAGTAGATATGTAAAAAATCTTTTTCTTTTTTGATCCACATCGATATTTTTAAAGTTCCCTCCAGTTGGGATTCCTCAAAGGCTTCAATAGAGTTATTCAATAAATTTAAAAGAACTTGTCTTAAACTTTGTTTATGGACTATAGCCTGAGAGTCCTCTTCTATATCAACAAAAAACTTTACGAGAAAAGGTGTCTCTTTAATCTCAAGATACTGACTTGAGACCTCATCTATGGTTTGCTTAATATTGACAACTTCAAGTTCTCCCCCTCCAATACGACTAAAAGCTTTTATACCTTTAACAATACTTCTTATACGTAGGTGGGCTTCTTCAATATATTTAAGACTCTCTTTGAATTCACTATCTATGGTAATCTGAGAGGAAGAAAGTGTTGGTGAATAAATTTTTGCTTTAATTTTCTTAAGATAGCCATGAGCAATAGTTAAAGGATTATTGATTTCATGGCCCATACCTGCAGCAAGCACTCCTAAAGAGTTTAATTTTTGAATTCTTTGCTGTCTTTCCTTTTCTTTTTTTTGCTTTTCCTCTTTTCTCTTGGCTTCAGTGATATCCTGACGTATCGAAAGAAAGCCTGTGACTTCCTTACCTTCAATCTTTGCCAAAATATTGGTGTGAACCCAATAAATGGTTCCATCCTTAGCCCGATTACAAATTTCTCCTCTCCAACTTCCCTTCTCTTTTAACGATTGCCAAAAGTCGGACCAAAACTTCTTTTCATGAAAGCCAGAATTAACTAAGGAGTGAGGTTTGCCAATAATTTCATCCTTTGAATATTGTGCAGTTTTACAAAAAGCCTCATTGGCGTAAGTGATAATTCCACGAGCATTCGTTTCTGTTACCAGATTTGTTTCGTTTAAATAATAAAATAGCTGATTGCGCTCCCTCTTAGCCCCTGCCAGTTCTTTGCTCTTTCTTTGTAAGGCAACAAAAGAGCCTATTAAATGAGCCGCTTGCTCTAAAAAAGCAATATCCTCATCACTTGGCACCTTATGAGCTTCAATATAGGTGTTAATCACCCCTAAGGCATTATCTTGGTTAATGATGGGTGTACAAATATGACCATGATTTTCCATATTGGCCGTCACCATTTCGTGATCACTATCCAAACACGTTTTGACGATGGTTCTTTTTTGTTCAAAGGCCTTTCCACACAGACATTGACCGGGAAAAATGATCTTACAAGCAAGCTTCAGCTCTTCAGGCAAAAAAGAGGAACTTCTTAGCTCCAATGCCGTCTTATTTTTTTCTTTAGGATTTTGACTCGTTATAAAAATAGCTCCCCTCTTACTAAAGCTTCCGGTCTCTAAAACTTCCCCCAACGCCAAATCAAAGAAATGATCTTCCTCGAGATGATTATGGTAGTGACCAATGATATTTTTTAAGGCCCGATAATGGAGACGAAAACTCATGGCATTTTCCGAATAACTAAATTTTATAGAAAGTAAACAAATCTTAATTCTTCCCTAAGAATTTCCAAACGTAATAAACTTCGCCAAAAAACCTCATTACGCATCATCATTCGTAAATGGTATGGCCCAGCCAATGTAAATCATGTTCCTAGGTCAAGACTAGAAAATGTATAAAAAAGATCAATAAACTCAATAGCTTAAAGTTTGATTTTCTAAACAATTTCCCTTATTCCTTAAAACCAACTTTAAAGCTAATAAAGAAGAGGTCCTTTTGCTAAGCATAAGTGAATTCTTTGGATCAAAATTAAGACACCATCGAAAAAAAGAAAAATACACTCAAGAGGCTTTGGCACAAAAGCTAAAAATCTCTGTGCGTCATCTACAAAACTTGGAGGCAGGTGCTGCAGAGCCCTCCCTTAGTTTTGCTATCTCTTTAGCCCAGGTTTTTCAGTTGGATATTCGATCCTTCCTACCCCAGTCTGTCTTTTTCGAAGAAAGTCATCACATTATTGATGAGCTTCACGAAGGGATTCAAATCATCGACGTCAAAGGAAATATCATTGGATGCAATCAAGCCCATGCAAACATGCTTGGTCTTAAAAAGAATGAACTCCTAGGAAAAAATATTACTGAGATCGTAGCTAATGAGGATGAGAAAAAAGGACTTCAAGATTACATCAATTTTCTCGTTGAAAAAAAACCTAGCCCCACGCCCTATCTGACTACCCATAAACACCAAAATGGTTCTCTTATTCCCTTAAAAATCATGTGGGATTATCTTTTTGACGAAACAGGTGAAGTAATTGCTTTTTTTTCTATCATCAGAAAAGATGAGTCCTAAAGACGAATTCTAGGGAAGTCTTTCGTAAATTTCATTAAAGAAGAGATGGGGAAGAACGGCAACATTGGCGATTTCATGCTCATACTTTTTCGCCCTGAAGCGTCTAATATTCGCCTCACCTGGAAGGCGTCTGCCACCAATATGAAGACCAACAATCACATAACCATTGCGACTTTTTCGCCATAGAGGTGCACCTGAAGCCCCACCACTTGAGTCACAATCATGTAAAAGGAGATCTCCTTCTATTCTTCGAATTTGGCAATCCTGATGAAAAGAAGGATTGTTATTTCCTAAATCAGCGGAAAAGCCAAAGAGGTTAACAAGGTGATGATCATTCACATGATCTTGAACGGGAAAATACCCAAATCGGCTACCAAGATTTTTTTCAAGGATGAGAATGGCCCAGTCCCTTTCATCTCCAGAGCCTCCTCCATGAACCAAGGCCTTTACGCGAGAAGTTTCTTTGGATGAAAATCCATATCTATTCACCCTCACTTTAAAGCCTTTAGAAATGGAGCCGTCCCCTTTGGTGATGTGATCCACACAATGATAAGCGCTAAGAACGAGATTCGGCCCGACCAGGGCCCCTGTACACTTACCTACTTTCACAATCTGAGAAAAGGGGGCTTGATGATAAATCTCCTTACCAGGTTTTATCCTATCGTCCT
>JASBRV010000024.1 GCA_030149295.1 Bacteriovoracales bacterium | reverse complement strand
GGACGAAATTTGTCTTAGTCATAGAGTCCTCAGTCCCCTTATCGATTCCCTGCCCCCTCTCGACAAAGCTCTTGCACTCGATACAATGAAACAGACTAAAAATGCTTATGAAATGGAGCATCCGTGCGATTAATCCTTTTTCTTCCCCTCCTCCTTTTACTAAATTGCGCAAAAGTCTCTCAACTCAAACAAGAGAATTCTTCTTTTCATTGTCACAAATCAAGAGTGGCCATTGACATGGGCTCCGGTAGCACAAAAATCATTGCTGCCCATGTGGATAAATGTAAAAAGAAAATTTTAAAAATAATCGATGAGCGAAATTTTTCTTTTAAATTTAAAGAATCGATTCATCTCAATGACAAGAGAATTACTAGAGAGTTAGAAGAATTGGTGACTTCTCAATTGAGCGCTTACTTGAAACCTCTTATCAAGCGCGGTTTTCAGGCCAGTGGAGTGGCAACAGAAGTTTTTCGTGAAGCCATTAATGGACGAGATATAATAAGAAGAATAAAGAAGAAGCTTAATATAAGCTTAACTATTATCAATCAAAGGCAAGAGGCGATGCTAGGTTTTTGGGGTGCTATTGGTGCCACTGAAAAAAAACCTGAAGATATCCTAGTTTGGGATATTGGCGGTGGAAGTATGCAAATGACGACTCTACCAAAGCCAAGTAAATATATCCCTCTGCCAGAAAATCTTTATAAACGTCCTTACCACTACCTTGGAAAGCTCGCCTCTGTTAGTTTTAAGAATCTCATCCTAGACTATCAAGGAAGAAGAAGGGGAAGTCCTAACCCTATTGGCCTTCATACTTATAAATGGAGCCTTCAAAAGGCTAAACTCAGGGCAGCAAAGGAAGTTTCCCCCGAAATCAAATCGCTCATCGGAGACAAAGAAGTACTTGGTATCGGTGGAGTTCATTACTTCTCCATAAGAGGCCAGACACAAAAACCAGATGGAGTCCCTGTTTCTCTTTATGATCTTCAAAAAGCCATCAAAGAGCGAATTAATCTCAAAGATCAACAAATTACCAGTAATTATAAAGAAACAGAGGTTTCTAACCTCATTTTGGTTGAAGCATTTATGAAAGCTTTAAAGATACAAACCATTCTCCCCCTAAGAGTCAACCTGGCAACAGGCATCCTCTTCTATGAGGAGCTTTGGTAAAATGTGGAATTTAAAGGAAAAAATGGAAATTAAAATTCCTCTTATTTTAGGGGTAGCGATATTTCTGACCCTTTACCTCCCCACGATGAATCGCCCCTTTCATTTTGAAGAGCTTAGAGTCACGAGCCACTTTAGCTCTGCTCCACCTAGTAATAATTTTGTCATGTCACAAGACACCATTTCTGGAAACAAGCTTTCCACATACTGGTATGACTATATAAAACTCCACCCCCCTGGACTCGTGGGCTTCTATTACATTTGGCGAAAGATCACTTTTTCAGAAGAAGAGGTTATCATGAGGATTCCTCTCCTAGTATTAAGTATTTTTGCTTTTCTTAGTATTTTCAATCTACTCAAAATTTATATTGATGAAAAGGAAGCGGCCTTAGTCACCCTGCTCTCTTCCTTTCTTACTTTCTGGTACGGAATGGGAAGTCTCATTGTTCCTGAGACATTTGCTCTTTTGCTCTCAGTTTTGAGTACAAGTCTTTTTGCTCAATCATTAAAAGAAAAAAAAGTAAAAAACTCACTTCTCTTAATTAATCTCTTAGGATCTACTGTGAGTTATATTTTTCTCATTCTTGTCGCTATTCAAACCATCTTAATCTTTTTTTCAAAAACTGCTCAAATTCAACGGAAAAAGCTTGCAACAATTATCCTGTCCTCATACTTGCTATGCAATGGCATTCATTATTATTTAATTCCTAACAATAATCACTCTAACCCACTCACCTTCTTTCTCCCAAAGGCTGACCCATCAATGGGATTCAAGCTTATGCATCTTATTTTCAGCGGGAGGGCTGAAAATTGAACTTCCCTTTTCTCTTGTTCACATTTTTCTCTTTTTTCGGATCACTCTATTTACTTGTGATGGCGATAAATAAAAATAAGCCTCTTTATTTCTTCACAAGCTTATCATTTTTTATCCCCCTAGCACTTTTGATGAATTCCGGCTTTGAAGAGGGAGTAAGAGTTTACATGTCTAACTACATATTAATGGCACCTTTTTGTTATTTTAATATCTATCTCGCCCTTGTTTCTTTGGAAACATCAAAGCTCCTACGACTGATTATTTTCTCTTTTCTTGTCATTTTTAATTTTCTTTCTTATTTCGATGGATTTTATGCGGACGAGATACTGAAGGTAGCCCAAAAGAAAGAAGAGCATCTCGTCAAATTGCCAGGTGTCGCAAACTTAATTTTTGCTCTTAAACATCCCTTCATTGAAGAAGTTAGCCGCTTCTATAGTAAGAACCATCTAGGGTATGATTCCTATATAATACCAGCTCCTATGCAAAAGAATGATGTGGCCATCATCGCTCATGTTGTAAATAACTATAATGGAATTAATTTTATCGTCACTGATGAAAGCCATGAATTAGATTCTGAACCAGTCCCTGTCGACATCATAACAAACAATTTCTATGCTAAAGACGTCAGTTATCATAAATTTGACTCGTCCCCTCATCCTTATCTACCCAATAGGGAAAAAAAGCTAAAAGTTATCTTTTTTGTCAAAGGATCCAGACGATGAATCACCTCATAAGCTTATGCTTAGCCCTTGGTGTAAAAGCCTTTTCGAAAACTTTTTATCGTTTAGAAATGACTAAGGTCAACGACAGCCCGGACTTCTGGGAAGATGTGAATATTTTTGCCTTCTTTAATCACACGAGTCTTTTTGAACCTATTCTCTTTTCCTCGCTTCCCAATCATTTTTTTATTAAAAATATGAAACGCACCGTGGTCCCCGGAGCAGATATCACCATGGACAGACCCTTTGTGGGCCGCCTCTATAAAAGCATCTTTCCTCAGATCGTTAGCATTTCCCGCAAACGAGATGACACTTGGGTCGACTTCATGAATAGAGTCAAAAAAGGATCTTTAGTTGTCATCGCCCCAGAAGGTAGAATGATGCGTCCAAATGGGCTTGATAAACACGGAAACCCCATGACCATCAAGAGTGGTATTGCCGATATCATTCAAAAAACCGATGGGGGAAATATGCTTCTCGCCTATTCTGGCGGCCTCCATCACGTCCAAAAACCCGGCGAGCCATTTTTTCGCCTCTTTAAAAAACTGCAAATGACCTACGAGAGAGTCAATATTGCACAGTATAAAGAACTCCTCAGATCAGAAGAGCCCGGCTTTCACCGCAGGGTGGTAGATGATCTGAGCGAAAGGATGAAAAGAAACGTGCCGAAGCCTGAATAGTCATGTATAAAGGGCTCTATGGAAACAACTACACCTTTTACAGAATTTGGGCTCAGCGCCCCACTCCTTAACTCACTGAGTGAAATGGGCTTTGAAAAAGCCTCTCCTATCCAAAACATGACCCTCGAACACATTCTTGAGGGAAAAGACATTTTTGCCCAAGCAGAAACGGGAAGTGGTAAAACCGGCTCTTTTGCTATCCCTATTTGTGAGCAGTTATTGCGAGAGGAAAAAGAATCAGATTCAAAAGACGATGAAAAACTGGTCCAATACGTCACCTTAAGCCCCACGCGAGAGCTTGCCCAACAAACTCACAAGGTCTTCGATCAACTCGGTAAGCACCTTGGCATTCATGCTGCTTGTCTTATTGGTGGAGAATCCATCGATAAACAAAAGTCACTCCTTAAAAAAGGAACAAGAGTATTAGTGGCCACACCAGGTCGACTGGTAGACCTCATCAAGCAAAAATCCGTAAAGCTCGACCAGGTTAAAGCTGTGGTTTTTGATGAAGCCGATAGGCTTTTTGACATGGGTTTTCAAAAAGATATTGAATTCATTCTTTCTAAAGTTAAAGAAGACCGCCAGCTTATCATGGTGAGTGCAACTTCTAATATGGAAGTTTTAAAGACAGCTTATAAATTTAAGTCTCACCCCATGGAACTAAAACTCAACGAAGACAATATCCTTGTTGATCACATCAACCACTCCTTGGCGATGATCACCAAGCAAGAAAAAATGCCTTATTTGGTCAACATCCTTAGAGAAAACTCTGACGTTTATGCCATTGTCTTTTGTAACACTCAAATGCAAACACACCTAGTGGCTGAGTGGCTCAGGCTCATGGATTTTAAAGCAAAGCCAATTTCTGGTCGCTTGCCCCAAAATAAAAGAACTCGTCTCATGGAAGAGTTTCGAAATAAAGAAGTAACCATTCTCGTGTGCACAGACGTCGCAGCGAGAGGACTCGATATTAAAGATGTTAACCTCGTTATTAACTACGATCTTCCCCAAGAAGCTGCCAACTATGTGCATAGAATTGGCCGTACGGGACGTGCAGGAAAAGAGGGGCGCGCTATTTCTTTTTGCGCTCATGAAGACTGTGAATACCTCGATGACATTTACGCCTACATTGATAGTAAAATCACAAAGCTAGAACTGACCAATGAGGATGTCACTGCAGAAATCGCACCCAAACCTTACATAGATGGAAAGACTCTACGTCCAGTAGATAGAAATCGCTCTTCGGGGAAAAAAGATCGCTCATCTAGAGACTCCAAAAAGGCAGGCTCTAGAGACCAAAGAGAGAGAAAGCCTATGGATAAGATGACTGAAAAGTATGATGCCCCCCTTGAAAGAGCTCTTCCGACACCCCTAAAAAAGTTTGTTCCCAGTGAGGATGAAAAAAGAGATCGTCGTTTTTTCATTACGACCTCTAAAAATCAAGAAGACGCCGATAGAGCAGCCCTAGGCTATTATATGATTACTGACGAATCTCTTCTTCAAAGAGAGATCGTCAAAAAAGGACCAAAGCGCTATTTCTTTTTTGGCCCTCAAAATATCACTTACCGCTACTCACTTGAAGCGCACTATAAAAAGCTCCTACTTCCCTTTATTATTGAAATACTCAACCTCTCTCATTTGGATGTTAAAGTTAAAGTTGCCTTTAAAGGAGACACTCTGGATATCAGCTTCAATGGGAAAGATGAGGGGCTATTCCTTCGTAACCGTGGAGAAATGCTACAGTCTCTGGAACAAATCTGTCGTCTTTATTTAGCTAATAAAATCACTCTCCCAAGTAAGCTTAAGTGGAACGTGAGAGTCCAAGGGGCACGAGGAGCCGGGGAGCGTTCTCACGACAGAAGCCGTGGAAAAAAGCAGGATGGTAGATCCAATAATCGTGGAAACCAAAACCGTCGAAGTAATCGCCCTTCTGAGAAAGATCAAAAAGCGAGAGAAGAAAAAGTTATTGCTCTTGCCGAAGAAGCAAAGAATAAAGTGATCAATTCAAAAGAGCCCTTCACGATGAAGCCACTTGACCCTCGAGATAGAAGAATTGTTCATCAGCACCTTGGTGAGGATGACACCGTTAAGACAACTTCCCTTGGTGATGGCCGCCTCAAGAAAATTGAAGTCTCTCTCAGATAAATTCTTAAAAAAATTAGCATAAAAAAAGGAGGCTCTTAGCCTCCTTTTTTCTTATTTAAATATTTCTTCAGTAATTATTTCTTTTGCACGTTAATGGCACAAGGTCCTTTTCTTCCTTCACCCATCTCGTATTCAACTTTATCACCATCGGCGAGACTGCCACCAGGAACACCTGTGATGTGTACGAAGATGTCTTTTCCACCATCATCGGGAGTGATAAATCCAAAGCCTTTAGTTTCATCAAAAAATTTAACTGTACCTGTCTGCATAAAAAAATCCTGTGTGGGGAGCCCATTAGCTGCTCCCATGTTAATCTGTTAATTTTAGCATATGACACAATACGAGGGAGATCAAAATAAATTT
>JASBRV010000022.1 GCA_030149295.1 Bacteriovoracales bacterium | reverse complement strand
TGGTGCCAATTCTCTTCGTGGTGTACTCATTCAAGTAGCTGTGATCTGCTGGTTTCTTTCCATGTGGATAAGCAATACTGCCACCTGTGCCATTATGATTCCTATCATTCTGGGAATGATGGATACTCTCAAAGAAGGTCTTAGTAATTCGAGGGAAAAAGACAATCTTTCGGCAAGTTTCTTACTTACGACGGCCTTCGCAAGCTCTATCGGAGGAATGGCGACCCCAGTGGGTTCTCCTCCGAATCTCATGGCCCTTCAGTTTTTAGAAACAAAAGGAATCAAACTCAATTTTATTCAATGGATGGGTTATGGACTACCTGTAAGTGGTGCCATGCTCGCGGCCTTGATTTGGATTTTAAATTGGCGCTATCCCCTACCCAATACTGATCTAACTCCTATTAAAGATTACTTTCACAAGGAGTTAAAAAAGTTAAATAAGATGAGTAAAAGTGAGTGGCAAGTATGTGCTTCCTTTATCGTGGCAATCACCCTGTGGGTCATTCCTGGAATTGGACTTCCCATGGGAGCGGTGGGAATCCTTGCAAGCTCCCTCCTCTTTATCTTATCCGACGAAAAGGGGCCCAACCTGACTTGGGAAGAAGCACGTACTATAGATTGGGGTACGATTTGGCTCTTTGGAGGAGGCCTTACTATGGGCTCACTCTTAGATCAAAGTGGACTTGCCCGCCACCTAGGAGGTCTTTTGTTTGAAAACACTTTCTCCTTCCCTATTCTTTCTCTCATTGTGATTGTGACGGGAGTGCTTCTGAGCGAATTTAGCTCTAATACCGCATCAACCGCCATTATCGTGCCCTTACTTTTAGGCGCCATCAATTTATTTGGCGAAGGCCATATTCAAAGCCTAGTGATTGCTGCGGCATTTGGCGCAAGTTTTGGTTTTATGTTACCTGTCTCTACTCCACCCAACGCTATTGTCTATGGCACCGGAAAAATTAACTTAAGAGAAATGATGAAAACCGGTTGCCTGTTTGACCTATCAGGTGTCCTCATTATTTGGTCCATTATGAGTCTAGGCCTTCTCTTTCTTTGAGATTATAAACTAAGCCGACCTTCTGATTGAATAATGAGGTAGCGTTTTTTAATGACATCAAAGAGATTTTTACTTGAATCCTTAGTAATAGCGCTTCTTGAATAATCATAAATTTCTTTAGAGTCTTCTTGCTCAAGGTGAGTGATACTTTTATTTCCAAGAGCTTTAATGGCCAATAACTTCCTTTTTAAGGCCTGTCTTTTTATATCTCCGGAACTTGGTGAATCACCAAAAAGGCCATTTCCTTTATTTCTCATTTGAGCGACAAATCCACGGGGCTTGACTCGTATACTCCTCTTAGCCTTGTAATAATCTCTCAATGCTGGTTGAGTCGTTTTTAGTGCCCCTCCAATCGTTTGGGCCATCATTTTGGTGGTAAACGGCTTATTGAGGCTACGACTCACAAGATTCATCGTTCCACGGTTAAGTTTGCCATAAAGCCCTTTGACCTTGGCAAAGCCATTAAGTCCTTTTTCTGGTAGACCCACCATAACAGCATTAGAAGATTGATTAACAAGTGAGCCCACAGAATAGGCCATTTTCGCGAAGCTCATAAGATTTTTGTCCGTTTTCTTTAAGGAAAGATTTCTTGGAAAAGGAGTCTGCGAACACTTCTTTGTTGCTCGACAAGAACATTGAGCGTCTTCAATTAAATAAGTCGCGGCCCTTCGAAAACAGCTTGCTTCGTTTTTCGCCGCATGGGCTTGATGCATCCATTGGTTTAAAATTTTTTCAAACCAATGAGTTCGCAATTTTCTGTTTAATAAACTGGGATTGATTTCAGGTAAATTGTCTCCTGATAAATCCCCTAATTCTTTTTCTATCTCTGAAGTCGTCAAATCCTCTTTCTCAACGACCTTTTTAAGCTCTTCTTCATCGAGTCCCAACTCAGAGGCGACATCATTTACATCAACTCCCTCTGCTATACGATCTTCAATTTTATCCTTAGCAGAATTGAGATTATCCTTCACTTTATCAGCAATCTCTTCAATACGAGGAATCAGCTCCTTTTTTAACTCTTTTATAATGACGTCGGCGTTAGAAAACCCTGTTTCAGCACGGTCAATTTTATCTTCAATAACATTAACGAAAATATCCATTTCATCTGCTTGCTTTTGCAGAAACTTTGCTGCCTCATTAAGTTTAACAGCAGCGAGTGTTGCTATTCCTGCCATTGACAAAAACACTACGGCACGAGTCACCGCACTGTTGTAAATTTTATCAGCAAATTTTTGTTGAAAACCCACGTAAGCAGCCCCAAGACCGGCTCCAAGGGGAATTCCAATTTTGTCAAAATCACCAACATTGGCAAAACTAGCATGCGCACTTGGTATAAGAGAAAGTGGCCACGGTACTTCTCCTGTGCCTCCACCTTGGCATGTACCTGCACTATTAAAAACATTATAATGCTCAGCCCCTGCCAAGGCAGCAGCACTGCCAAACCCCACTGCAGCGACCGTAGCATTTCTAGCCTTCTTTTTTGACGTCTCAGCCGCTAATTCAATAGACTTATGAATTGAGCGAAGAGCACCAAATTGTCTGTCTTTGGCCACATTAAGAAATTCTCTTAAATCTTTTGCAATTTTTTTTAGCTTATCAACTTGCCCTGCATTCTCTTCTAAGAAAGCCTCAAAATTTGTCGTAGGATTTGCCTTAAAACGATCTTCAAGATTCTTTATAATTTTCTTTGCACGATCAACTTTGGCATTAATCACTTGAGGAATATTTGAGGCTTCTTGAAGAGTTTCTATTTCTTTCATTCGAATTTGATAACCCTTCCAAATCATCATCTCCAAGCCCACCCAAGCAGCAGCAGATCCAGCGAAGACTAGAGCCGAAGGCTGATTAGAGCAGCGAATTCCAACAATAAGTCCCATCATAGAAGCAAAGCCAAGACCAATCACTGAAGAAGCCAGTCCGGGAACCAAGCTCCCCTTAACTCCCTCTTCAGCTTCTTTCTTTTTCCCTTCTGCATAGTTTTTTGCTCGGCTTTTTAAATTGTCGACTCCATCCTCATTGGTAAAAGTTCCAAGGCTTAAGTTTTCAATTTCTTGGTCACTGTAACCTAAAAGCTTGAGGGCCTTGCGATCATCGGCCGTAAGGTTGGGTTTTAAATCAGAGCTAGTGGACTGTAAGGAATCTTGAAGTCCTTCAGAAATATTGAGATCCTTCAATTCATCTCTTTCTTGCTGAGTGAGATCACTGAGCTCTTGGGATAGATTAGTTTCGCCCTGACCAAAAGCTTGGGTAAATAAAAGGCAATAGGAAACCACAATAGCCAGAAGACTTCTCATCTTAAAAGGATACCTCAAAGACGCTAACAGCCCTAATTATGGTTGTTTTTTCCAATTATTAACCTTTTAGCCATTTTACCCTATACAAGTCATGTCGGCGGTCTTTAAGATTTTGTACAGAACCAGTATTTCTAGCCTCAATAAGGCTATCTAGACGAATATCGGCCAAGGCAACAGTCTCAACATTTGGTGTTGTGTCGGCCGCTACTCCATCTCTGCTAAAGGCAAAATCACAGGGAGTCAGGATACAACTTTGAGCGTATTGAATATCCATATTATGAACACGGGGCAGATTTCCTACCGAACCACTCATGACGACATAGATTTGATTTTCGATGGCCCGCGCCTGACAACAGTAACGAACTCGACAATAGCCTTGCCTCTCACTGGTAAAGAAAGGCACAAAGAGAATTTGCGCCCCTTGATTAACGAGGTGGCGAGAAAGCTCAGGAAACTCACTATCGTAACAAACTAAACAGCCGATGGGACCGCAATCTGTTTCGATAACATCAACTTCATCCCCTCCTTCAATATTCCACCAATAGCTCTCATCAGGAGTGGGATGGATTTTTTCTTGTTCATGGACGGTTCCATCACGCAAATAGATCCCGGCGACATTATGAACCCTCTGTCCTCTTTTAACGGGATGGGTTCCTCCAATGATATTGATATTGTATTTGACGGCAAAATCTTTAAACATCACGCGAATGCGCTGATACCAATCCGTCATTTTCTCGATGGCCTCATGAGGCTTGAGTTCTTCATTTTCAATGGAGAGTAATTGCATTCCGATAAACTCAGGAAATAGCACGAAATCACATTTCCAATCGCTGGTGACATCAACAAAGTATTCCACCATTTGAGAAAACTCCTCAAATGATTTGATGCCCCTTTGTTGATATTGTACCGTCGCCACCCGCACAACATTTTTTAAGGGTGGTTTCCCTTTAACCAATTCTTCTTCTCGAAACTCTGGATTTTCCCACACCAAAAGAATGCCAAAGCCCCGTGAAGCCTTATCTTCGCGAAGATAATTTTCCTGCACTCCTCTGACCTCAAAACCATTTCTCAACTGAAAGCTAAGAGTCGTGTCGCGGTATTCTTTATTGAGAACTTTATCAACATAAACCAGAGGGTCATTGATTTCTTTTTTCTTTGAAAATCCGGGTATTCTGCCAACAAAAGCGATACCTTTTAAACGCAAATACTTAGCCAAATCTTTTCTTGCATTATAAAGACGCTGACCAATTCGATTCCCTCTTACATCAGGGTCAACACAAGTTTCATAGCCATAGAGATACTCACCATCGGCTTGATGGGTAGTTCCATAGCCTCCACCGGTAATAAGCTCCCACGTATGGGGTTTAAAGATTCTCTTTCCCTTTAGGCGAATGGAAGCGGAGTAACCTAAAATTTTTCCTTGATCCTCAACGACAAAGCAGCCCTCAGGAAAGTTAGTAATTTGGCCTTGAAGGATGTCGGCCGGGTAGACACTAAAATTGGGATAAGCCTTTTTCGTTAACTCAATCAACTTAGGAATATCCGAAATTTTCGCATTCCTTATCTCTAGCTTATCAACCTTTTTTGTGCCCATAATTCTCCCTAATGTGATTTTTTTCTCCTTTAGTCTAACAGAAAAAAAGAAAAGACCTAGGTAAGGGCCGTCGAAGTTTGTTTTGTGGTAAATAATAACTACTGAGCCTAGAATAGCTCTATGCAATGGCAAACTATTCTCATCCCCGCACTCTCCACCATCATTCTCTTCAGCCTTTTCTATGGCATCGCTCGCTTACGAGATGATTACTCCATTATTGATGTCTGCTGGGGTTTGGGTTTTGTGGTTATCGCAGGTACCAATATCTCTCTTCATGGTGGCTTTACAGACCTTACTCACGGGATCATTTTTCTTTTAGTAACCCTTTGGGCCCTACGCCTATCCGGCTATATTCTTTATCGAAACTTAAAGAAGGGCGAAGACTCCCGCTACAAAGCATGGCGTGACGAATGGGGTGATAAAGCTCCCTTAAATTTTTTTATCAGAGTTTACCTCCTTCAAGCCCTCCTTTGCATGATGGTCGCCTCTGGACTTTGGCTCACCCTGGCCCAGAAGACTATTCTTTGGAATTACCTTTCTCTTATAGGGCTCATTATCTCCCTTTTTGCCTTTTGCTATGAGGCCATCGCTGACTATCAAAAAGATCAATTTAAAAAGGACCCCAAAAACCAGGGCCTTCCCTGTCGAGAGGGGCTTTGGTACTACAGCCGTCATCCTAATTACTTTGGAGAAATGCTCTTTTGGTGGGGTCTTTTCTTTTTCTCTCTAAACACCCCCTTCTGGTACCTAGCATGGATTGGTCCTGCGCTGATCGTTTTCTTTTTAATTAAAGTGAGTGGGATTCCCATGATTAAAGCTGCTCATGAAAAAAATCCAAAATACAAAGATTACCTCAATAGCACCAATGCCCTAATCCCTTGGCCACCAAAAAAGGATTCACCATGATCGATACACTTTTAGAAAAAGGACTTCTTCCAGATCCTGTCATTAGAAAAGGAATTAACTCTCTTTTAGGTCAAAGACTGAAAGAGGAAAAGGGTCAAAATCTAGAAGTCGCCGATAAAAAGCGTCGTGCCTTTATTAATGAACTTGACCAATCTCCCATCGCCATTGAAACAGATGCCGCTAACGATCAGCACTACCAAGTTCCAAGTGAATTTTACCTCAAGACACTTGGCCCTCACCTCAAATACAGCTGCTGCCTCTTTAAAAAAGGAGATAGCCTCGGCCAAGCTGAAGAGAGAATGCTTGAGCTTACTTGCGAACGTGCAGATCTTGCCAATGGTCAGGATATCTTGGAACTAGGCTGTGGCTGGGGATCATTGACCCTCTTTATGGCTAAGAAGTACCCGCAATCAAATATTATTGCTATTTCTAACTCCAAGACTCAAAGAGAATTTATTATGGCCCAGGCCGTGGAAAGAGGGTTAACAAATCTTGAAGTAAGAACTCATAATGTTGCCAAGTTGGAACTTAGTGAAAAATTTGATCGCGTCGTCTCTGTTGAGATGTTTGAACACATGAGAAATTATCGCCAACTCTTAAAAAACATTTCTACTTGGCTTAAAGATGATGGGAAGCTCTTTGTTCATATTTTTGTTCACCGTGAATGGCCTTATAAATTTGAAGTCAAGGATCAAACCGACTGGATGAGTCGCTATTTTTTTTCTGGAGGAACCATGCCTTCAGAGTATCTCCTTTATCATTTTCAAGATGATCTCAAGATCAAAAACCACTGGCGGGTTGATGGGGAACATTACGCCAGAACGAGTGAAGAATGGTTGAGAAATATGGATAAAAACCGCACTCAAATAATGAAAATTTTCACTGAGCACTACGGTAAAAAAGAGGCAAAGAAATGGTTTCATTACTGGCGAGTCTTTTTTATGTCTTGTACTGAAATTTGGCGATTTAACCGAGGTGAAGAATGGTTTGTGTGCCACTATCTCTTTGAAAAATAGACTTTTACAAGAATATTAAGAACTTACAACAGGCTTTTTTCTTGTCCATGTGATCACTTTTAGACCTATAATGAGAACAACAAATTTTGTTATTAATCTTCCCTATTAAAGGATACAGGCCCTGGAATCAGGGCCTTTTTTATTTCTCTTTTTCGTATTGTCTTAACGTCTTAGGGAAGGTGAAAACTTAAATCCATAGTCAGAATACCTGGACATAAAGATGTTCCCTCAATCGTAAGTTTAGCCCCTCGGGCTCGAGACTCAGTTTTTATACTTAACGATTTAGGAGGAGTAGACTCTACATCTACTTTTGCTTTTGAAGACTTTTCTCCTTCCTCTAGTTTCCAACATAAAATATTTCGTTGTGAGGAAGTATAGACTGTCTTAGACTCTTCATTAAGACGATAAACGTCCTGAAAACGACAAAGCTCATCGTCTTCTTCTCTTTGAATCCCCTCAAAGGCCAGTACCTTTTGAGAGAGAATAATCTGGTCATGTTTTTTCCATAAAAAATTATCTCCATCGCATTGAGCACTATCGATGTCGAATTTTCCAACAACCTGATTACCTTTTGCAAAAGCAAGAGAAGCAAGAATGAAAAAGAGAATTGTCACAAGTCTTTTCATATTCTTATTGTAAGCCCTTTCTGCCTTTATCCTAAGAAGAATATGAAATTGTTTCTAGGAGTGTTAGTTCCCTAACATCTTCTAAGTCTTTGAAATTTCGTTTTAGTGGCCTTGAGGATGCATATGATCAGCGTCTTCCCTTCCTGAATCATGAATTTCAAGCTCTAGAGCGACTTGAATGGTTCCCATATCTTTCTCAGGATCGTAAGCGTTAAAGAGTGCATTATCAAAGTCTGACTGATCCATTTTCTTTATCCACAGCACCCTCTCGACACCATTATCGATGAGTTTATATTGGATGAAGTTGCCATCGCGAGAGAGCTTTCCGTTTTTCACCCCGTATGTTTTTTCCATGAGGGCTTGAACTGTTTCAAAGGCCTGTGGCCCTGGGCGAAACTCTGTCGAGAGGTGTTGAAGAAAGGAATCGCCACTTTCGTCGGTAAAGTATTGGGCATGATAGTAGCGCGAACCTTTAAGTCCTTTTTGGGTACGAATCATCGTCATTGATCCGGTATACGGATTAGAGTCACGAGAGACTTGAGGCTCGAGTCCATTAACCTGAAAAAACTCAATTAATTCACTCTCACTATTTTTCTTCTTATAAAGCTGTGAGACTTTTTCATGAATCTTTTGAAAACCTTCTTCAGGGCTAAGTTCCTCTTCTTCTGCACTTTCTTGCTTTTTTGCTGCGACCTCAACCTTTTTGACTTCAGCTTGAGTGACCGTTGATGCTCTTGAAGTCACCGGCTTTTTTGAGGCCATGACCTCTACCGGCTTAACATCATCAAGAATTTTATCTTCCTGCTTTTCACCGCTCAATAACCAAAGAGCAGCAAGAGAACCAATAAGAAGAACGACTCCTAAAACTTTTTTCATTAAAATACCTTATCTTGCCATTTGAGAAGATATTGGGTCGGATCCATAAGATCACTTCTTCTTCTGTAGCCGGGACCACCGCCACTGAGAGAGCCTTTCTTAGTTCCTTTATAAAGCTCAAAGTGAAGCATTGGGCGACAGCATCCAGAATTGACCACACCCATATTACCAATTCTTTGGCCCATATTAACAGTCTCTCCACCACTGACATATCGTTTACTTGTCATTTCTCCATAACGAACAACAAAACCACCAGAATGTCTCACTTCAAGAGCATAGGTTCCTTGATAGAACTTATAAAGATTTCGAATAACTTTTCCTGGTGCTACTGACCTAATAGGTTCATTTTTATAACGATAGAGGTCACAAGCCGCATGAAGGCGCCCGCCAGAGCGACCTGCACCAAACCTTCTCATACCGCTTGTGTAAGAGTGAGTTGGTTTAGCTGCTGTTGGGAAGTCACAACATTTCTTATCATCAAGCCCTGTAATCGTTGTGGCGGGATGAAGTCTAAGTGAGGGAATCTCCTTGAGTGCTTCACAGTCTCCTTCCGATTTAATAAAAGATGTCGCTACATAACCAACACGCTGATCAGTTGATTCGCGATCTTTAAATTCTACTTTGTTAAAAATGTACTTTTTGCCACTGATCACCCGCTCAACAGTATTTTCACCATCAAAGCTTTGAAAGAGGCTTACTTTTTCTCCTATCTTGGCCTTAAAAAGTATTTTATCGAGAGTTTCATCCCTTACATTTAAAGGTGCCCCGTCTGTACAAACGATATTTTGCAAACTGACTCGATTGAGATTCTTTGGTCTCAAACGAGGTCTAGGTACGTTTTCGAGAGCAGGTATATTGTCCCCTTCCTCTTCTTTAGATTCTTTAAGCTCTTCTTCATCGACTCCATTTTCTTTTTCTAATTGTGTTGCCTCTGCCACGATATTATTTAAGCTATGATTACTTTTTTCTAAGGTAACAAGATCCTGCTCTACTGAAGGAGGAGCTGTGACCACTAGAGAGTCGACTTCAACGACTACTAAGGGTGTTTCCTTTCCCACTTCAGCTAAGAAGCTCATCGATTCCACCTTTCCATATGTCTGAAGATCTGAAAATAAAGCAGTTTCTTCTGCCGATACACCGGCATAGATAATGGCCTTATCATTTTGAGACTTTTGGTAAACTCGAAATAAAAGGTATTCTCGCTCTTCACTATTATCACAGATAGCTCTAAAGTAACTTGCCCCGGAAGCAATTCTTAAATAAGAGTTTTCCTTGGGATCTATTCTTTGGGAATCCTGGTTCACTTGCTTGACTTGCTCGTCAGTGAGGTTAATTTCAAAAACAAAGTCCTCACTTGGTCTCAAGGAATTATTATGAAGGTAACCCCTATCTCCTCTTTCAGAACTCCATCTATTCACCCTCGCCTTAGTCCTTTTGTTTACGCCAATAACCTCAATCGGCATTGCACTGTGCTTTCTCTTTTTATTGGTAATTTTCACAAGGGAGTAATTGATAAGATGGGACTGGTGCACACCATTGAAGTTTCTTAAATTCTCCGTGTCCTTTTTAGTGCCCTTATTGCTGTAGTATTGGGAAACTCTAAAGGGATTGGTATCACTCGGGACAATTTCACAGGACTGACCCGAAATAAATCCTTCCTGATTATCCCACAGGTATATAGGCGCGGAAGCAAAGGAAAGGAGTGGAGCTAAAAGTCCAGTGACAACCAAAGTCTTCTTTAAGTTTTTCCTCTTCAACATAGATTCCTCATCATTAGTTTTTTGTTTTTTCAAGAATGCGCCGCACAAACATACAGCAGGAAAGACTAAGATGCTGAAAAGTTGTAATTTTTCACATATGTCAAAAATTTAGACGAATCTAAGTCCTTGTGATTTTTACAATTTACTCTTAACGCTTGGTTCTTCGGTTGCTAAGTAAAGGTTTATTCTTAACAAATTTCATTGGAGTTTCTATGAAAGCGCTTATACTGACGGCGATTCTTTGCTTCTCGGCCCACGCAAATACCACTTTTTTTGACCTCACTTGTTCTCACCCTGGTCTTCACTATGTGAACTCCTTTAATTTCGAAGGAACAATTGAAGCTGAAATGAATAATGAAGGTAGCCTAAGGGTCTATAGAGTTCGTCCTGAAGTTACTGTCAGAAAAAGCGGTTTCAACAGTGAAGAAGAAACGATTAAGCTCCCTTGGATGAGTGGAGAAGCCAAAGTGATCGATTCAGACTTAACCTTAAAGCCTTTTACTAATATCTTGCTTCGCTCTCGAGAGAACAAGGTGCTTCTTAACCTCAATCTCGATTATCCTGCGGTCTTTTCAAGTACTTTGAGATTAGAAGATGGAATGACTTATAAATCGACATGTCAGTTAAAAGAAAAGAAAACATGCCTTATCCCCTCTTCAATTTATAGTTTAAGAAATTCAGAAGACTTTAAACTAGAAAAGCTCGGAGTTGTAGAGAGATTTCTTCCCTCTTTTGAAAGAGTCGTTCCCACTGAAAAGCTCAAGGCAACTCATAAGATGAAAGGCATCGTTCTTTTTGCCTATTATACCTTTCAAGATGAGGTTGATGGTGGAAACACTTATGGAGAAATCACCAACGAATCAGGAGAGGTTATCGCCACTATCACAGATGGTGACATCTATGAGTGCCCTCTCTATTAATTGTCTTGGGATTCTTTAGAATCACTATCTTTTTCTAACCCCATAACGACCATTAAGGCCTTTGTGGGGTTTTTGAAATTATTGTAATCAAATCTTTCGTCCAATAAACCTTTTACGAATTTTTCACGATCATCATAAGAAAAATCACTCTCTACCAAAGCATCCGTAAAAGTTCGAGACACAATCAAAATAGCGGAAAGCTGATCAATAGACAGTCCCTTTAGACCCTGAGGAAAGCCTGAGCCATCAGGCAACTCTTGATGCTGCTCCACTGCTCTCATCACTTCTCGGCTTACTGTATTGGCATAATGCCTCTTTAAAAGTTTTGCCACCTCAACAGGATGATTATGGAACATCTTAGTCCATTTAGTTTTATCGCCATTGCTCGCAATAAAACTAAAGTAATCTTTCTCACTAACAAGAATATCCCCTAGCAAAGTTGCTTGGGTAATTTTCTCCGCAATATGGGGCGGCCAATTCAAGGCCTGGGCGAGAGCGATACCCACATAAGTAGAAAAGACATTAATAATAAATTGATCTTGGTTATCTTTTAAGAAGGCACGAAAATGAGGAGTAAGATGAGAAGCCGTTTTAATCCATGAGATAAACTTATTGACCTGCTCTTCTCCAATATTACAGACCGGCTCTTCAATTCCAATATAAATGATGGCCTTTCTGACAAGGAAAAGAATTTGCTCTAAACTAAGGGATTGAGAAGTATCGTTATCTTTGACAAAGAAGCCAATCAGACCTTTTTTAATTCCCTTAAGAAAAAGCTGATAATCTTCTTCGGCAAAGAGGATATTTTCCAGCCCCTTCTCTTTGTAATTCGTAAGCTTTTCTTTGAGATTTCCCTCGCCAAACTCAATTCGTACTCTTTTCGTCTTGTTTAAAGGAACAAAAAAGCCTGAGTTGATTTTTGGCGCATACTTAATCGCCACATCAATAGGCAGATAAGTATACATGGTTCCTTCAATTTCAAGTTGGCGAATCTCAGACACGTAAATTTCCTTTAACTCATTTTAGGAGAAAAAGCCAAACGCAGCTAGGCTTTTCTAAACGATACGATTTCGCACTTTGTCTCGGGCTCATTGTCCGTTAGAATGGATATTATGCACTTAAGAAGGAACTCAGACCCTAAGGAAAAAACTGCACTACGCCATCGTGACACAGCAATGGCCATGTCCTTTATTCTTCTTATTGTCTACTTTACCACTCAGATATATTGGCTCCTTTATCTTTTAGCCGCTACTCTTTTGATGGGCATGATTTTTCCCTCGCTCTTTAAACCTCTCTCCCTTTTGTGGTTTGGACTAGGTGAAAAACTTGGCTCATTTACAAGTCGGCTCATTCTCTTTCTTGCTTACCTAGGCTTTGTCAGCCCAATGGCCATTTTAAAAAAAGGCCATTTTAAACAACGATTCTATCCAGAAAAACAAAGTGACTGTACTTCTCTTCAATTTGATAATGGAGATAAGGGTCATCTTTTTACCAAAGAAGACATAACCAAACCTTATTAAAGAGTTACAAATGGAATTTTTAAAAGATTTTTGGGGATTTTTAAAAGTAAGAAAGAAATATTGGCTCTTTCCCTTATTATTATTTCTCTTTCTCATCGGCGGACTTCTATTCTTTACCAGTTCTACTGCCGTTGCCCCCTTCATTTACACAACCTTCTAGGAGCATAAGTGTATACCCTAGGCATTTCCTGTTATTACCATGATAGTGCTGCCTGTCTATCGAAGGAAGGAAAGATCATCGGAGCTCTTCAAGAAGAGCGTTTTTCACGCATAAAAAATGATGACCGCTTTCCCGTAGACGCGATCACTACCCTATTGAAGGAATATAATGTACGTCCTGAAGATATTGATCTTGTTGTCTATTATGAAAAACCCTTTCTTACTTTTGAACGATTGCTAGAAACATTTCATGCCACATGGCCAGCAGGTTTTAAAAGTTTTCTAAAAGTTATGCCTCTATGGGTTAAAGAGAAAATTTTCTTAAAATCCATTATAAAAGAAGAACTAGAAGAATTAGGTCTTACCTCCTTTGAACTTCTCTTTCCTGAACATCATCATTCCCATTTAGCCAGCGCCTTTTATCCTTCCCCCTATGAGGAAGCTGCCATTTTAACTCTTGACGGAGTTGGTGAATGGAAAACTCTTTGTCTCGGAAAAGGCAAAGAATCCAATATTAGCCTATTTGCCCACCAAGACTTTCCTCATAGCCTAGGCCTATTTTACAGCGGTTTTACTGCTTTTTGTGGCTTTGCCGTCAATAGAGGGGAATATAAACTGATGGGACTTGCTCCTTACGCTAAGGCCTACCCTGAACTCGTCCTCAAATACAAAACTCTCATTAAAGACAATCTCATTCATATTCAACGCGATGGTAGTTTTACTCTCAATCTTAAGTACTTTAAAGTTGAATCCGCTTACGACCTTATTGCAAACAAGGAATGGGAATCCCTCTTTTCTCTTAAGAGGCTTCCTCTCGGTGACGTCCTGACCAAAGATCATGCGGCACTGGCACTAGCTTGCCAAGAAGTCACTGAAGAAGTGATTTTAAGTCTCGCTCAAACTCTTAAGGAAAAAACTGGCTGTCAAAATCTTTGCTTAAGTGGTGGAGTGGCACTCAATAGTGTGGCCAATGGACGCCTATCTCGAAGTGGTCTCTTTGATACAATTTTCATTCAGCCTGCAGCAGGTGATGCTGGCTCCGCGTTGGGGGCCTCTCTCATCGGAGAACACCTTTATCGAAAAAGCCCAAGAACTTTAGAGAAGGGTCAAGATTCTATGAAAGGCTCTCTTCTTGGAAACTCCTACGATATGGACGATATTCAAAAGGCCCTCGAGAACTTTGATCTTTCTCACTGCCGTGTCTCTTCTTTATCAAAGAAAGAAGTTTTTCAGCAGGCCTGTGAAGACTTGGCCTGCGATAAAATATTAGGCTGGTTTCGGGGAAAAATGGAGTTTGGCCCTCGTGCTCTTGGAAGTCGCTCCATCCTTGCCAATCCAGCAAACTTGGAGAATCAACAACGAGTTAATCTCAAAGTTAAAAAACGCGAGGGCTTTAGACCTTTTGCTCCTGCCCTTATCAAAGAGGATCATGAAAAACTCTTTGGCCAAGTCCAAGGAAGTCCCTATATGCAATTTGTTCAAATATTGCGAGAGGAGATGATGAAAGATGAGGTTCAAACAGCTAGCTACCGAGACCTTCCAGATTTTATAAAGAATCAATTAGGAAGAAGTCGCTCCCCTCTGGCGGCGATTACCCATGTTGATCAAAGTTGTCGTCTCCAACTAGTGGACCCTGTTTATCAAAAAGACTTTTATCAGCTAATCAGTCAATGGAAGAAAAAATCGGGTTGGGGCGTGCTTTTGAATACGAGCTTTAATATTCGTGGTGAACCTATCGTGGAATCTCCAAGAGATGCCCTTAACTGTTTTTTTAATACTGAAATTGATGTTCTTTATTTAGAAAATATCCGCATTGAAAAAAGCCTCTCTTAGCTGAGAGGCTTCATAAAAAAAATTGAACCTTAGAAACAACGACCTTGGCGAAGGTAAACTTTACGAGTGTCGCGATCATCTCCACGATAAGTAGCAACAATCGCATCAGTATTAGGCTTAACCATTTCTAGTTTTAAAAAGCGATCAGTGTATTCATAATGATATTCAACGTGCTGAAAACCGCGACGACTGACAGGAACTCTGTCACAAGTTCTGCGACAATTACCACGAGAGTCACAGCTTGTGGTGCATCTTTGCTCATAAGTCGTATAAGTACAAGTTTCACGATCACGATATGTTCTAGATCTGCTGTAGTCGGTCTTAATAAAGCCTAGCATGTCGTATCTTTGACCTGACTGAGAAGCAAGAAGCTCAATACGGCCATTATCTCTTGGAAAAGAAGTACTTGAAGGAAGCTTAACTTTGACTTCAACTTCTTTAGCCCCTTTAAAGCTTAGTTTTACTTTTTCACTTGAAGAAAATGTCACCTTCGCTTTGTATGCTCCCGCAGGAACGGTTTTCGTTTTCTCATTACCAAAAATCGTGGTGTGAATGAGTTTTAGATTTTCATGGGCGGTAAAGTCTCCCCGGAGATCAATACAACTGGTTGTCATCATGGCGACGGCTAAAAGGGTCAATAAGTTTTTCATGTTCCACTTCCTTCGTTTTGCTTCTTTGATTTCTGGATTGAATTATTAATAGGTTTATTGATTGAATCGTATCCTGACAACGACCATGAAGAAATGAGGGCTTTTTATGCAAGAAATGAAAGGAAGTGTAAGAATTTAATGGATTCCGGTGGTCACTTTGGCCCAGAGGGCTCGAAAACCTTTTTAAAGGACTTAAAGGAGAAAGACTCAAACCTTAACATGCTGCATAAAAACTTCTCAGCAAAGCTCACCATATTTCCGAGCCTCTTGAGTTTACCTGCGTCGATACCGGCCAATTCCAATTGCTCATTACTAAAATTAGAAACGACGCGAAAATGGCTATGAATATCACACAGCATATTTTGCTCTCTCTTTCTTAAGATGGAAGTTATGACAGTTAAAATATTTTGGTTGGTCACATACCTTTTTTTCTTACGACCCTCATCTTCAATTTCAATAACATTGTACTCTAAAAGTTCAGAGAGAGATTGGCTCATTAAAGCTTTTGATACGCCCGTTCGCGCAATAAGGTCAGTAGCATCCAAAGGGTGTTCACTTAAAAAAAGGTGGCACCAGATTTTTCCATGAATATTTTTAAAGCCCCAGTAACGAATGAACTCTCCTACTTTATTAGAGAGCTCATCGACGTCACTGATAAGTTGTTTTTTTAAAGACTCATTCATTTTTAAGAGGCAAAGTATTGGTCCATGGAGTCAAAACTTTTTAATACCTCTACTTTATCAGAGTGAGCAAACTCAAGTCGCTGCATTTCATTGAGTCTATGAAGAAGTACCGCAAATTCCACATCTTTAAGCTTCTCTTGCGGAAGCTCTTTCATAACATCAAATAATCTCGGATGAGGACGAAAGCTTACATAGCGGTCAGTAATCACAACCTTCTTAGAGTCCATATTATCAATAAACTCGCTAATCATATCTTTATCAACCATTGGGCCAATGAACATAGCTTCTTTTCCTGAAAGGTAGCTCTTAATACAAACGACCAATGCATCTATCTCGCCTTTAACTGTTCCCGAGCTTCCAACGAGGATGGGTGAGGAAACACTCTCAACTTTTTCATGGGACTCTTGAAAATCGTCAATGGCCTGGGCAAGGACAGTCTTTAAATTGTTGGCAATGAGACTATAAATTGTGCGACAAAAAGGCCTTTTGTTCACGTCACTCTCTTCACTACTAATCACATGCTCATAGAAGGGAACGATGAGATCATTAACGAGTGATTTCAGTCGATAAGAACCTTTTTTGAGTTCTTCCGTCATAGATTCAAATTCATGAAAAATCACGTCTTGAACTTGAAAATCAAAGGATTGTTTGAGGATAAACAGCGACGTTTGGATTTTATTTTCTTCCTCTGGATATAGCTCCTTTTCCGAAAGACCACCTACTGCATTTTTCAGTTCTTCATCACTAAGTTTAGCTATCTGAGAAATTTGCTCTCCCGTTTTGTTGAGAGTTGAAATGAGCTTAAGTTTTTCTACATCATGTTCAGAATAAAATCGGCGGCCACTTGGCGATCTCTCTGGTTTGACCACGCCATACCTTTTTTCCCAGGCTCTTAAGGTGTGAACACCGATTCCCGTAATCATTGATACGTTTTTAATTGTGTACATCTTTACCTCGTTTTTTGTCGTTTAGTGTGCGTTTGTATAGGTTTAATTAACAATAGTTTTTCAAACATTTTGTTCAAGAGAACGTGAACAGATTACGTTCAAACCCAGATCTCAGCAAGTCCACCTCGCTAGAATTAATTGAGACAAAACCTACAACAGAGCACCAAAATCCAATAAAAACAAAAGCTTAAATGTTTATTAATTATCACGATAAAATTTCTTAATGAATAAATTTTAAAGTATTTCTGTTGGTTCATGTGTTCATGAACACAGGGGGCCTACAAAGTTGACAGTCTCCTGACAAAGCTAGACAGCCAACAACGCACATGGCCTAGTTTTTAATCCCTCTTTCTTTGAAAATGGATACATCGAAAAACACTCCAAGGAGGGAGTGATGAAAGCTTGGCCTTATCTATTGCTATGTCTTTTCACGATGAGGGTCCACGCTCATGAAAAAGAATTTCTACCTCGTGGAGATTGTCCCCAACAATTATCAAATAAATCCTATACCCTTTGCTATCACCCAGATCATCGACTTGCTTTGTGGGCGCTTCACGAATTGAGGCCACAAGATTTAAGGGGTACTTCCAGAAGGACTAACGATTATCGCCCCGATAACAGAGTTTATGAACCTGTAGATGACAGAGATTATGCGGGCAGTGGTTATGACCGCGGCCATTTGGTTCCTGCGGCAGATAGAAAAACCTCCAGAGCCGTTATGAGCGAAACCTTTTTTATGAGCAATATGACTCCCCAACACCCTTCCTTTAATAGAGGAATTTGGCAGAAATTAGAGAGAAAGGTAAGAACTCTTGTTTCCCAGAGGGGAAGGGCCATAGTGATAACTGCGCCTCATCTTTATAAAGGTCTACGTGAATTTACTAAAGGAATTAGTCTTCCTGATCAACACTATAAAATTATCTACTGGCCTCAAACTCATGACGTCTATGCATTCCTAATGAAAAATAGTGCCCCTCACTCCAAACTTTTAAAAGACTTTCAGGTTTCTGTAGATGAACTCGAAGAACTAACTGGCCTAGACTTTTTTTCTTCTCTCGAAGACTCTATTGAAGATGAGGTAGAAAAGAAAATTATGGCATTACCATAATTCGTCCTACAAGAGTCCCAAGAATAAGCACTCCTAAGATAAAAACTCCATGAACAAAGTGAACACCTTGCTGATTGAGTTTAAAAGGAATTTCTTTGGTAAGAAAACCTATAAGGCATGCCAATAAAAAACTGATGACTCCATAGCTCCAATACTGGTGCCAAAACCATCCTTTTAAAGCATTTCCCAATGAGGGAAAAAGCCAAAAGATAAAACTAACGATAGGAAGTGCTAAAATAAAGAGGTGCCCATGAAAGAGAAAACGAAAACTACTAGAGTGTTGATACTTTTCTCTAGCGGCTAGCCTCTTAAATTGGGGACGCTTTTCTGCAGGAACTTGATCAATCAACTCTTCTATAAACTTACGTTTTCTCATATTTCTATTATAATCGAAGCTGGAGGCAGCATGAATATAGTCATTCTAACAGGGGCAGGAATTTCTGCAGAAAGTGGTATTAAAACCTTTCGCGACGCTAATGGACTGTGGGAAAACCACGCCGTCGAAGATGTTGCCAGCCCAGAGGGGTTTTCCCGTGACCCCCAATTGGTTTATCGCTTTTATAATGCTCGTCGCGCCCAATTACAGGAAGTTGCCGATAACCCAGCTCACCGCTCAATTGCAAAGCTCATTAACTATTGCAAAAACTCCACAAAGCATCACGCTCAACTCATTACTCAAAATGTCGATGACCTTCATGAAAGAGGTGGCCTAAAAGATCAAGATGTATGGCACATGCATGGAGAATTAAAGAAAATGCGCTGTCAAAAAAGTGCTCAAGTCTTTACTTCTCCCCTACATCTTGATGAAAAAACCTTATGCCCTTGTTGTCACCAAGCTGGTAACTTAAGACCTCATATTGTGTGGTTTGGTGAAATACCTTTTTACCTTGAAGAAGCCTTTTCTCTGCTCAATAAATGTGACCTCTTTCTCTCGGTGGGAACCTCAGGCTTTGTCTATCCTGCCGCTCAATTTGTCTCTATGACTCCAGAGACCTGTCGCAGAGTGGAAATCAATCTTAATGACACTCAAATCTCTCCTGTCTTTGATCAACACTTAACGGGAAAAGCGGGAGACATTTTACCCGACTATGTGGATGAACTTATGGAAGGTCTATCATGAATCGTGTTTTTCTCTCCTTTACCTTTTTAATTCTTAACCTTTACTCACATCAAGCTCTTGCCTTTGATTATTCCCATTCATTTCAAAATGATCAGGCTGCCATTGATTACCTTTTGCAAAAGATTGAAAACTCTCAAGGCACTTTTATCCGCAATGGAAAAAAACATAAGGCAAAAGAGGCGAAAGAACATCTAGAGCATAAAGTCAAAATGGCTAAAAGGATGTTTTGGTTCTTTGGACCAGAGAAGGAAATCTCTCTTCAAGACTTTGTCGAAAAAATCGCATCTAAGAGCTCCACCACAGGAATGGCCTACCAAATTCGCCTTCCCAATGGAAAATTACACAACACTCGGGATTGGCTTCAATTACAAATAGAAGAGGCCAGGGAGTTAAAAAGCAAAAAGCCGCAAAGTCCTAATCAAAGAGCTGGATCAACTCATTGAAAGTCATTGATCGCCTTTAAAAAGGTTTTACCATATTTTTTTAGTTTAGCCTCTCCTACCCCATAAAGTTCCAAGAACTCTTCTTCACACCCTGGTTTCTGTTCGGCCATCTCTCTTAATGTTTGATCATGAAATATTTTAAAGGCAGGTAATCTTCTTTTTTTAGATTCCTTTCTCCTCAACTCTTTAAGGTGGGTATAGAGGTCATTGCCTTCATAAGATGTTTTAACTTTCTTGGCCTTCGCCTTTTTCTTCTTTTGTAAACTCTTTCTCTTGGTCGAAGAGGCCTCTTGATTCTTTAAGGAAGGGCTCTTCTTCTTTTCACTCAAGCGCCGCGGGTTTTCTCTGAAAAAGAGTTCTCTTCTTCTTTTCAGAAATTCAACGGCTAAGTGAGTAAGAGTGAGCTGACCACCACGGGACCAGTCATACTTTAAAAGTCCATGCGCCATAAGGTTTCTCACTCCATATAAAACCCCTTTTTCAGGAGTATCCATAAGGAAACCAAAATCAGGCAGCTCATACCATTTGTGCTCTCTAGCTCTTAAAGTAATGAGTCCCCGAGCTAGATCAACTAACTCACTGGGAAGAAGCTTTACGCCAGTTCGATAATACAGGTGAAGGAGGCGTTTACTCCACTCACTCGCATCAAACCATATACCTTTCATCTCCTCTCTTTCAAAACAGTTATCACAGTTGCCACAAGGCCCCCTATAATCTTCATCAAAACTTTGCAAAATCGTTTGGCGACGACAAGCGGTGCTCATGGCAAAACTCATCATAGATTCGAGGTTTTCACTTTCAAAGTAAAAGCGATTGGCATCCCGAGAGCCTTTTCTCATCATCTGCTTAAGAATAACAACATCTCTTGCTCCATAGAAGAGTTGTACTGTTGAAGGGAGCCCATCTCTTCCCGCTCGGCCAGTCTCTTGATAGTAGTTCTCTATATTCTTTGGAAGATCCATATGCACAACAAAGCGCACATCAGGTTTATCTATGCCCATTCCAAAGGCGATGGTTGCCACCATGATAATACCATCCCCTCTCAGAAATTCTTCTTGATGACGTTTGCGGGTGTGAGTATCTAAGCCGGCATGATAAGCCCTTGCATCAATATCCTTTGAATGTAAAAAGGCCGTCACCTCTTCTACTTTTCTCCGACTCAAACAATAAACAATTCCGTTTTCACCTTGAAAACCTCTTAAGAAATTCATTAATTGCTCTGTTCCCTGTCTGTTTCGTTTCTCAAGACCATACGTTAGGTTGGGACGATCAAAACTCCCCATAAAGACCCTAGCTTTTTCTAAAGAAAGTTCACGAATAATGTCAGCGCGGGTGAACTTATCTGCCGTCGCTGTCAGAGCAATGCGAGGCACTTGGGGAAAGCGTTGTCCTAAGATTTTTAGTTTTCGATATTCGGGCCTAAAATCATGGCCCCATTTGGAAACACAATGGGCTTCATCAATAGCAAAAAGAGAGATGAGTTCTTTATGGTAACAGTCTTCCAGAAGTTCTAAAGTCCACTTATTCATGAGACCTTCTGGGGCCAGATAAAGGAAGTCCACCTCACCCTTTCTTAGTGAGTTTTCAATAGCGCGTTTTTCTTTTAGACCGATAGAAGAGTTATAGGCAAAAGCGTTAAGATCAAGCTCACACAGGGTTTGAACTTGATCTTGCATAAGAGAAATTAAGGGTGAAATAACCACACATGTCCCACGGCGATTGAGGCCTGGTACTTGGTAGCATAGGGATTTCCCCCCTCCAGTTGGCATTAAAACCAAGGCATCTCCTCCATCGAGGACATGCTCAACAATATCTGCTTGAGGACCACGAAAGCTACTGTGGCCAAAAACCTTCTTTAAGGTGCAAAGTGCCGCGTCCATGGGCCTCCTGAAATAATGGACAGGGAATAAAACTATTCTACAAGGCCCTCTGGCCTTTGGCCAATAGCAGCTAGAACTATTAAAATGGTGAAATGAGCAAAGAAAAGAGTAAAAATAAAAAGTCCAAAAAAGATAAAAATCGCGAAAAAAAAGAGAGCCAAATGAACTCAGCACAGGGCACAGAAATCAACGTTGAAGAAATTGATTTAGAACGGATGAAAACATTAGTGAGTGAAAGCCCTGGCACCAGTGAATACGCAGTTGAAAAAGGTGGAGTGGCCTTTGCCCCCACCCAAGAAGGTGCCATTAAGAGTCGTGCTTTTAAGGTCATGGATGAGCAAATCTCCATGCAAATGGATAATATCCTAGAGCAAATCCAAGTGCTAAAAAAACAAGCTGAAGCACTAAAAGACAGACGAACCCTTAGTGAGATGATTTATCGAGCTAAGATGAATTTTGAGCCTTTGGTAGGAGATACTTACTATCTTTATGACACCCCCAAAGGAAAAGTCCTCAGTATTCTCTCCCCAGATGAGTTTGGTGAAAAAAAATTAAAAGAAAAAGATTACTTCTTCTTTGCCAAAGCGAGACTTCTTGCTGACTGTACTTGGGAAATTTTAGAAAAAGGCCCGAGTTATATTTAAACTCTATTTTATGAGCTTTAATTCATCCCCATAAAAATGATAAGCAATGAATTTAAAAACTTCTAGTGCACTAATGACAGAGAGTGGATAGCGGTCCTCATCAACAACGATAGTATTTCGGTAATTAAATTGAAACATATTATTAATGGCATGAGCAATATAGTGCTTTCTTAACAAAGTATCAGGATTAGGAGTCATAAAATCCTGCGCCTTTAAGTCTTCTTTAAGATCTTCTTTAATAAAGACTTTAAAAAGAAGATCTCTTTCTGTAATCACTCCCTTTAACTCTGTTTCATAACGCATAAGGAGAACGGCTCCAATACGATGAGTACGCATAAGATCTATGACTTCTCCAATGGAGCATTGATAATCGAGAAAAAGTGGCCTTTGCTGGCTGATCCTCTTGAGGTGCGCTAAAAAAATATTACCATTTACTTGAGAATAGTCTTGTAACTCAGAACTATAAGATTCGGAGTAGTCATCTACTCTTTGAAAGTCCCACTCCTTAACTGTGCCGTATTGGCTTACTTGCTCGGGAAAGAATTTGATGAGAAAGGCCAAGATATCTTTTATAGAAAGAAGGGCCTTAAATTCTCCCTGCTCACTAGTCATAGGAATGTGACGAAAACCTCTGCGTGTAATCAACTTCATTGCATCAGAGAATAAGGAACTCTCCGGGAGAGAAAACGGCCCGGGAGTCATATAATCTGAAACTTTCTTTTCGAAGCATTCCCGGTTTTTGAAGTCTACTTTTTGAATAATATCCTTCTCCGAGATGAGGCCGATTGCAATGGAGTCTTTAACAATAGGCAAAGCACTACTTTTAGACTCCTGCATTTTTTGAACCACTTCTTTAAGGGGAGCCTCGTGACCAACAGAGGGAATCTCCTCACAGGTGATCTCAGTCAAGGGAATATCAAATTGAGAGCGATCAATACCAGACATGAGCTTATTGTAGCGTAAATATTACTAGCTGGGCAGACAATCCTTTGTTCCTATGCAAGTTGCTGCTATGGTCGCGCCCATGAAAACTATAATCCTCACCCTCCTAACTCTTAATAGTACTTTTGCAGGAATCATCGAACCACGGGTGATTTGGGACAAAAGATCCATTACCACTTGTTTCTACGACAATGAAGCGCAACTTTCACTCACTCGCTTAAAAAATAAAAAAGAAACCAAAAAAGACTATGACTTTATTCCGAGAATCTTATCGAGAAGAGAAAGAAGAAAGGTTCAAGAAACGATAGAAGCTAACTTTAGCCGCGAAAGAACAGGTATTCACTTCGTTGGTTGGAAAAAATGCTCACAAGAGAGTAACCCAGACCTAATCGTTTTGGAGGCCAAAGGAAAAATTCCTTTTCTCACTCGACCAAGCTTTAATGGCCGAGCTGTTATTGGAGAAGAGGGAATGCTGACTCAAGATCATGGAGGAAATCACGGCTTTTTTCAAAAGTCAGGACTGGTCTCCCACGTCGCTCTTTATACTCAAAATAGAGGAACAGTGGTTCATGAATTCGGCCATGTCGCTGGTCTTCGCCATGAACATGTAAATAAGGCCTCAAAAACCGACCCTAATTGTCAGAATTTTGCCGTCACCTTAGATTTTGACAATCTAGAGCCCGCCTATGCAACGGCAGAGTTTGTGACTGACTACGATCCCCAATCCATCATGAATTATTGTTGGCTTCAACCCAATCGAAGTCAGCACAATAGAAATAAGGGAATTATCCTTTCAAATAAAGATATTGAAACTCTAAAGTCTTATTATTATTAGGTTTTAATTAAAATAAACCTAAAGTATTTTAATCAAATCACCGAATCAGAGAAGGATTTGTAATCTTTTTTCTGATGAGGTTCTATGAGACGCCTACTTTTAACTCTTTGCCTACTAAGCCTCAATGCTTTTGCAGGACCGAGAGAACAAGCCTATCGTATTCACAATAGACTCACTGGCGTTCCGCCTTCACCACAAGTTCTTTCTCAAATGGAGGCCATGGTGCAAGCAGGAGATGCCCAAGGCGCTGCTCGGGTTGCAATGAATAACCCGCGCTTTTATGATGTGACTCTTAAAAATTGGCTTAAAAGCTGGACTAATGAAGATGAAACCAATCGTGTTCCACTAAACGATTATGTTGCCACTGTTATCGGAATTATCCGAGATGATCTTCCCTTCAATACAGTTCTCTATGGAGATTACCTTTATGTGAGTAGTGACAACGGTGCACCACCATATGACATTGAAAATAATGATCACTACGAATATATTGAAGACAACAGAGTTTCTCTCGCTCAGACCCTACAACAAGTGGTTCAATCTCAAGTAACAGGAGTTCCTGATACGGCCGGGGTTATCACAACCAGAGCATCGGCCGCTGCCTTCTTTGACGCTGGCACCAATAGGGCCATGACCCGTTTTACTTTCATGAACTATCTCTGTCGCGACTTTGAAGCCCTTCACGACACTAATGTCCCAGACATTTACGTTCATAGGGACGTTGACCGCGCTCCAGGGGGAGACTCTCGTCAATACAAAAATAAATGTGTGGGTTGCCACGCTGGTCAAGACGCTCTTGCCGGTGCTTGGGCCTACTTTGACTGGGATGGAACTAAGATCACTTATACTCCCAATCAAGTCGTAGAAAAAATCAATTTCGGTAATGCTTTTAGTGAAGGTCACATCGTAACAGATGACTCTTGGGTCAACCTTTGGGCCAGTGGACAAAATGCTGTTCTCGGCTGGCGCGGAACTCACAGTGGAACTGGCGCCAGAAGTCTAGGGCGCTACCTCGCTTCTACCCAGGCCTTTTCTCAGTGTATGGCCGAAAGGGTATTTAAACTCGTTTGTGTTAAAGACCCTGAAGATGCCATGGATATCGCCGCCGTTCAAAGCTACGCTTCTGAATTTGAGGCAAATGGTGAGTATGACATGAAAGAGCTCTTCGCCAAAACTTCAACCCTGTGTATGGGAGAATAAGAGATGGATAAAAAAACAAGAATATTCGGGGTTGTGCTGAGTTTGGGCTTTATGCTCCTCTCTTTTAATCACTGTGTGGTTAAGCAAAAGACAGCTTCCAAGGCGAATACGGGAACCAGTGAGTCCACATCAACAGCGAATGCACCAGAAAATAATCTTCCAGATCCGATTATTGATATCACGCCTCCACCTGATTCAGTGGCGACGCCGTCACCATCAGAGCCAGCGCCACCACCGGAAGTCATTCGCGCCCAACAAATTGATGTAGGGGTTAAAAACTTTGAACAAATCAATGCCACAATGAGTGTTGTCACAGGTGTTGATGCCGGAACCAATGCTATTAGGCGAACTTTTTCTGATATTGAAGTTCAGTTGCCTTCGGGAAATAACGTCAAATCATTTTTAGCCGCTAACCAAGTGGCTATCACAAAGCTTGCTGCCGAATACTGCGATCAATTGGTGAATAATTCCACTCTTCGCTCTCGTATTTGGCCTAGTTTTAATTTTGGCGGCACTCCATCAACGGTTTTGGCCAATAACGTTCAAAAAAGTCAGGTCATAAACGATACCCTCGATGCATTTTGGGGTGTCAATGTTGGTAGCTCACGCATCACCTCACAAGCGGAGATGCGCTCTCTTATTGATGCCCTGATGGCAGGAGAGCCAAATGACGGAAATACGACAAGAACAACAATGAAAGGAATCTGCACGGCAGCACTAGCGAGTGCTCAAGTGACTTTAATGTAGGATTTGTTATGAAAGACTTAAAAAAAGTTATCGAAGAGAAGATGAAAGACAAAGAGCACCCTCTCAATCTTGAAGGGCACAGGCTAAAGACGAGAAGAGATTTTCTCTCTCATGGTCTGATCTCAATGTCGGCCTTTACCTGGATGCCTGGTGTTTTAAGTTTGATTAGCTCAAATTCTGCCCGGGCCCAGATGATGGGATGCCCGCAACCAGTAGTCAATACCAAGACACCTGTGATCATTTTTGATCTCGCCGGAGGGGCCAATATTCCTGGCTCCAATGTAATGGCCGGTGGACCTGGTGGCCAAATGGACTTTCTCACTGATTACCAATCTCTTGGCCTTCCCCCTGACTTTCACCCTAGTCGTCCAGGAATGGTGGACACTGATTTAGGCCTCGCCTTTCATGGTGACTCTGCTATGCTTAGAGGGATTAAAGGCCAAACCAATGCAGAGGTTCAATCGCGAATAGATGGAGCACTCTTTGCCGCTAGTTCTAGTGATGACACTGGCAATAATCCTTTGAATCCCTCCTATTGGTTAAATAGAGCAGGAGCTGAAGGTGGTCTTTCACAAATCGCAGGTACGAGAAATTCTGACTCCGGTGGACGCTCCATTGCTCCCATGGCCAGTATCAACCCCGCCTTAAGACCAGTACAACTGAACCGACCTCAAGATGCTCTTGAGCTAGTCAATATTGGAAAACTCGGTGAACTTTTTAATGACAATAAGGCCCAAAGAATCCTTAAGGCCATTGAAAGAATGAGTGAAGAAAAAATCATGGCCTTCAATCAACAGGCCTTACCTGATCAAATTAAAAGCCTCGTTAAGTGTGGTTATGTCGGCTCACAAGATCTTCTAGGTCAATACTCAGCTGATGCTATCGATGCTTCACAAGATGCCATGGTCAATCAGGCCTTCAACAACCTTGGTGATCGGGATCAAAGAAAAACGGCGACTGTCGCCAAACTTGTTCTCGATGGTCACATTGGTGTCGGTGTTATTGAAAAAGGTGGATACGACTATCACAATCGTGGCCGTAATACTGGAGAAGTAAGGGATCAGGAAGCCGGTGAATTAATCGGAAGAGTGATGACTCTTGCTAACTTAAAACAAAAAGATGTTCTTATTTATGTGATTACAGACGGTGGCGTTGTTGCCAGACAAGAGATTGATGACACAGCCGATGGTCGTGGTAAATACGTCTGGTCAGGAGACTCTGGTCAACGAAGTTCCGCCTATATGCTTTTATATCGTCATGCCGGACGGGCGCAGCTTCGAAATGGCATTCGCCAAATTGGTCATTACAAACAAAGTGGCGGGGTTGAAAATAGTGCCAACCCAGCTTCCAATAGTTCTATCAACCTCTCCAAACTGATTACGGCCAACTACTTGGCCCTCCATGGCGAGGAAGGCAGACTAGCAGAAGTTGTAGGAGATAATCCCTTTGGCAACAACCTCAATAGTCTCTTAGTTTTTAACCCCATTCGGTAGGAGATTAGAGGATGGGCAAATCTACAAATAGAATTATGATGGTTGTCCTCTTTTTGGGGACAATCCTTGCCTCCTACACTCACTGTCTTGGACCAGTGAAAAGTAGTAAGTCTAATCTTGCTTACAAAGGAAGTGATAGCACGGCCCAAAACACTCCCACAGGTACGGGATCAAATACCAACACCGGCGGTGATGGCAATGATATTCAAATCAGTGTGGATGCCTTTTCTCAAACTGTTCACCCTATCACGACAGCTCGTTGCGCCACTTGCCACGGCTCTGATCAACAACCTCGCCATGCTGTTGCCGATGCCAGAGCTGCCCATGATGCGGTCATCGATGCTTTCAAAGTCAATTTTGACAATATCCCCTCTTCAAGACTTGTGGCAAAGATTCGCGATGAATCTCATAGCTGTTGGAGTGGTGATTGTAATGCAGACGCCGATGAAATGCAGATGGCAATAGAAGAATGGAAACGCATCAAAGACCAAAATGGTGTTTCTATAGAGGCTCCCTCTAATGAAGACACAAATATTGTAACCTCTGAGTCAATGACTCTTGATCGTGAACTTGATCCAGATCGTGCCATGAGCACGGGAACCATTTTAATGGAATCTTCTGCCGCCATGCTCGGTGCGCCTATGGTTACTGGAAATGAAAATAATACCGTCTTCTTTCATGTTCCAGATAATGGGGCCATCAATCGCGATGCCAACAATGTTAATGCCGGTGTGGCCTATTTTAATTTTGATGTGGGTGCTAGTGCCGTCTACAAAGTATTTGCCTTAGTCGACGCCCCCGGAAATAGTGACAATAGTTTTTTTGTTCGCGTGAATAATGGCAATTACGCCGAATGGCACATTCCCCAAACGACTGGTTTTGAGTGGCGAGAGGTGACAACAACCACCAATAACACTCCCTTTGACTTTTTTATCCCTGCTGGTAATGGTCATCGTTTGGAAGTAAAGCAAAGAGAAGATGGTACCAAGCTTTCTCAAATCGTTGTCACTGATGATCCCAACATCAATCTCAATGATGTGAGCAATGCTCTTATCGTCACGATCAGCTATGACATCTCAAGTATTGTGGGCTCACAAGCAACTTTCTCCGTCGATATTCAAGAGCATGATGCCTACTCCTATAAAATCACCAACCCAACCATTACTAGCAACAGAGCTATCATGGTGAAAAATATCAAACCACTTATCAATGGAAACTACAATCCACAGCATTCAACCTACACTCTCATTGATACCGTGACAGGATCAGGCACCACAGTTTTAAGTCCGCGTGCTCTTGTTGCTCTTAAAGACCAGGGTGTTGCCGTTGATCGTTTAAGCTTTAGTTTTGAGATTCTTCAGGCAAATTAAGAAAGGACGCTCGAAGGGCTAATTGATTGTAAAAGCGAAAGACAAAGACCATTGAGCTTGCTGAGAGTAAATGCCATACACTATGCAATTGGAGCATCCCTTTAAAAGGACCTTCTAAACAGCCTAGACGAAGAGGTGGTCCCTCTATCAACATGGCGGTATATCCTCCAGCGATCAGAAAAAAAGCCTTTAGGTAAGGACGATAATTTACCCCCTCCTCTCTTTGAAAGCACATCCATTCACTACCAAGAAAAACCCCAAGAATCGGTATCATCAGAAGTCCACTATGAATTCTATAGCGGTAACTGATCGCCATCAAAAAGGCATAAAAGGCCGTCCAAAAAAAAGAATAGAGAGGTATGCGTATAAGACTTACTTTTTTTAATCTTCGAAAATTTAAAAAGATTCCATAAAAATTGAGATAAAAAATCCCAAGGAAGTCGGCGACCAAAAAAGTGTAGGTAAAAGACATATGAAAAAGAACGGAACCAAAAGTCACAAAAAGGGGAATGATAGCGATATTTCTTAAGACTTTTGGAGAACTCTTTGCTTCACGATAAATGAATAAGGCCGAAATTAAGTAAAAGACACTAGTATAAGTATCAATGGGATCAAGAACCCAGCCCTGTGCCATCTCCCCACAAAAAGGAAAATGCGGAGGAGCAAAACGATAAAGGAAATACCAGGGAGAATCTTCTAACAAAACTTGGGCAACCTTAAGAGAGAAACACTATCTCTCTAAGGTTACTCAAAAATGAAAAACTAAGAAATAAAAAAATGAAAGGTTAGAAAGAAGTGTTCACCTGAAGAACAGATGTCTCTTCTGTGCGATCATCTCTTACTAAGGCAAGGCCAGCAATAAACTTTGTTCTTGCGCTGTATTGATAGTGGGCCTGGAAGTCATAAATCATAAGATCTTCTTCAATAGTGCCGGCCGTTCGCGTCTCTCTTGCTTTACCGACGGCGGCCGTCGCGGTGATATCACCAAAGTACCCTTTCACACGACCAATGAACATGTGCTCGTCATCTTTATCTCCACCTGATGCCGTTCCTAAACCACCAAGTGATACCAGAAGACTGTTAGAGGCGTTGTATTCTGGACTGTTATTAACAGCGATAGAATAGGTGTCATAACCCGTAGCAATAAGACCACCATCAATCGAAGCGATGTACTGAGCCCCAACTTCCCATCTATTTGTTAAACGATACTCCCCTTTAAGAGCATAGGAGTGATGATTGTCATCAAACCAAGCATCATCTTTGCCACCGCCAAGCCAGTTATAAACGACAAAGCCAGTGAACTTTTCACCCTTGTACTTATAGTAAGGTGAAAAATTATGAACACCATCAAGGACATAAGATCCATCATCATTTTGAAAGTAAGCGTAAAGGAGCGCCCACTCATGAACTCGATGAATATGAAAAAGAGCGGCTGCATACATATCAGCATCATCCTTTTCGTTATTTGTTTGATTTTCAGCTCTCTTATCCATCAAAAGAGCTGGAAGGAGGTTGCCGTAGAATTTATAAACCATCAGGCGATCACGTCTTTCATCACAAGTATTAAAGCAATCACTGAAGTTCGCTTCCTGGCGCCCAGCACGTGCCACCCAGCCATCAGTGATAGGAACTTCAAGGTAGCCATAATCAAGGCGAACACCTTCACCACCATTTAGGTTACTGGCGTTACCGAGGTCATTATTACCACCAATTCTATTATTGGGCTGGTCACCATTCCAACCAGAACCAGAAAGAATTGTACGAGTCGATACTTTCACTTTATCTGAAGCCTGAAAATCAACCTTCATGCGAAGTAGCTGAGCATAACCCTGCTCTTTGGTGTTGTTATTGGTTTTCTTAGTAAAGCCTCTGACCTGAGCATCTCCACCAAAATCAACCTTAAGTTTAGGATCGCCGCCCAAGATTTGAGCTTCAGCGTGAACGAGATAAAGCATGCTTAAAAGCACGATAATTTTTTTCATGTGTAGTCCCTCTGAAATGATTTGCCCTCTTTTATTACCTCTGTATCATTTTTTCAATACATTTGATAAAGACTCAGGGCTCCAAAAGGAGCTAAGACACTGAAATTATTCTATAAAGTAAAGGTAAAATCTTCTAAAAGGAGACCTGGAAGTTTAGCCCCACCAAGAGAGCGCTGATGATAAGTGCCCGTCTCCATAATCGTCTGCGCCTCTTTGGTTACGGCCTTAAGGCCCTGTCCAAAAATATGATAAAGAGTTTCATCAAATCTTAAGTCCTTAATAGGGCCTACGATCTCACCATTTTCTACCCACAAACAACCAAAGCGAGTCATTCCCGTCAGCCGGCCTTTGGGTTTATCAGACCAATTGAGATAATGAAGATTGGAAAGATAGAGACCTGTCCCTATCTCTTTGAGAATTTCACTTTGTTCTAGTTCACCAGGAAGCATCTCTAAAGATCGCGGGGATTCAGAACGATTAGCCTGGTTGGATTGAAGATTGTATTCACTTGCTGTCTCACGAGAAATAAGAAGATCATCCATTTTTCCATTTGTAACAAGTGGCAAGGTCTCTGGACTCACTTCACCCCAATCATTAAAACGAGGACTAATTCCAAGCTGAAAATTTTCTCTCAAGCTGACAAGTGGAGAAAAAGATTTTTTTCCTTCATAAAGATCTCCTAAGGGACACTCTCCTCTTTTATAGGCCCCAGCGGACAGAGCATGCCATCCAAGCAGTCCCGCAATTTCATGAAGAGCGGCCGGGGCGAGATAACAACGATACTTTCCAGGCTTAAGGACTACTTGCTCTCGGTCCATGACTTTTAAAGCCTGTTTTGATTCTTCAATCAAAGCCCCTAGTTCTTCTTTATTAAAATGAGGGCCAGCATAACTGCCCTTTACGGCGCGCTCTTTCGCCGAATACAAACTGTAATCTAAAAAAAAGCTCATACTTTGAAACCAGTGATTTTGACCGAGGCTATTGGCACTGGCGCGAAAGGTTTCACCATTGGTTAAATAGCCCGCTAAATCACTGCCCTCAGCATACTGACAAACACTGGCAACAAAATCCTCACACGTGGGAATGTCACCAGCTAAAATCGATTCACTCGTTCCCTCATTGGAAAGAGAAGTAAAGAAGGGATCATCCGGCAAAGAGTGCATCTCTTCACGTAGGCTAATTAAATTCTCAAGGAGTCGTTTTTCATTTTGTTCTGGGTTTCGCGAAAGTTCAGTCTGAAAAGAAACCTTCTTTTTATTAAAACTAAGCTCCATAAAAAGATCAGCTTGCTCAACCTTTGTCGCCTGACGAATTTTATTTTGGTTAAAACGCACGAATTCCGTGGTCTCACCACTCATATTAAGATTAAGTCCTTCTTCCTTTTGAAGTTGAGAAAATAAGAGGTCTCTTGCCTTTTCAAAGCAGTCTTTAAGACTTGGTTGATTTTCATTTACAGACATTAGGCACCTCCAAAAACTTCAATACTTTCAAATTTACAGGTTGGAATAGCATGACCAACTCGAATTATCTGATTAGGTTCACCTTTTCCACAATAAGGTGATCCCCACACTTCAAACGAGCTTTCATCTCCAACATGAGTGAGACTATTCCAAAATTTGACAGTAGAAGAGCGATAATTGGGGTTCTTCACCACGCCTTTGATTTCACCATCTTCAATGAGTTCACCGTACTCACAACCAAATTGGAATTTGTTGCGATAGTCATCAATAGACCACGAACGATTGGTCCGCATTAGGACTCCCCGCTCAGTGCTTTGGATCATGTCCTCTATTTTTGAAGTGCCCGGCTCTATATTGATATTTGCCATGCGATCAATGGCCGCACGATTCCATGAAGAAGAACGGGCACAGCTCACACCAGGAAGACCACTTCTTTTTTGAGATTCGATGCCGCCAATGCCTCTCATTAGAATCCCCTTTTCAATGAGGTACTCCTTTTGAGCAGGTACCCCATTATCGTCAAATTGATAAGACGCCATCTCCCCTTTTACTGTAGGATCAAAGGTGACATTAAGGCATTCTGGTCCATAGCGAAGGGAGCCAAAATCCTCGGGAGAAACAAAACTCCATCCCGCATAATTTCTCTCATCTCCTAGGATGCGATCAAGTTCAAGAGGATGTCCGATGGACTCATGAACCTGCAAATAGAGTTGATCGGGAGTTAAAATAAGGTCCATGTTTTCACTTGGGCACTCAGGAGCATCGAGGAGTTCATGAACTTCTTTCAACAGACGCTCCGCCTCACCAATGAGTGAATTTCTATCTAGGGATTCTGCTCCCCATTGGCGCCCTTGCATCCCCAGGGACCTCTTTTGAACCACTTCCCCTTTCTTTGCCGTCACGGCCATGTCTTTGGTGACGAGAGAAAAGTTTTGACTCCAATCGGAGCCATTAGAGGACAGGTACTGAATCTCAGTTTGTGTGATCATCACCCAGGCCATGGCCTCAATGACGGCAGGGTCTTTTTTGAAGTATGCACTGGCTTCAATAAGCCTATCCATCACCTCTCTTGGGGACAAAGAAGAGAGGTCTTCACGAAAATGTGATTGGTACTCGCCTTTGGCACTAGGTCTCACACTGGGATCAAAACTCATAAGAGGTGCTTTTCCACTTGCTTTGGCCATGGCCCTGGCAAATTCCGCGGCTTTTTTTAGGCCAAATGAGGAAAGGTCATTGGTAGCGCCATAGCCAATTTGACCATCCATTAAGACCTCAATCATGATGCCAACTTGTTGGCTTGTGGAATTTTCTCCGTTGAGACCATTTCTCGCCAGACGAAACTGAGTGGTTTCTTTATAGTAGCGCATGCCCCACCAATCACTGCCATTGAGGCACTCTGAGACGGTGTTTTGATAAGTTTTGAGATCAATCATAAATAACCTGATGTGAGAGGATCAAAAGGCCGATAGGATAATAAAAATCCTTTTCTTTGCCAATGAAGACACTCTTCGATAAGGAAGGAATATGAAAAAAGAGCTATATTTAGACGCCAGAAATCTCTCCTCCCAAGAGGACTTTCACGATCAAATCAGTGAGCTCTTTGGTCTTCCTCACTACTATGGAAGGAATCTCGATGACTTATGGTCTTGTCTGACTAGTTATGTCGATCCTAAAATTCGTTTGATTATTCAAGACTACCAAAGAATCCTCCATCTTTTTGGCCCAGAGGCCCAAGCTGTTCGCGATATTTTTGAAAATCTTGAACAAGTTCATCCTGAGATGGAGGTTCTTCTCAATTGAATCCCATTGAGATCCTCTTCGAGGATGAAGATATTCTTATCGTTAATAAACCGCCCATGATGATGGTTCATCCTTGGCGAGGTGGCCCACGGGGTGAAGTTGATCTGATGACACTGCTCAAAGAGCAAACTGGTCATTGGCTTTATCCGGTTCATCGATTGGATCGTCAGACTTCTGGCATTGTTCTTTTTGCTCTTAAAAGTCCTATTGTCACTTTTTATAAAGACCGATGGCATACTAATGAAGTGAGAAAGAAATATATCACCCTGGCAAGCGGAGCTCTTCCTGTTTCTGGTTACTACGACAACTCTCTAAGAAATAAAAAAGGGATCAAGCAACCTTGTAAAACTCTCTTTGATCCCATTGCCTTTTTTGATCATCCCGAATTTTCGGCTACTCTTTGTGACGTCGAAATTAAGACCGGAAGGAAACATCAGATACGCCGACACTTTAGTCGCCATATGAAAAATCTTGTTGGAGACACTCGTTATGGAAAAGGAAAAATCAATGACTTTTTCCGAGAAAATTACCAACTGGGTCGCCTCTTTCTTCACGCTCATAAGATGGTCCTCCCCCACCCCAAGGAAGAAAAACTATTGGAGATCAGAGCTCCTTTAAGCCCCGACCTCGACAAAATTGGTGAAGACCTATTTAAAAAAGATTGGTCTTTTGTGAAAGATACTCTCGCACAGGTTTAGCTTGTACTACGGCAAGACCTATCCCCAAACAGACACCCGAAAGAAGATCAATAAAGATAATCCCCATCCAAGTAGCGAGAAGAATAAAATTATCGTAACTAAAGTTTACGACAGCGTCCCATAATTTTGCCGGCTTCATAAGCTTGAAACCAATGACCACTAAAATAAGTGCTAGGGCCGACATGGGAATATGACGAAGAAGAAAGCTACCAAAGGCGACAAAGAGTAAAAGCCAGAAACCATGAAGGATGGAGGAAGCCTTGGTTTGTCCACCAGCTTCCACATTGGCGGTGGTTCTCACAATAACACCGGTAATGGGAAGGGCTCCTAAAATACCAGCAAAGATATTTCCTATGCCTTGGGCGAAAAGTTCTTGTGAATAATTGACCTTGGCCTTAGGGGCCATCTCTTTTACAGCACTCGTGCTTAGCATACTTTCAGCTGAGGCCACCAAACCAAGCACAATTCCATCAATAAGAATATTCACATTCATGGCTGGCATATGAGTGAATAAAACCCCATCACCAATATGAGAAAAAACGTCATCTGCGATCTCAACCATTTTTATATCCCAGGGAAGAAAAAGACCCAGGACAGAAAGAGCAATAATCGCCACCAATTGAGCGGGTAAATGAAGCTCGTATAACTTATTTAATTTATCCCAACCAAAGAGAAGGACAAATCCAATGAGCGGAATCACCAAGAGCGTTGGCTTTTCTAAAATATGGGAAAAGGTAACCGGAAGGGCTAAAATATTTTCAACCAAACTCGATCCCGTTCCTTGATCAAAGAGCATATGAAATTGAGAAAATAAGATTAAAGTGCCTATTCCCATAAGCATCCCATTAATCACGGCAAAAGGGATGAGCTTAAAGAGTTCTCCTTTTTTTAGAAGTCCTCCTAAAACTTGAATCAAACCGCCAATTAATGTCGCCATGGCCAAGGCGCGAACACCATCTTTTTCAACGATTCCATAAACGATAACGACCAGACCTGCTGCTGGTCCCGAGACCTGTAAAGGTGCCCCAGAAATAGGACCAATAACGATTCCTCCAATGATCCCGGCCAGTAATCCTGCAATAGGATTGAGGCCTGAAGCGAGGGCAATACCCATACAAAGGGGAAGAGCGACAAGAAAAACAACTAAAGATGAAGAGAAATCATCACGTATATGCCCCATCATTTTTTTTACATGCTTCATAGGTAGGCCTCCCAACTTGAGAAGTCTCCATTAGGTTCTTGCATGACTTCAAGATTGCCCTCATCAAAATGATAGAGCCATCCACGTAGATTGAGTTCATTCTTTTCGAAAGCCTCTTTCACATAAGGATAAGTCAAAAGGTTGTTCACTTGATGACGAATATTTTCTTTAATATTCTCTTCAATATCCTTTCCTTTAAACTGCGGCATTGTATTGAGGTAATCATGAAGATAACCACAAGACTGAGGAACTTGTGATTGATCGCTCCTTGCCAAAATAGCTCCACAATGAGCGTGGCCACAAACAATAATCCTCTTAACCCCTAAAACTAAAACGGCATACTCAATCGTGGCCGAAGTCGCTAAGTCCGTTTTTTCACCATAGGCGGGAAGAGCATTTCCAGCATTTCTTATAACGAAAAGCTCTCCTTCCTTCGTTCCGGTGACAAGATTGGGAAGGATTCGAGAATCAGAACAAGTAATAAAAAGAGTTTCAGGAGCTTGACCTTTCTTAAGCTCCTTATAGAAGTTTGCCTTAGGGAGAACCTCTTGGGTCCTAAAGGCATTAAAGTTGTGAATGAGTGACATAATCTTCTCCAAAATAGTAAATGCATCTTTGTAAAAAAATGAACTTACGATCTTGGGGGTCTAATCTTTTTGGCGAGATAAACAGTGTAGTCAACCAACTGAAGATCTGGGTGATCATTTAAATCATAGAGAGCTTCACTATATTCCAATTCGATCTCGGCCAAAGAAGAAAAGATCTCCTCTTCTTTTTCTAGTTCCACTTCCTTTTCGGTCTTTTCCAAGTTTTCACAAGTAAAAGAGTCAACTAAAAGAGGGCTTGCGGCCATCACTCCGTAGAGCAAAATAAGTGAACAAAATGTTAAGAATTTCTTAACCATAAAACCAGTGTAGCACTGAGTCTTAAATTGATTCAATAATTTAGATCATATTATTGACAATATATGAACAAATAACCAAATAATAACTATTTATAGAACTGGGATAACTATGACTTATAGCAGCGATTCCAGAAATTTTGTAGGATTAAGAGCCAAAGAATGTCTCCAATAAGCAAATGACCTAGTGCTCCCCAAGCTGGTGCCATTAAAAGCCAATTGAGCGCACCAAAGCCAACGGCGACAAAGACCATACCAATGGTGAAAGCACTTAAGCGTTCAAGCTCTTTTATCTCCCTCCAGTTTTGAAGAATCACCAACCATAGAATACACATCACAATGGCCAAAAAAGGATGATAAATTCTTAGTTGAATCAAAAAGGGCGCATTAGGATCAAAGTCACTTTGAAATCCTGCCCATAAGGAGTCACTGGGAAAAAGAGTATTTCCTAAAGCTGTGATCGCACCGAAGGCCCCGGTTAAGAGAAAAAGCAGTAAACCTAGGGGCACACAGAGCTTTTCCCATTTTTTAAGAGGACCTCTTAAACGTAGGGCCATCTTTGGTGGGGCCAGTTTCAATAAAGCAAAGCACCAACTCCACACGCCCATGAGAAGAAGGGTGTTCACTAGGTGGGCACCGATGACCCACGCTCTTAAAGCGGAGTCATTTTTATCCACGAGGCCTTTTTTTACCAAAACAGCGCCAATAAGGGCTTCAATTACGGTGAGAAAGAGAAAAAGGGCACTTGCTTTAAACTGAGGATGTTTTTTACCGTATTCCCTGGCACTATAAAAAAGTTGTAACAACACCGTAATGCCAAAGATACCAGAAGTGATTCGGTGGGTTAGCTCAATAAGGGTCTTGAGGGATGCACTGGGAGGAATCACTTCTCCGTGACAAAGAGGCCAATGCTCACCACATCCAGCACCACTGCCAGAAAGGCGAACCCAGGCTCCCCATGCAATGATGAAAAGTGCTAACGCACCGTTAAAAATAATAAGTGACCTCGTGGTCTTTGACCCTTTCACAAGCTTGATCTTACCTAAGGAATTCTTCTTTATCACCTTGAAATCTTTGACGCATTCCCTATTCCTTCTCTACAATTAAGGTTGTTAAACAGGAGTTGTGGTGAACCGCCAAGTTGTCTATGGATTGACACTTTTTACCATTTGTTTGGTCATTGATCAGTTCTCTAAGAACTGGGGTCTTTCTCAAGGTATTTCCGTTGAAAATCATGGTTTTATTTTTGGCCTTGCCGACGACTTTCCCCTAACCCTAAGAATATTAGGCTTAGTTAGTATTTTTGGTTTTCTTTTTTTCTTCTATCTCCTCCTTCTCCTGTTCTTACCGGCCCAACTCAATACTTTAAAATACGGACTCTCCCTTTTGAGCGGAGGTATTTTTGGCAATGTCGCCGATCGCATTTGGAGAGGAAGCTCCATTGACTTTATCCCCTTTGGTCTTGGGGAATACTCGGTCACCTTTAATATTGCAGATGTTTTTCAATGGATAGGAGCAGGCCTTATCCTTTTCAATGTCATTGTTCATGAAAAAATTATTTGGTATCCAGAAAATAAAAGGGGACGTGTTCTTATTCACCCCAAAGAGCAAGTTCTCTTTTCTTTTAAAATGGTCGGCAGTGTTTTAATTGCCGCTTTCTTATTGGGTCTCTTCTCTTTGAGTTTTCTCAAAAATATCGGCGACATTCCAACGGCTACGGTTAACTTCTTTCTCCTTAGCTATTTAAGCCTTACCCTGCTCTTTTCTCTCGCTATTTTTATTACAGGACTTTTTCTCTCCCATAAAATTGCCGGACCCTTTTATGCTTTTGAACTCTATATAGAAGAAATCCTGCAAGGAAGAGACACCCCTCTCGTTTTAAGAGAAGGCGACCACTACCAACACCTTATTACTGTGGCAGAGCAAGTGCGCCTCATTATCAAAAAAGGAAGAAGCTCATGAAGAAGGTTTTTCTTCTTTTTTTCCTCATTAACTCCTCCCTACTCGCGTACCCAAACTTTATTGGATATGGCTACACCAGTTGTCTTACCTGCCATTACAATCCTTTCGGCAATGGTCCGCTCACCGACTATGGCCGCGCAGTAGGAACCACTTCCATTGTTAGTGATACTTTCTACGGTGGCAAAGATAGTGACTTGGAAGCGAGAGGAAAGAAAAGTGGTTTTATGTACTCTGAACCTCTCAATCAATGGCTTCGCCCCTCGATTGATTACAGGGGCCTCTACTTAAAAAATAGTATTGGCGAGGATTCCTCACAGACTGAGTACATTCACATGGATGCCAATATCAATCTCGTCCTACGCCTAGGCCCAAAAGAAAACCGAGATAAATTTATTATTTCAGCAACCATGGGCTACGCACCTGAGCCAAGAAGTGGTGCTCCAAGTGATGCTGATACTTATCGCTCTCGTGAACACTATATTGGATATCGCTTCACTCCTGCATGGGGTCTTTATGCCGGTCTTATGGATAAGGTTTACGGAATTCGTATTCCCGATCACATTGCTTATGGCAGATCTGTTACCCAAAACACCATGAATGACCAAACCCATGGCCTTTTGCTTCATTATACTAACCCGAATTGGGATATCGGACTTCAAGCCTTTGTGGGAAATCTTGCTGAAGAAGAAACAGTCAGACAAAAAGGATTTGCCGCCACAGCTGAGTATACTTATGCACCCCAAATTCGCCCTGGGGCTTCAGTGCAAATGTCTGAATCAGAGTTTCTCAAAACCTATTCCTATGCCCTTCATTCGCGAATCGGTTTTGGAAAAGGAAATTCAATTATGGGAGAGATTGGCCAAACCAATGAAGAGCTGCCCTTGAGAGGCACCGAGAATCAGTCGCGTTATTGGACTGTTCAAGCACACGTCCTTGCCTCAAAGGGCTTTTTCCTTTTAAACACCATTGAATATTTAAAAGCAGACCTTGATGAAGACAATAAGCGCCTACGCTGGGGCCCAGGCATCCAATGGTTTCTTTACCAAGGTGTTGAATGGCGCATGGACTTTTATAATACGAGAGTCCACAGCGAAAATGCTGTGACTCAGGATGAGTGGGATTTTACGACACAGGTGCATTTATGGTTTTAAAAACTCTCTTTGCCCTACTTTTAAATGCCTCACTATTGGCAGCACCTTTATCCATCGGTAAAAATGAGAGGCGTCTTTTTCAAACAGCAAAGAGCGCTTATAAAAGAGGCCAATACCAAGAGAGCCTCCAGGTTCTTACTAGGGCCTTTAACCTCAATGATCCTCGCACTCCCTCAGGAGCCCTCTTTCTTGCAGCCTACTCATTTGAAAAACTTTTTAAATGGCAGGAAGCAGAAACGATCTATGGAATCCTTTTAAAAAACCATTATAAAGAAGCCAACCGAATGATCATCTCCTCTTATAAAGGCGGAACTTTTGAAGGCGATGAAGATGTTCCAGAGAAACTTTGGAGCGCTTATCACAGAAGAGCAGAGATGCTCACTCAAATGCTTTTAGATGATCAGGTAAAATTAAGTCCTAAAGTTTATGAGCTCTATAAAAAGACGGCCCTTATGTATGCGGCCATTTTGGAGGAAACTGATTACGAAGACGATAGCTACGATACCATCGGCGAGAGAATCGAAAAACACGAAAATGAGATTAAGGCGAAAACCTATCGCAGCGGATGGTTTTTGCAAAGTGCATACGTCTCATGGCGAGATGAGATCAAATTAAAGACCAGTACAGGCCAAGTTATTGGTCTCGAATCCACTGGTGAAGGAACGTGCCTTGGTGGCGGCTGGCGCTACGAGAATGACTACTGGGAAACTAGTCTCAATGGTTGCTACGCTCTTACAAGTCAAACCATTGGAAACTCTGACTCTGATGCCAGTCCCGTCTATTTTCAAAAGGGCGTCTCTTCTTCTGCTTTTATAGCGGGACCAAGCTTTCTTTGGAAACCGGGCTCCAAGCAAGTGGCCTTTGGGGTGCAAATTCCTTTTGTCTACCGTCAAGCCGATTATGAGGCTCCCGTTAATACAGAGCTTGAAGACACCACAGTTTTTACCTACGGCTATCTTTTGCAACTTGATTGGCGCTTAACCAAATGGGGAGTGACCACGAAGTTTGGAAAGATCCAACGATTTAGTTCTTCCTTTTGGTCACTAGGAGCTCTTTATTCTTTCTAGGATTTTATTAAAGGGAATTGATCCACGTGCGGATTTTTTCAGCATCGGCATTACTTATAGCGGGCGCCCCCTCTGGCATATCACCACCATAATTCTTTAATCGAATAATCAATCTACTACCATCTGCGTTTCCAGGAAGAATACGACCGTTTTGGATCCATTCTTCATTGGTATCCCAACCTCCCCATGCTGCATGAATGGAAGGATTCGTGTGACAGTTTGTGCAATTATTTTGAATAATTTCATTGGCTTCACAAAGAAGGGTGTCACTTGGATCAGCACAAGAGCTAAAAGCGGTAAGATTAAAGTCCTGAGTATTCGAATTAAATGACTGGCCACAACC
>JASBRV010000007.1 GCA_030149295.1 Bacteriovoracales bacterium | reverse complement strand
TTCCCGCTTGGGCCTGTAAATTAAAAGAAAAGATGAAAGCAATTAGAAGAATCTTTTTAATCATGAGCGACTCCGGAGATAAAGAGATATTACTTAGGTGTTAGTATCATAGCTCAACACATTATTCAAAATTGAGTACTGGCATGTTCCCTTGGTCTGGTACTATACACTTGAAGGTGTTTTCACCGCGTTGTAGGGCATAAAAAAAAGCATAGAAACCTGCCATTTATGAATGATTTGGCGCGTAGCTGTGAAAGGAGACCTCTATGTTTTACTAATTTTATACTAATGATTTGAAAACATCACTTTACCATGGAATTTCTTCTTTGGATTCATTAAGAATACCCATTCAAAAAAAAGTACCATCTCGTTTCAATAGGACTCTGATTCTATCAAGGGAAGGTATCGATGGCGCGAATGTTTATTCGATGATGTTGCGAACAAAACCATCTGTCTCAAAAATAGTATTAAGTAACAGCCCCGTACAGGATGAGTACTGTCTGGACGAATGAATTCCTAAATTTATCCGTAGCTAAAAAGATTTTTGGTGATTAGTCTAACAAATTGGTGGAGAAGCTCTCACTTCGTTGATATTCCAAATGGCATCCTAATCGTTAGACCAGCTGTTAGGTCATTGCTTCTTCTTTGGCCGAGCAGGAAGCCAATATTATAGGATTTAGTAATGTTACTAAGGGTGGGATAAAAGTTTGTGCGCCATCTAAAGCCCTCGCTTCCGTTAATAAAGGCTGAAAATGCGAGTTGATCGTCTTTTTCATAGAAAAAGGAGGTTACAATTCTCATTTTGCGCTCAAGCGGGTTTGTTAAAAAGAAACCTGTTCCCAGACTGTATGTTTTATCTTGGTCCTTTAAACTCAGACCAAATATGTTTTGCATTCCAAAATAATAAAATGGGGTAATTGAGTCAGAGAGGGAAAACATTTGAGGGCGAAAAATGTAATTGAGGCCACTATTGATAAAGTCGCCTGTCTCGGGGGCGTAATAAGGTAAAGAGTGCCAAGCTCTCATAGCAAGATCTTGAACCAGATAGTTCATAAAGCGATCATTTGTAGAGAGGAAAATACCTAGGGTATCAAAAAAATAGAGATCAGCAATGTGATCGTGACTTGTGATCTGCTCCTCTGAGACTTCTAAAACTTCATTGCCCCAACGAGCAAGGTAAGAATTTAAAGTTGCCATTAAAAGTGGATATTTAATTCCTTTGTCTCTGTAATATTCTTCAAGCCAGCGTCCATCATAAGCGCCACCTAAAGTATGAAGGAGAATATTTGGAAGTACTCGGTCACCAAGAAATTCTTCTTGAATAAACTCACTCCACCCACCATCTTTTTTTATATTATGAATAGGATCTTTTACTCTTCTCCAAACCTCAGTACTTTTTGAACTAAAGTCACTTTGATTAAACCAATTTTGATTTTGTGCAACATCAAAAGTTCCGTTAATGATGTAGGTTAAAGGCAACCAATCACTGTCTGCCTGTTTATTATAAATGAGGTCTTTTGATAAAACCTGAAAGTTTAAAATCAATAGGAAAAATATTTTATAAGTCATTGAGTTATTCGAAAAAGGGGAGCACTTAGATCCAAGAAATAGTGCCCCCATACCATAAGACAAAATTGATGTTAATTAAAGAGAGATTTAACTTTTGAAAAAGTTTTCTCGCCAAAGCTCATACCGACTAGAAGGCCAATGGAAAGATCATTAAGACGGTCTGGGGTATTGTCATTATAAGTAGTGAGAACATTGCTACCATTAATATAATCAACCTCAGTTTCTCTATGTCTAGTGTATGACCCAAAAACTTTGTAAGTTACGGCATCAAGCCATGATGAGTTTTTCATAAATTGTTTAAATTGGACCCCGAGCTTGGCACCATAACCCCACATTTCTTGGTCGTTATCATAGGTTGAATCGTATGTAGTGTTAGTTACTCGAAAATCTGCGGAATTATCAAAACTCGAGTTATTATAATAAACACCAGCAAAAGGGGCCCATGACCAATTTCCTGAAGAGGAAAGTACATGGTACTTAAGTGTCGGTCCAACAAAAAATCCTTGCCAGTTATAATCATCCGTTATTGTCGTTCCCCCAAAAGTTTGAGAAAGATTTTTTTGCCTGCCTATTGTGTAGGTTCCTTCAAGTGCAAAATCCCAGTTTTTCCAAATATGGCCGACTGAAAATTCAGACCCAAAGGACTGAGAGCTTTTGTAGTTGCCAGTGTCTCCATTTAGTTCTCTGTGAAGGACACCTCCTGACAAATCGAGGTAAAAACCTGCATGAGCACTAGCTAAAAGAAAAGAAAAAAGAATCATTAATGATATTTTCAAAACATACCTCCAAGCAGTTGTTTGATCTATGGTTCTATAGTGAAGGTAAAAGACTTTTTGGACATGTGCCGAAATGGCATATGTATAAAGTTTTTGCTATGAATATTATTATGAAATTGATGATTTTAGAGGACGAGCCTCTTTTACTTGAAAAATATACTCAATATTTACAACACCTCTTTACCGACATCAGAGCATGCACCACGGTTTTGCAAGCTAAGGAAGCCCTCGCTCAAGAGGCTTTTCATGTTCTTTTAATTGACTACAATCTACCTGACGGAAATGGTTTAGATATTATCCAAGTTTTTGATGACCCCAATGATGCTCCTGTCTCTGTTATGATTACGGCTTACTCTAAAGAAAAAGTTGCTATTCAAAGCCTTAACCTTGGCGTTTTTAAGTATCTTGAAAAACCCGTTGATAAGAATGATCTTATAGAAGTAATTGAAGTTTCTGTAAGGGAAGCCAAAAGAAGGGCTGAACTAGAAGAGATCAGTCATCAGTTTTTAATCTCTGAAAAAGCAAAAAAGACGCTCATGGAGTCACACTTTATTACTCCTCGTGAAATTGAAGTGCTTAAAAACATCCTAATTCATGGAAAAAATAACAAGGTTGCCCTCATCCTCGAGATAAGCCAAGGTACAGTAAAAAATCATCTAAGTAATATCTTTCAAAAGCTTCATGTCGCCAATAAAGACGAACTTAAATCTTTCATTACTAAATGTAACTCTTAGGCTAGCGGAATTGAGACTTTAAAAACGTTTAGGCCCCCTTCAAAAGAATAAGAAACGTCTCCTCTACATTCCTCAATAACGTCTTTAACAATGATTAATCCTAAACCACGCACCTGACTCTCTTTTGTCGTGTGAAAGTTGTCAAAAATCTTTTCTGGCTCCCTTATTTTGGGGCCGCCATTTTTTATGGCAAAGATGGCATTGTTATGATGTTTTTTTAGAGAAACGAAGATGTGAGAGTCTATTTCCGTGGATTCACGAATATATTCAATAGCATTATCAAACAGGTTGGAAATAGCCCCAAGTAACTCAAGCTTTGGCACAATAACGGGAAACTCTTCCTCTTCAAATTCAAATTCGAGAGTTATTCTTTCTTTCAATAAAAGAGCGCGATACATCTTATCGATTTCAAAGAGAAGGTCTTTAAAATTAAGTTTTTCTTTTTTTGAGAAATGACTTTTAGCCCCTAATTTACTAGCAGTAATTTTAATTCTCTCAAGAGATTTTTGACATTTGAGAAGCTCTTCTTCGCCTTTAGTATAATTACCATTTTGAATCATTTCGAGAGCATCAGATAAACAAAAGTTTAAGATAGATATGGGATTTTTAAGTTCATGGGCCATCTTAGCTGAGAACTCACCGAGTTGACTAAGTCTCCTAATATTTTGAATAGATTCATTTAACTGAAGTTTTTCACTTTCTTTTTTCTCTAATTCCTTGAGGTAAAGTGATATTTGAGTGGACATTTCATTAAAGGCTAGCATCACTTGGCCAATTTCAGTGTTAGGAATCTTTGTTTTAAACTGGACATCATAATTTCCCTTAGCAACTTCCTTTGCTTTTTTTTCAAGTTTTTCAAGATTGGGAAAGATATTAAGAAAGAGAAATAACATCGAAAGAATTACTATAACGCCAACTAGGGAAATAGCAGTGACAACCTTTCTTAGTCTTTGATAGCGAGAAGAGATACTTCTATCATAGTTGCTAGAGACGAACTTGCGCCAACGAGGTAAGATCTCTTCCTCAAATATTTTTTGGCTTTGTTGCTGAATGTTCTTCATTTCTTTTGTAACTTGGTTATATTTATCTCTAGAAGAGTCATGCCTTCTCAAGTTTTCAAAGTAATCACGAAAGTATTTGTTAATAGTATTTAATGACTCAAGAGATAAGGGAAGATTATTGATCTTCCTAAGAACGACATCTTCATTTTTGTGCCAATTGAGACTATCCGTTATTTTTTGGTTTTTAAAGTCTATAAGCCAGCGAGAAAAATCAATTAATTCCTGGGTCTCTTCAAACTTATCTTTGCTTACATAAGAGACATCGATTGAGTCTCTTAGGCGTTTGAGAAAAGTAACATTTTTTCCCCAAGAAGCTAATGTCTTTTTGAACTCTGGTAGAAACTCTTCACCGTTATTCATGCGCATAGTAATTTCTTTGACTAAGTCGGCTTCAATCTTTTCCCATGAACGGTCAACATGTTTTTGTTTAACATCGAGTTCTTCTGATAAGTCAATTTTTCTTAAAGTTAACAATCTCATCTTTTTAGCAAGATCTTTGATTTTTTTTGTCTTTGGTTGACTCTCTAGTTTTAGTTCTGTCTCTAGTTTTTTTAAAGATTCTGAAAACTTTTCAAAGTTAATCTTAATGAGTTCACGCTCTTTCACTTCCTGATTCATAAAAATTTTGTAGTGGGAAATAAAATTATAGAAAATAAGATCTTTAGCTAGTTGGTCGCGATTGTCTTCCCTTTGAATCTCTATACTTGTTTGACCATCATAAAAAATAAAAGCGCTACTTCCTATGAGAAGAGAGAGGGTGAGGAAACTGAGAGAAATGTAAAGCCATTTGATTTTCATGTGCTTTCATCATATATATTTTTTATCATTTTTGATAGGCCATTTTGGCATATATTGGCTTTGTAGTTTCGAAAATTTAAAGACTCCTATAGTTTTTAGAGATAAACATGAAAAAGAAGAAAGGACCTTTGCTCAGGGTTTCCTTCGTCTTGCTGATTTATTCTGTATTGATGTTCAAACTGAATCTCAAAGTGGGAAATAGGGAAAAATTGAAAACCTAGACCAGGTGCCTGAGTCATGCTGTACCTACTGCGAGAGAGGTCTTTTTGTTTATGTTCATAGATTAGGTAGGGGAAAAGGCCATCAAAAATTTTATATCCATAAAGAAAATACGCATAAACGCCTTTTTCTTTATCATCTTTGACTCCCTGATTAATGGCTTGTGAGAGTCTGTAGTTTACATCGAAACGAAAAATGTCATGAGAGCCCAAGGGAGAGAAGACTCCGTTAATACCCCATAAGCTTCTTCGCTCTCTTGGAGACTCGCCAAAGAGGATATTGGCACTTAGGCGTGATTTTCCTCCCCAATAGCTGGTGTATTGACCCATGACGTTTTTTTCCTGGACAGATTGGGGTAAGTCGATGCGTCCAAGGCTTGTGGAGAGAAGAAATTCACCACCCTCTAAAATTTTAAAATATTCCAGTTGGTAAGTTTCACTATAACTACCAAAGCCTAGGTCATTTTTAACGAAGCGTCGGTGATTGGGATCATTAAGACCATAGTTTTGACGAAATTTACCAAGCCGAACTCTAGAGGTTGAGTCTCCTTGATACATAAGATAATGACGTTCACTTATGAATTCGCCTTGATTAGAAATGCGATTTTTTGGCCCCTCTCTTGTTCCAACGGTACCTACGGCAACAAATTCCTTTGTGTATGCCGCCACTTCAATATTTTTTTGCATAACGAAGAGGCTTCCTGTTTTGAGTTGGTTATTTTCAAAACGTGTTTGAATGACGCGAATATCACCACCCCATTTGAGAGAATTACTATTCTTTACGAGTCCTCCAAAGGGTTGATTAAAGTCAGATGTTTTCCAAGTAGACATTAATTCACTTGAAAGAGCGCGGCCGTAATCGGTTAGGAGACCACCGCCAGTGGGGCTAACATGACATGCCATGCAATTGGGATAACCATGAGTGACATTTTCGACAAAAGAAAATGCCACTGATGAAAAAAGGAAAAGGAAGAAAAAACAAAAACCTTTCATTGGTATTTCCTTTAACATTACTTTTTATTGGCGGTTAAGTTCACGGCTAAGCTTATTTCTTTTGCAACTGTAATACCTTGGAATGAAGGAATCTCAATTCCAAAATCAGCAAGAATAATTTGAAACGTAGCGGTTACTTTTAATTTGTCACTCTTAGATGCTTCATAGTGAACCTCGATTTCCTTTTCTACATTATGAAGCTTTAGAGTCGCCTGTATTGTTCCAGAGTCTTTTAGTTCAAAAGAGGGAAGGATAAGTTTGGCCAATGGATACTTTTGAGTTTCCAAGTATTTTTCATGCATATGTTCATCACGTAAATCCATTCCCGTTTTTAAAGTTTTCAGGGGAAACGTGAATATTGCCTCCTTTATTATTTTGCCTTCAACCTCCATGCTACCTGTGAGACCCTCTCCGACTCCTTTGATGGTGATAAAAGTGGGAAAACCTTTCGCTGTGAATTCTACCCTTCCTGTAGGTCTAAAGATTTCTGCTTGTGCTGAGAATAAAGATAAGGCCGAAAGCACTATCAATATGTTTTTCATTTTTTTTCTCCTAGTTATTTGGGATTCCATTACGGATCCATTGGATAAGTACTTGGACTTCTGCTTTCGTAACCCGTTCAAAAGAGCTTCCAGTAGGTGGCATAGGTTCATCATTATCTGTGATTTCTTCAATAATCTCGGAACGCTCAGGCCTTCTAAAATCGAAAAGTCGTGAACGCGCCTGTGAAATGCTCACATAGCTTGATAAATCTAAAAAGGAGGCGCGGCCAGAAGGGTTATGGCAAGCGACGCATTTCTTGGCAAAAATATTTTCAGCTAAACTCTTGTAAGTGGGAGCTAAAGGGAGTGGTTGTGGTACTCGTGGCGGGGTTGGTCCCGTTGCATCCTGGGGAGTACCAGCAGCCGCCCATTCGAATAAGAGTGCTTTAAGATCATCAGATAAAGGACTTCCAAGTGGCATGGAGTCTTGGCGAACCATGTTCACGATGGAATTGATTTTGGTTTTCACCGTTTCGTAATCATTAAAACTACTGTGACAATTTATACAATGGGGCTTAAATACTTTTTGAGTAAGGTTATCAAAAGTAAGCCTGTCTTGAGGTGGGACGGGGATAGGTGGTGGAGCTGGTGGATTAGGACTTGGGTTTGGATTAGGGTTTGGAGTTGATCCAATTGGATTTAGGGGCATTCCCGCATTTACCCAAGAAAAGAGGAGTGTCTTTTGAGCATTTGTTAATGGGCCATCTTTAGGCATGACATTTGCCCGGACCATTCCCACAATAGCATTTATATTGGCCTTTACATCCTCGTATACACCGTAATT
>JASBRV010000135.1 GCA_030149295.1 Bacteriovoracales bacterium | reverse complement strand
CTCTCTACAATAATTCTAAGAGCGACTGACTGGACACGCCCAGCAGATATACCCCTTTGTACTTTATCCCAGAGAATAGGAGAGATTTTATAGCCCACAAGGCGATCCAGCACACGCCTGGTTTTTTGAGAGTCATACATCTCTTTTTTAAGCTTAGCCGGATGAGCAATGGCATCTTGTACGGCAGTCTTTGTAACAGCGTTAAAGACAACTCTATGAATTTTAGAAGGCTTTCCAATTTCTTCTGCCAAATGGTGAGCGATCGCCTCACCCTCGCGGTCCATATCAGGAGCGAGATAGATTTGATCTGCACCCTTGGCCAACTCTTGAATTCTTTCTATTTTGTCTTTCTTTCCCGTTATAGGGACGAGGTCTATCTCAAAGTTACTTTTGACATCAACTCCGAGCTTAGACTTGGGCAAATCCTTTATATGTCCATTAGAAGCGACGACTTGATAACCCTTGCCGAGATACTTTTTTATGGTTTTAGCCTTGGATGGAGATTCCACGATCACCAAATCATATGGTCCGAGATTTCGCTTGGTTGCTGTTTTCTTAGCGGATTTTTTGGCAGCCTTCTTTTCGGTTTTTTTAGCTGTTTTCTTTTCAGTTTTTTTAGCTGTTTTCTTTGCGGTTTTTTTGGCAGTTTTCTTCGCTGTTTTTTTTGCAGCTTTCTTTTTAGCTGTTTTCTTCGCCGTCTTCTTGGCCGTTTTTTCCGTCACTTTTACACCTTCATTAAGAGAAGCGGCTCCATGGGGCATTGCTTCCAGTTTACATACGATAAGTGGGGGACAAACAAATGAATGTCTTACAGTTCGTCAGTATTCAACAACTCGTCGATTTCTTCAAGGTCAAATTCTGTTAAACCATAAGGATTTTCTTTAGAGTTCAAGTCTTCGTCAAGGAACTTGAGACCAATTTCACTTTCAATATCATTCAAGGATTCAAAAGCATTCGGATCTATTCCCTTATTGCGCTTCTCAATATTATTGAGATTTTGACTCTCTAAGAACTTGTCCTCATCGACTTTTGCTTCATTCAGCGCTCGCTCAGCTTCGAGAATTTCATTCTCAAGACGCTCTAATTCTTGGAGATCTCTTTCATGATCTTGTATAATTGACTTCTCGCGTTCTTGTCTTTCAAGTTCTTCAAGCTCATCTTCAGTTAGCTGCACCTGGTCAGCTTTATCGAGAAGATCTTGACTCACGTCATCTAAACTTAATTCAATATCAAGCTCATCCAAGGCCTTACCTTCAAGCTCCTGAACTTGATCCAACATGGCCTTATTCTTATTGGCCATATCTAGCGCCGCCTGTTCTTCAGTTTTGGTAAGGGCAATCGTTCCATAGGGAATGGCCTCACGAGAGTTTGTGATAAGGGCCGTACCAAAATTATCCGTTAAGCTGATGATTGTGGCCTCACCTATTTTATATGTAGGATCAGCAGTGATACGCTTTTCCGTGCCCTTATCCATAAAAGAATAGAGTTCAAAAACAGTTCCCATTTCCACACCATCAGCGCGACCTCTATCAAGGTAAACCACATCACCCATAGAGACACCACCACCACTTTCTTGGTAGGCACCAATCACAGCCGCTTCTATGTTTCTTTTATTGAATGTCTTAATAATTTTACCAATTTTTGGAGTATAAACAGTAACTCTGTCCCCTCTTTGCACAAGTCCTGAGACCATTTCAACCAGACATTCCCAGCGATTGTTTATTTTCTTGAGTGTCTTGATTTGAGCGCCAATAGTGTATTTATAACCCCCTCTATCAGAGACGGGATGAGAAATGGGTCCACCGGGGACATAGATAGAATACAGGTCTCCCGGCTTAACTTTTACTGAAGCATCAAAATCAACATATATCTTATCGAACCTATTGATAAAAATATTCTCATCGCCCTTGGCCCCAATTTTCCCCAAATCTTGAACGATATTAGAAGTCACAAAAGTATTTAAGAAAAAGCCTTCTTTCACATCAAAGACAATTTTCGAATCCTTATCAAATCCAGAATCATCATAATTTTCACCAGGCTCTTGAATAATAATATCTGGAACAGGCGGCTCATAAACAGAGTAGTCACTCTTCAGACTCTCTTGCGCAATTTTCTCTAAATCATCAAAAGTTTCCTCTGACGCAAATTGAAAGTAAACACCGTTTTCAATAAGCTTCTTTCTTTCATCAATCCATTTTGGTTTTACATTATCACCAAAGTTCCTGAAATCGACATAGTCATTAGCCTTGGCAAGCTTCTCTTTTCCATCCTCACTTTCATCACCAGAAAAAGCCCCAAGATTAACCTCTGGCATTTTTTCCGTGTCACCCGTTGAAAAAACAAGGGTCATACCCGGTTCAATTTCGTGGGGGTTGGTGATTTGTGGGTTCAAAGACCAAATTTTAGAGTAATAAAAACCTGAACCAAAAAGACGCTGTGAAATCTTCCAAAGCCAATCGCCCTTTTGAATGACGTATTTATCGACTTGTGAGGCAGCAGAAATCTCATCCCATTCATCAAGAGGTATTTTACCTTCAACAAATTTAGAAAGCTCTAAGAGTTCCTTTTCCTCTGCTCCAACATCAAAGATGACAGTCCCTAGAGGCTTCATATCTTCTTTTGACTTCAGGCTGACCTGAGATGACACACTAGGATCATTAACAGTTACCCCATTTTCATCCACAAGTATTTCCTCTTCGCTCTTATCTTCCTTAAAAGCTTCTATTTTCTTTACTTGTTCTTCGTCTTTATTTTTATCCTTAGGACTATCTTTAAAAATGATCTCACCAATATCTTCTTTAAGAGAATCAAGATCATCCACTTCTTCAAGATCCGAGAGATTAAAGTCTTTCTTCCCTTCTTTTTTCTCTTGATCAATTAAAACATTGACATCGGCAGGATCGAGCAAATCCAGGGAGTCTACATCTTGAGCAAGACTAGAGCCTGAAAACAGGCAAAGGAGAATAAGAATGGATTGATCTCTAAGGGTCATGTCTTTTTACGAAGCCCCCTGATCAAAGAAGTCATGCAGGATGGAATAGTACTTCTCTTGCTTTCCAGCTAATTTTAACTTCTCACTACAAACGATAAGCCTACCCAATGTTTTAATGACCAAACCAGAAAAGGCATGCTTTTGTAATATCTCTTCAAAGATTTGCATAGCGAGGTCGTATTCTCCTTGGCCAAAAAGAATTTCTCCCATCAAATACTTCGCTCTTACTACAACCTGCTTTACCGGAGAGCGCTCAAGTTCTTTAATCAAAACGAGGGCAGCATCATATTTATTTTGACCCACGAGCGCCTCTGCCTTTCTCACTTTTGCGATATGATCTTCAATGACGGCATTATCTAAACCCTCTGTAGACATAGGCTTTATGGAGTTCGAATTATTCGTCCTGTTAAAAACATCCACCGTCTCTGCCAATTCACTGGTCGACTTCACACGACTCAATTCATCAACTGCCAAAGCCGGATTTTTCTCCATTTGATTCATCATTTGATTGGCAGCATCACCAGTAGCTGATTCTATATTTGAATCTTGAAGTCCCTGGGCCCTTCTTTCTCTTAAAAGGCTTTCATACTTAGCGGCGAGAGCGTCAAACTGAGCCTTTGGCACAGTGGCAACAGGGCCATTATTTGACTCCTCTTCTTTGTCACCTCCAAAGAGACTTCTTCTTGAAGTCACCCATGAACATGAGCAAAGAGAAATTAGACAAAGTAAGAGAGTGAGGTCGTGAGAAATCCTTTTCACTGTATGTCCTCCATGACATATTAGCGCAGCTGCATACTATTTAATTGTAAGTTATTGCTGAGTGAAGTCAATGACTTAAACTAGTGAAAGAAGGCTAATCATGGTAGAGGAAAGAAAAAAGACTGAGCTTTTCCATTGGATTTTACGTGTCCCAAAGGATCAGGCTGCGTTTTTATACTTCCAGCTTGAGGCGAACGAAGGCCTATGTTTCTACTCAACTTTAGACAAGAGTCTTAAAGAACCCTTTCGAGATATTGAAATTTTTAGTCCAGAGGAATTAGAGCCCGAAATGCGCCATTTTATCGCAAGTATCCAACAAGAAGTCTCACCTATTATTCTTCTCGAAGAGAAAATTCCTGATTCGAAAGAGGCCATGAATCAATTTAGTAAAGGTGGGAAGAAGAGACTCCTAGGAAATTAATATGCGTGACAAGAAAAAAGAAATAGAGGTTTTTAACAATAAGAGCACGGTCTATGGCCCTGTAAAATCATGGCGCTTGGGAATGTCCTTGGGGATTGACCCCATCTTTCAGACCAGTACTTGCTCTTTTAATTGTTTTTACTGCCAGCTTGGTCAAATTCAAGAGATTACCGATCACATTAAAGAATATGTCTCTACCGAAAAATTAGTTGAAGATTATAAAAATCTTCTTAAAGAAAAACCTCAAATTGATGTCATCACTTTCTCTGGCTCTGGCGAACCAACTCTTGCTGAAAACCTTGATGAAATGATTGCCGCCATTAAAGAGTTAAGCCCTGATATTCCTCAATACATACTTACCAATGCAACAGAGCTCCATCGTCCTGAAGTACGAAAGCGCCTGCAAGGACTTGACACTATTATTGTAAAAATTGATGCTTCCAATGAAGAAACCTTTAAACAAATAAATCGACCTGCACCCGGAGTGACTCTTGAGAGAGTGTTAAAGGGTATTCGCGCTCTAAAAAAAGAATTCAAGGGAAATATTGAAGTTCAAAGTATGTTCATGCCACTCAATAACAAAGACCTAGATGATTACATCAAACTCATGAATGAAATTCGACCTAGTCTCATTCAGCTCAATACTCCCAAAAGACCCTATCCTAGTGAATGGCATCGAGAAAACAGAGGCAACCACGCCAAAATATTTGACTATAAGGTGACAGATCTTAAAACCCTCAATCAAGATGAAGCCAAAGTTTTAGAGAAAAGACTTCGTGATGAAACAGGCCTTGAAGTTCTCTCCATTTATCGCTGATTCTTTAAAATTCCATTCGTGCAAAAATGGGAAAATGATCAGAAAAGCCTAGCTTTTTCTTTTTCTGTGGATTCGCCTTCTTCGGTACTCCTACAATGCGTGACCCCCAAAAAGGCTTTTTCTTGTCTTTGTATTCATAAACCGTGGTAGCAAAAGAGGGTTTGATCACCTTTGCCTCTTTAACTTTTAGATTCTCACTATAAAAAAGTCGATCAAGGGCATTCCAACTCATAGAAGGTGCATAAAAATAAGTCCCTGCCCTAAAAGGAAATTCCTTGAGAAGACCATCTTTAAGTAACTCCTGATGGATAGGATGCGGATTTTCTTGCGCTAAGGTATTAAAGTCTCCCAAGGCAATAATTCTCTCCTTGCTCAGTGCTTTAACTCTCTCTTTTAATTTTTTTGCCAACACTCCTCTCTTTTCAGTAGGAGATCTTTGTGAAGGCCAATGATTCACAAAGACGACAATAGGCTTTTTTTCCTTTTTGTGAATTAACTTTACTTCGAGCAGATTTCTCGTTTGAAAATCAAAAGAATGCTCTTTCACTTCTAAAAGCTTCCATATACTAGGATTAAATAGAAGAACACTTTGGATTCCTCTTCTGTCACGACCAGTTGTAATAACCCCTTCACTTAAGCCGAACGGTAAACCTAATTTCTTCGCGACTTCTAAAGTTTCGACTTCAACAAGGGCAAGTAAACTTACCCTCACAGGAAAGCTCTCCATCACCTTTTGAAGGTTTTTAATTCTTAAATCTATTTTTTTCTCACTCCAATCTGTGCGAAGACAAAGTCTCTTGTAATAAGAGTTCTTTTCTTTCAAGCAATTCTTTTTTAAGGAATGATCTTTGGGAAGATAGGTAAAGTCCTCATGTCCTAATGTCGCCTTTGCATCAAAGAGGTTATGAAGGTTATAACTGGCAATGGAAAACTCAGCAGAAAAGCATAAAGAAAAGAGTAATGAAAAAATGAGCATAAAAAAGCCCTCCTTATAAAGAAGGGCTACCTAAAAAATTGGTCATTGTCAGGCTAAAGATTCTCTTTTATCCAATTTAAAACGTCATCATGGTGGGTTTTGGTCTTTACCTTATCCATGACATGCTTAAGTTTCCCATCTTTACCTATAATAAAGGTGGTTCTAAGGATCCCGTCGTATTCCTTTCCCATAAACTTTTTAGGGCCCCAGGCTCCATATTTATCAGCTATTTTATGGTCGGGATCACTGAGAAGGTCGAAATTGAGCCCGTCTCTTTCAATAAACTTAACCAGACGCTTTGGCTCATCGGGGCTAACCCCTAGGACAACAGTTTTATTACTTGAAAACTTTCTCTTTGTGTCTCTAATCCCACAGGCTTGAACCGTACATCCTGGTGTCATCGCCTTGGGATAAAAATAAAGAACAACATTTTTTTCGCCTTTAAAATCTTTCAGGCTTACCTTTTCGCCCTTTTGATTTACTAAAGTAAACGCAGGCGCTGCTTTTCCAACTTGAGGGAATGCCATTTTTTTCTCCTTTTACCAATGATTTCTTAATTCTCTTAATGTCAAAAATGTATTTTTTCTATCTCTAGAGACCTGTGTTGCTTCATGACCTATAGGTAATTGAATTCCATTAGACTCTAAACGCAAGAAAAGGTTAATTTTTTTTTCTTCTGCAATCGTTGTTGTTTGTGGGGAATTTTCCCAATCTATTGACTCATATTTCTTTTGCCAACTCTTCGCCTCTTCATTGCCCGGCTCATACTTTAGGGTGAAGCCAAGATTGTTGCCTAAATATTCATGGCCTGGATAAACACGAACATGATCATCAAGAGTCTGAAACTTTTCTTCAATCGTTTGAAAGAGGGTTTCTGGATCTCCACCATTGTGGCAATTTCCTACTCCTGCATTAAAAAGCGTATCACCCGTAAAGACACCTTCAATTCTTCCCTGATGAAATAGTATTAGGCAAAGATGAGCAAAAGTGTGCCCCGGAGTATCGATGGCCATCAGCTCTGTCTCATTATCAATCACAATTTTTTCACCATCATTCATAAAGACATCGGCTTCCTTGACCTTGCCCTTAGCACGGGGGTGCGCATAAACAGGGCAATCGGTTTTCTTAACGATCACTTCATTGCCCCTCGTGTGGTCCCAATGCTCGTGGGTATTGATGACGCCTTTAACGAGGGCAGACTCCTGCTTTACTTTTTCTAGACTTTCTTCGCCATCCCAAGGATCCACAATGAAGGCATGGCCTTGGTTGCCAACAATAAAATAAGTGAAGTTTCTTAGTTTTGAGCCCGTATAATGCTGTATGACGCGCACGTGTCACCCCTTCAAAAAATAGTCAACTAAGGCTATTCTTTGTAAGTTAGCTTTTCAATAGCTGTATAAAAGGAAAACCCATGACACTTGAGCCAAAAACGGTCACCATGGCCTTCGCCATATTTCTCGCCCTCAAAACGGTAGTGGAAAACTATCTTGAACGCAAAAACCTTAATCATATTCTTGAAAACCGTGATGAAGTTCCAGAAAAGTTTAAAGAACAGATTTCTTTAGAAGAACATCAAAAAGCCGCCGACTACTCTGCTGCTAAAATAAAAGCGGGAAAAATCTTTGGTCTCATTAATCTCGTTGTTCTCTTGGGTTGGACCGTTCTTGGAGGCCTCAATATTTTGCAAACATGGATATCCCAATTCGATCTGACCTCAATAAGAGAAGGGGCACTCTTTGTGGCCTGCTTTGCCCTCATTAGTACCGTTATCTCACTTCCCCAAAGCTTGTACACAACATTTGTCCTTGAAGAAAAGTTTGGTTTTAATAAAATGACCCCCGCCCTCTTTATTAAAGACATGGCAAAGGGTCTCATTTTGGGGGCAGTGATTATACTTCCTCTTTTTTCAGCCCTATTATGGGTCATGGAACAGCTGGGTCAGTGGTGGTGGCTATACGGCTGGGCCCTTTTTACGGCCTTTCAATTTCTCATTCTTTGGGGATATCCTCGCTTTATCGCCCCTCTCTTTAATAAATTTAGTCCAATGGAAGAAGGCGCCCATAAAGAGAAAGTTCTCAAGCTTCTTGAAAGGACGGGATTCACCAGTAATGGTCTCTTTGTCATGGACGCCAGTATTCGCTCCTCTCATGGCAATGCCTACTTTACTGGCTTTGGGAAAAATAAAAGAATTGTTTTCTTCGACACCCTTCTCAAAACCCTAGAGCCGGGAGAAGTCGAAGCCGTTCTCGCCCACGAACTTGGTCACTTTAAGAGAAAACATATTGTTAAACAGCTCATCCGAAGTGTGGTGATGAGTTTGGTCGCCTTTTTTATTCTTGGAAAGCTCATGTTGTGGCAACCCTTTTATGCAGGCCATGGAGTAGAGACCATGGAGCTTCATCTGGCCTTAGTTCTCTTTATGTTAGTCAGTGGAGTTTATGTTTTTTGGCTAACTCCTTTAACCTCTGCCATCAGCAGAAAATATGAGTTTGAAGCCGATGATTTTGCTGCTAAACATGCTGAGGCGAATGACCTCATTTCAGCTCTAGTGAAACTTTATAAGGATAATGCGAGCACCTTGACTCCAGATCCCACCTATTCCGCATACTATCACTCTCATCCACCTGCACTCACTCGAGTGGCCCATTTAGAAAATCTCGCCAAGTAGTGTTACTTTGGCCCCTTTTGGGGCCGTAAGAATATTTTTTTTCTTACAGAGACACTTAAGTAATTAATTTTACTAAAGTTAACACGTGAAGCTTTTCTCATTCACTTGCAGAAAACCCCGCACAGGCATACAAAGAAAGAGAGAATCATATTAACTTGGAGAGACCTATGAAAACTCTAATTGCCCTTCTTTTTGTCTCATTATTTGCTCTTAGCCCCGTATTTGCTAAGAACATCCAAGTTGAGAGCACTAATAAGACTGTGCCTAAGAGACCACCAGTTAATGATGATGGTCCAGGTGATGACGACAAACCACCATTTCAAATTCCCTAAAATCACAAAATCAAGCCCCTCGACATGAGGGGCTTTTTTTTTCCTTATTTTCTTTGCTATCTTTAAATTTCACACACAACTCAAGGACATTTTTATGAACTCTCAAGATTACATTAGTGATGCTATTAGAACTGAGTCTCGTGACTTTAAGGCCATGGATGAGCGCCTCAAAGAAGACGGATTAAAAAGACTTCTCCATGCTGGTTTTGGACTCTCTACAGAAGCAGGCGAGTTCATGGATGCTCTTAAAAAGCATATCTTTTATGGAAAAGAACTCGATCGAGTTAATCTCCGTGAAGAACTAGGTGATCTCTTTTGGTATATGGCCATCGCTTGTGACGAACTCGATGTTCCCTTTGAAGCCCTTATGAAGAGAAATATTGAGAAGTTAAAAGCTCGTTATGGTGAAAAGTTTTCTGAAGAAAAGGCTGAAAAAAGAGACCTCAAGTCTGAAAGAGAAATTTTAGAAAGATCACACTAAACTCCAAGGTGAGGAAAAAATGGCCAATATTTTTCATATTATCCCAAAGTCTGAGTGGGAGATGGCAAAGCGCCATGGTAAATACTCTCCGGAATCCCTCAATAAAGAAGGATTCATTCACTGTAGTCATACCGATCAGATCGTTCAGGTCGCAAACTCGTTCTATCATGATCGGGATGACTTATTATTGCTTAGAATTTTTGAACCAAAGGTCACGGCCGAAGTTAAACATGAGCCTCCCCTAGAGGCTCCCCTATCGGGAATTCTCTTTCCTCATATCTATGGTGATCTCAATTTGGACTCAGTCACCAAAGTGATCGAATTTCCCTGTGATGAAAATGGGAAGTTTACACTACCATCAGGACTTTTGGATTAGCCTTTAAAATCTAAACAAATCTATATTAAGACAACAGGTCACCTCAGGATCTCCTTCAGGAGCATCTCGATAAAGCCCCTTAATAAGATCCACTAAATCAGCTCTTAGCTTAATCGCGAGGTCCTCACTTATCACCATCGGAGCGACAAAGAAGAGATCTTCTGGATCATTATTGCTAAAGGAGTCTATCGCCTTAAGTCGCCAATTTTTTCTGTGTGAGTGAACAAGAGAACTCTCTTTGGGTATATGAGTTGAACCAATACCAAGTTTTAATCCCTCCTCGCCTTCTGCAATGAGGTTATTTTTCAGAAGGAATTGGACTTTTTCCTCTAAAACATTGAGAGGGAGGCGGTAGAGTTCGGCGAGATCATCGATGGTTTGCACCTCTGGAAGAGCGCAACTATTTCTAATCGCTGCATAAATCCATGTGCTATAAAATTCAGTTTTGGCCTCATCACTGACTTCATTATTGTTATTGAGATGATTTTTTAAATTCAATGCTTTATTTTGGATTTGAAAAATCTGTTGTTCATAGAAATGACGAAGCTCTTTATTCCCGGCTCTTTTCCTACTGACGAGGGCCACAAAGTACTCGGTCTCAAGTTCATTTAGCACAAAGAATTTACATAAAGGTATCGTGTGATCGATTTGAAGATCTTTATCTCCCTTAAAGATTTGGGAAATGAGGACAGAAGAAACGTTTAAAGCCTTAGCCAACTTTCCAAAGACTCCCCGCCCCTCTTTTGGATAGGCTGCGACCAGGTCAAGGACATATGATTTATAATCGGAGTATTCAAAAATGGGCTTAATATTGTCTTTTTCCAAACTTCACTCTTATTTTTTAGGATTTCTTTTAAGTTTAACACTTTCTAAAAAAAGAGAGCAAAAAAAAGCCCCATTCAAGGGGCTTTTAAATATCACAGTTAGTAAAATTGAATGGGATATTCTTCTTCTCTGTCATTCACATCTCTCACTTTCACCATGTAAGAAACACTTTTTCCTTCGAGTTCAGATTTTACATAACGATCAGCAATACCAATGAATCGAAAATTTCTTGAATCAAAGGACCAATCCTTCAATGAACTCTCAAGTTCAACTTGCTCAAGACCATCTACAACTCTTATGACGCTTAAGCTTTTGACTAAGGCGCTATCAACCAATTTTCCTTCAATCACCACCTTAACTACTTCACTGTCATCGTCTCGATACATCTCAATCTTTTCAAGAAAGTCTGAGGTTGCAGCAAAGTTTAAAGAGCGAAAAGATAAATCTTCTTTGCGACAAATGCCCTTCTTTTCACAGTCTTTTACCATCTGGTTGAGGACTTTTTGTCGATAAGTGAGTACTCTTTGGGCCTCTCTTAAATCTTTCATCCACTTTGTTTGAGTGTGATCATAGTCTGCAAGGAGTTCTTTAACTCTTGAAAGCTCATCATCAATCTCTATCGCAATATAATAAGCTCTTGATAAAAACTCTTCATCAATTTCAAAAATCTCACTTGGAGGAAGTCCCGGTATGGGAAGCACCGTATAGCGAGAGGGTACTGAACTTTCTCTTGTGATAGTCTTTAAAAAACCATTAAAAGAGGTCTTCGCACTTTCATAATCATCAAAACCGTTAAAAGCGCTAGAGTTACCACCATTGGCCTCAACGTAGACCTTTGTGTTACTCACTTTGGTGACCATTTGATAGAAAAAATCGGCCTTCGCCGTATAGCTACCACTTACTTCACCAATTGATCCACCACTATTAAGACTAGCAATGACATGATTCATCTCTGTCTTATTAAGAGAATCTGAAGTGATCAGTAAATTGGCCATCGCCTTTTGATGAGTGCTTTGGACATAGTGAGTACCACAACGGCGAATAAACTCTTGATAATTTCCTTCATCTAGAAGCTTTTGGTATCTAGGCTTAAGAACAACTTCTTCTATTTCCTTTTGTCCGAAATCATAGTGAGCATTCACTAAATAACTCAAGGAATCCTTAGTTGATTTGTACTTATGCTTTATTGACGATTCAAATTTCTTATCAAAAGAGAAAACTTTAAACTTAGCCTTTGCTTCCAAAGTGACATCAATATTGAGACGACTATCTAAGTCTCGATGACTTTTCACCAGTGAGGAATCATAGTTTAAGTATAAAGCCCCTGTATTCACCTGAGTCCAAACACCGTCTTGGGCTTGAAGGCATCTCTCCTTTTTTTGAAAGGGAAAGTTGAGGTTCAGGTTTCCCCCCAGACCTAGTTTCAGGCCTGGGGTGTGCAAGATATCAGTCGATGCTAAAAGCATTGGTGATATAAGTGTTAGTGTTATGATTCTAGTCAATTTCATTTTCTTTCTCCTTAAAAAAGCTCAATCAGATTGGCCTTCTTGAATTCTTTGATTTCAATAGGTCTACTGATAGACTTCCTTCTCGTATTCGTTTTAAATTCAACTTCAAAAGGGGGAATGACATCATCTCTAAAAAAGCCCGTCAGGTTTTCAGAAACAAGTCCTCTTTCACCGTGTTCACCATAAACGCCCTTTTTCCCATCGAGACCATCCTTTCCTTTTTCGCCATCGACTCCAGAGAAACCAGGATCTCCATCACCATTTAAGAGGTCTCCTTCTCCTCCTTCGCCACCACGGCCACCATTACCGCCGTTACCACCGACACCACCAACGCCTGGGACACCGGGAGCTCCGCCTTGACCTCCATAGTTATTGATCTCTAGGGCACGATGACTCTGGGGAAGGATGGATCGATCCGGTGCTTCGCCTTTAGGAACAATAGCAAGGATGTAAACATCTCCTCCATCTCCACCGCGACCACCATTTCCGGCATGACCACCATTTCCGGCATCGCCGCCATCTCCACCGTTACCGCCAGCACCGCCGTTTCCGGCCGATTGTCCAAGAAGACCATTGGCCTTACCGCCACGACCACCTTCGCCGCCAGCACCTGCATGACCACCATTTCCACCGCGACCACCTTCACCACCGCGACCGCCGTTACCTCCAAGACTTTCAATGAAGAAAAACGATTCGGGATGAAAGGCCTCGCTTCGGATATCGATGGTGACATTTTTCTTACCATCAAATCCATCCTCACCATTTCCACCATTTGATCCATTTACCCCATTTTGACCTTGACAACCGGTACTGCCGTTAGTGGCGCCATTTCCTGCTCTAGCGGCACGACCATCGCCACCTTTAGCTCCATCTTTTCCCTTGTCACCATTGACTCCTTCACTTCCATCTTCGCCATTGGATCCATTGATATTTTCTCTTTTGCCAATGACATTGATTTCACCTGAAAGAAATTTAGACTTCATTTGCAAGTGTTTATTCACAATGAGCTTACTTCCTTTATTGAAATGAATTTTATCGCAAACAATTTTGATCACATTCTCTTGCGCTTCAAAATTTACCGTGTCATTGATAAAGAGTTCCTGACAGCGAATTTCATCCAACTCAACTTTCTCAAATTTTCTCCCATCAAGATTAATTGTTTTTCTTTGTAACGCCGCTGCGTTTGTAAGCAGAGGGCTTGTTAATGCGTAGACTATTAAAAGTTTTTTAAGTTTCATGATTTCCTTCCTTATTGTTTAAAGTTCAAAATAATTAAAGTAATTGCCATCGATTTCAATCCAAATGGCTGGTTTCGTGACTTCTCCATTCACACCGTTTTGACCGGCCTCTCCTGAAGTTCCCGGTCGTCCAGGACTTCCCGCTGAGCCAGGATGACCACCTAAGCCACCAGCCCCAGAACTTTCAAACCAGCGACCATCTCCTCCGGGGCCACCTCTACCTGGAGATCCAGGACTACCAGGTTGACCACCACGACCAGCGACTCCACCAGCACCACCTTTTCCGCCATAACTAGAAAGATCAAATTCCACTTCATTTAGTGTCGCCTGAGTAATAGCAGAGGATTGAAAAGTAATTTCAATAGCACCGCCATCGCCGCCGTTTCCACCAGCTCCACCATTGCCACCAGATCCACCATTTCCGCCATTACCTGCATTGCCACCACGACCACCGTGGCTTGAAGAATGACCATACTTTCCGGAACCGCCGACACCACCTTGGCCACCATTACCGCCATTGCCACCACGGCTTCCTTGTTGTCCGTCCTGTCCTTTTTGGCCATTTTCACCGTTAGTAATAACAGTAAGCTTCTTTAAGTTTTCAATTTGGTATGTAGTCAAAGTAAATGAATAACCATCGCGGCCATCACGACCATTTTGACCAGAGGCTCCAGGTCTTCCATCCTGACCACGACCACCATGTCCCCCGGGTGCACCTGGGGTTGTTCCATGACATTTAGGAACTCCCCACTTAATTTTACAGCTTGCATTTCTTCCGTTACCACCGTTGTGCCCATGATGTCCTGTACCAGCCGTAGTCTTAATTATTGCTATTGTGTGATCCAACCGGTTGAGGAAACGAGAGCCAAAATTCATCCTCTCCTTCACAGGATAAAGGTTTGATTGGAAGTTAGGATTTCCTTTTAAGTTTTGAGTGATGATTTCCACGTCAGAATTAAAAATAAGAACACTATCCTCTTTAAATTCAATCGAATCACATTTAAGAGGATTCTCTTTATTGTAAAAAGAGGGAAGATTCATTGTAGAGTTCACTACAAGATGTCTACATTCTTCACCTTCTGATAGGGGGAAATCTACTGCCTTTAGCTGAGGTGTTAAAAGCATACTCACTGAAAGAGGGAGTAAAAACCATTGATTCTTTATATTTTTCATTTTGTTATCCTTTTGTTCGTTTTTCTTAGTCATAGGGCCATGAAAGTTGGACTTTCATGACCCCTGACTAGAAACCCCTTAGCCAAACGCCAAGGAGGAGATTTCTATAATCTATATCCAATGGAGACAGCGACTGAAGAGCCTCTTAACTTCATATCGCCCGTGTTGCCTGTTTCAAGCCTCGAATTCACCTTCACGGTATCCACATTAAAAGTATCGAGGGCATAATAAGCATCAAAGCTCCAATTGCTTTCGCTTAGAACTTCAAACCCAACCTTTGTTGTGACTTGATAACCCATAAACTCAGTGCGATCCCTTAAGTCATCAAAAGCAAGTTCAACGGCAAATCGGCTATAACCGACACCTGCACCGACATAGGGGCGAAAGATTGTTGATGCCATAGGAACTTCTAGAAAAGCTTTTTGCTCAATAGCAAAAGTGCTTCGCTCATAATCCAACTGCGATGAAAATTCTGATTCATCACCACTTGAGTGAGAGAAAACCGCCGAGGTAGAGACAGGTAAAACTTCAAAGAGTGAGTAGTTTTTCTCAAGCCTTACTTGCGTCATGGCCATATCAAAACCATTTCCCTCAGCTTTGGTATTGGCTCCGTTGACCTCCATCTCGTCATAAGTTGAAGCCCCAAACCCTAAAGAAACTCGCAAAGCATTGCGATGATCATCGAGAGTTGTTGAAAGCTCCTCTTGAGCAAAGTTAGAGTTAGCAAGAAGGGCTAAACCCATGATTGTTACGAGTTGTTTTTTCATTTCATTCTCCTTTTTTGTTTCTAGTCATTGATGAAAAACTCAAATGTTTCGTTGACCAATTTTTAACAAAAGGAGGAATTCACTTATAGATTTGCCTTGTTAACGAAAACGCTGGTTTTTTAACGTTTCGTTAACAAATGAGACCCTCATATTTTTAGGTACTTAGATGTGTTTTTAGTGAAAAAAGTTTATACATGCTGAATGAATTATAGGTTTAGATAATGATAGGAAACTCAAGAAGAGTCCCCATGATAAATTATCCTCATATGAAAAACTACCTTACGATAGCTCTCACCCTCGTTTCTCTGAGTCCTTTAAGCACTTTTGCCTTTGATTTAAGTGGTGAACAAGATCATCGCCGCTATCCTCTTGGAGATTACGGTGTCTTCTATGGAGATAACTGTAAAGAGAGTGAAGAAGGTAAAAATAAGAGTGACACTAAAGAATGTTCTCAAAATGAACTTATCAATATTGTTGAGACTGAAGGGGAAACGGTTTTAGAAGACATCATTAGAGTTAATGGCGGTAATATTGATGGCGGTGGTACCGATCTCGATTATCCTACCTTTAAGGAAGTCGAGGCTGCATTTAATACTAGCCTCAATCTTGTCACGACCAGCGAGGAGGGAAAAAACCTTGCTCAGCATCTAAGGGATAGATACCCTAGCCTAAGAGATCAAAACTTTGAATACATTGAGCCTTACACAGAGGTGGATCTTCTTTTAGCAGAGGGACTTGATTCTACTTCTTCTAATGAACACTTTCTTCAACTTATAGTAGGCGATAAGTTTAGAACAAAGGTCGAAAGATACAAGGCTTGTCGGTATCATGGAAAGGGTGTAAAGAACATCTATTCAAATAATCCTATTGTTTACGATCTTAAAGATTGCAGTGAGGTAAGTCTTTTTCGTCAATCTCCCTTTAAACTGCTCTTAAGAGACGCGAATATTGATTTTAAAGAAAAGTGTTTTGATCAAAATGGTGTAGAAAAGCTTGGCTCCGTTTCCGAATTTTCTCTTAAGGCAGATATCTGCTTATCAAAGAGTAAATTTCTTAAAGTGCCGACTAAAAATCTCCAAAGAGTCATGACTTCCGTTCTCCTTCATGAGATTTCCCACATGTTTGGTGCAAATGAAGAACAGGCAAAAGCATTCGAAGACTTTATCTATTTTGAATTCCCTAGAAATTACGAAATCATCAAAAACCTTGATCAGGAAATAGATCAACGAAAGCAGGAAATTTTATCAGATTTGAATCTTAATCGACTTACCTATGGGACTATAGAACCTTTTGAGCGTAGCAATGTTTTCAGAAAGTTTCTTTTTGAGACTGATCTTTTGAAAGCCGTGGATTTTCAAATCGTCCCAAAGGAAGAAATTTTATTTCTCTACCCCTTTGAAACGGCAATGAAAGTTTTTTCAATTCAAAAAAAGATCAAGCAACACATAAAGACACACTTCGAGGACAACTATGGTAGTTTTATCACTCCAATAAAAGGCATCTTTTCAGAAGAGGAAATTCTTGTCTTTAATGGAATCAATCCTCTTAGCACTTCTTCAGGTAAGAGTTTCAGTAAAAAGATGAATCATTTCCTGGGCATTCTAAGTCAGTACTTTAGTGATATGTCGGAAGCCATGTATATGACCAATGTTAACCTTCCTCTTACTAATAGAAGAGATGTTATGATGTATTTCGACCAATTTAAAGATGACTTTGATATCACTTATAATCCAGAGAAATTAATCCCCGTATATTTTGGAGAATATGAGTATTACAAAAAACTTAGGGTAAAGAGTAATTACTTTGATAGAGGCCATGTCTCTGAAGACTAGGCTGCTTTCTTTTTCACTGGCCTTTTCAATGCTTCATTAGATGACTCTTCTTCAGTATCTTCATCAAGACTCGCATGTTCTTTAAGAAGTTTTTTGATTTGCATAAGCTCTGCTTTTAAGGGTGGGGCTTTCTTATGCATCTGCGTGAGGAGTTTATTGATCTTATGCTCGAGTAATTTATTTTGGGCGTGAAAGTCAGCAATAGTCTTAGTCATCTTTTGCGCCACTTCCACTTTCACTCTTGCCTCAATCTCTATTGCCAAAACTTGATTGGTCTTAGAAACCTTTTTTAATTCATCACCAAGTTTATAGTCTGCTCCTACATTGACGGAAGGTGCACTTGCTGGTGCTGATTGTTGTGGACTAGCCGATTGGATCCCTCTTGCAGGAGCGCTTGCTTTTTGATGAGCTGAAGCGCTCGCCTTTTGTTGGGTAGGGGCTGCTTTAGGTTGAGCAGTGCCCTTGGGAGGCGTACCTTCCCCATCAACGTCACCAAACTGAATGTCGACGTTGTCTACGACTTCTCTTTTCTTGCGCTCGGCTTCTTCCCGCGCCTGAATTTCTTCGTCGTCTTCAAACTCAATGTCGAGTTTGTTTACACCCATCGGGCTCCTTTTGATTAAAAGTTGACCAGTATAAACCTAGTCCATCGTTTCCTTATCGGGGAAGTTGGTTGAAAGTTTAAGGACTTACCTGACTAAAAAGGAAGTTTGTGACACCTAAGTGCCTGAAAACTAGTGTAAAAGGACACCCTCGTGAGTAAGAAGCTCAGTTTTTAGCCTTAAACCGAGCGCAAAACCGGTTAATTGGCCATTTTTTCCCATCACCCTATGACAAGGAATAATGAGAGGGAGCGGGTTTCGGTTTGCAGCACCACCCATAGCACGAGCACCTTTAGGTGATCCACAGGCCTTCGCTAACGCTCCATAGGTGCTAGTTGTCCCAAAAGGAATTTTTGTCATTTCCCCCCAAGCAAGTTTTTGAAATTCACTTCCAGAGGATAAATCTAAAGTGAGTGAAAAACTCTTCCTTTTCCCACTCGCATACTCAAGAATTTGCTCCTTTGCGAGAAGAAGAAGGTCATCACCATCTCTTTGTTCGATAGCTTCCCCTTTAGCATTGTGAGAAGAAAAATTCTCAAAAGAAAGGCTTACGAGTCCAAGTGCTGAGCGTATTACTTTTATTTTGCCCCAAGGGCTCATAAAAGAAGTGTAAATCATGCCAATATATCCTTAAAAGATTCTGAGAACTTTTTAAACTTATCTTCAATTTCAGGACTAAAGGCTCCGATTCTATTACAATCAATATCAAGCTCCGCAATCATCTCACCTTTTGAATTCTTCAAAGGAATGATGAGCTCACTATTAGTTTTCAAACTGCACGCTATGTGAAGAGATTCCTCGTGAACATTGGCGACATTAACAACCCTCTCCTCTCTCAGCGCAAGACCACATAGACCTCTATTAAGAGGGATAACCTGATGATCGGTGTATTCTCCAATATAGGGACCAAGATATAAGTCCGTGGTCTCCACCTCTAAGAAAGCACCGGCTTTATAATAAATACCAATCCAATCACAAACCTCAGGTGAAAGTGACTTTGCCTCACAAATCCATGCATGCAAGGTCATTGCAAAGTTACCTAAACCTTTGGTTTTCTCAAGATATAAAATCGGTGCAAGATAGCCTGCTAACTCAAAATTTTTAACGGGAGCTAAAGAAGAACGAAGTTCACCAAGATGGACCCCATTAAAAAGAATGGCGTTTTGGCTCTCACCCCCTTCTCCCCACAAGCACATGGTTTCATCGTTAAAAGACAGGCAGAGGTCAGTGGGAAGATCAGACCATAACTGACCAATTTTTTCTTTTCCAATATCAAAGTGACTCATAAATAATCCAGTAAACAATCTTTAATATGCTCAAAATAAGGCAATCGATACTTTTCTATCTCGTTATGAATTTCATGATAAGCCCCTTCAAAGACTCTCAAGTGAAAGGATTTTTCGATATGCTCAAAGTAATCAATGAGACTTTTAGGGCAGACGATACCATCCTCACTCCCCACAGAAACAAAGGCAGGACAAGTAACATTTAAAGGCTTACTAAAGGTTTCCCCAGAGCACTTTACCATTTCGAGAATGAGTTTGGTATGCAATGTCAGATGATTTTTACTATCGTCCTTATAACGCTTGGCCGTTAAGGGATCATGGCTTAGGTATTTTAAATCGACGAGACCTCCTAGACGGACAGATAGAGGACTTTTTGCAAGAGCAGAAAATAGAGAGTGAGGGCCAAGCTTTACAGCTAAACCACCAGGTCCTCCAAATCCCACAGGAGGTGCATTGAGGAAAACTTTATCGGGATAAAAGTCAGGCTTAACCTGCCTTTGCATAAAGCTCGCCGTAATAAGGGCTCCCATAGAGTGGCCAAAGAGTGAGTATTTCTCCATGCGATAACGATTCTTTAAATAGGCAATGATTTGATCCAAGTCTAAAATGAAGTCTTGAAAATCATGAACGTAAGCATCTTCTCCCATAGAAAGTCCATGACCTCTTAGGTCATAGAAGAAAATATTGAAACGAGAGGAAATGAGCTCCTGTAAATAGCGATGTCGACCTAAATGCTCTCCGATACCATGAGTGACGATAATCCATTGAGGATTTCCCTTTTCGTAGACTTCTGCATGGATCTCGACATCATCACGCATCTTAATAAAGCACTGTTCACCCTTCATAGATCGACCTTTTTACTTTGATTTAGGAACTAGACAAGTTTTTACTCCATGGTACACTTTTAGCTATGTATTGTCCCAAATGTTTGAATCAATCTCTTTTTATAAAGCGCAAGGGTGTCATTGATATCTTTATCAATGGGAAAAAACGCGATAACGGTCGCTTTCTCTATGATATGGACTCAGCGAGAGAAGATAAGCTTCTTGCTGACTTTGAAAATAAGTGCGAAGAGTTTTTTCAGTGGTATTCAAACTTCAATAACCAAGACCCTATCGAATATGTTGAACTTCTTACGGTCGATGTGAAATGTGAGAATAACTGCAAATTCTCACCTATGGAGAGGTTCTCCGCTGTAGATGTCGTAATTAAAAGAGAAGATATCGAAGAAATTCTCACTGACCTAAGTGAGAAATACAAAATGACTCTCCAACTTAAAATTTAATTGAATTCATTTTGCCACCATTGCTGAATTTCAACACATGGTGAATTATCTTTTGATCCACAGATATTTCCACCAGGATGATTTCTTCCCATGTGGCTTCCCGCTGGCATATTGATCATTTCATTATCACGCTCACTTCCCCCATTGGCTGGACTCGGCGACAGAAGACTGGAGAAATTTTGATCGTAGCTAAAGGCATGGCAACTAGCACATCGAGCATCGAGAAGTGGCTTCACAGTGTTCACGTAATAATTGTAACCAATGATACTTGAGACATAAGCCGAAAATGAATAAGGAGACCCTTGAAGAGCAGTCTCTTCACCATTGTCACGGTTAACGGCATAGGCATAGAGCTGATACTCCACACCATCACGATATAATACAGGGACAAAGAAAGTGAAGGCATGGCTACCAGAGATACCACCATTAAAGCCGGCCTCATTGGCCGCAATAGGCTCATTGTTAATGAGAACCCCTGTTCCAGCTGGACCATCAATATAAAAATTCACATATATCGTCTCTGTTGGATCACTTAGATTTCCAGCGTAACCCGTCACTCTTCCTAGTGGGGAAATAACTGAGACCATGCCACTTACTCCATTTGTTGGTGGAGGAGGCGTTGTGGGTTGATTAATTTCTTGGGCATACCAATCTTGAAGGTTCTGACAAATCGTTGGATTTGCAGCACACTGATTTCCCCCAACGTGACTAATCATCCCCTGAACTTTTCTAATCAATTCATTATTCGTTGCTCCCCCATTGAGAAGCTTCACTCTCATTTGACTATAATCAAAAATACTTAACGGCCCTGGAACTGCAGGGTTATTAACAGGAGCAGTATGGCAGGCCATACATTGGTTTTGAAAAGCTGGCTCAATTGTGTTGTTAAAAAACTCCTCTCCTTGGCTTAAAGCCGGAACTGTTGGAGTAGGAACAGAAGGGCTACCAGATCCATTATTTTGTTGAGGTGTATCTGGAGTCGTGGCCGTATTGGTATCACTAGAAGACTCACTAGATACACTTCTTGCACTACTTTTAGTCGCTTTTTTGGGAGGCTCAATCACACAATGATTGAATGCGGCTAACATAGTGCCTAAGGTAATAAGAGTGATGAGAATTCGAGGTGATTGATTTTTCTTGTCCATAGCAACCGGCTTTTCGGTTTTTAGAACATAGACTTAACAGACTTAACCGTTTTCCTTGAGAAACTTTTCGATCTGCACAAAAGCACGATTTCGTATGTCATTGGATTCACTTAGAATCTCATGTCTTGAGTTTTTCAGTCGGATAATTCGACAATTTTCTACCTCATGGGCAAATCGATCTTGGGCCTTACTACAGACAAGGCTATCTTCTTCGGCTTGCATCAAAAGAATGGGAAGCTTTAACTTCTTTCTCTCTTTGAAGACTCCACGACTAAGACTTAGATTTTCAGATAACCACTTCAAAGTAGGAGGACCAATTTTTATTTGAGGATGCTTGAGGTCCATCTCCAAATGGTGGTGATACCTCTCCCAGCAACTGGTTTTAGGATTGTCAGTAAAGCCTCCACGCACGTCAGAGAGCTTTTTATAAAGTGGTCGATGACCAAGTTTAATTTTTTCACTGATTAATAAAATAAACTTAGCCATAAAAGCAGGTATTCCCAGTGTTTTAATCTTAAGCATGGGACTACAAAGAATCATTCCTTGAAACAAAGTATGATCGCGAAGAAGAGCGGCGAGACCAATGGCGGCTCCCATGGAATGGGCAAGGAGATGGGTTTTTTGATAATGTTTTCGCTCTTTGAAATGATCGACTACAGTTCTAAAATCATCTATATAATCCTGAAAATTTTCAATGTACCCATTTTCTGGACAGTTATGATAGCGCTCACTAAATCCCTGGCCTCGGTGATCGAGCACAAGAATATCAAGTCCTTTATCCTGAAGATCTAAAATAGTTTCAGAATACTTTAAACTGGACTCCCCTCTGCCGGGAGCAATAACTAAAAGCTTTTGATTTTTCTTTTGGGAAAAGTATCGACAGTGAAGTGTGCCAAAACCAGGTCGATAAAAAAAATGGCTCTGACCGAAATTCCAATAAAACTGAGTGCTTTCTTCAAGTTTACAAAAGATATCACTGACTAAGGTGATGTCAGCCTTACTTTGGGACTCTTTTGAATCCAGGATCTTTTGTTGAGAAAGTTGCTCCATATAATCATTCTAAAGTATTATCTGTTTCTAGTAAGCTCAGGCAGAAATTTCAACATAAGAAGGTCATTAATGCAATTAACACCCTTTCTCTTAATCCTTTTCACGCTTTTAGGTTGTTCGAACTATCGTGTTTACAATGACCCAAACGGAATTCAATCTAACGATGCGGCAAAAAGAGAGAATCCTTATGTCGTCATGATCTCTATCGATGGCTTTCGCCATGATTATATAAAAAAATACAAACCTCAATTTCTTAGCTCTATTGTGACCAAAGGAATCCAGTCGAAAAGCCTTACCCCAGTTTTTCCTAGTAAGACTTTTCCTAACCACTACAGTTTAGCGACGGGAATGTATGCGGGAAATCATGGACTCATCGCCAATCGATTTTACGACCCTTCTTTAAAGGAGCATTATCGCTTGGGTGATCCCAAAAGCACTCGCCAAGGAAAATGGTATGGCGGTACCCCCTTGTGGTTAGAAACAAGAAATCAGGGTCTTCTCAGTGCTAGTTTTTTTTGGGTAGGAAGTGATGCTAATATTCAGGGACACTACCCTAATTATTACATTCCCTATGATGGTTCTGTGAAAAATACAGAACGGACAAAACAAATTGTCGAGTGGCTAAAACTTCCCAAAGAAACGAGACCACACTTTCTCACTCTTTACTTTTCTGATGTAGATAGTAAGGGCCATATGTTAGGTCCAGATAACCCAGTCGTCGGTGAAGCTGTTCGAGACATTGATAAACATATCTCTAATATGGTGAAGGAAATCGACAAACTTAACCTTCCCGTAAGTTATGTCATTGTCAGTGACCACGGTATGCAGGCCATAGAAAATGCGAAAAAAGTTTACCTCCGAGATTACGTGGATGTGAGCCTCGCAGACTTTCAAGAGAGAGGACCTTTGACCTTTATTTATCTCAAAGACAAAAGAGACATCTCTTCCTATAGGAAAGCTTTGAGTAAAGTCCCCTACACCAAGATTTATTCAAGAAAAGAACTTCCGGCCAAATTTCACCTCGCCCACAATCAAAGGGCCGGAGACCTCATCTTACTGGGAGAGCCCGGTAGCTATATTTATCCCAAAAGAATTCCCAAAGATAAGAGGCATCAAACTGGAGTCTATGGGGGAACCCATGGCTATGATCCCTACAAGGCCTCCGATATGGGAGGTATCTTTCTCAGTTTTGGTCACAAAGTGAAAAACAAGGGAATGATTAAAAGTATTGAAAATATTCATGTTTATCCCTTTGTCCTCGACCTTTTAGAGCTCAGTCCCAAGAAGGGAATCGATGGCAAAAGGTCTATCCTTGCCCCCTACGTGAAGCGCTAAAGATTTAGACAAATGACAAAAGGTATTGATTGATAAATCGTCAAGATTTGTCCTATTCTTGGGACCAATTTAATCCCTCCCAAAAGGCTTCCCATGAAAAATCTTTTGATTTTCTTATCGCTTATGACATTCTTTATTTCTTGCTCAGCACAAAATGGTCCAGGTGGTAGCGAAGAGAAGCCAGCGCCCCTGAGCGAAATTACTTTACCCGTAGATCCGGCTGATGATCCGCGTGATGTGAATAAGGAGGCGATTCTTATAACGGGAGCTCGTCTTATTACTGTCGCAGGCCCATCAATAGAGAAAGGGTGGATTCTCATTCAAGAAGGAAATATCAAAGATCTAGGTGCCGGTGAGCCTTCAGGTATTCAAGCGGATCGCATCATAAATGCACAAGGGAAAATAATAAGTCCCGGTGTCATCGACACCCACTCTCATATGGGTGTTTATCCCCATCCAGGAGTTAAGGCCCATTCAGATGGAAATGAGGCGATTTCTCCCAATACGGCCGACGTATGGGCAGAAAATAGCTTTTGGCCACAAGACCCCGCTCTTTGGAGAGCACTTTCCAGTGGGGTAACAACGATTCAGGTTCTCCCTGGCTCGGCTAACCTTTTTGGTGGTAGGTCCTTCACCGCAAAGATGCGCCCTCGCATTAGCGCCAGAGAAATGCGCTTTGCAGGAGCGCCTCAAGGACTCAAAATGGCCTGTGGTGAAAATCCCAAAAGAGTTTATGGTGAAAAAGGTGGACCCTCAACTAGGATGGGTAATGTCGCCGGATATGATCGCGCTTATCAAGAAGCTTTTGAATACCATCAAACATGGATCAAATATGAAAGGGATCTTGAACATTGGAGACAAAGATCCAATGAAGCTAATAAGCAAAGTGACGGAGAGGCTAAAAAGCAAGCTCTCAAAGAAATTGGCGATGCCCCTACACCTCCAAAGAAAGATGCCAAATTAGAAACTTTAAGAAGTGTAATCAAAGGAGAGATTCTAGTTCATATGCATTGTTACCGTGCTGATGAAATGTCTCTGATGCTCGATATCGCCAAGAAGTTTGGTTTTAATATTCGCTCCTTCCACCATGCGATTGAAGGCTACAAAATCGCTAAGAAATTAGCAGAGCACAAGACGGGAATTTCAACATGGGCTGATTGGTGGGGCTTCAAAATGGAAGCCTATGATGCTACTTCCGCAAATGCTGCTATTACCGAAAAATATGGCGTCAAAACTATTATTCACTCTGATTCCGCTGAAGACATTCGTCACCTTAACCATGAAGTCGCCAAGGTCCTAAAGTCGGCTAAGGACCTGGGAATAATGATTAGTGAGGAAAAGGCCATGGCGTGGATCACTCTCAATGCCGCATGGGCCTTAGGAATTGAAGACAAGGTAGGCTCTCTTGAAAAAGACAAGCATGCTGACCTCATCATATGGGATCGCCATCCTTTTTCCGTTTATGCAAAGCCTGACAAAGTCATGATCGATGGACATATTGTCTTTGACCGCGAGAAAAATATCGTCCCCAAAAGTGACTTTGAAATTGGAAACCGAAAAATTGGGCTTGGAACAAGAGACCACAAAGCCCCAGGAGAAGATCAAACACTTGCCCTTCTTAAAAAAGCCCACGATAAGGTGGAAAAGACGGTTAGTAATAATTTTCTCATTAAGAATGTCACTGTCCTTAAATCAAATGGAGCGCGTCTTGAAGGACATGACGTTCTCGTCTCTGGTGGAAAAATAAAAAACATAAAGAAAAATATCTCTCAAACTAAAAACACTCCCCTTATTGATGGGAAGGGGAAGATTCTGAGCCCGGGACTTTTTGAAGCAGTTTCTTACTTAGGTCTTATGGAAGTGGGTTCTGTCGAGTCCACTAGAAATCTCTCCGTTGAAGGCAGTGAAATCAACCCAAGCCTAGATTCCCACTATGCCTTTCGATCTCAGACTTCCCGCATTCCTATAGAAAGATCAAATGGTGTCGTTTATACCGTGGCCATGCCCAATGGAGGAATGATTTCAGGAAAGGGTTTCTTCTATAAGCTTAATGACGAGCCCACAAAAGACTTAATTCCCAATTCTGCCATGTTTGGTTCTGTTAGCGTGCATACAAAGAAGTCATTTGGTAATCATTATGCGAAACTTTGGCAGACACTAAGACATTTTGTCGATGAAGCCCTCTTTTATCATAAAAACAAAGCGAATTTTAATAAAGGAAATCTCCGTGAGTTGAAGTATGACGAACGCGAGTTAGCTGCCTTTAAACCCGTTCTTGATGGTAAACTTCCCATGGTAATGTCTGCTGATAGTTACGATGAAATCTCTCATCTTATCAGTTTTGTTAAAGACATGAGAAAGAAAGGATTAAAACTCAATGTTGTACTTTTTGGTGGTACGGAGTCTTGGATGCTTGCGAGTCAATTAAAGTCACTTCAAATACCCGTTATTCTCAATGCCACAAACCAAACGGTCTACAGCTTCTCCCATATGCAAAATAGAGATGATCTTGCTGCTGCCCTTTCAGAAAAGGGAGTCAAAATCGCTCTCACTGCCCATGAATGGTTTACCTACCCTAGAAGAATAAGACAGTCCGCAGGGATGGCCGTCGCTAATGGTTTAGATTATGGGAAGGCATTTGAAGCGATAACCTCTGGACCTGCAAAAATTTACGGTCTTGAGAAAGAATATGCACAGCTTAAGAAAAATCAAAAGGCGACATTTATCTTATGGAATGCTGATCCTCTTGAGCCCTTAGCTAATTCTGAAAGAGTTTGGATTGACGGCAAGGAGATGAACCTTGATAACCGCCAGCGTATGTTAGCGAGAAAATATCTGGTGCAATAAGACAGCTTAAAACTGAAACATTTGACTAGAACTGGGAATGATACCGCTATCAACAGCATCTTCTTCAATAGAATGATCACAGTTGAAAATTCGGGACTTCCAATACTCCCTTGACTCAAGACTTCCGTCTGCCCTAAAAGGATTGTAGGCGGAAGGAAACAGATCGTCTTTTGTTTCCGATTGATGATCATGAACCTGTAAAAGACGTCTTATTTTTTCAGGAATCGGAATTCCCTTTTCTCTATGATCTTTTAAGGCCTTTTCAATCGAAGCAGCATTATAAGTGGTCACATTGCCACGCATTTTATTATCAATCATCACAAAGGCAGCAGAAGCATTTCGATTCATATTCTCTTGATCACAAAATGTCGGTAACTGGTGACCATAGTTATAAGCGAGCACATTTAAGTCGAGTCTCTTTACAGCGGTTTGAAGAGCATTATGGCACGCTCTATTTTGCTCAAAGACTCCTTTTCCTACAAATAGATAATAAGGACTGCCCGGTGGTGCCGGTGCGAAGTCATTAAAACGGGAAAGTTCACTATCCTCTGGAGTATTTGCTTGAGCCGTTCCCTGCATACTGGCTTTTGCCTTAGCATCAGCTTCTTCTTTAAGTTCATCAAGATTACAGCCTTCGGCCTTTAATTTATTGTAAGTGTCTAGAGAAATAGGGATTTTTCCGTGAGTTCCCCCCTCTCGAAGGTCTAAAATTTTTGATCCCTTGGGGATTTCAATTTCCACAAGTGTTGGACCATAACTTCTAGTGCTATTAGGATCACTGGCCGCATACAATCCCCTTCCCGCAAGAGTAGCTCCAGCCACTTCTACTAAACTGTCTAAAATTGGCCCAGTATGAAACATATATTCTCTTGCGAGAGCGTATTTATAACCGTTAAAAGACTTTAAGGGAACGGGCTCGTCTTTATTGTTTCCTGTAAGTTCATCTGATCCCCAGTGAAAAACGGAAATATCTCTTGATAAGGTTTTTGTTAATTTGGCGAGATCACTCGTTAATGCACTTCCCGCGTCTTCATAAACGGAATAAGGATTTAAAAGTGAGTAGGAAAATTCCCTTTCAATCTCTTTAAAGCAGTCTTCTTTCTTAACTGGAGCAGATTCATTTAGGCATTGATTTAAGACTTTATTACTCTTTGCCTTTTGAATAAGCAGCTCCCCTTGATTAGGAAATCTGGCAACACCGGTTTCTTTTGTTAATTTAAAATAGTCCTCTAGTAAAATCTCGGCTTTAGCTTCATTTAAGGCTTTATCTTTACATTCGATGAGTTCCTTTTCATTGGTCAGTCCTTCACACTTTTTAAAACTTTGTTCAAGTAAACCATTTTGCCGATTGGAATGAATTTCAATTTTTAATTCTTTTGAAAAAGAGCTTAAATCAATATTGTCTCGACTTTGTAGGGACTTATAAATTTGATTCTGTCTCTCTAAAAAACGCGAACATCTTTTTAGATCATAGGGAAAACTCAGGGAATCATCCCCAGTAATAGGAACCTCCATGCCACCCGAAATAGGATTAAACATAGCTAAATTAGGATTTGTCTCCTCTGTCGCTTCATGCACATCATAATGACAAAAGATGTCGGCTTTTCCTTGAAGAAATGATTTAACATTAGAGTATTGATCACCTTTCTTACCCGCATAGTCCTTTATAAGTTCCTCTATCGTGTAATTAAAGGATTTCTTTTTACATCCGTCTAGGATCTCATTACGGGGACTTTCTTTGTTATCTTCTAAACGTCCTTGTAACTTCTCTTGATTCTTTCGTAAGCAATTTTTAAAGGTAAAAAGAGTTTTTTCTTTAAGATCCTTTTTAAGCCCTTCTTCAAAATTGGCATAGGAATCAAAGGCAACATTTACTTCGCTAATAAAGTCATCCACATCCTTCTGGTCTTCTTTACTAAGCACTATGTCGAGAGAACTCTTTTCTGTCTGACATGCCTGATTATAATCGGCTAATTTATCAATTAAACGATCGACTTCAAATTGATAGTCAAAAGACTCCTCCTTTCGCGTCTTTGATTCAATTTCCCTTATCCGATTAAAAACCAAAATCTTCTCTAGCGATTGACTAAGGTTTTTAACAGATTCGCCTCCTACAGTATTTTGACAAGAAAAGGCATCATCACAAGTTGAAACGAATTCATTTTTTAAATAATTTAAAAAGGCTTGAACTCTTTCTGGTTCACACTCAATACGAGGGAGGTTTTTTAGTAAATTCGAAGTTTCTTTTTCATAAAGTCCACATCTTCCCCCTTCTCCCCATTTCTTTTCAGACTCAATGAAATGCTCAAGACATACATCCAACGAAAAGGTAAAAGGACTTCCTTTGTATGTTTTTTCACAAATAGTGACACCGTTGTGTTTTTTTATTTTGAATCCAAGCTTTTTTAAGTCATAGCCTTCATTTAAAGTAACTCCCCCTAATTCAAAAATGAGCCTGGCCAAGTCAGAGTCTTTTTCAGGACTATTAAAATTTAGCCAACTCGTTGAACCGCCAATTCCCAAGCGAAAATCATTTTTAATACCTTGATAGAGATTGAAAAAAATATCCTCATTTTTATCTCCTGGCATTTTATTAGCGAAAATAACATCCCCATTGCCCATTTTAGACTGAAGTCCTAGCTGAACTTGAGGATCTGCTTTTTTAAACTGAATAACTTGATGATCACTTGGTAATTTATCAAAAATATTTTCCTTTAAATCTTGATCAAGTGAAATACTGCTTCCAAACATATTGGTATCATCAATCACAATATTGAAATCTTCTGCTTCCATTAATTTTTTAACGAGCTTAAGAGTGTCCTTGTTAAATTTGGGAGGAGCAGGTGTAGGCGCGTTAGTCGCACCAGTATTACCATTAATCCCAAAAAAGCCGTTTGCAGAATTGTCAAAATCGTAGAATATCATTCCAGGTAAATAAATAACCTTCTTATTAGGATCATAAGCATTGATATTTATTGAAATGAATATAAGGAGAAGCCACTTAAACACCTTGTCTTTATCGGTTGTTTAGGGTGTATTCTTGATGATAAAAAAACTTAGTAAAATCAAAACCTTAGAGCCTAGATATTTTGAAGAATATCTTCCCACCACAAGACATGAAAAGAAAGCATCCCCTCCTCTTTCCTTCGTGTTCCTTCATAAGTCAGAGAAATAGCACCATATTGATCAAACCAATAATCAAGAGTTGTCCCCTGGGCGGAATAAAGAAGATCAGGAGGCGTTCCAACCTTACCTGGCCTAGGAAAGTACTTAAGCATGGGATCAACAAAATAATTAAATCGTATTTCTTCATTTTGACTCATGTACTCACCCTTTTGATAACCCCAAGGCTTTAAGAGCATACCATCTACACAGCAGTGATAATCCATGGCAAAATTTAACTTTGTAAGAGGATTATCTGACAGAAAGTTTTCCACAAGTTTTGATAGAGCTTCCGATTCAGGTTGTTTAAATTCACTTGGTTTTGGTGACCTCGAGTTAGGCCAGTCTCGATTTAGATCGACCCTTTTAGCATTTCCTCTTCTTCTTCGGTCATATCCATCAGGGTTCATAATGGGAACGACAAGGAGAGCTCCCCCCGACGCAATGTAGTTTTCCAAGACGTCCGTGTTTGAATCCAAAAGCGCCTGAGTTAATCGATCTACGATATTAAGATACTCATTACCGTGGGTAGCTCCTGTCACAAGAGCGAACTTAGTTACCGGTAAATTTTTTGGTTCTAGTAGAATTGCCGTTAGGGTTTTACCACGAATGCTTTTGCCATACTCAACCACCCTGACGATATCAGGTCTTTTCTTTGCGAGTTCTTTCATGGTTTTTATTTGCTCGCTGTAACGAGGCCCCCTAATACCAGAGTCACTAAAGATCCCAGGACCATCTACATAGTCATGATTATCAAACTTAGAAAAAGCATGGGTGGGAGTAGTGGCAAATAAGAAAACGAGGCTAATCTTTAGCATTTCGATCATAACAATTCCTTCTGTTAGACCTTTATTTTAATTGAATTATCTATTTTTCGTTACTAACAAAGACTTTCACACCTACTGACAAATCTGAAAGCACTGCCCCTTCTCTAGCTTCTGTCCCACACCGTAAAGGTTGGTAAGTTTAGGCCCTTGGATATGAGTAAAACTCTTTTCCTCATTGACTTTCAAAAGTACGCAGTTACTCCCTATTGACTCAGTGTCCTCATCCAGGCTTCTAGCGACACCTGAAAGGACCATATCATCCCCATCAACAGACCAATCCCCTCTGATACCATAAATACTTTTCTCAGCATGGGTATAACCATAGAAAGAAGAATCGTCGCGATAAAGGAGGTATTGACCATTACTATCGAGACTTAGCCGAAGATCTGAGCCGAACTGAGTGCCACTTATCATGCAGTGGCCATTTGAGATTGAACCCTTAAAACCAAAACCTACCGTATTAAAAAAGCCTGTTTGGGAGCCCGTGCTTCTTAAAATGAGATCTTCTTTAACCTCAGCACCATTTTGGTGAGTAATAAAAGCAGAGAATTTGGTATTAGTTAAATCTATGCGTTTTTGCTCATCCTCACCTTTTCCACAAGAAATTAGTGAAAATGCACTCACTAAAACGATCAATGTTGTTAATTTCATAATTTACTCCTTTTTTCTCATAGTAGAAAAAAAGGAATGAGAGATGGAGTTTCAATTTCTGACAAATTGTCTAAGTGGCTAATTTAATTCACCTTCTTAGGTTTACATCGTGCTTCAGAACTAAGAAAAATACTTGCTGTAGCCCATATAGGGAGCTAAGACGACAGCTACAACAAAAAGAAGGGCGTAGAGAATAAAATCACTTAACAACTCAGCTTTTTTCTCTCCCATTTTAGTTTCGAGGATAGACAAACTTTTTTTCTTTAAGAAAAAGCCTGCTGCGCAAAGAGCTAAAAATAAGAAGAAACCGATGAAGATATCTTTAAGGCTTTTTCCATACTCCGGGGTGGGGCCTTTAGCTTCTGAGGAAACTAAGGTTTTAGGGATATCATTTATTTTGAAGTTTTTTTTTTCTAAATTATCAGATCCAAATACAGATTCCTTGTCTGTTGTGCCAGGCAAGACATCAGATTTCTTCATATAAAAACGACTAAAAGCGGCTCGTGAATCGGTAGGGTTGGCCTCAACAACGATTTCAAAGTCAACTTTTTCACCGACAACCCAGCCCCCTTGGTCCAAGGCCTTATTCCAAGTGATATCAAAATCTTGTCGATTGATACTCCCCTCAACCTCAAAAAAGAGGGATCGCTTTTTCTTATCCACAGGATCGCGATGAAGTCCTTTCCAATCGATATCAAAGGCCATCTCTTTCTTTACTCCCTTAATGGTTACCTCACCGATGACTTTTATAGGAGTTTGATTTTTAGAGATGACTTTTGTTCCTTTAAAAGAGATGTGAGGATATTTTTTGACGTGAAAAAAATCTTTTCTTCGGAGATGATTGTCTCTTTTTGCATCTCTTGTATTAATAGATTCGGACTTAATGACAAACTCAATATCTTTAAGTTCTTTTTTTTGATCATCCCAATCAAAAACTCCGCGAAAATCTTCAAAAGCTCCCTTGACCGTGGAAACTTTCATATAATCCAATTCAAAATTAACAAAGCTATGCTGAGTATTGACTTCAAAAGTCTTTGCATTGGCCGAGGAGGCTAAAATAAGAAACGAAATAAGACTAAAGATATACCTCATAATTTTAAGCCTCCAAGCTTACAAATATGGTTAAAGTGAGAAGCACTAACAGGAGTGATACTAAGACGGTTTCCTTTTTGTAAGATCTTCATCTCTGCTAATTTCTTTTCATCCTTTAATTTTTTTAAAGTAACATAATCTGGAAAGATCGCCTTGAACTTTACATCGACAAGGAACCAGCGCGGGTTTTCCTTGCTAGCCTTTTCATCATAATATTTCGAAGATTTTTTAAACTGAAGCGGATCGGGATAAGCCTTGCTGGCAATGGTCATAATGCCGGCAACACCGGGAGGATTGGTACTAGAGTGATAAAAAAGTACTTCATCACCAACACTCATCTCATCTCTCATAAAGTTTCTTGCTTGGTAATTTCTCACACCACTCCAAGCCTCTTTCTTAACTCTCTTAAGATCCAAAATTGAGAACTCATCGGGTTCAGATTTCATTAGCCAAAATTTCTTTGCCATATTTAAGACCTCTTAGGAGTCTTTAAGCCAAGAAGCAAGCCTCTTTCTTTGAAATGTGGGAATAGCAAAAGAGCCCAGGTGAATGTCTTTATTGTAATATTCAAAATCAAGACCAGAATCACTCACCCTTTGAGAGTCAAAATCTCTTAATGGATGGTATTTCTTAGAGCCAAAAGTGAAGGACCAAAGTCCACCAGGATAAGTAAGATTACTAAAGTTATAAATACTCACTAAAGGAAAGATTCCAGAAATAATATTTACTAATTTATTTTGCATCTCTTCTTGGTAAAAAGGGCTTTCCCCTTGGCTTACGACAATACCGTCCTCGCTAAGACAGCCATGAATATCTTCATAAAACTCTGTACCAAAGAGAGGTTGAGCTGGTCCAATTGGATCAGTGCTATCGACAATGATCACGTCAAAATGCTGACCTTTTGCCCGTGCTTGTTTCACAAACTCCACACCATCACCAATAATGAGATCAATTCTTGGATCATCTAACTTACAAGATGTCTGCGGGATAAACTCTTTACAGGCATTGACAACCATTTCGTCAATTTCAACCATGGTGCATTTTTCTACGCTCTTATGCCGGATGACTTCTCGGGCGGTTCCACCGTCGCCACCACCGATCACCAAAACATTTTTAGGATTAGGGTGAACAAAGAGAGGCACGTGGGTAATCATATCGTGATAAACAAATTCATCTCTTTCAGTCACCATAATCAAGCCATCATTTAAAAGCATCTTGCCATGGCCTTTAGTTTCAACTACGTCAACGGCTTGAAAAGGGCTTTTTCCTGAAAAAAGAGTTTTTTCGACCTTCATTCGCAGCCCAAGATAATCTTCGAGTTTCTCTTCAATCCAAAGTTCTGAGTTCATAAGTATTCCTTCATTCAATTAAATAAGTTCTTTATAACGATAGACTTTTTCCGGGGCGTCCATTCTCTTATTGTAGTAACGAAAGTGAACATCATAACCGATACTCAAGCTATCGTTAACGTGAATGGTTTTCATATAAGTCGACCCAAAATCAAATTCTGTTGAGCAATTAAAAGTCATTACATCAAAAGAGAAAGGTCTCAATATCTCTAAGATTTGATGAAGAAGAACTTGGCTTTTTTCACAAATCTTCAAGTTAGTCTCAAAGCTCACATAGGGACTCGTTTCCTGAGGCGTCACATGAATAGTGAAATAATCCTCCCCTCTAATCCCGTTGAGAGAGTAACCATAAGGTTGAAAAACAAAGTCATCTAACTCAAAGCCCGGCAAGAGCTTCTCAAGCTGAAAAAAATTTCTCACTTCATCCTTTGTTAAATCTTCTCGCGTGAGAAAATCGATTACCTCAGGTGCCATGTCATACATCAAGAGTTCACAGGTGCGATCTTCTTCAATGGGTTGATAATCCTTAGTCGTATAAAAGAGTTGTGTGTGATGAGAGTGCATTTTCCCTAACCGAAGAGCTTCTCCCTCAAGAAGTTTTCCCAGTCTTTTGGCATCAGCAATGAAGTCAGATGGTTGGAGGTGGGAGCGATATTCATTTTTTCTTTGAAAGAAAAGGCATTCCACATTTTCGTGACCAATCTCTTCCATAAAGTAGAGGGCCGACTCGATGAGCTTGGTTTCTCCACAGGTTAACATCAATATCCGATCATCCCAGACAAAGAGACTCGACTCACTCAGTAAATAAGCCGTTTGCTTGTCATTTGAAATCGTTGAAAGAATAGTGGCTTCACACTTAGCCACAAGTTTTTCCCAAAAATCTTTTGGTAGCTTATTAAGTGGTTGAAGTTTTGGGGCAACGATAATTTCTAATTTTTTTTCAGCGCCTTCAAAAAACACGAGGCATCTCCCATTAAAACAATGAATCAAAGGAACTCAAAAGATACCAATTTCTAGAGGTTTTGTGGAATTAAAAAACTCTTGTGAGGTCATTACAACGAGCGACGTCAAAGTTAAAAAGGCCATAGACCTTTTTTATTTCCAAAGACTTTAGCTGCTGACGCAATACTTTACCTTTTACAGAGACTTTTACTTTTCCGCTTTGACCAAAGAATTCTTTTTCATAGGTAAAAGAGCCCATTTTTATGCCCGATTCAAGGACATAGAGAGGCACAGTCTCATTAAGATCCTCATTTCCCTTTTTATCTATAATCTGAAAATTTAGGGCATCATCACTATCAAAGGAAACTTCAACTCCACAGCGTGGCATTTGACCCAAGTAAGCACCCTCTAAGACTCCGGCGAAAGCCCAGATGGAGTTACTCAAAAGCATAGATAACAAGATAATTTGTTTCATAAAAAACCCTCAATAAGGTGATATTGAGGGTTTATGTCATTGCATAAAAAAATGCTAGTTCAGTGTAAAATTCTCCTACTGAGCATATACACACCTTAGTAACTTACCAAGATTACTACCCGTTGAGTTCTGGAGAGGACCAAAATGGTTATAGGCCCAGCCTGCCCAAAAGTGAGGTGTGACACATCTTTGCTCACTTGGCTTAAGTCCACTTCCCTGCCTATTGTCTGGGTGAGTGTTGCGTGACTTACTTGAATTCACTTGAACCGAGAAAGTCTGCACTAACTTATGAACCCCACAATAAGCATTAAAATGCTGAAGCGAGGAGCCAACAACTTTGACCATCTCACCTTGGCTTCCATTAGAAATGCTACAACTTGGATAGTCTCGATTCCACTGTCTAAAACAGGGATTAATATTTCCTCCATATGTCGGCGTGAACTGAAAGAGGCCAATATTGTAACGACTTGCCTGAGACTGTTGAGGATCATCATAAAACTTCACACCAGCAGGCTTTCTGTAACCTCTTGGAGAAAGACGATCGGCAACTCTTTGAGAGGAGGGCGTATCTGCAGTTGATAAGCTTTCCGTGTACGCTAAACAGCCAAAGAATTTGCCCCAAAGTTTTTTAAAGTCTTCTTTTCCTTGGTCACTTCCATTATTAGCCTCAGCACGAAAACGGTTGTGATCATCAGCAAAGCGTTGAGCAAGGCCGATCGTTGCATTATCAGGAACATTTCTTACCGTGTTTGAAAGCGTGCTTCTTGTGACTCGACAAAGAGGATGAGTCATAAGACCAACAGGAAAGTAAGTCGCATCACTACTAGGCATACCATAAAAACTCGCAATCCCCTGAAGCTGAACCTTACGGCCACTCGTGAGTTCATCTATAAAGTAGCTAATAGAGTCAGCAAATCTTTGATTATTTTGTAGAGGAGCATGACACTCATCCCCTCTAGAAAAGGTTTCTCTTCTTCTCACCAAAGACAGTTCATCATTATTGTTATTATCATCCACAATTTGAGCGATATAATCGGCATTTAATTGCCAATCAAAGCTTCCCGTAGAGTCTCCTGGATCACTTGGACCTCCTGGGTCATTTGGATCTCCAGGATCATCCTGAATTGGATCATTATCTTGAACCGGATCATCTTCCCCCGCAGGATCACGTCCAGGATCATCGGGATTAGCTCCAGTGTCCTGACAAGCTTGAAGCTCGGGGTACTTGGCACAGTCTTGTGGTGTGCACGAGGTTGATAAGAGGCCGAAGCCCACTAGGATTGCCGCTATTGTGTATGTTCTCATACATGGCTTATCGCCACGCTTCAAAATGGCCTTAAGCCCCTTTAATAGACGCCTCTGGGGCTAAATAATTTGCCTAGTAGGAGGGCAACCCCTATCATGTCGTGACCACAAACTAAGGAGTTACAAATGGACAAGACCTCCCTAAAGGAAACTTTGCGTAAATCGAAGCACTATTGTGAGCTTCGAAGCCAGCAAAATAGGGCCCATGTACTTGCTCTTCTCAATGGAGATTTAGTACAAAATCAAGAGACTTCAGAAGCAGGACTCTCTTGTCGGGTTTACAATAATGGCGGCTGGGGTTTCGCTAGTACTTCTCTTCGTCACCAAGAAGCCGCTACAAATCTCCTCACCAAAGCTGAAGAAAATGCCAACTTTATGGCCACAATAGAGGGACAAAAGAGCTTAGAACTTCCGAATGGAACCTTTCAATATGACCGTCCTTATAAAGGAAAAGGCGAACTCTCAACTAAGGAACAAGTTGAGTTTTTAGCAGAGCTTAACAACCTTATTCAAAAGAAGTTTTCTGATCTTAAATCTGTTCAACTCATAGTCGCTTTTCATGAGCTTGAAAAAACTATTGTCAATTCCTTAGGATCTGCGGCTCATCACATACTACCAAGGACTTCTTTCTACACTTCTTTTTCTTACGAGAAGGAAGGAGAAGTCTCTACTCTAATGGACTTTCATGGAGACTTTGGAAGAACAGCAGATATCCTCACCAAGCCCGAGGATTTTCTCGAGGCATTAGAAACTCAGTATAAGCAAGTTAAAGATAAAGCAAACGGCATCCATGCTAGTGGAGGAATTAAAGACTGTATTATTTCACCTGAAGTTACAGGTGTACTCGCCCATGAAGCCATTGGTCACCCCAGTGAAGCGGATCTCGTAAAAGCGGGAAGTGTTGCTGGAAATTACATTGGGAAAAAAGTCGCCAGTGACTTAGTCACAATGGTTGATTACGCCCATTCTTATAATGGTAAAGAGCTTCCCGTTCCCGTTTACATTGACGATGAAGGGACAGAAGCCATTGATGCACCTCTTATTGAAGATGGTGTCTTTAAAGGTTTTATGAATAATCGTGAACTCGCCAGGCATTTTGACCATAAACCGACAGGCAATGCGAGAGCTTATGATTATTCTGATGAGCCTCTCATTCGCATGAGAAACACCATCATCCACCCTGGAAAAAGTAAAATTGAAGATATGATAAGTGCTATCGATGACGGTTACTACTTTATTCAACGCTCCAATGGACAAGCTGATCTCACCAGTGAGTTCATGTTTGGTGTGACCATGGGTTATGAAATCAAAAAGGGAAAACTCGGTCGTGCTATTAAAGACACCACCATTTCAGGAGTTGCCTTTGAGATGCTTAAAACGGTCGACATGGTCAGTGATGAATTTCATGTAGGAACTACTGGTTTTTGTGGCAAGAAGCAAAGAATGATTGTCAGTCACGGTGGTCCATCCCTTAAATGTAAAGTTCACGTAGGAGGTAGATAATGTCTGAAAAGAACCTCAGTACAATCGCAAGAGAATCTTTAAATGAACTCAAAAATCAAGGAGCTGAACACGCTGTTGTTCAAGCAAGTTACACAACCTTTGATGAGCTCCAATACGAAAATGATTCGTTCACCCTTTTAAGATCTGCAGATGAAACCAGTCTCTCTCTCACGGCCCTAAAAGATGGCAAGAAAGGAGCTTTCTCTCAAAACCAATTAGGTGCTGAGGAGCTTAAGGCATCTGTCGCCAAGACCATTGACATGGCGAACTCTGGGAAAGCTGATGATGCTTACGCTATTGCGGATGGGCCTCAAAAGATGAAGTTTCATTATGGACCAGAAAGTGCCGATCGAAATGCGATGAGAGATCTCATCACGAAGTTCGTTGCCGACACAAAAGAGAAATTCCCTGAAATTGGTTTGCGCTCTGTTACCGTGACTTATCAGCAAGGGAAAACCCAATTTCTCAATTCTAATGGTGTAGAGGCAGATATCCAAAAAGGCTACTACACTTTTTCTACTCTCTTTAACGCCCAAGTGGGAGAGAAGTCTTCCTCAATGAATTACGATGGTTTGTGCTTTGTTGATTTTGATCTTGATCTTTTATCGGATGAGAAATTTGGAAAGACCTTTAAAGACACTATTTCCCATCTTTCTGCCGAGAAATATGGAAAAAGTCATACAGGTAAGGCGATTTTCATGCCAAGCTGCTGGGCGACCTTTCTGCAATTTGCTCTCGCTCACCTTGGAACAGGTCAGCTTGTAGCCAAAACAAGTCGCCTCCAAGATAAAATTGGAGAGAAAATTGGAAGTGAGCTTCTTCATCTTGAATCAAGACCACAAGATCCCATGTTTGCTAACCCCAATTTCATCACAGGTGATGGTATAGAAACCAAAAACCAAACCATTTTTGAAAAAGGCGTTTTGAAAACTTACCTTCTCGATCTCTATGGAAAAAACAAACTCAAGGAAAAAGAAGTTTCCAATTTTGCCTCACGCCTATTCATGCCCAAGGGAGACACCGCTCTCGAAAAGATGATTGATGGTATTGATGAAGGCATTTTGATTGGTCGCTTTTCAGGAGGACAGCCCAACTCAAATGGAGATTTTTCAGGAATAGCGAAAAATAGCTTCCTCATTAAAAATGGGAAAATTGATAAGGCCCTCAGTGAAACCATGATCTCAGGAAACGTCTTTGATCTCTTTGAGAAAGTCTATGCGACGAGCTCTGAAGTCTATGAAAACGGTACTTGCCATCTTCCCTACGTCGCGACAGATGGGGTGAGTGTTAGCTAACAACGAGTTCTTTAACAACTCTTTTACATGAATTAGACTTAAAAAAATTAAGATGCGGGAACTCTTCCCGCATTTTTTTTTCTATCAGTCGGCCATGGGCATCTTCGAATTTTAAGGTGTACCAAAAGAGCTGAGAGTTGAATCGCTCTTTGCAACCAGCAGGTCGAGAAATACCGGGAAGCAACTTTAATGCTCTTAAAATCTGACGAAGCATACAGAGCCAGACGGAAGGCTGAAGGTATATGACAGTATCAGCATGAGAAAAACGCTCATCAAAGCTGACTCCGAAGTTTCCATCCATTACCCACCTCTCTTTTGAAGCCAGCTCCAAGCAACGTTTTCGAAAAGAAAGAATGTCCATAGGCTGCCAATTTGGCCTCCAATAAATTTCATCCAAGACAATGAGAGGAAGATTGAAACTCTCAGAGAGTTTCTTAGCTAATTTTGATTTTCCTGCCCCTGGCGGTCCTAGAACTAAAACCTTCTTCAACTGGCGTTTACCTTTTCTTTAATAAGTCTCTTTAGAGTACCCTCTTCATCTTTTGAGTTCCCCTCTTGTTTTTGAAGAAGCCTCTGTGATTCTCTTTCTAAGCTTAATAACTCACATAGAAGCTTTGATGCAAGTTGATAAGTCATAGATCCCCCCGGTTGTGTTTTATGTATTAAACCATAGTTTGAGGAGCCAAACAAGTGATTTGTTTCATATAAACACTATTTATTCACAGGTTTCCCCATAAGCTCTTGGAAAAGTAATGAAATACTAAGTAGCTCCATAGAAAAACAAAGAGGGAAATAAATATAAGGAAAAGCTACCAAGGTCAGGCCATCATACAGAGGTCGAGCCCCCTCTTTTACCACCAACGACAAAAGCACAAAGAAAAGTGTGGACCAAGTCAAAACCGTGCTCACTCTTTTTCTCTTTTGGACTTTAAGAGTCAAACTCCCATTCGTAATCAAAGGATTTGACCTACTAATGAAAATCACTTGAAGAGTAATTCTTAAAAATACCGCTGTCGCGACATAAAGAGGTATGGCCTCTACTAAAAGAAGGCTGAGAAAAAAAACCAATTCGCTAAAGAGATCACTCCCAAAATCGATCTTTGCTCCCAATAAAGTCGGCCCCATTCTCTTCGCAATCAGGCCATCAAGTAGATCACTTATCATCACCAAAACAAATAAAACCAAGGAGGCACCATAAGCCCCTATCGTAACAGCATATGAGCCCCCTAAAGAAAGAGGTATTCGAGAGAGAGAAACGAGATTAGCTAAGCCCATATGCCTATTCTATCGCAACTTTGGCCTCAATCTTGCTCATTATATTGGTGAAGAAGAATGATTTATTGAAATATCGCCTATTTAGAGCGAGGAAAAGCCCTTATAAGACAGAAAATTTGTCTATTTTTTATACAAATATCGGTCTTATTGGTCATTTTTCAGGAGAAAAAACAAAAATGAAAACGCTTTTGCTTTTACTATTATTGTTCCCAACTTTGAGCTTTGCTCAAAGTGCTGCCCAATTACAAGCAGAACTAGGAAAGAAACAAAAGCGCCTTTGGGGTGGGACCCTTATAAACACGACTTCTGTATCGAATCTCACTCCCTCTGATCCAAGAGGTAGCCTTAATCACACAATGACGGGAATGCTCCGCTACAAGCTTCCATGGTTTAATTTTCGTGTCCTTGGCTCAGGCAATAAGGACCTCAATGGTTCTCAACAAGATCGATTCACAACGGCTTTTGTGGAAGCCTCCAATGTCGTCGATACTCTTTCCAATGAGAGTGTAACGTCTATCTTTCAAGGAAGACTTCATCCAGCAGTCAATGATGAAAGGCGCTTTGAAGAAAGCCACCGTGGTGCCTTTTCTGCAGGCCTTCTTAATATTATTACGCTTCCCGATCCCCAATTTCAGGTGATCACGATCACAAGATTGACCAAGAATATTCATGAATTTGAAATTAACCGTAGTGGCGCCCAAAATACTTCTCTTAACGGACTCTTCTACGGTGCCCTCTCTTACTTTCCCTCGTCACAATGGGAATTAAATTTAAACATGACTCACATCCAAGGCTGGGATTATCAGGGAGCTTCGCAAGAGTCTCTCACTTTCCTCGGTCAAAGTATTAGTTATAACTACAGTCGTAACTTTATTTTCTCCATCGGTCATGAACTAGGTGGAAGAACATTTGGCTATGATCAAAATAATATCGATCTAAGTTTATTTGATGAAGACAAATCAAGTTATTTTGCAAGCATAACGTTAAACTATTAATAGATATGAAAAGGTATCTCATGAGAAAAGGAACAACATTCACCTCACCTCTGATCCTCTTGGCACTCATCTTTTTTAGCTGTGCCAAAGAGAAACCCTATGATGTCGAGTATAAAGAAGCAGAGCTTCTTACCAGAAATGACATTGTTACTGAGGAAACTGTTACCTTAGAAGATGGCACCACCGTAACACGGCCAATTGAATACCTCTATGTTCCTATGACGCTAGGAACTCCCATGAATGTAAAAGATGCCGATCCCTTTTATCAAGGGCAAGAAAAAGTCGTTCGCTTGGCATGGTCTAAAAAGGGACTGGAAGTCCTGCAAATTGAAAAGGATAATCGTTTTCAAGAAAATTCGATGAATGAATATCCGGTTCTCACTATTCCAGGTGATTATAAAGACTTTAAATGTCGTGAAGATGCTTATGGAGACTGTACCAATGTCGAAGAAGAGGACACAGAAAAAGAATGGTATCAAAAGCAGTCTTTTCTACCCGAATTTGAAAAAATAGAAGTTCAAGAAATTAATGAGCTCAATATTTACACACTCTCTAAAGGGAGCTGTCTCAAAGAAGAGAGTAATAAGCTGATTGATTATGAAATGAAAGCAGGGGTTATTAATATCGAGCTAGAAACCTCCTATAAGGTTAATAGCACAAATATTGCTTGTTTCATAAGAAGTCTTATTGATGAAGAATTGGAGACCAATGGTTTTCGTGTCAGAAAATTCTTTTCTATCGTTCGTCTTGATAGCCTGGCTTCTAAAGATTATGAGACCATTGTATATCCTGATGAAGAACACTCTCATTTTGGTTTCTTTAAGAGAGAAGAATATGTCCTTAATGATGAATTAGACAGAAGAAGAAAAGATAAAGTCTCTCTTATGGAGCGCTGGAATCCTAAAAGAAAGAATAACGAGCTAGTCTATTACTTAAGTCCAGAATATTCTAAAAAAGAAAATGCCTACATTCTTGAGGCCACTCAAGAAGCCGTTTTTTTGATGAATAGAGAGATGGGAGCCGCTAATGTCCCTTTTAAGATTAAACTCATAGAGCAGCCAGACCCAAAAACTGCCGTAAGTCCAGGGGACCTTCGTTATAACAGTCTTGTATTAATAGAAGACCCATTAGCTAATGGTCTTCTTGGTTATGCTCCCTCTGTTTCAAATCCCTATACGGGCGAGATCGTTAAGGCCCATACCAATATGTATCTCGGGGTTCTAAAAGGAACCACTCGCTATGTCTATGAAAGTGCGGTCGATCTCTCAGAAGATGAATATGAAAAGCACAATCCAAGCCCTTTTATAAAGAACGACGAGATCTTAATTTCTCCAGAGGTCTTTAAGGATCTTCCTAGAGGAATGGCAATCCGCCATTTTCCAGGTCTCAGCCAAGCAAGAATTCAAGCGTTGAGCAATGCACTTCGAGCTCGTCAAAATCAAGGAAATAATCCAACCTCTAACGTCGATCTAAGTGACAACCAAGGCGAAAATGAGGAGCAAGGAGAAGAAAAGTCGGGTCCTAATCTTCCTAAGAAAGTCCTTCGTGAAGTGCCTATGGACACTATTTTAAAAGATCAAATTATCCAAAGGATGGCCTATGAATCAAAGGGTCATAACTTAGAAATCAGTAAAGAAGAACTTAATCAACTCATGTTAGAGAGAGTAAATACTGGAAATAAAAAGCGAGCAGCTGAAAAGCTTATTGAGTTAAAAGCATCAGGTAAACTTACTCCTTCGCTTGAAATGGAACTCAAAGAACAGGCACGACTTGACCGTTATGCGGAAAATAATGCACTCGCCACCGAATTTTTCCCAATTGGTGGTACCTCTAAAGTCATTTACCCGGAGCTTTTGGCCATACCAAATATTCAAACGGAAAAAGGCACATTAAAAAGATGGACTGAACTAAGTCAGGCACAAAAAAGTGCAGCAGAAAGAATCATCGTTAAAAGTTCCTATAAAGCGACTCTTGTTCATGAGCTAGGTCATAACTTAGGTCTTCGTCACAACTTCATGGGTTCATTTGATAAGGATAATTTCTACTTTGACGATGAAGCTGTTGCGCTAGGTATGAACGCAGCCCCGGCCTACTCATCTATAATGGATTATTCATTTAGCGACTTTAATCAACTTAAGGCCTTTGGAAAGTATGATTTAGCTGCCCTACGCTATGGTTATGCCCGAGAAGTTGAAGTGGTGGCCAATATGAAAGATCAGCATGGCGATATGAGGGAAATCATCCAGATTAAACCTATTAAGACCACTCTTTCGGATATTGAAAAAGAGCTTCCTGAAAATTGGAGATTAAAGAATTACCTTTTCTGTACTGATGAAAATGCAGGTCTTTCCACAATTTGTAATCGATTTGATGAAGGAACGACATTTACGGAAATCGTAACTCACCTTTGGTATAAGTACGAAGATGGATATAAGTACAGAAATTTCAGAGATGGTCGACATAAGTATAGTGCTTATAATTTACCGAGCTATATCAACGCAAGAAAGAGAGAGTTCTCTCGCGTTCGTGACATCATTGAAGACTATGAATTCTTTGTCGGGCTATTCGGCGAAGATCTTATGAAAACAGGCTGTCATCCTGATTATGTAACACCAGGATCTGCGTGTGAAGCGATTAGGGATCGTATCAATGCTGTTAGTTTAGCTGGTAAGATGTTCTTAGCAATCCTCTCTGAACCTGATCATATTTGTGGTCTTGCAAATCCAGAGAAACCTAATGTCATTGTTGAGTATAGAAAGCTCTATGATATTTATACCAATAATAGGGCTCAATTTGATGAAGTACCAAGAAGTTGTTTTCACCCCAAGGTTGAAGAATTACTCGCTAACCCAAGACCAACAAATGAGAACCGAGAGCCGAAACCGATGATTGCAGTCTCAGAGGTGGGGCGTTTCCTCAATGGCTTTAAAGATAGCGATCCAGAATTTCGTTATGTTACTGACAGATATGTTCTTGGAACGTGGCCAGATAAGGTTTTAGCAGCAAGAGCCCTCTTTCAAAGATCTTGGGACAAGGCTAATACCGATGATACCCATTATGCCCTAGTCGACATTCCCCAGATTCAACAAGAGTTAGATATGGTTTATAAGCAATACCTGGTTGGTAGTCCATTAGAAGACTCCATGCTGCATATCTCGACTCTTAAAGATGGGAGAAAAGCCAGAGTGCCTTACGTTATTTCCAAAAAGGATACCATTAACACCATTGAAGACACTTTTGCCTTTATGAGGAAGGACTTTGGTCTGCCTATTGACGGTGGTAAAGGAAATATTATTGGTGCTGTGTTATCCCAAATCGAAAGAAAAATCGATTATGGCGTTGACTTTGAAGGTAAAGCTTTTCTCAACACAAATGCCTTGGCGGTCATTAAAGAAGAAGGCTTTGTCTCACCATCGGATATTGCCCCTAATAATATTTATTACTACGATGAGTTTAGTCGAAAAACTTATATCGCTAACAAATGGACTGATGTTGCCTATGAGTTGATTGACTCCATCAATATGTGGAATGACCTTTTAAAAGATGTCGATCCAGTTTTAGCATATAAAGTTTTTGAACATCGAGTAACAAAACCCCAAGCTCCTATTGATGTGACAGGAAGCGATCGCTTTATTTGGGAAAATCTTCCATTGGATGTTTTGAGACAACTTATCTCTCTTAAGAACCAGGGAGCAGATCTTGACGAGCGGCGCCTAAGAGAGTCTTTTGGGGAGATTGAGGGCCTTCCAGATGCAATGGTTGAGTTTTACAAGAACGATGCCGAATATATGGAAAGCCTTCTTGAAAGAATAAAGTCCCAACAAGAGACTCCCTATGAGGGTGCCACAGAAATTGAAAAAGCTCTCTTCGAAGTCAACCTGGCCATACTTGGTAACTTTGTGAGTGGGGTTTTAGAGCAAAAGACAGTTGATGAATATATCAATCAACTAAGAAGATTACCTGAATACTCCAAAGTGGTTGGTCGATAAGACCAACCTACTCAATCGGAGTCTTAAAAAGGCAGTAACGAACAACTTTATAGGCCTCTATTCTCTCTCTATCTGTCAGAAAGGGGCCTACTGTTTTCCAAATATTTATTTGATCTTTGAGGGGGAGTTTACATACCCCGACACCACTATTGATGTAGCAGCCTGGATGAAATTTTAAGGTGAATTCTGTTATATGTTCACAGGTTTTTTGATTATTTTCACTTATTGGACAATTACCTCGAAGTGAACACTCTTCAAATAATCCTTTTTGAAGACAAACCATGACCGTATAAATCCATTCCCTTCCTTTAGCGCTAAATTTTCCCTTACTTAAGTTTTTCTTGTAGGCCTTACAGGTAGGATAAGCAAGATTTTGAAAATATTCTGTACCGACATCCATGCACTGGTATTGCCTTTCCATACAACGATAATACTCACAATTGGTGTAGGGATAGCAGTGCTCACTTCCTGCTTGATCAATAAAAATTCTCTCTTGAGAAGAAGAAGTGTTAAGACAATTTCCTTTAGAACAATCACCCAATAGTTTTTGTGCTTTTTCTAAGTAGCTTGTTTTCAATTCATTTTGTAAATTTTGAACAACATTTTCTCTTGAGAAATTAACTTTAGCTTCAGCTGACTCAGATAGGTTTAGTTCACCCTGTGTTTTATCGAGACCAAATAGTTTTAAGCGTTCCTTTAATGCCTTTACTTGTGACGAACTGAGACTCTTTGTAAGATCTTCGCTTAAGTCGTTCGCGTTTAAAGAAAAGGCTACTATAAAAAGAAGAAAAAAGTTAAGCATCTTCATCATAATTATCCTCAAAGTCTTCTAAATCTTCCTTGTCTTCAAAATAAGCAATATGAAAAATAGCATCCCCTTGATTAACTAAAGGAAGAGAACTAAGACCCACGATGACACCCTCTTGCAGGGCCTTCACGGTGTCTACGACTCTTCCATAAGGATCAGTAATCTCCGCAATAGCTTCCCCTTTGGAGATAATTTCGCCTAGTTTTTTATTGCTATAGTAGCTTCCACTTTTAGGTGCTCTGATCCAACTGCTCCCTTTGGCAAAGAAGACTCTCTTATTGGCCTCGGCCGCTTTTTTTCGCCTTCTTCGAATCATGCCCACGTGTTCTAAAACACCAAGGCAACCATGAACTCCCATCTTAATCGTTTTGTCATCAAAGCGAAGGGCTTCGCCCCCCTCAAAAAGAAGAATCTTCACTCCTTCTTTACGAGCAGCTTCCCGCAAACTTCCATCGCGAAGTCTTGAATGGACAACGACTGGTGCGCCAAAACTAGAGACAAGTTCCTCTGTTGCCTCATCGCCCATATCGGCCCGCAGCTGAGGAAAGTTATTACGATTTATCGCGGCCGTATGAAGATCAATACCGTATTGGCAACGACTGACCACCTCCTTCATAAAGAGGTAAGCCATTCTTCCCGCAAGAGATCCTTTTACACTGCCAGGAAAAGAGCGATTCAAGTCCCGTCGATCAGGAAGATATCGAGACTTGGCGTTGTAACCAAAGACGTTAACGATTGGGACGAGAATTAAAGTGCCCTTAATTGATCTCAAGGCCGAATGCCTTCTTAACCTCTTAATGATTTCTACGCCGTTAATTTCATCCCCATGAATAGCGGCACTGATAAAAAGAGTAGGGCCTTCTTCTTTTCCATGAATGACTTCAATCGGAATAGAAATCGTCGTCATATCATAGAGAGCAGCGACCTCAAGTTCAACAAAGTCTCTGGTGCCTGCAGCAATTTCTTTACCGCATAACTTAAAAGGTGGCCGAAGACTTTTCTTTTTATTCACCCCTCGCCTCTAGTGCGATTGGTTCTCTTTTCTTTAACCGCTTTCTCTACAAACTCTATGACTTTTTTGGCCACATTGACCTCCGTGAACTTCTCAATTCCCTCTAGGCCGGGGGAGGAATTCACCTCCATAATAGAAGGGCCATGGTTGGAACGAAGAATATCAACACCGGCGATATTTAATCCCATAGCCTTTGCGGCTTCAACGGCCGTTCTTCTTTCCTCTTTGGTAATTTTAACTTTCTCGCCCGTTCCCCCTTGATGGAGATTGGAGCGAAACTCACCAGGCTTTCCTTGTCTCTTCATTGAAGAAATCACCTTATCTCCCACCACAAAGCATCGAATATCGGCTCCCTTTGCTTCAGAGATAAACTCCTGCACCAAAAAGTGAGCATTCAACCCTCTTAGAAGGTCGATCACACTCTCTGCGGCCTTATCATTGTCTGCTAAAACAACTCCTTTTCCTTGGGTACCCTCAAGCATTTTTATCACGCAAGGAGCCCCTCCCACAGCAGAGATCAGATTATGAGTCATTTTGGTGGAGTGAGCAAAACCTGTAACCGGCAGGCCTAACCCTTTTTTTGAGAGAATTTGTAAACTGCGAAGTTTATCTCTCGAACGATTGATGGCAACTGAGGTGTTAGCCGCAAAAACACCACTCATTTCAAATTGTCTCAGGATAGCAGTAGCGTAAAAAGTTACAGACTGACCAATGCGGGGAATAACAGCATCGTAGTAATCAAGAACCTCATCTTTATAATGAACTCTTGGTTTTTTAGAAGCAATATTCACCCAACATTTCATGGGATCGACAATTTCCACTTCATGGCCAGCATTCTTTGCTTCTTCCACAAGTCTCATGGTGGAATAAAGTTTTGGTCCTCGAGATAAAATCCCTAATTTCATAAAAACTCCGCTTTGTATTTTTTAATATCCTTTGAATACCCTAGAAAACTATGACTGACGTCGACAATAAAGCGTTTAGACAAAGCCTGTCTGCCCAATAAAAGACGAAAGCCCATCATGTCCCTGTTCACCAAGGTCACTTCGGTCAAAAACCGACGACCAGCGACCACAACATCCGTCAAAATGACTGGACGGTGAGTCTCCGTTCCCACTGAACTTTTTACACTTCTGTATTCAATCAGGGGAGCCACCACTCTTTGAGTAAACTTTTTAGAACGCTGTAAGGGATGAATATCAAAGGCCACATACTCTTGGCGGCCTTTTTTATAAGTTTCAATATTAAAGGCATGAAGAGCAGAAGTTCTTGCTCCCGTATCAATCTTTGCCTTTATGGCGCGGTTAGTAATATCGGGAAAGAACACGATTTCCCTCCAGCCAATAATTGTCTTCACTTCATCTCCTGACTCGAAAATTCAGGCAAAGTATAACGAGACAATTATTTAATGACGAATTTTTAAGAAGAGCTTGCCTTAAAACCCCTAATCAAGCTTTACTGTAAAAAATGTACCAACGCAGCAACAGAGACGCAAAGCGACAACAGTAGAGAACAGAACAAAGACTTTAATTAATTTCTTTTTTAAAAGTTTTTGAATCCACGATTCGTCTTTTACAAGTGTGGCCTAAATACTCTTTCTCTAACTCTCCATTCTTTCGGCATAGAATGCGACTTCTATTGGCAAAATCGTCATATATGTACTCTGCTTCATAGATATTTGCCTCGTTGACTTCGTAGTTAAACTTAAAAGTCACCTCTTCTCCATTTAATCGCACTGAACTCTTTTTAGCACTCAGGTCGATACCACAATATCTACTCTCACTAATAAAAGAATTATTAAAGGAATCATAAAACGTAAGATGATCAAGGAGAAAACTTCCAATAAAGCTCTCACTCAAACTATCATAGGTGCATTCATAAGCTTCAAGAGGATCAACATTTTCTTGCCCGGCCCATAAGGAAAGCCCAATTTCTACCTTCGAGCACCCAACAGCATCGGCAATGACTTCAATAGAATAAGATTCATTGGGCTGAAGATCATATACAATACCTTTTTTGAGGTTTTCCTCTAAAACAACTCTTGTAGGACTTTCCTGCACTAAAACAAAGTTAAAGCCAGCTGAGATATCACCTGAACAAGAAGTCGCTCCCAAAGTCCTCATGATTTGTAATTTCTTTTCAAGGCCAACTTGAAATTTAAAACTAAAGGTCAAGTCCTGACCCTCAGCTTGAACTTCCTTAGCCCTCAGCGTAGTAATGATGGGATTTATAGAGCCCAAAGAGTAAACATTTATATCTGCAGAATATTTCAACGCTCCCAAGGGATTTTCATCTTGAATTGGCCGAGATGGGCTTCTAGGCTTTCCTCCGCCACCTGTTTCTAGACAACTAGTGATTAGAGTTAGAATAAAGAAGGTAATTATAGGTGTTCGCATAACCTGTATATAGCCATTTTATTGAAGTGGCGCAAAACTGAAGAGTAAATCTTACAAAAAAGAAGTGGAATCAACTATTTGAGATCGGTCAGCCGCGCCTACGGCTAGCTGCCCTTTTGTCAGTTCTGTTTATAAAAAAAGGCTCCACTGGAGCCTTCTTTTAAAGGGATGGTCACTGCGTGCCCGTATTTTTAAACCTGTAATATTTGAGATCGGTCAGCCGCGCCTACGGCTAGCTGCCCTTTTGTCAGTTCTGTTTATAAAAAAAGGCTCCACTGGAGCCTTCTTTTTATAAACATGGTGGGCGTGGCAGGGATTGAACCTGCGACATCTGCCTTGTAAGGGCAGCGCTCTCCCACTGAGCTACACGCCCGATTCTTGAATGATTCGGTGAAGAGCAATTTATTGAAAATTCAAAAACTTGTCAATGACTTTAAGTAAAATTTCCACCACGAAAAAGGCCCGCAAAAGCGGGCCCTCTCCATTATTTCGGCAATATAACGCTACTTTTAGTTAGCAACTTGCGAGGTATCAGCATCCCCTTTAAGGACCTTAAGACCCACAACCTGCATAAACTTTTCTGGCTGGTTAAGCTCAAGAGCAACTTTAAGCACTTCCTCAACTTGAGTACAAGGAATCACATTGATACCAGACTTAATTTCCTGAGGAATATCAGGAAGGTCTTTAGCATTCTTCGCTGGGATTAGAACTGTTGAAATTCCTGCTTGCTTAGCTGCAAGAAGCTTTTCCTTCAATCCACCGATAGGAAGAACACGACCACGAATTGTCACTTCCCCAGTCATCGCAACATTTTGTTGAACTTTAATTCCCGTGATAGCAGAAGTTAGTGCTGTCACCATAGTGATACCAGCTGAAGGCCCATCTTTTGGCGTCGCACCTTCTGGTACGTGAATGTGAATGTCATTTTTGTCATACCACTCAGTTTCAATTCCTAGACGATCGCTAATTGAGCGCACATAACTAAGAGCAGCTCGCGCTGACTCTTGCATCACATCTCCCAGCTTACCAGTAATTTGGATATTCCCTTTTCCTGGTGTTGTCACAACTTCGATATGAAGAAGTTCACCACCGACAGAGGTCCAAGCAAGACCATTAACAAGGCCAACTTGCGGTTCTTGCTCAGTATCTGTATCGGTAAACTTCTTAGGTCCGAGGTATTTAGGAAGTTGCTTAGAAGTTACTTTAAACTTCTTCCCTGCTTCATACTCTTTTTCCACCACTTCCGTAGCAATTTTTCTGCATACAGTGTTGAGTAATCTTTCGTAGCCACGAACACCGGCTTCTTTGGTCCAACCACGAATGATCTCAATTGCCACTTTGTCCGTCATTTGAACTTCAAAACCTTCAAGACCATTGTTCTTTGAAGCCTTAGGAAGAAGATAATTCTTTCCAATTTGAAGTTTTTCTTGAGGGGTGTAACCGGCCACATTGATGATTTCCATACGATCTCTTAGAGGTCCTGGAACTCGAGAAAGATCATTGGCAGTCATAATGAACATGACTTTTGAAAGATCATATTCAACTTCAATATAATGATCACCAAAGTTTTTATTTTGTTCTGGATCGAGGACTTCGAGCATGGCCGCAGCTGGATCCCCTCTCATATCAGAGGTCATTTTATCAATTTCGTCCAAAAGAATCACAGGGTTCGAAGTTCCCGCTTTTTTAAGAGCATTGATAATTTTCCCAGGCATCGCACCGACATAAGTACGGCGGTGACCTCTAATTTCCGATTCATCTCTCACACCACCCAGACTGATTCTTTGAAAGTTTCTACCAAGGGAATCAGCAAGAGAGCGAGCAATCGATGTTTTACCAACCCCTGGAGGACCAGCAAGACAAAGAATTGTTCCTTTCCCTTCTTCTTTGAGAAGTGAACGAACAGCAAGGTATTCAACAATTCTATCTTTTACATCTTGCATTCCATAGTGATGCTCATCGAGCACCTCACGGGCATGCTTCACAGAATTATTATCCTCTGTGTACTCAAACCATGGAAGATTAAGCATCCAATCCACATAATTTCTTACCACTGCCGCCTCAGCCGACATAGGAGACATGGACTTTAATTTCTTTACCTCTTTTCTTACCTTATCTTTAGCCTCTTTAGGCATTTGCTTCGCTTCAAGTTTTTCTTCCATTTCTTGAATCTCAGACTTTTCATCTTTTTGGCCTAACTCTTTTTGAATGGCATTCATTTGCTCATTGAGATAGTACTCTTTCTGGCTTTTTTCCATTTGAGTTTTTACTCTTGAGCGAATTCTTCTTTCCACATTGATGATTTCAATTTCACCTTGCATCTTCTCAAGAAGAAGACGCAACCTCTTTTCCACATCCGTCGCCTCAAGAATTTCTTGTTTCTCTGGGATTTTCATCGAAAGATGAGCAACGATGATATCGGCCAGGCGTGAAGGATCGGTTATAGAAGAGATACTCATCAAAAGTTCTGGTGGAATTCTCTTATTAAGTTTTACATATTGTTCAAAGATCGCCTTGATACTTCTCATGGTAGCTTCAAGATTTACGGCACTATCAGTACTTGAAAGGCATTTAGAAACTTCCGCCCAATACCCTTCTGGAGAAGCTTCAAATTGATCGATTTTTGCTCGATACTTTCCTTCAATAAGAACTTTAACGGTGTTGTCTGGAAGTCTTAACATCTGGATGATGTTGACTACGGTACCCACATTGTAGATATCTTCTCTATCAGGGTTAAGAACACTTGCATCTTTTTGGGTGACTAAAAAGAGCTCATTGTTGTTATTAGCTGCCTCTTCCAAAGCCGCAATAGACTTTTCCCTTCCTACAAAAAGCGGGACCACCATATGGGGAAAGATAATGACATCTCTAAGCGGGAGTAGAGGAAAGCGGGTATTACTCTCGTTCGATTTTCCAGACATTGTACCTCCTGTACTGCAGACTACTTACCAAAACCCCGATTCCTCCATGACTCTGCGGGTTTTGAAGTCTTATTACCATTTTACCCCCAAACTCCCGTTCAATTCAAAAAAAAAGTACAGGCCTTTATTTCCCAGAAAAAGTTTCTATTTACATGACCCTAGAACATTGGAAACGGCCCCAAAGCCCTCTTAATAAGGCTTTAGGGCAAAAAAAAAGCTGTCATACTAAATGACAGCTTTTGTGAGTTGCTTAATTTTTCTTAGACGTTCTTATTGACCGACAATTTTAGGCCGATTCAATACTCTTCTTTGGAAAACTAGTTCCCTCTTCTTTTTTGGGCTGAATTCTCTCTCCCTCTAGGAGTTTTGGAGACTCTGTCCCTTGAATTGAAGCTTTTGTGACAACAACCTTATTGATTTTGTCGTTTGAAGGAATGTCATACATTACATCTAACATAGTTTGTTCAAGAATCGCCCTCAGGCCACGAGCCCCTGTCTTTTTCTTGATTGCAATTCTCGCCACTTCTTCTAGGGCATCTTGCTCAAACTCTAGCATAATGCCATCCATCTCAAAGAGACGTGCGTATTGCTTAGTCACAGCGTTTTTAGGTTCTGTGAGAATTCTCACCAAAGCTTCCTCATCTAATTCTTGAAGAAGAGCATTCACTGGCAGACGACCAATAAATTCAGGAATGAGTCCAAATTTTGTGAGGTCTTCAGCCTCGATACCACCTAGTTTCTCAACGACAGATTGCTCAGCACTCTCCGCTTTCGCTGTAAGACCTAGAGGTCTCTTGGTCATTCTCTTTTCGATAATTTTATCAAGGCCAACAAAAGCCCCTGCTACAACAAAGAGAATATTCTTTGTGTTTACTTGAATGAACTCTTGTTGTGGATGCTTACGCCCGCCTTTAGGAGGTACAGAAGCCACTGTTCCTTCAACAAGCTTAAGAAGAGCTTGCTGAACACCCTCACCAGAGACGTCTCTGGTAATGGAAGGATTTTCAGACTTTCTTGCAATTTTATCAATCTCATCAATATAGACGATTCCTCTTTCAGCTCTTTCAACATCGTAGTCGCATGCTTGAAGCAGGTTAAGAATGATATTTTCAACGTCCTCCCCAACATAGCCGGCTTCTGTTAAAGAAGTTGCATCAGCAATAGCAAAAGGAACATTGAGATACTTCGCTAGAGACTGAGCAATCAAAGTCTTACCAGAACCAGTAGGACCTGCGAGAAGAATATTTGATTTCGCAAGCTCAACGTCATCCTTACCCTTACCACCATGACTCACTCTCTTGTAGTGGTTGTGTACAGCAACAGAGATAATCTTCTTGGCCCTATCTTGACCAATAACATATTGGTCTAAGTGCTCTTTAATCTCATGAGGTTTAGGAACATTGTCTAGTGACGCTTTTGAAGTGTTTTTGAGAGAATCTTCAAAAATGATGTCATTACAAAGCTCAATACACTCGTCACAAATATAAACTCCTGGTCCCGCAATCAGTTTCTTTACTTCTTTTTGCGACTTTCCACAGAAGTTACAGTGAAGAGTACTGTTGTAAGCGCCTTTTTCTTTGGCCATTATTCAATCCTTTTTTGACTGATGTCTTATATGTATTAATTATTAAACTTTAATTTTCCCTTTAGGGTTAATCACCTGATCAATAAGCCCCATTTCAACGGCCTTCTCTGGATCAAGGTAATTATCTCTATCAGTCCACTCTTCAATTTGTTCTTTACTCATGTCTTTTGGTGAGTGTTTGATATAGATACCATTAAGTTGGTCTTTTAGAGTTTGAATTTCATTGGCCTGAATTTGAATATCAGAACACTGTCCTCTCGCACCGCCAAGTGGTTGGTGGATCATGATTCTTGAGTGAGGAAGAGCATGACGATAACCTGCTTCCCCTGCACTTAAAAGAAGAGAGCCCATCGATGCCGCCATCCCCACACAGTAGGTATAAACAGGACATGAGATGTGTTGCATAATATCGTAAATCCCAAGGCCTGCATAAACAGAACCACCTGGACTGTTAATGTAAAAGTGAATCGGATCCTCAGGACCACTTTGCTCTAAAAAAAGCATTTGAGCGATGAGGAGGTTGGCGACAACATCATTCACCTGAGTGCCAAGAAAGACAATCCTATCAATTAAGAGTCGCGAATAGATGTCATATTGGCGCTCTCCCCTAGCAGTTTGTTCAATAACAATAGGGTTGGGAATGTGCATGGAGGGAAAAGGTCCTTTGGGTCCATCATTCATCATTTTGCTTCTCCTCAAATTTAAGCTCGCTTGTCCCATTGACTACAAAGTCCCTGGGTATTGTTAACGGGCAAAATTGTTGATTTCACTTAAGCGTTTCGTCTTATTCGGCCCAGTTCTTTAGGCTATAAGAATAAAAGTGAGAGAAAATTGTGACAACCCCTTTAATGCTCTATGTATCTAAAATAACTAAGCTTTCACAATAAGCTGACCCTTTCACTGTGACGCAAGACTAATAGCACATCGACCCACAACCACTAACATTCCACACCTTGCTATTGTCTAGGCCTTCTCCTATCGTTCTTTTGGACAACTTAGGGCAAAATAGCCCATAAAATTAAAATAACAATTATGGACCTAGTCCTAAAACAAACTTGTATAAGGAGAATCTTATGACTACTGAAAACACAACCCCATGGACCCTCGTTGGTAAAAAAGCTCCTGACTTCAAAGGTAACGCCGTTGTTAATGGTGACATCAAAGAGATCTCTCTTGCCGACTATAAAGGTAAGTGGAAAGTTCTTTTCTTCTACCCACTCGACTTTACTTTTGTTTGCCCTACTGAGCTTGTAGCTTTCTCTGACAAAATTGAAATGTACCAAAAACTTGGCTGTGAAGTGATTGGTTGCTCTATCGACTCTGAATTCTCACACCTTAAGTGGACACAAACTCCTGTTGACGAAGGTGGTGTTGGCGAGCTTAAGTATCCACTTTTAGCTGATGTTACGAAGAAAATCGCTACTGACTATGGCTGTCTTATGGATGGCGCAGTTGCTTTCCGTGCAACTTACATCATCGACGACCAAGATATTGTTCAACATATGAGTATCAATAACCTCTCTGTAGGTCGTAACGTAGACGAATTTGCTCGTCTTGTTGCTGGTTACCAGTACACTGCTAAGCATGGTGAAGTTTGTCCTGCTGGCTGGAATGATGGTGACGACACAATGAAGCCTGATCCTGTTGGATCAAAAGAGTACTTTTCTAAGCTAAAGTAACTATAATAAAAAAGAGTGATCTTTTATGGCCCACCAACTAGGTGGGCTTTTTTTTGGAGTAAAAATTGGAAGCGTTTCTCGATTTTGTTCAGGCCAATGTGGCCCTTGCCCCTTACGCCTTTCTTGGCCTTCTCATTCTTGCAGGATTCAATCTTCCCGTAAGTGAAGACCTCATGCTTTTAAGCTCAGCTCTCATTGCGATCAAAAATCCTCACCTTAAATACGAGTTATTTGCAGGTGTTTATATTGGAGCTTACGTCTCAGACCTTATTTGCTATGGATTCATGGGGCGTTTTCTTGGACCTAAAATTTTTAAGATTAAATTCTTTGCCAATATGATTAACCAAGAAAAACTCGATAAGATTAATTCCTTTTATGCGCGCTTTGGTGTGGCGACTTTAATCGTTGGCCGTTTTATCCCCTTTGGCGTACGAAATGCCCTTTTCCTCACTGCCGGCCTTGGAAAAATGAACGCCTTAAAGTTTGCCATTAGTGATTTCATCGCCTGCACCATTAGCTGTGTTTTCTTTTTCTGGCTTTATTTCACCTACGGTGAATCCGTCATCGATATAGTTAAAAGAGGAAATATTATTCTTTTCACTCTTTTCGCTGCTGGCGCCACAGGTTGGTTTGTTCATAAGAAACTGAGAGAAAGAGCGAAGGCAAAGGCCAACTAAACTTTTTCCCCTCTAAACATAGTTTTGTTATAAAAACCATAATCTGACATCCTCAATACTCTAAAGCACTGTTTTTACTAAAACTTTCTTACAGGAATGTTAGAGATGATTTCATTGTGTAGGTAAAAAGTTCAGCAGTAAAAACACTACCTTGAAAAGGTATACCTATCCTGTCAAAACCATCTCGCAGGAAAAAAATTGGCAAGGATACTTACTACGTGAAAACGCAAAACAATGACCCATCGAAAGTCATTGACCTGAACAGAGCAAAAGAAGTGCTCATGGGTCAAAAAGAAAACGATTCTCTCTCTCGTTACTTTCAAGTTTTAAGCTTCTCTGAACTTATTGATGAAACTTCTCAACTCATCGATGAAATCAATAGAAAAGGATCCACCCAGGAAATGATCAATAAATCAAAGATCATTCTTAAGGAACTTGGCTTAAGAATTAAAAACTCCAAGGGACTAAGCGCAAACTTTTTGAAGATGCGAGATGAACTAGAAAAGAAACTCTCAGTTTTCTAGGAAGATCTTAAACTGACTCAAGCGACTGGTAATCATGAAGGGCTTTCATACGCATACGAGCGATTTGTTCTTCACTGTCATAACCGAGTAGACCGGCAGTCTTTCGAATCAGCTCTACCTTATCAGCTTTTTGACCTCTCCCTTCGAAGAGACCAAGAAAGTAAATAAGGTTCTTTCCATAGCGAGATACATATTGAGAAATCAATTGTTTTTCTAAAATGTCGGGATTAACAAATTCACAACCGATTTTGGTAGCAAAGATCTTATCAATTTCAGAAAACCCTTCGAAACTTCTTACAATTCGTGCTTTCATCCTTATCACTTTTTTATCCAATTGAGCCACTTGAAGGTTAAGAAGAACTTCCGGATGCAAGAGAGAGAGCTCTGGATAATCAATCAGAGAAAACATGAGGGGAAGTGCTCTTACCGGCGGCACACTTGGAAGATGGTCCAAAAGCAAACCTCCCTCACTAATATTGAGAAGCTGTGCCTTAAGAACATAATCTTCCATAATATACAAGGCACTCGTTTTAAGGGGAGCTCTTAAATATTCTCTCTTAAACCTTAATCCCATATCATAGTAAGTGTGATGCTGCCTCAGAGAGTGCCGACCTTTCACCATGGGTCAAAATAGTGTGACCAACGATTGACTCCGACTTCATATTTTCTAGGCAATAAACCAAACCATTATTTACTTCATCAAGATAAGGACTATCAATCTGGTAGGGGTCTCCAGTCAAAACAATTTTCGTTCCTTCACCTGCACGGGTAATAATCGTTTTCACCTCATGAGGTGATAGATTTTGTGCCTCATCAACAATCAAATATTGGCCAGGTATTGAGCGACCTCGAATATAGGTAAGTGGTTCAATATGAAGAAGTCCATGGTTAATGAGATCTTCATAGCTGGCCGAGCCATCTGTTCGATATTGGCCAAAGAGAAAATCCATATTATCAAAAATAGGCTGCATCCAAGGGCCTAGCTTTTCATTCACGTCTCCAGGAAGGTAGCCAAGATCGCGCCCCATGGGCTGAATCGGTCTTGATACCAGTAAGCGGCTATATTTTTCGTCCCCCACTGTCTTTTCAAGCCCAGCAGCGATCGCCATAAGAGTCTTTCCAGTTCCTGCCTTTCCCACAAGAGAAACGAGATTAATGTCGTCATTAAGGAGAGAATCAAAAGCAAATTGCTGTTCAATATTCTTTGGATGGACGCCCCAAACACCTTCTCGAAGATTAACTAAAGGAACAAGTCCCTTTTTCTTGGCACAAAATCGACCTAAAACTCTCCTACGGTCATTTCCAGGAAGGTGAAGAATAAAATATTCATTAGGAATCACACTCTCCGTCTCAAGACCAAGGTCTGTTACTGGAAGAAAACGCTCACTTTCAAAAAAGGTTAAAAGCTCTTCATCACACTCCACTGTCCGCTGACCAGTGTAGAGCTCCTCAAGGGTAACATCCTGAGCTCCATAATCTTCTGCCGGTATCCCCAGAACATCTGCTTTTAGGCGTAGGTTGATATCCTTGGTAATCAGGGTCGTGTTTTCACCCTTTTCTTTACAGGTAATTGCAGCGCCTAAAATGATATTATCGTTAACCCCTAGATCGATGGGAGATTTCCCTTCCATCGAAATCTTTGTGTCGACTGTTAAAAAAAGCTTACCGCCATTATCTAATTCTACCCCCGATACGAGAGGTCCTTTATTTCTAAGGTCGTCAATAATGCGTGAAAAATGACGAGCATTTCGCCCATTCTCATTTTGGTCTTTCTTAAAGCGATCAACCTCTTCAACAACAATAAGGGGAATGACGACTTTATTTTTACCGAATTTTTGAATGGACTGGGGATCAAATAGTATGACGTTAGTATCGAGTACAAATGTTTTATCCAATTAGGTTTTCCTCCATGAAAGCTCGACTGAGCCTATCCTTCCTAAAATTGTAGGGAATTGTGCATGAATTGCCAAAACTTATAGAGGACATCTTTGCTCTCTGCCACCAAGCACAAAATCGACCTAAAATAGAAGAAGCTAAATCCAGAATTGCCCGAGTACAAAGGTCTGGAATGTTTTTAAAAAAAGTCCTCTTTTTTTCCCTGCTCTTATTATCCAGTGAAACCTGGCCTGCCTTCTCCTACTTAAACCGTAGTGCAGAGGGACTCATGATGGGTGATGCCTTCACAACCATCGCTGATGATGAAATGACTCTTTTTTACAATCCTGCTGCTCTCGGAAGAAATAGAGGCGTCTCTCTTACTCCCCTAAAACCTGTGGTTGCTCTTCCCGATGTATTGGACAAGAGTCTTAACTTAAATAATCCTTCTATAGGAATTAGTGATCGCTTTGATAACTTTCCAGACGAGCCTGAATTGATTGCCGATCGTCTGTTAGGATTTCCCCTTTATTTTGAATTAGGCGCAGCACCTGCTCTTAAAATGCTCAACTTTGGTTTTAATCTTTTCTCCATACAAAAGACAAGTCTTGATCTCCAAAATGCCATTCATCCCGTTCTCAATTTGGATTATCGTCTCGATAGGGGTTTTATCGCAGGCTATGCATTTAACTTTGGAAATGGTGGCCGAGGGAAAAATCCCAATGGCGCAATGTCTTCAATTGGAATTGGTCTTAAAACTATGAACCGCCAAGGTTTCTCTAACACTCTCGATCTTTTTGGAACAGACCTTCTCGACATTATTCAAGATGTAGACAATTGGCGTGATATTCGAAGTGGCCTTGGTTACTCCAAAGGATCTGGCTTTGGTTATGACCTTGGCTATGAGTTTAATTACTTTACGGGTCCTACCCGCCTCACCTTTGGACTTTCCTATCTTGATATCGGTGACACCTCGTTTTCGCTTGAAGAAGGCACTGATGAAGTGCCCGTTCAAGAACAGAGTCTTAATACGGGTTTAAGTTGGAACCAGGATTTTGGCTTTTTTGATTATTCACTCGCGCTAGATTATTCCAATATTCTTGATACTGAGAGTCCCGCTGCTTCAAAAGTAAAAATTGGGGCTCGTGCGCGCCTCCCCTTCTTTAGTTTTTACACCGGTTGGAATGGAGGATACACATCCATTGGTTTTGGGCTTAATCTTTATATCTTTGAACTTCAAGTAGGCTTCTACGGAGTGGAGTTGGGAAGAAAGTTTCGCCAAGAGGAGGGAAAGAGAACTGTCATTTCTCTCTCCCTAGCAGAAATTAATTTTGATGCTTTTTAATCCGAGAGAAGAAACTTCATCAGGATATCGACGGCTTCCTTAAAAGGCTCTTTTTCAGAAACAAGGCTTAATCTCGCCGTATTAGGTGAACCGAAGGCCACCCCAGGAACCATAGCAATGCCGTGCTCACTCAAGAGCACTTCACAAATTTCAAAAGAATAATCATCCTTACTTTCTTGCTCTTTAAATTTTTCAATAACAGGAGCCTGAGAGAAGTCGATAAGATAGTAGAAAGCGGAAGTAGGCTGATACCAAACATGACCCAACTTATGATCACTAAACGCTTCTCCAAGAATTTCCGCATTAGTTCTCAAATGCTTTTTAATGGGCTCCAAAAATACAGGGATTTGATTAAAATCAAATTGAGAAAGGGCTCTTTGCACGAGAGAGTTAGCTCCTGAAGTCGTTTGGCCCTGAAGAATGTTAAGGGCCTTCGTCAATTTTTTCGGGGCAATCGTGTAACCAATTCTTAAACCAGTTGAAGCAAGGGTTTTTGAAATACCATCAACAATAATCGTTCTCTCGAGAAGCTCTGGTCTGTGGTGATAAAAATAAGTCGGCTTCGGATCATAATAATAAAGCTGATAGTAGATCTCATCAGAGATGATAGCTATATTTGGATATTTGACCATCACTTCAGCAAAAGCCGCCATCCAGTCATCTCGATAATGAGTTCCCGTTGGATTATTAGGACTATTGATGACAACAATCTTTGTCTTGTCTGTGATTTTTCTTTCAAACTCTTCAAGGGAAGGGATGAAAACATCAAACGGACTGGTTTCAACAACTACAGGATTAGCGCCACAGAATTTCACCATTTCAGGATAACTCACCCAATAAGGAGAAAACATAAGGACTTCATCACCATGATTTAAAAGAGCGCCAAAAACATTTGTTAAGCAATGTTTTCCACCATTAGAAATAACCGCATCAAACTCCACCCCATTAGTTGCTTTTTCTAAGTCTATTCCTCTCGTCTCTTGAAAGTTATCAATGACCTTTTTCTTGAGCTCGGGAAAACCAGCAACAGGGCTATATTGAAAAGATTTTAAGAAGTCACTTTCACTTCTAATGAGATCCACAAAAGAGCTCATTGGTCTGAAGGGAAGTTGTCCTGCCGTTAGGTTGTAAACCTTCTTTCCCTCTGAAGCCAATTGAACGGCTTTAGCATTTAACTTCAATGTTATACTTTCAGAAATTTTTTGGACTCTATCACTTAATTCCATGTGACTCCTTAAAGACTCTATTTGCTAGGTTTTAATTGATTTAAAATTCCGGTCGGCACAAACTCAGATACGTCTCTTCCGTGCTTATGAAGTTCTTTCACTAATGAAGAGCTCACAAAGTAATGGTTGCCACTGGTGGGAAGAAAGAAAGTATCAATCTCTTGGTAGAGCTTATTATTCATCGAAGCCATTTGAAATTCCATTTCAAAGTCTCCGGTAGGTCTTAACCCTCTAACGATAGCATTGATATTGTGCTTTTTAGCGTACTCAACAATAAGACCATTCCAAGAATCAACCTTTGCCCTCGGCTCATCAGCGAGATGCTCCCTAATCATTCTCACTCTCTCATCTTGGGAAAATAAAGCCTTCTTTGCCGGAGATACAGCGACGAGAACCGTGATCTCATCAAATACCCTAAGGGCCCTTTTCAAAATGTCGTCGTGACCTAGGGTAAAAGGATCAAAGGTACCCGGATAGATGGCCGTTTTCATGAGAGTTCTCCTCGCTAATGCCTGCATTTTAGCGAACCTTCTCGTGATTTGTCATACTTTCTTATGGATTACGCTTAGCTCAATCTCTAAAAATAGCGAGATAACTTGTACCTTGAGAATAGACCTTTTGGGGAAAAAAGCCCTGCTCGTGCCAATAATCCTCTTTGAGGCCTTTTTGCTTATCAGATTCAATCCACACCTCATAATCCCTCCTCTTTTCCAAAAGAGGCAAACCAACTCTTTCATAAAGTTTGTGGTCTTCATAAGGGGGATCAAAAAAATAAATCGACTCAGATTTTTGAGCGAGCCCTTTAAGGCCAGACCAGTTCTCAGCTTGACCTTTAACTAACTTAATCGGCCTCTCTTTCCATTCATCTGGGTAATACTCTTTAATCACCTTTATATTTTGTTCGATACAGCGAATGGCTTGAATATGGTTTTCCACTAAGATCACCTCACTTGCCCCTCGAGACCATGCCTCAATCCCCATGGCACCAGAGCCTGCACATAGATCAACAAAGCTATAACCCTCTAAGCTCTGATAGGCATCAAACACGCGTCTTTTAAGAAGAACTGAGGTGGGGCGTGTAGTTTTTCCTTTTGGAATAAAAAGGGACCGGCTTTTTGCCAGTCCCCCTAGAATCTTTATTGTCATTTTTGAATGTTAACTAGAAAACTCTAATTAAGCAGCTTTTTTAGCTGTTCCCTGACCACTAACTGGAACGTGGAATTTAACCCCACCAGTCATGTTCACTTCGCAACCCTCCTCGCTCAAAGAAAGATTGACACCATTCATAGTCACTTGCAGCTTTCCATCGGAAACGCTCACCGTAGCCTTTTCTTCACCTAAATCAAAAGTGAGTTCCATATTCATTTGACCTGAACCGCTAAAGCTCATGTGACCTTCTTCACCCGTTGTAGCGACCGGCTTAGCTGATGATAGAGAAACGACATTGGAGGTCTCTTCTTCATGCTCTTCTGTTTGCGCTTCTGGTGTTTCAGATGCGTCAACAAAGCCCTGCTCCGCTTCTTCCTCGGCTTCAGCGCTTACAGACTCTTCTTCTTGCACCTCAGCAGCAGTGACTTCTTCCTCTGGTTGAGATTCTGCCTGGGGAGTCTCCTCCTCACTAGCTTGGGCCTCAGTTTCTGCCCCTTCATCCTCAACGAACTCTTTTTCGAGATTTTCGATTTCGTTCATGATGTCTTGCAGCTCAGCATCATTAAAGCTTTGGTCCATTGAATTATCTTGATCTGACATATTTGCCTCCAAGCAATTAGTCGTTTTCCCTCTATTCGGACACCTTGAATTAAGTCTTTAGCCTTAATATTACTAGAGTCTAGCTCTCAATTACTTGCTGCCTACAGGGGTGTCATATTTTTGTCAAAAGCCATCATTCTTACACTGGCGATGTTATTGTTTTTCCTATATTCCTCAATGACAACATCCCTTAATTTACGTTAAATTTCTTACCCACAACAACGACAGAGAACAAAAGATCAAAATGAAAGATCAACAATTCTGGGAGCTTAGGATTGGCTAAAAAAGGCTTTAGTGCCAACTCCTGGCTTGGAAAATTAAATAAAGAAACGGCTTTAGAAGAAGCCCTATGCACCTCTGTGACCAATTCTTACACTCTTGAGAGGGCAGACCAATCCCACCTTCCCCCTCTGCCCATGGAAAGTTCTGCCTTCAGGCCTGATCGATACTTTATTCCGGGCTGGTCAGGTGGTTCACTTTTCTCAAAGTCCGCTCTCAGCATAAAAAAATTGCAAGAGAAGCTTTGGGAAGACGCCAAGCAGTGCTTTAAAGCTCATGAAAACTTTCCAAGAAGCCTCTCCCTGGCCATTCACAATGAATTTGTCAGCTATTTACGCTCTCTTAAAGTTAAAGACGAACTTGATGAGCTAAAAAAGGGTGATGTTTTTTGGAGAGAATTAAAAAACCCTCATAGTCTTTTTGTGAAGGAGCTTGATACTTTTTGTGACCTATATTCTTTTCGAGTGGCGACCAACTTTCTCCTGCGCCTTAAGTTTTTAATAACCTACTCTCACGCTATTCAATTTGAATACAACGAGAATCATCTCATCAACCCTACGAGCTTCACTCATCAGCTTTTTAGAAAAGGTTCTCAATCAGAGATCTCTTGCGAAGCTTTTAAAATCAATCAATACACCTGGTACAGACCAACGCATAACCTTATCTCTTCCATTGAAAAAAGTATTCCTTATTTTAAAGACCTCTCCATTGCTCAGATAATGAAGATCAATAGCTTTCGGAGTGCAGAGAGAGACCCCTCTTTATTAAGTTTTGAGGATAAAGACTATAGTCATGCTCTTTCTCACCGTTCTTTTGGTCGCCTCATTAATGAGCTTCTTATTTTCTTTCCTCAATGGAAAGAATATGAAAACTTTAGCTACCCTCGAAAGAACTATATTTTAAAACCAGAAGTCCTTAGCACTCTTTTCACTGGAGACAATGTTGAGTCTCTTAGTCAAAGTCATTGGTTGGCTCAAGAATCTAACCTAAATCAAGCGTGGTCAGAGGTTCTTTGTCCAGAGTTTACGAGTAATGACCAAGCGGCTGAGTGCTTTGTCCGATTGGCCCAAGAGCTACAATTTCTCACTTTTCTTGTAAACTTCGCTCACGATAAAAACTTGAATGTTAAAGAACTTCTTAGCCGAATCACCAAAGAGAAGTATCGCAAACAAAAAGATCAAGGGGCTGGTCAATTCAATCTCTTTAATAGTAGAGAGCTAGCGTATGATCGCATTGTTCTCAATATTGGAAAGTTGCCTAAGAAAAACCCCCATCATTTTCTTATCAATAAAATTAACTCTCAAAAAGAGAAACTACTAGATAATGGTCATCTGATCGTTCTCACCAATCAAAAGCTCTTTGTCCCCAGTCAGTCCAAAAAAGTGGCGACTCTCTTAAGAGACTTTAAAGTGGAGTGCCTTTTTAACTTTGAAAAGCTCAAAGGCAAGGGCGAGGTCGCTAATTATCTTTATATATTGAAAAAGAGAACGGCTTCAACCTTAAACCTCTTGAATTTAACACCAAATTCACAAGATAATATTCTTCAGGAGCCTTGTCTCACATTTAGGACTTCTGGAACCTTAAGCCAATTTTCTCACTTTGAATCTCTGGTCACCGGTCTCTATGATTTTTTTAAGACGAAGTCCTCTTTCTCCACCTCGATGTACCATAAAATTCTAGAGCACAAACTGACTCTTGAATTTCATCAAGATGCTATTGTGGAAGGAAAACTTCTTAGCTCACTCACTGGAGAAAAAGATCAAGTAACCCATCCTAGGTTCTTTAAAAACCTTACTGTAAACTGTGTTCCTTTTGAAACATACTTTCATATTGATGATCTCGACGCCCCTAATAGACTCGATTTAAAACGGCGCTTATTAGGTAGTGCAGATCAATCTCCTCGCAATGGAAGCCATCAAATACTCATTGTTGACCATCGTGAAAATCTTTACCCACAAGTTGAAATTTGCCCCAGCTCTGCTTACTCGGCTAAACGACAAGAGTATGGTGAAGCCTACTTTTCTTACTATGCGATCACTCAAAAGATCTCCAATTTCAACCACAATCTTTTACGTGCTTTTTTTGATTGCCCTCTAGGTCAACAAATCGTTCAGATCTGCCTCAGAGGAGGACCAAGTAAACTTAAAGGTCGCCTTAGGTCTCTCCTCGTTCCTCGCTTTTTTGGAGAAGGCATCAATATTGAGCAAAGCCAATTTAAGGAATCAAAGCTCTTATCTATTACTGCTCATAGCTTTCTTGAATCAGACCCAAGTGCAATCAACAACCTCGTCAAAGAAGAGCTAAAAGAACTCTCCCTCCTAAAATCTCAATCGGTATGGGCTTACCTGAGTCTGCTAGTACACGTGGATATGGGCCTAAAAAGATTTAAAGAGACAAATAGCGAAACGGAAATCAAAGGTGTTGATTTTCAAAACCCCTTGATTCTCAAGTCTCTAGGTGAACTTGAAACAACTTGTATTTACCCTAATGAAGAAATTTACACGGAACTTTTGATTGAAAGCAAGGAAGACCTCGACAAACCTTTCTCTGAAGCGAGGTTTTCACAAGACAAAGAAAATTGCCTAGATATCTATGCTCAATCATCTCTCCTTATTCAATTCTATGGTGAGAAAGAGCTATTAAAATTCATTGAATTCATTCTGTCTCAAGCGAAAGGACAATCTCTCTTAAGCCTATTGCAAAACCTTTACATTCCTAAAGCATCTGATCTAAAAGCCCTTTTCTCACAACTTGAAAACTCTCGTTCTCACATGGATGAAATAGAAGGCCTTATCCAAAATCTCATAAAAGAAGAGTTTACCAAGCAACTCACTCAAGTATAAAAATCCCTCTTAATTCCTAAAATTGTCTAAAATAGAAATATGTCTGACAGAGAGAAAGTCTGGGAACTTCACCACTCTATCTATAAAAGTCTTAGAAAGAGGGCCAAGGCCCTTGAAGGTGAAGTATCTAAAGAACTTAAAAGCTATGAGAGAAATCAAAGGAAATATGCTCGCAGAGACTTTAGTCCTTCTACTACAGAAGAACTTTTTCAATCAATAAGAAGCTCTCATGTTGTTTTTCTTGGAGACTTTCATTCTTTTGACCAAAACTCACGAAACCTAGAAAGGCTAACAAGGGAGCTTATTAAGCAGAAGAAGAAGTTTTGCCTGGGCGTTGAACTTGTTCATGAAGATCATCAGATAGTTATTGAGCAATACCTCAATCGTCAAATTACAGAATTAGAGTTCCTAGAAGCAATTAATTATCACGATACCTGGCGCTTCCCTTGGACTTATTACAGGCCTTTCTTTGAGATGGCCCGTGCTCACAAATTATCCATTATCGCTATCAATAGTAGAGGAAATTTAGATCAAAGAGATGAGAGGGCGGCAGAAGTACTCAAAAACTTTGTTCTAAAAAATCCTCAAGAGAGGCTTCTTGTACTCATTGGTGAACTTCATATAGTCCCCAATAAATTACCGGCTAAACTGAGAAAAGCAGTCACCCCCATTCTTGCTCACTATCAAGATACCATCATTCACCAAAACCTAGACGAGGTGTATTGGAAGATTCATGAACTTGATATCGAAAAACATAATCATATCGTAAAGTTCTCGCCCAGAGAATTCAGCCTTCAAACGTCACCTCCATGGATTAAATACGAGAGTATCATTTATTGGTATGAAAACCTTTCGGATGATCCAGAATTTGATCTTCACGACTACATTCTTGATACGGGAGTTCTCAACCTTCACTCTAACGTACCAGAAAACTTTATTTTCTTATGTCGCAAGATTAAAGGAGCGCTAGAGTTTGATGCCACAGAAGAAGAGCTAGAGGACTTTAACCTCTATGAACATCAAAACTTAAGTCTTGTTCTCGACAAAATTGGAAGAGTCCCCAAAGCAACTCTGAGTAACTTCCTCAAAGGACTCGTTTCTAGTGGACGCGTTTTTCGTATCCCTTTTTCTAATAATTATTATTGCTCCTCTTATTCCATAAATCGCATGAGTTTTCTTTGTGGTCTCCATCTCCAAGATATCACCATTAGAAAAAACGACATTAATTATGAAAATGTCTTTATGGAAAATCCTCTCACTGAAAAGTTCATCTTAATGGTTAAACAAAACACAATGGGCTATCTTTCAAGTAAGGTCATTAATCCATTTAGAAAGTGTGATCGTTACCGCGATTTTAAAGAGAGATTAAAAGAAGAAGATACCCCAGAAAACAAAGAGCATAGGAAAATTCTTAAAACAACTCTTAACATTATAGAATGCGATGGCTCAAAGCCTCTTATTCAAAACTTTGAGACGAAATCCCTCATTCATGCTTATGAAAGTGCCCGCAAGATAGGCTTTTACCTCGGGGATATTCTCTATGAAGACTTTCTTCTAAGAAATGATCCAAAATATAAAGAACTTATGACCTATCTATGCCATAGCAACTTTGGCCACCATTCATTTCAAAACTTCTTGCGCACCCTCTTGCCGGAAAGTGCTTACAAAGAGCACAAAAAGAGACTTTTTTAAAGTAAAGTCTTTTTTTGATTCATTAAACTTGTTTTTCTTTTATTTTTTTGAGGAGCTCTCTCTTGGTCGTTTTTTCAACACTCGCAAGTTTTCTCTTTGATTTTTTTTCCGTTTGAGTTCTCGCTGCTTGAAGAACAACCTGAACCTTTCTCCCCACAAGTTTTCCATCCTCATTGGCAACATTTTCAAATGAGATTTTGGATTCTTGTTCCTCTATGAGTCCTTGAGCCACTGAAAGATCTACATTTTCCTCTTCTGTTTCAATGAGCCCCTTAACTTGTCTCAAAAACTCTAGACTGTATTGATTTCCAGAATCGAAGAAATCAACGAGGACAGTACTACCAAGTTTTCTCGTTGTAATACTTAAAAATTTATGGGGATCATCAAAGTTATAATTATCAATAGCATTAATCAGTAAATTATAAAAAGCCTGCTCAATGGGTTCTCTTTCACCATAAACTTTTACTGGTTCAGTCTTAATGTCTAATTTAATACCAAGTGTGAAAATTTTCGATGAAATATGATCAATCACATTAGTAATTGCATCCTCAAGCTCAAAAGATTCCCGCTCAGGAAGTTCTTTAGTCTTTCTTTCAGGTTGACTCCAAATTTTGTTAACCTGATCCTCGCGCGCGTTAGCATTTTTGGTGGCAACCATGACTGGTTTACCAGCAGTGTCTTCCAACTTTGTTTTCTGATTCCTAACCTCTTTAGAGGCCTTCTCTTTTACATCAGGTGAAGGCTTACCCTCTTGAAGCGTTGTAACCCTGTTGATCTCAAAAACTTTAACGACATGATAAAGACCCATGGCAGAGAGTGTACCGACCACAAGATCGTGGACTTTGTGAGAGTCTTGAATCCCCTCTTTAAGTAACTCTTTCGCTTCTTTTTCACTCTTTTCAAGAACTTCTTCTTTTCTTCTTCTTTGAAAATACTCAAAGGCTAAAAGCAAAGGCACAATGGCAGCGACGCCATAAAAGAGAAAAGCAAAATTCGTTTTTCTACCTGTAATCATTGTCTTGGCGTTAATCAACCCTTGATTCACTTCTTCTTTTTTGATTTCAAGTTTTTCGTAACGTGCCCCTAGCGTAGAAAGAAGAACATTTTCTGGGTTGCCTTCAAAGAGTCCATCACCACCTGCAGTAGCGACGGCCTTTTGATGAAACCAAGAAAGGTCTTTAGCAATCGCATTTAAATCATCAAGAATCATATTATTAGCGAGGTTCAAATTTTCATAAACACGAATAACCTCACCCATGCACTCTTCAGTGGTTTGGACAAAGTTATTTGTGAGATATTCAGAGCCGCTCCCAATGAGTCGGGCCGTATAAGTATTGTGAACTCTGGTGAAACAGGTTTGTAAACCATCTTGAAGGGCCAAGACTCTACTCGTCTGACTCGAGAAGTGTTGAAGTGCGCTACTTAAGCCTATGAGAGCAAAGAGACTCAACATAGATAAAGCCTTAGATCTTCCGTGAATTAGCGACTTTAGGTTAACCTTCATGGTTTCCACCTTCTTATATAGTGAATGTTGGGCATAAAACGCCCCTAAATTATGTTTACAAGGAGCGCCATTTTAGTCAAGTCAGGGAATATTTGTCCCTTTTGCCCAAGTATTAGGCTAGTGACAATCTATTGGGACGTGATAGGCTTTCTATGTGACTGAAACTAAAAGACTTGCAACCGCATCCATTCACAGTTTCCTGGTTCATGCCCTCTTTCTAGGCTTAATCATCCTCATTAATTTTTTAACAAATAATGGATATTTTCCCGCCCAAAGAGGAGATGTAAGAGACAGATCCATTGAAGTTGAGCGTATCAGTCAGGAAGAGCTGAAAAAATACAGAGTTGTAGGAGTCAAAAATGGAAAGAAAAACTTTAGCATCAAAACCCCACGTGGAGACATGGGAAAGAATAAAAAAAGCCAAAGACCTGCTGGAGCTAAGGGACTCTCTTTAAGAAATCTGCAAACCAAAATTGACCCTAAGTCCCTCAAAGAAATTTCCAAATTAAGAGAGCCCCCAAGGGTCCAGGAAAAAAAGGAAAAAGAGCCGATTATCAAAAAAGAAATCAAAGCTGCAGAAAGCGGTATCCCTCTTACTGCACTAAGAAGCAAAGAGGCCATGCAGAACTTTGCTCGACAGGAAGGACTTCGCCAAGAGATGCTGAAAAACCTAAGCACTCAGTCCTCTCAGGCAGATGTCCTTAAGAGAACGGGATTTAACCTCCATTTTGAGCCACCAGAAGGGGTTTCAGAGGATGAGCTTAACTCCGTGGAAAAGATTTTTTACAGCTTTCAAAAGAGAACTTTTTTAAGTTACGTGAATGCTTTTCTCTCTTCTTACCACTCTAAAGTACTAAACACTCCTCAAGTTCAAACAGCAATGCGTACAGAACGTCACCTTCTTACGGGAAAAATTGATTTTGATAGAGAAGGAAATATTTTAAGAATTAAAATTCTTCGAAGCTCGCATAACGATGATATCCACGAGCTCTTTGAAACGACTCTTAGAGAAATTAGATCTCTTCCTAATCCACCCAAAGCGATAATAGAAAATAAAGAACAATTTACGATTTATTACCAATTAAGAATTAATCAATAAAGTAAGAGTTTTAAAGCGCCCCATAGCCCAAAAGCCAGAATGACTCCCTTGAGAAAACTTTGGCTTTTCGGCATAGTGATAAAAAAGTCTTTAAGAGCATCTTTTGCTAATTCTCTTGACCACCGTGGAGCCGGTCGAGACTTCTTTTCTAAGTAACCTAGGGCCTCTTTTAAGTCCGCTTTAATATTTTCCCCAAGATCATTAGGTGTACGAGCGACAGGAATGGCCGCTTTGATAAGCTTTTCTTTTTCAGAAAACTCTTGGGCCATCTTCTGACAAATACTACATTCCTTTATATGCTTTTGATAAAAAGGGCCTTGTTTAAGGCTTGCCGTTTCTAACAGGGCAATCAGATTGCGGGAGAAAACACATTTTTTTTGATTATACTCATTGAGAGTATCTTGATAGAGGTCTTTGTTTTCTGGTGAATAAAGATAAGAGCTTTTCAAAGAATCACCTCACGAGCGCGATTTAAAAGGCGATAGGTATCATCTGTACTAGTCTCTAGAATTTCTGAAATTTGAAGAAGAGAAAAACCTCTTTTCTCCCTTAAGAAGAGGATTGCCCGCTTCTTAATGTCGAGAGAATAAAACGCTTCCTCTTTTTTACCTTGTTGAAAATGACTTCCTCTCAATTGGGCCAACCCCATGAGGTTTCGTAGAAATCGAATCTCACGCCTCTCATCATGAAGATCTTCCGCAGATTGAATAACTCTCACATACTTACTTACGGTATCAATAAGCAATTGCGTCGCCATAAGTTCATCAGGAAAGAGAGCAAATGCCAAAGGATAATTTTTGAGTGCTAAGCCTTCCAGGGCTTCTAGATCATTTTCCACAGTATTATTTTATGCTTTAAGACCCATAGAAGACAAGTTCCATCTCTTCGAATTAACAATAACTTAGCAAAGTTTAAGAAATCTTGACGATAGCCGATAAGTTTACAGTAAAAGCCTGACTAATAAGGATTAGAACATGAAAAAGGCAAGAGTCATTTTATCAACTAGTTTTGTGCTTCTTTTAGGATTCGCACTCAGTGGATGTTCGGATAAAACTGCCAGCAAAGGCAGTAACAACTCTGGAAATGTCACGAATCCCATCGGAACTACTTCAGGCTCAACAACGGGAAGCTCGACCAGCGGATCAACTTCCGGCGGAAGCTCAAGCAGTTGTCCCTACGGCTCTCCAAGCGAACCAGGCATCGCAGATGCTGGACAGTCTCTTAACTACTACAGACTTAACAGCCCTCCAGCAGTAATGCATGGTAAAAACTCATGGGAAATTGCCTTTAGTACTGCTAGTGACCTCCCTTCAACTTTCAATCAAAATATTTTCTATACTGATGATCGTTTTAGTATCAGGGTAATACCTCGTAGAACAAACCGTGGAACTGACAGTCGAGGCATAAGTTGTGACTACACCAGTAGTCCTTTCAAAAAGATGAATATTGGCGTTAATGTACGTTCAGTTACCACTTCTGGAATAGGGGCCTATCATCAATTTAGAGATGTTCCAGTTGATTGCCCATCAAGGGTTTATGAATTTGAAGGCCTTTTTCCAATTACTTCAGATCCACTAATTATTGAACTTCTCAATGTTGAATGGGACTACAGTTGCATTAGTCATCAGGCGAGCGGATCACAGTATACATATGAAACAGGTGAGGCCCTTGGTCTATGTCCATATGACAGGGTCTGGCTCACTGAATGCTTTGAGGTCGAAATTCAATTAGCAACAGACGGAACTAAAGATCTACCAGGACCTAGAGCAAATTAGGAACTTAAATAGCTTTCTAATTCTTCAATAAGATCAAAAGCCAAATTCTTTTCATGAGCTTTCGAAACCTCTACCAAGAGCCCTGGACAAGTGAGGTTTGCCTCTTGGATTGTGTCACCTAAGATATCAAAAGCAATCCAAGGAACTCCTTTTTGAGAAAACTCATGAGACATTCGTTCACACTCTTTTAATACTTTTTCATCGAGATCCACTTTTTCAAACTTTGCCCCTCTTGCAATATTTGCGAGGAACTCCCCTTGCGGTGGTTTCTTTATAATCGTTCCTAGGTGCTTACCATTGAAAAAAATGGAGCGAAGTTCTCCTGAATAAACTTCTTTAAGAAAAGGCTGGGCGACAACAGGTCCGCTATAGGCCACAAGTTTTTCCTGAAATATCCTCAGGACTTCAGGCTCTTCTTTATCCTTATCAATTTTTTCAACACCAATACCTTGATAAAGATCCAAAGGCTTTAAAATGAGACCTTCAAAATCTTTATCTCTCTTTAGAAGGCGAAAAAACTTAAGAAAGCCATCAATGGAACTTCCAACATAAGTTTGAGCAGAATTTTGAAGCTGATAGCAAATCATTTTCTCATTGTGACCAGCGACCCCTTGAGGATCATTAAGAACAATGACACCAAAACTATCTTGAAGTGCTTTAAGCATCCACAAATATCGCAAATATCGACTATCAAAAGGAGGGTCAATACGCATATGAAGAACTGAAGAGCTATCCAAGGACTGCCAACTCTCTTTGAGAACGAAAAAATCTTTAAGATAGCAACCATCCTCTAAAAAAGAGCCCTTAAAGCTATAAACTTTAAGCATAGGCTTATCGCTATTATCGAAATAGAAGTCCTTTTCGAACAAAAGATAGACCTCATAACCTCTCTCCTGAAGGCTTAAGGCCAACTGCAGAGAACTATCCTTTTTGAGACTTAATTTCTCTAGTGGATCAATAAATAGGATGTGCACAGCAAGCTTTGAGGTCATAAAGCGATTATGGCACCACTTTATTTCTTATGAAAGAGCCATTTTGAAAATTTCTCTTCCACATCTAGTTCCTCATACTCTTCGTAATTTTTGGATAAAAAAGCGAAAAACTCTCTCGTGCTTAAGCCTTTTTCCCTTTGCAAACTCTCAAGCTCTTCTCCCTTACTCTCGTAGGTCATAAAAGCTGCTAGCGAGGCGTGATTCCATTCTTTTTCTAGAGGAAAACATCTTTTGACGGCCAATTCTTCACATTTTTCTTTCATGCGCACCAAAAGTTTTTTCTTAAGATAGTCTTTTCTCAGTTTTTTGATCTCTTTTGGTGTCTTCACATTCGATTTCTTTAAAAACTCGTTGTATTTTTTAATCTCTTGAGAAAAGAGTCGGTTTAGGGCCACAGATTTAGCCCTCTCAGCCTTTTTAGCCTCTATCTTGTTCTTTGTTAGGTTAAAATACTCAAAGGCCATTAAACGGGAAAAATGCGTCGCTAGTGCTTCATTCAAAGAAACTTCATTCTTAATAAAAAATATAGTGTGAAAAAGCTCATGAAATACTAGCTCCGCTAATTGATAATCATCATAATAAAAAAAGCTCGATAGAATCTTATCCTCAAAGTAGCCCAAGGTTGAATAAGCATAAACAGGCCTTACATATGTCTCATAACTATCTTCTTGGAGTCCCTTGGCAAAGCGCTGGGCTTTTTCTTGTGAAAAGAATCCTAAATAAGGAAAACACCCCATAAAGGGAAAGCAGTGATCAATCGCCTTCACTTCAACATAAGGCGAGGCAATTACCAGGTAGGTGACAGCTTCTTGGTCCAAAAACGTTGTCTCACTGTATATCCCACTAGGTTTACGCTTCCAGTAAGTGAAAAAGTAGCTTTTAAACTCTTCTACCCTCTTAATTTTTAATTTATCTGCAGCAGAGACATTGGGATCTTTAAGCACCTCTTGGTTATCTCTCGCCCTAGAGAGTAACGACATTTGACCCCAGCCTTGATTCCAAAGATAACCCATTTTGGCACAACTTGAGAGGCAAATAAGGGAGATTAAGAAAAGAGGTTTTATAAGAACCATGAGAAGCCTATGAGGTAGCGCAAATTATCCTGTGCTCTATCAAACTCAAAGGCCCTAAAGATAGTTTTTACTGATCCACGAAGAGACAACCTCTGAGTCAGCCTCAATTCTATGTTAAAGCTGCCAAAAACGGAATCATCTCTTAATTTCGTGGGAGACTCACTAACATCAAAAATAGCTCCAGTCGTATTATTGCGAAAGCTCGCCCTCGTTGTGTCCCTAATAAACTGCCTGGCATAGCCTAAGCTAATACTGGGACGAAAGCGGGCTTTACGAGAGGCAAAAGCCTGTCTAATTCCAACGCCATAAGAATAAACCAAAACATTATTCTCTTGAGAGATGAGATCAAAGGTTGAATCGATAGAAATTGTATTATTTTCTGTCGTCAGGGTTTCTGTCTGGGAGTAATTGACTTCAATCGCTGTAGTGTCAAAGAGATAAAGAGCGATCGCTCCTCCAAAGGTTGTGGAGTTAATCTCGTTACTGCGGTCACTTCCATATTTTTGGGTGCTAAAGCCGTATTCACCGTTCAATTCGACCAAAGCGAAGCATGGTGAGCAAAAAGTGGCGGCCAAAAAAAAGAGGATCATTCTCTTCATCATCTCTTTCATATTACCGCGATCTGAAATCAGGCATAAAAAAAGGGAGGTTTTTACCTCCCTTTCTCTTCTAACTGGCTGATTTTACTTAATATCTTGTGATATCAGGGCTCATACGGCGACCATGAACCTTTTTGATCACGCCCTGACAGGAAAAAGCCGTAGCAGAAGTTACCTCGACATCAACCCAATGCCATTGGAGATCTTGCTCTGGAGTTTCTGGCTCAAAGTGAACAATCCGCATACAATTGGTGCGACCTTTCCACTTTTTTATACCACCTTTAAAACCATGACCATCAACAAGCACAGTAAAGCGCTTTCCAACGAGTGTTTGACGAATCTTTTCTTGGATTTTAGTTTGGTGAGATTGAATTTCTCTCAATCTCGCACCACGGATATCATCCGTTAAGTTATCCTCCATACGTGAGGCCCTAGTTTTCGCCCTCATCGAATAAGCGTAGGAATAGATAAAATCATACTGGGCCTTAGTTAAGAGATCTAAGGTAGCTTGATGCTCTTCCTCAGTCTCATTCACAAAGCCAGCAATGATATCAGTACTTAAAACAATATTGGGATTTGATTTTCTTAATTTTTCCAAAAGCCCGAGATAATGTTCAACGGTGTATTCTCTTCTCATTCTTTTGAGACAACTTGTTGAACCAGATTGAACAGGTAAATGAAGGTGACGAGAAAGTTTTTTCGCCTCCCCATGAACGGCAATAAGCTCATCACTAACATCATACGGGTGACTGGTTGTGTAGCGAATGAGTTCAAGGCCATCGATCTTATCTAGTTCTGTAATCAATTGTCCGAGAGATTCACCATTTTCTTTCCCATAGGAATTCACGTTTTGACCGAGAAGAGTCACTTCTTGAATTCCTTGATATTCAACCAGCTTTCTCACATCATCGACGACTTCCTTGAGACGACGTGATTTCTCTTTTCCTCTTGTGAAAGGAACGATGCAGTAGCTACAAACTTTATTACAACCCTTGATGATATTCACGAAAGCTTGGGGTGAACCATGAGTGACCTTCGTTTCGATAGAAAAGTTTTGAGACCTGTCCCAAGTATTTATCGCAAAGGGATCTTCACCGGCATAACTTCTATAGACGAGTTCATTGATGGTATCGATGACATCAGTTCCAAAGGAGAAGTCGAGGTGATTATATTTCTTTATAAGCTCCTTCCCTTCTGTCTGGGCCACGCATCCACCAACACCAACTTTTACATTAGGGTTTTTCTTTTTTAGGTGCTGAGTGTCTCCCAGCTTGGAATAGAACTTCTGATTTGAAAGATCACGAATGGCACAAGTATTAAAAAGAACCAAGTCAGCTTCATCTTGCTTGTCGGTCTTCTTAAAGTTCAAGCCTTCAAGATGAGAAAGCACTCTTTCCGTGTCATGATAATTCATCTGACAACCAAAGGTATGCATCCATACTTTTCGTTCAGGGAATTCTAAATCCCCGACTTTTACTGTTTTCTTTCCGGTTTCTGGGTCAACAACCCATTGCTCTTGAGGTAGCTCACTATTGCGGGAGCCAAGTCCTGTCGAAGCCGTCATAAAGAATCTCCATTGAAAAGGTTTATAACGACGAAATAATCGTAGCTTAATGCGCTACAAACTAACAAGGCTGAGTATTCTTGGCAACTTTCTCATCGCCATTCTCAGCCTTTCTAAAATCTTTCCTAGGTCTCCCATAGGCCCAAATCAAAATGGAAAATAGGCGAGAGGCCCTCTCCTGCCATTTAAGCTCAAAGCAGACCTCTAAGTCACTGAAATTACTTAAAGCTTTACAAGAGAGTTTCCTACAAATTCTAAGAGTCGGTAAAGTTTTGAATTTTAGAATTTTGCGAAGCTTACCCGATCTCGGGCTCCTGCCCTCGCCTGGGTTTCGCGGCATTATCGGCTTTCCTGCCGATAACGCCTTAAAAAAAAAGGCCTCCCAAACGGGAGGCCTCAATTTCATCTCACTCTAAGGTGTAGATTACTTCTTTTTCTTAGCTACTTTCTTTTTTGTAGCTTTTTTCTTAGCTACTTTCTTTTTAGTAGCTTTCTTAGCTACTTTTTTCTTTGTAGCTTTCTTTTTAGTAGCTTTTTTCTTGGCAGTTTTCTTCTTAGTTGCCTTTTTCTTAGCTACTTTCTTCTTAGTAGCTTTTTTCTTAGCTACTTTCTTCTTAGTAGCTTTTTTCTTAGCTACCTTCTTCTTCGTTGCTTTTTTTGCTACTTTCTTTTTTGTAGCTTTTTTTCTAACAGCCATTTGACGTCCTCCTGGTTGTAATACCTATTAAAAGAATAAACACAAATTTGTTTTAACGCAAACAAAAATGTCACCATATTCCTGTCTTAGGGCTTAAGTCTTTTTCGCCACAATCAAAAACATTCTTTAATTATAATTAAAGTTTTTTCTAAAACGACCGGGGCTCAAACTTTCGACAAGCCCTTTAATACTGGTCATTCATTCATTTTCAAAGAATAAAAAAAGTTTTGGAAAAAGGAATTTTTTTACACTAATTAAGTGTTTTTTTATCTTGAAAAGGCTGTTCTTTTTTTTAAAAAAAGGTGTCTTTTTACGTTGTTTTAGTGGAGTTTTATCTCTTTTTTGGGAAAAAAGTGACACTTTTATCAGCCTCTTTTATCCATTTAGATAAAAAAAAACCTCCCAAAAGGGAGGTTTCTTAAAAAAAACAAGTCTATTTAGATGACACTATACGGGCTCTAGCTGCTTTTCAGTATGAAACTCAAAACCAAGAGGGTTTTCACCATCTTTATCCACAAGTTTTACTCTAACACTTCCACCTTTTTCTAACTCTCCAAAGAGAATTTCGTGGGAGAGGGGTTTCTTGATGTGAATATCGACCATTCTCGACAAGGGTCTAGCACCCATTTTGGGATCATATCCCGTTTCGGCCATCCATTCCTTCACTTCATCATCAACATCAAGATGAACATTCTTTTTAGCTAATTTTGCTTCAAGTTCTGTTAAAAACTTATCCACTATTCGGATGATGAAATCCGTTCCTAGCCTATTGAAATGAACAATTCCATCAAGTCTATTTCTAAACTCAGGCGTAAAAAAGTTCTTAATAGCTTGATCGCGCTTATGAGTTGCCTCTTTAGCCATCATACCAGATAGTCCGATCGAACCACCTTCCATTTCTTTAGCTCCAGCATTAGTTGTCATAATAATGACGACATTTCTAAAGTCCGTGGTTCGCCCCTGACTATCAGTCAATCGGCCGTTATCCATAACTTGTAATAGAACGTTATAAATATCTGGATGGGCCTTTTCAATCTCGTCTAATAAGAGGATACAATGAGGATTTTTCTTAATAGCATCCGTTAAAAGACCACCTTGGTCATATCCAACATATCCGGGAGGGGCTCCCAAGAGCTTGCTGACAGCATGTTTTTCCATATACTCAGACATATCAATTCTTTCAAGATGGCTATCGAGATTAAAAGCGAGTTGACGGGCTAATTCAGTTTTACCGACCCCTGTTGGGCCACTGAAGAGGAAACTTGCCATTGGTTTTTCTTCAGTCCCAAGTCCACTTCTAGACAGTAAAATAGCATCTGCCACTTTTTGAACCGCCTGATCTTGACCATAAATAGTCATCAAAAGATTCTTTTTGAGATCCTTTAGCTTTTGTTTTTCATCGCCAGCTACATTGAGTTTAGGAACCTTTGCCAGCTTGGCCACAATTCCTTCAACATCCTTCTTAGTGATTTTGGAGCGCTTATTGGCCAGTAATTGGGTGTAAGCCCCTGCTTCATCGATAACATCAATGGCCTTATCAGGGTTCTTTCTGTCCGTAATATAACGACTTGAGAGGTCAACCGCTGCCCTTAAGACACTGTTTGAGTACTTAACCCCATGATGCTCTTCAAATTTAGGCCTTAAACCTTGTAAAATCTTAAAAGTGTCCTCAAGAGAGGGCTCTTCAACATCAATTTTTTGAAATCGACGGCTAAATGCAGAATCCTTTTCAATAAATTTTCGGTATTCCTCATAAGTTGTAGAGCCAAGAACACGAATTCTTCCAGAAGTTAAAGATGGCTTGAGGAGATTTGAAGCATCCATACTACCACCAGCAGTCGCTCCAGCTCCCATGACTGTATGAATCTCATCGATGAAAAGAATAGGCTGCTTTCCTATTTCCCCTAAAGCGGTGAGGTCTTTAACGACCCCTTTAAGCCTTTGCTCAAAGTCACCTCTAAACTTTGCCCCCGCCAATAATGAAGCCATATCGAGACTATAAACTGTCGTCTCCTCTAGGACTTCGGGAACTTCTCCCTGGTCGATACAATAGGCAAGTCCCTCAGCAATTGCTGTTTTACCTACCCCAGCTTCCCCAACAAGGAGAGGGTTGTTTTTCCTACGGCGACAAAGAACCTGAATAATCCTGCGTATCTCGTCTTCCCTACCAATAACGGGATCTATTTTTTGTTTTGAAGCAAGCTCATTAAGATTAAGGGCATATTGCTCCAAAAATTTATATTTCGGAGCTTTTCCTTTCGCTTCAGTCTCCACGTAGTCAGCAGGTGCTTCTGTTTGAGCACCTAAACCTTCTTCATGGGCAGTCTCTGGTTGATCTATGCCATGAGAGATGTATTTAACAACATCAAAGCGCTCAATTCCTCTCTTTTGAAGAGTATAAAGAGCATAGGATTCTTTTTCCTGAAACATGGCCACGAGAAGATTAATTCCTCTAATATGGCGTTTCCCGGAAGATTGCACATGAATAGCTGCACGTTGGATAACTCTTTGAAGAGAAAGACTGATCTCGGGCTGATAAACAATTCCAGATTCTTTAGCAAGTTTTCGTAATTCATCATCCACAAATTGCTTTTTGCTTAACTCTTCGACTTCCCTATCGCTTAAAATGCTAAAGTTTTCCTTGGTTTCAAGAAATTCCTCAAGCTCAGATCGAATCTCTTCTGGCTTACCTTCACAATTTTTAATAACCTCAGAAACTTGCTCATCATCGAGCATGGAAAGAAGCATAGCCTCAAGGGTGAGATACTCATGCTTGAGTTCATTGGCTTTTTTGATAGCACCATTAATAATGACTTCTAATTTTTTTGACATCATAACTTTACCTCTACTCAGGTTCTATGCTGCACTTAAGGGGATGGCCGTTTTCCTTGGCCTCTTGCGAAACCTTAGCCACTTTACTTTCTGCAACCTCGTGAGTGAATACACCACAAATGCCTACTCCTTCATTATGAACTTTCAACATAATCCCTTGGGCATCAGCGAGAGACTTACCAAAGTGTTTTTGTAAAACATAAACGACAAACTCCATTGTCGTATAATCATCGTTATGAAGAAGGACTTTATAGAGGCGAGGTTTCTTTACTTTCGGCTTTATAACCGTAGCTACACCACTGCCCTCTTCGTGATCCTCTTCTCCACTTAAGATGGGAGCAAAAATGTTAAAGTCAAGGTCGTCTAAATTCATTCGCTGTCTAACTCCTAAAAAACACATCTTAGACCTTTTTCTATTTTAACTGAATTTGACCTTAATAGGTAGGCTGTCTAAAGCCTAAACGCCTAGCAAGATTGCGAAAATACTAGAGATTTCCTAACATTATTTGTCATAGACAAATACAAACAATTTAGGAGCCCAAATGAGCTTATGGAACCGCTTTAAAGAATCACTACAAAAATCTCATACCGCTTCTTTTACAAGCCGACTCCATGAGAAAATTACCATGGGTTTTCCTCAAAAAGATGAAGACTTCCATCTTAAAGCAGCGTGCCTCTCCGGCTTGATGGCAAGGGTGGCAAATGCCGACCTAGACGTGTGTGAAAATGAAGAGTCACTAATTTATGAGTCTCTAAAAACGTGGTTTTCAATGAGTGAAGAAGAAGCCAAAACCCTTGCTGGGCTTTGTGTAGAAGAAATTGTCGATTTAGCAGGAATAGAAAATCATCTTTACTGCCTTCCATTAAGAGAGAGCTTAAGCGAAGAAGAGCGTTTTAAAATCCTTGAAGTCCTCTTTGCCATTGCAGCAGCTGATGAAAATGTCGAAAACAAGGAAAATGAGGAAATTAGAAATATTGGCAAGGGACTCTTACTAGAGCATAAGCATTTTATCGCTGCAAGGGCTCAAGTGATTCAACATTTGGGATCACTAAAAAAATAGGAATCATAACGAGGGATCTGAGCACAAAGATTGCTCAATCTTTTTCATATAATCATTAGGAATCTTTGCCAGAGGATCGAGATGACACATTAGATTTTTCCCTGTCTCATCCAATGAATAATAAATAATCTGTTTTTCCTCTTTGTCATAGAACTCATGATAGCAATCTGAAAAGCCTAAACTGTGCCCCAGTTCGTGTGCAAGAGTGAGCAAAAGACTATTAAAACCCAAGAAGGGAGACATATAGATAATATCCCTTTGGGTTTTCTTCACATAACTAAGGTGACTATTAGACCATTTAATTTTAATTCTTTGTTTGTGCAATTCTTTCTCATAAGGAACAAACTTAATTATCAGATTATCATTGCTCCATTTATTCGCGACCAAAGTATTAAGTGCACCAAAAGAACTATGAACTTTACGGTAGAAAATCTCGTCGAACTCAATTGGGATGATAATCGTTCTTTGTTCTTGATCCTCGACTTTCACACATTGAAATTTCAGGGTTGGTTCATAGGAATAGAAATTTTCCAACCTTCTTAAGAAAGGTCCTTCATAGTTTCTTTTAAATTGATTGAGATTTCCCCCTCTTTTTAATAGTAATTTCTCCATTTCACAGATTGGTCCTTCCTTAAAAACTTTGCATAACTCAAGGGGATCTTGATTTTTTTGCTTATAGATGAGAAAGGTTCGAACATCATTAAAGGCTCTATCTTGCAACTCCTCTCTTTGACATGAGAGAGCTTGAAATCGTCTCGCTTTAATTAAAAGAGCATTGAGCCGACGAGAAAAGTCATTCAACTCCTCTGCTTCCTCCTTTAGTTTATTCCATTCCCTCTGGAGATTGGAAAAACTAGTGTTTAATACTGGGAGACTCATTCTCAAGGGCTTTTGAGCTGTCCCAAACAAATAGACTCCTGTCCCGACAGAACTAGGAGTTGCCAGACCAAGCCCCTGCTCGCGATTCATGGCAGCGATGTCTAAAGTTACCGTCGTATAAAACTCTTCAATCTTTGTTAAAAACTCAGTGGACTCGGGAGTGATATCTTTTTCACAGCCGCCCTCTTCAGCAATAAGCACACTTGTTGGTGATACCGTTGTTACCTTGGGGGCTACTTCACTAATTTCTCTTACCCCGCATCCATTTAAGAAAAATGCGGCCAAAAGAATGATTTTTATTAGTTCTTTCTTCAAAGATCCTCACAGGTGTCTAGTGGTTAGACACTTTTTTCATCAATTAATGGCTTTAGAGAGCTTCTCAAGCCTTTTTCCTAAATAAGTTGCACAACCAATGCCACTTTAGTTTTTTTACGCTAATAACAGTTTGAATTGTCAAACATCAACCTCATTGTTATTATGCGCGACATGAATATTGCCACCTCATCCTCATCCATTCCCATGGCCCAAAAGGCGTTTCGCATTTTCCTAGTTGTGAGCTTGGGGATCCATATGGCGGCCCTTTTTTATCAAAAGAAAACTCTCCTTTTTTCTCCCGCCATTCAATCCTTAAACATGGAAAAATCGCTTAAGGTGCAATTAAAGGTAAGGAAAGAAAAACCTCTAGAAAAGCCTGCTCCCTTACAAAAGAAGATCGTTAAGAAAAAACCTCTTAAAGAAAAATCCCGAAAAAAAGTAAGACCAATAAAGAAAGAAGAGATCGTCAAAGAACCGGCTCAACCGCCCAAGCAACAGGTATTGGCTTTTGAAAGCGCCATTAAAAATTATGTTCATCCCCACTTTCCTCGCCTGGCCGTAAGAAGAGGGATAACTGGTACCGTAAAAATCGCTCTTGTTGTTCAAGGCAGTGGGAAAGTTAAAGAAGTTCTTTTGACCCAAAGTTCTGGCCATGACCTCCTCGATAACTCCGCACTTGAGGCAGCAAAGCAATGGGTTTTCAAGCAGTTATCTGAAAACCAAAAGCAGTTATATAATATTTCTAAGACATTAGTTTTCAGGCTCAACTAAAAGTTTGACTTACCAAACTTTCTCTCCTAAAACTCTCTCACACTAAATTAACAACTCAAAAATAAAGAGAGGAATTTAATGAAATTATCCCTATCATTACTAACTCTGGCAGCAACGCCCATAGTCCACGCAAATGTGTACACCCAAGCTGTAGAGACCCTAAAAAATGCTCCTGCTGAAATCAAGGCTGTGACAGATGCAGCTCCTAGCACCTACGACTTTAATAGCCGCTTCACTCGTTCAAGCTCTGTTAAGTACACGGGCCAAGTTATAAGAAATATTCTTATGGAAGATATTAAAGATCGCATGAATAGCTATAAAACTGGTTCTTACCCAGGTAGTGCAGCTGATGCGAAGAAAATGCTCATGAGCTACTACGATTATAAAACTGTTTTACCAGCGGATCGCAATGTTTCAGGAGCAATCTCTGGAGATTCTGAATTCTTAATTAAAGCGAAAGACCTGAATGATCAGCAAATGCCTCTTTACGAATTCTTTTACAGCGAAATTGATGGCACCAATAAAGACTTAAGAGGCAAAATTGCGGGAGTGGATAATCCTCTTCGTCGCGGCAAGCTCTATGGCTGGAAGGGAGCGAATACCCCTGATGAGTTGATGAATCTGTGGTTTGAAGCCTATGCTAACAATGCTGCTAACGGAAAAGCCTTTACGCCACCAAATGGCTCTCTTCCTACAAACCCCGTTGACCTCGCCTCTGTGACAGCTGATGGTGTTGACTACGCTCAACTTGTCCAAAAATTTCTCTACGGTGCTGTTGCCTATTCACAAGCTGCGCGTGATTACCTTTCTACTGATCTCGGTCCTAATAAAGGTTTAAATGCAGATAATAATGAGCCACAAAAGCCAGGTGTAAACTACACGGCGATGGAGCACTTCTGGGACGAAGGTTTTGGTTACCTCGGAGCAGCTCGCGACGCCCTTTCCTATGACGACATGGATGCCTTTCAAAAGAGATCTATCGACACAAATAATGATGGACTCATTTCTTTATTAGATGAAAAAATTGTTGGCTCGGCCAGAAATGTCCCTCGTCTTGACGTTACAGCTATAGATGGTGATCTCGATCTTTCCAAAGAAATCATGGAAGCCTTCATCAAAGGTCGTCAGTTGATTGCCACAAGACCAGCAAACTACAAAACCTATGTTGAAGCCTATGCTCAAGTTGCACTGACTGTCTGGGAAAAGTCTTTTGCTGGCGTGACCATTCACTACATCAACAAAACTCTTAAGCAATATAAAGCTTATGGGACGAGGGGATACGATTTTCTTAGCTGGGCAAAGTTTTGGGGTGAAATGAAAGGCTATGCCCTTGTATTTCAATTTAACCCCAAAGCCCTCATGCCGGATGCAACCTTTGATCAACTTCATGTGCTAATGGATGACAAACCAGTTCTTCCCCATGCCCCAAAAGCCCAAGTTGATGCCTATGTTGCCAAGCTTACAGAGGCTCGCGACATGATAGGTAAAACTTACGGATTCTCACAAAATAACGTGATTAATTGGTAAGCAATAAATACTAAGATTTCCCATGGGGTAGTTATTTTGACTACCCCTCTTTAGGGTCTAACGACGAAAACTATGGATAACAAAAAATGAAAAAACTTGCTTTAACAACTCTCGTTCTTACCTCATTTTTTTCTTGTGATGACTTTACTCAAAAGAATATTGAACAAGCAGTTCCTCCCACTACCCCAGAAGTAAATAATGTCGACCTCCTGCTCTCAGGCTCTAATCAAATCAATAGTGGTGAATTCACACTTGAGAAGCTCATCGCCAATACGGGATCTCTTGTCGTAGAACCTCTGGTTCAGGAACTTAAACAAAATATCCGTGAATTAGATCAATCAATTAACCAACACTGTGGCTCACTTGATGCTTTTACAGAGCTTAAAACAGAACAACTTGAAACGCTTCGTAAGCCAATTCAAGAGAATTGGAAAAAGGCCATGGCTACTTACCATAAAATTGATGTAATGAGGTTTGGACCTGTCGATGATGGTTCAGACACGACGATGGATAGCCTCTACACCTTCGACGGTGAAGCAAGGTGTAACGTTGATACCCAGTTATTTCTCTTAAGTGTTAGAGGGACAAGTCGCCTCCCAAGCTTAAATGTTATTAACAACTATAACATTCGTGGTTTAGACACTCTCGAAGCCCTTTATTTCGCAGACCCTAACAAGACACGCTGTATTCGTGCCAACCCTCGTGTAGTGAGATGGTTTGAGCGCCCTCTTCTTGAAAGAGAAAAAACAGTCTGTACTTACTCCAAGCACTTACTTTCAGACATGGTCAAAAAGGCTGATGAGTTAGCCAAAAGATGGTCTCCCCAAGAAGGCTATTACACAGCAGCTATGCTTAGAGGAGGAGAAGGAAGCCCTCTTGAAATTACCAATAAAATTTCCCAAGCTCTTTTTCATCTATACAAGAGCACAAGTGATTTAAAATTAGCTTATCCTGCGGGGTTTGAGATTCGCGTACGCGGATCCTTAACTAAATGTCCTGATACCTCTTGTCCTGAAAAATCAGAGCACCTCTATGCCGATTATGGTTTTGAAGCCATAGAAGCTTCAGTAGAAGGCTTTCGTCACCTCTTCTTTGGGATCAATCCCAAAACTGGTGTTAACGGTAATGGCTTCGACGACCTCCTTAGAAGCCGGGAGTTTGATGAACTATCTGATCAAATGAAATCTCATGTTGATAACTTTCTCACTAATATTCGTGCTCTTAAAGAAAAAACAACTCTGAAGGAAGCGCTTAAAAATATTGATCGCACAAAGTGTGAAGTCACCACCTCTGAAAACCGCGAAGAAGAAGTCTGCGCTCTTGTTTGGGATATGAGAAAGATCACAGACCTTCTCAAAAATGATTACCTCAGTGCTCTTCAAGAGTTCTCAGCACCTGCCCAGGCGCAAGGAGATAACGACTAATGTTTACTCAGTCTTTGCTTCTTATACTTTTATTATCTTCCGTAAAAAGCTTTGCCCAAGGAACAAGCGAGGCTTCTTTAGCCGCCCCCTCTTCTAGTGAAGATAAACTGGGACAACCATCAAATGGTGATGATGATGTTATTTATGTCATCGGCTCCCAAGAAAAGGCTTTTTACACTCCTGGTTCTGCTCACTTTATCGACCAAAAAGAGCTCAAAAAGTTCAATTATGAGGATGTGAATCGTATTCTAGATAAAGTTCCAGGCGTTTATATTCAAGAAGAAGACGGTCTAGGCCTACGTCCCAATATTGGAGTTAGAGGGGCACATCCTGTGCGTTCAAAAAAAATCACCATTATGGAAGATGGAATCCTTATGGGTCCGGCACCCTACTCTGCCCCCGCAGCTTACTATTTCCCAAGCACCAACCGTATGTCCTCCATGGAAGTCTTCAAAGGGCCGAGTTCTGTAAAATATGGTCCTAACTCTGTCGGTGGCGCCATTAATATGGTCACAAAGCTTCTCGATGGACCCCAGGAGACCCAAGTCGAAATGAGTGGAGGCACTTTTAACCAAGCAGTACTTTTAAATAGAGGTTCCTTAGGGAATTTCAGTTGGCTCGTTCAGGCAAGTAGAAAAGAAGGTGATCTTCTACGCTCTCTTCCCAGTGGTGAGGATGTTGACTTCGAACAAAATGATTTCTTGGTGAAACTAGGCCAAAAACTCCCTGGATACAATCAAAGACTGGAATTTAAGTTTTCCTTTGCAGATGAGGATAGTGACGAAACTTATCTAGGAACCTCAACCGCAGACTTTAACAATGATGCCTTTACACGTTACGCTGCTTCTCAAGACGATAACCTTCAATGGCAGCGCTACGCCATCCAAGGCTCCTACTCTATTAAGCCAGCATCATGGATAAAAGCCAAAAGTACTGTTTACCACCATCAAATGAGAAGAAACTGGGTCAAATTTAATAATCTTTTTAACCGTCAGGATTTTAGAACAGCTCTCAACAATGATGTGGATCCAGATAATATTATTGGACTCCTTCGTGGTGATCGCGACTCAAGAGACGATACTGAGAGATTAAGAATCGGCTCAAACGATCGCACTTTCTTTTCTCAAGGTGTTCAATCTCAAGTCGATTTAAGTTTAAACACTGGCCCTATCGCTCATGAGCTTCAAATTGGGTTACGACTCCATCGCGACCAAGTTGCAAGAAATCATACTGAGCAAGCCGCAACGATGGTTGATGGAGAGCTTATTTATGATGAGGTATTTCTAGAAACCACAAGCAAAAATAAAGACCGCTCAGAGGCGATTGCTCTCTTTTTAGAAGATGAAATTATAACAGGTAATCTTACTACCAAAATCGGAGCTCGTGTTGAGCAAGTCGATCATCGTAGAGACCCACGTGGAATAGGTCAAAATCCTGTTATTGAAACCAATACAGAAAGAGTTTTTGTTCCTGGTATTGGCTTTAATTACTCCGTAAATAACGATCTAGTTCTATTAGGCGGTGTCAACAAAGGCATTACATTAGTTGGACCCGGTCAAAGCGAAGCAATTGAGAATGAAGTGGCAATCAATTATGAAGCTGGTTTTCGTCTCAAAGCTCCTTTTTATATGGAAGCCATTGCCTTTTACAGCGACTACAAAAACCTAAAGGGATCTTGTACCTTTGCTGAAGGATGTGATGAGTCCCAGCTGGATGTCGAATTCAATGGTGGCGCGGGAGAGATCTTTGGTCTAGAGTCCATTGCTTCACATGAATTCGCTGTAGGTGCGTTCAGATTCCCTGTTCGTCTTGGTTACACCTTTACTGTTGCTCGATTTAATACGAGTTTTGCCAACTCAAATCCTGCTTGGGGACCAACGGAAGAAAATAATATTATTCGTGCTGGAGATCCCATGCCTTACGTGCCTCAAAACCAGATCAGCTTTGGTACGGGCGTGAGTTTCAGAAAATTTGCTATGGATATAAATATGTTATGGAAAGATCAGGTAGCAGATCAATCTGTTGCTGAGGGCAGGCGCCTTATTCCTTCTTATGGGGTTGTGGATACCGCTTTTTCTTATCAATACAATCAAAAAGGCAGAGCATTTCTCAGAGTCAACAACATCCTTGATAATACTTATTTAGTGGGCTTAAGACCCTTTGGTCTTAGACCTGGCTCACCTCGAACAATTGTCGCTGGATTTAATCAAACTTTTTAAACTTCTGATTTCAAAGGCCAGGCGAACCTGGCCAATGAAATTATCTCTTTTAATTATACTGTTCAGGGTTGAACCAACATAAAGGTCTCAAGCCTGTTTCATCACCTTTCGTGCGATTGCATGTTCCGATATTTACATCATCCATATCTGTATCAATAGAAGAGTCGATGTCACAAAGAGCTGCCTCAAAGTAAGTATCGAGACGACACTGAGGAAGAGGATGACCATGAAAAGTACTCTTAACAACAGCAGGATCCTTCGTTGTATAAGAAAGAGGATCTGTAAGCCCTCTTAGAGCATGAAAGAGTGAAGATAGGGAATTCCCTGCTAGGGCCGAACGCACACAAATTGCGGCCTGCTCTGCATCTGCAAATTTGTCAGAGCACGACTTGGTCACGGCAGGATCAACATCCATCTTTTTCACAACTTTTAGGCTGTCGCCATTGTGTTCCAACACTTTTCTAAAACATTTTGAGACACCCCAGTAATCAGCTTGACCTTCATTCGCTGCCCAACGGACGCTTCCAAACCAGTCAGTTTTTCTTGGTGCTCCGCCTAGATGATGACCTAGCTCATGACAAACAACAAGACGAAAACCGTCTGCTGTAATGGTTTCGTGGCGAGCAAGTCCACCAAACATATGAACTTCAAAAACATTATTATCTTGTTTTGCGTAGGCATTGACGGTTCCATCATCCCATTTGCGAAAAATTTTAAGAGAGGCACCATGGTCAGCAACGATCTCTTTATAGATGGATTCCACTTCATCAATGGCTTCATTAAATTCTTTCTCTGAGATACCAGCTGCATTCTTATCATGAGGCCCAATCCAGAGACTATTTTCAATAGTAATCCCTTCTGATCCATGATGATCACAAGCAAATGATGCTGAGCAAAATACCAGGGCAAGTAAAATCCATTTCGTCATAAGTTTCTCCTAACTATTCGTTAACGAGAAATTAACGATTCATCCCAATAACTGACAATCGGTGTAAGAAATAACCAGAAAAATAACCGGACATTGTAAGAAATTGATGTCCTTTGTTAGAAATTGGGTTTTTAAAAGGAACTTTTCCTTGATAACTTTCTCACCAGTGAAAACTCAGGCCCTCAACAACCTATTCTTTAAACCTTATTTCGCGCGAATGGCACGAAAAATTGATCTCTTTGAAAGTCATGCTCTAAAAGAGCAAGAACAACTATTTAAAAGGCTCATGAAGAAAGTGGAAAAGACCTCCTTCGGCCGAGATCATCAACTAAAGGCTTTAACCACATACGAAGAGTTTGTAAGCCAAGTTCCCGTTCATAGTTATGCGCGCCTTCTTCCGTATATTCATAAAATACAGGCAGGAGAAAAGGACGTTCTTTATCCAGGTAGACCTCTTTACTTAGCGACAACTTCAGGGACAACATCAGGAGAAAAATATATCCCGGTGACAAAAGATTCTCTCTCTAAAGGAATGAAATCAAGTGTCCTTTGCACGGCAACCTATTTACGAGAAACGAAGAACTACTCTCCTCTCTTAAAGAAAATGGTCATTCTCTCTGCCAACCCCAAGTTGCAAAAAAAAGGAAGACTTCTTTACGGAAAGATTACGGGAATTTTCAATCGCCACATTCCTCGCTTTATGAAAAAGCAACGCATCCCCAGTGTCGAAACCAATAAAATAGAGGACTGGGATTTGAAAATGCTTAAGACGGTGGAGGAATCTATCGGACAAAATGTCGGCATGGTCGGTGGTTTTCCCGGATGGATCATTCGCTACTTTGAGCGCATCTTAGAGAAGACAGGAAAGAAGACGATAAAAGAAGTTTTTCCGCACCTAGAAATTATCACCCATGGTGGTGTTGCCTATGGGCCCTATCAAAGCCGCATGGAAGAACTCATTGGTGGAGCCTTTCATCGTTTGGAAGTCTTTAGTGCAACGGAAGGCTTCTTTGCTTTTCAAGACCGCCAAGGTAGCAATGAGCTTCTCCTTGTACCAAATGGAGAGGTTTTCTACGAATTCATCCCTCTCGATCTTATTGACAGTAAAAATCCACCGAGAATACGTCTATCTGAAGTAGAGACAGGTATTCCCTATGCGATGATCATTAGCACTCTTGCCGGACTTTGGGCCTATGACCTCGGAGATACGGTGACCTTCACTTCAACCTCCCCCTTTCGCTTAAAGGTTTCTGGTCGCACCAAGCATTTCATATCAAACTCCGGAGAGCACCTCATTAGTGAGCAAGTTGAGGAAGCTCTTCAAAAAGCCGCTGACTCTCACCGTGCCAAAGTTAATGACTTTTCCGTTGCTCCTCATATTACCTCACAAGGTAACAGGCATGAATGGCTTATTGAATTCGAGAAAGAACCACAAGACTGGAATCTCTTTATAAGCGATCTCAACCTGAATCTTTGCTCCTTGAGCGACAATTATCAGCTCCTAATCGAGGGAAGTGTTTTAGTACCACCACTGATTAGCAGTATTGAAAAGGGTGGATTTGTCTCATACATGAAGTCCATCAACAAAATGACCCATCAAAATAAGGTGCCTCGCCTTATGAACAACCGCCAGTTGGCAGATGCTATGACTAACTGGAAACGAGCGACCCATGGTTAATAAAATCATCAAATCCTACCTCTCTCTCATTGAGCGCCACGGTGGGAAAACAACGGCTATCACCTTTCTTATTATTCTCGCCTTGAGCGCCGGATTGACCCAATTCTCTACAAAAAATGATGTTCGCATCTGGTTTGAAGAAAGTGACCCCAAACTCGATACTCTTAATTACTTGGAAAAGACCTTTGGCAATGATGAAACTCTCGTTATTGCTGTTGAACTTAAAGAGGGTGTGAAAGGGAACCTTTTTGAGCCCAAGCACATGAAAACGATTCAATCGATCACAGAATCTGCTTGGCAAATCCCTCAGGTGATAAGAGTTGAGTCACTCGCCAATTATAATTACGTTACCTCAGAAAATGACGAAATCATTGTCGAGCCTTTTATTGGCGATCGATTTGAAAAAAGTTTTCTTCAGGAGAGAAAACTCATCGCCTCCAACGACCCTGTAATTAAGGGCTATCTTATCGATGAAAAGGCAAAACTCGCTCTAATTTTTGCTCATCTTGTAAGTTCAAATGTTCAAACTCTAAAATACAAAGACATTAACCTAGAGGCGCGTAAGATTCTTAAAAACCAAAGTTCTAAAGACCTCAACTTTTACTTAACAGGAAAAGCAGCACTCAACTATGGTTTTGAAGAAGTTTCGATGGGTGATGTACAAAAGATCCTGCCTCTGCTTTTGCTTTTGATTATTGCCTACCTCTTTTATGTCTTTAGAAGTTTCAAGGCCATGGTTCTCCCCTTTGTCATCGTTTTCACTACGGTGACGGCAACACTTGGACTTGGTTTTTGGCTGGGTATTCACTTTAGTGCCATTTTAGCTATTCTTCCCATTATCCTGGTGGCGATTGGCATAGCTGATAGTGTACACATCATGGTGAATTTCTTTCAATTTCGAGGAAAGGGTCAGGATAAAATTTTGGCCATTGAAAATACGGTGAAGAAGAATTTCGTACCGACCTTTCTCACCTCATTTTCCACTGGAATTGGTCTCTTTAGTTTAATGGCCACAAAACTTGTTCCTATCAGACATTTAGGACTTCTCGCCGGACTAGGGTGTATGCTTGCGTGGCTTTTTACGATCTTCTTTCTCATTCCTTTACTCTTAAAGATCGATTACAAAATCCCTCCCATTTTTAGTGAGAAAAAAGAAACGTCAAATTTGAGTCTCTCCTTTTACAATTTTATTTTAAAAAACCGTTACCCCATTGTCTTAGTTACTTTTATCTTGGCACTTGGCGGTCTTTATTTGGCCAAAGACATCCGCACCAACGCAGACCCTGACAGTTACTTTAGTGAGGACGCCAGCATTTCAATAGCCAATGAAGCGGTTAAGCGTCACGTGGGCGGCAGTGCTGGACCTGATCTTATCATTGATGCTGGTGGTGTTGATAAGGCGAAAGATCCGCAATTTCTCAAAAAGGTCTCAGAATTTAATCAATGGTTACGATCCCTGGAGCCGGTGAATAACACTGTCTCGGTTTTAGATATCATCAAGAAGATGAATCAAGTCCTCCACAATAATGATGAGAGCTTTTATCAAATTCCTAATACTCAAAACGAAGTGGCCCAATACCTCTTTCTTTACACTTTGAGCGTTCCTCCAGGAATGGACATCAATAATCGCATCTCACTTGATTATAGCGCTTTAAGAATCTCTCTCTTATGGACTGTCTATGACACCCAAGCATGGGCCATATACCGCGATAAGATCAAGGCCAAGGCGAAAGAGCTAGGCCTTGATTTAAAAATTGCAGGGAAAGCCAATCTCTTCCAAGATATGATCGATTATGTGGTTGAAACCTTTGTGCGCTCTATCTTTATGGCCATGCTCTTTGTCGCCCTTTGTTTGAGTCTCTTTTTTGGTTCTCTCAAGATTGGTCTTATCTCTCTCATTCCCAACCTCCTCCCCCTAACCTTCGGAGCCGCAACGATGGCCCTTTTTGGCATGGATCTTAATTTAGGAACTTCCTTGGTTGCGAGTGTCTGTTTAGGGATTGCAGTGGATGACACCATTCATTTTCTCTCCAATTACTACAAACATGAAGACTTAGGCTGGAGTACTGAGAAAAATATAACAACGATTTTTGAATATACGGGAAGCGCTCTAATCATTACGACATTAATATTAAGCTCAGCTTTTGGCCTTTATATCCTTGGGGACTTCTTACCAAATGTGAACTTTGGAATTCTCTGTGCCGTGACCTTGATGGCAGCATTACTTGTTGATCTGATTTTTTTACCGGCTTTCATGATAATGATTGGTGGTAAAAAAGGAAAAGAGGAAGGCCACAATACGGCCTCCCCCATCACTCATTAGGCAATATCTTTAAAATTGTCTTCATCGTAATCGAGCCAAGCTTGCTCAACATCAAGAATCTCAGGATGAGGATTTTTACGATGAATTTTATTTTTTCGTTTACTATTTTTCTTTTGTATTTGTTTTTCTAGTTTGGAAATCACCAGATCAATGGATTTATAAAGGCTGTCCGAGTGAGCCGAAGCATGGAATTCGCACTTGGGCCCAACCAAATCAATCTCTGCATAATGCTGATGATCTTCAACGTAACAACTCCACTTAGCGTGAATTTTCCCCTCCATATACTTTTTGAGTTTGTTAGTTTTCTCCTTTATCCTCGTATCGAGAGATGGAGTATGCTCTAATTGCTGGAAGGAAATAGTTACTTTCATAAAATGCTCTCCCTTATATTCCCTAAACCTCTCGTTTAGGGATTCTTTCATTTTTTAGGTTAGTTCTTTTTCGAACATTTAACCCCTATTACTTAAGCTTTCTTTTCGAAGAAGACAGGATTCCCAGTAATTCTCTATACTTGGCAACAGTACGACGGGCAACCTTCACATCATCACGACTCAGAAGCGTTGCAATCTTTTGATCAGATAAAGGCTTCTTAGGATTCTCATTTCCAATCAATTCTTTGATCTTAAGTTTCAAGACTTCACTGGAAACATCGATTCCACCATTCTTTCCACCAACACCCGTATTAAAGAAGTACTTGAGTTCAAAAAGACCAATGGGTGTGTGCATATACTTATTAGTCGTAACTCGAGACACGGTTGATTCGTGCATACCAATTTCGTTTGCAATATCTTTTAGAATCATTGGTTTGAGATGTTTTGGCCCCTTCTTAAAGAAGTCTTGCTGCTGGGCTACAATGGCCTGAGAAACTTTATAAATGGTTCTTTGTCTATTTTGAATAGACTTAATTAACCACAATGCACTCTTTAGTTTTTCTTGAACATAGTCATGAGCCTCTTTGTCATCTTTTTGAGAAAGCATTTTTTGATAAAGCTGACTGACCTTTAGTCTCGGCACACCTTCATCATTGACTTTGACTTGAAACTCGCTACCCACCTGAACCACATAGATATCTGGGACGACATAATGAGTGTCACCACTAGAAATCAGTCGGCCTGGCTTTGGATGAAAGTTTTTAAGAAGCTCAGTCGTCTCTTCGACTTGGGTTCTCTCAACTCCTAAAGACTTGGCAATTTTTCCATAATCACGCCCCTCCAAATCTTTGAGGTGATCGCGAATTATTTTTTCTAAGAGCGGACTTCTCTCTTCTGCAATTCTTGCTTGAGAAAGAAGGCAATCTGTTAATGTTTCACAAGCACATCCCACAGGATCAAGCCCTTTAACCATTTGCCAAATCTCTTCGGCATCCTCTCTATCGAGATCAGTATTGGCCACAATCTCTTCAAAAGGAAGAGAAAGGTAACCATCATCATTAATGTTATGGATAATACGAAGGGCAAATTCTAACTCTTCTTCACCCAGGTCCTCCATGCGCAGTTGCCATTCAAGATGCTCTGCGAGAGTTTGTCCTTGAGAGACGATATTTTCATAATTGGGAAGGTCGTCCATATCCCGAGTTGCCATATTCGGTGGAGAACTCGAGGTGCTGTTGTAAGTTTCAATATAAGACTGCCAATCAAATTCATCTTTATTGACGGGCCCTTCTTCATTAAAAGAGTCAGAAGTTGCTTCTTTATTTTGCATTTCAAGACGCTCTACTTTTTCAGCAGACTCCTGATCCCCATTACTGCCATCAAACTCTTCAAGCATTGGGTTCTCGACCATTTCCTCAGCGATCACATTCGTCATCTCAAGGTGAGTCAGAGTCAGAAGCTTAATCGCCTGCTGAAGCTGAGGCGTCATCATAAGATTCTGAGTCATCTTTAAGTTTTGCGAAATTTTAATTGCCATAAAGGGCCACCTTATAAAAAGTGTTACATTTTAAATTCTTCACCTAGATAGAACTTCCGTGCCCTTTCATTGTTGATAATTTCCTCAGGAGTACCATTCACTAGCAGCTCTCCTGAATTCATAATATAAGCCCTATCCACAATGCCGAGAGTTTCTCTCACATTGTGATCCGTGATAAGGACACCAATATTTCTCTTTTTTAGCCCCCTGATAATTCCTTGGATGTCACTCACCGCAAGCGGATCAACACCAGCAAAGGGCTCATCAAGAAGAATAAATTTCGGCTCAAGGGCCAAGGCACGAGCAATCTCCACTCGTCTTCTTTCTCCCCCAGACAAATCCCCTCCTTTAGATTCACGAATATGATTCAATCCAAAGTCAGCGATTAAGCTGTTGAGAAGGTTTTTCTTTTTTACTGTTGGTAGTTCTCGATTTTCGAGAACCGTAAAAATATTCGCTTCGACTGTTAAATCTCGAAAGACAGAAGCTTCTTGGGGCAGATAACCAACGCCTCGCAAAGCTCTAATGTGAATGGGAAAATTGGTGAGATCGTCACCAGATAGCTCAATCGTTCCCTCATCGGCTTTAACGAGACCGACCATCATATAAAAAGATGTCGTCTTTCCAGCCCCATTTGGGCCAAGTAGACCGACAACTTCTCCTTGAGCGACATCCAAAGAAACCCCTTTCACAACAGTTCTTTCACCGTAAGTTTTTTTAAGGTTCGTCGCTTTTAAAAATTTAGGTTCAGTTGTTGTTCCTTCCATATTCCTCTTTTCGGTTTTGTATAACTTCCCGTTATTCAACCTTAAATTTGGTGTTAGCATCATCTACTTCCACCACTTCAGTGTTCTCTCTTAGGACAATTTTATTTCCCTTGATGACATCACTAAGCTGATACACTTTGGGATAGCCCGTAAGAATAATCTTATTCACACTCGGAATGCCCTCTAACTTCTCTGAGAAGGACTTCCGCTCAATAAATTTCCCATCAAGCATCACTTTTTCTACTACCTTCACATCGTCATAAAGGACAAAATACTTGAGTTTTTTATTATAGTTCTCAAGAAAGATCTCTCCGCGCAGACTTGTGGCCGTAAGGTACCGTTTTTTCATGACAACATCGCCATTTAAATCGGCCTTCAAATTCACCATATTAAGGAGAAGCTCATAGGAACTGAAGGTCATATCATCCTCATAGACCCGCTTTCGATCAATGAGACCATTGACATCCCCCACGTAACGACTGCGCTCAAGCCCAGGCCAAAAGAAAGCCTCATTGGAATCTATATAGATCCAATCTCCCTCATCTTCAGAAAAAGTCTTAGTCTTCACATTATTTACCAAATGAACTCGATCCTGGGGCATATCATAGGATGCCTTATCGGCCTTCCCCTCACTTTTTCCCATATCGATCACGGTGTCTTTCTCAAGAACCAAAAATTCCTTCTTTTGATCAAAGAAGCCATGATGACCTTTATAGTTCACCTTTTCCTTTTTTTGGGTATAGGTGAAGCCAACGGGATTGATAAAGAAGATCTTCTCAATTGTGGAATTAATGGTGAGTTCATCAGCGGTTAAATGAAAACTCGGCTCATCCTCATCAAGGAGATGATAAATAATATCCTTGAAATAGCTCTCCTGCATGGACTTATATTGCTTTTCATTGGGATCAATATCGCGAAAGACACCACCATCCCATTTCCCCACTAAGGAGACCACCATCAATGCAAAGCAAAGACATAAAAAGAGAAAAAACAAGGCCGTCTGTTTTTTAGCAAGCATTGAAGGAATTCTAGCACGGTCACGGCTAAAAAAGCTCACCTTTTTAAGGACTTACAAAACCTTACGTCAAAATTTGGCAGCGCAACAACCTTGCCTTTTCCTGAGTCTTTTTGTCATAATTCCCACTCGCCTCAAAAACGAAAGGAGAAGTCGTGTCGCACACCACACTCAAGATGGTTCTCGACTCCAAGGTCAAACTCACCCCCATGATGGAGCAATACAGCTCAATCAAGGAAAACTATAGTGATCACCTCCTCCTCTTTCGCATGGGCGACTTTTACGAAGTTTTCTTTGAGGATGCTGTTGAAGCCTCTAAGAAACTCAACATCACCCTTACCCATCGAGGAAAAGTGGGAGACTTTCCCATTCCCATGGCCGGAATCCCTCATCATGCAGCAGCCGTTTATATTGATCGCTTAAGTAATATGGGTTTAAAGGTCGCTATCTGCGAACAAGTCCAAGACCCAAAAGATGCCAAAGGAATAGTGAAACGAGCTGTCACTCAAGTGGTAAGCCCTGGTATGCCCTTTGACCTCGATAAAACAGAATCGCGAGAACAGCGCTTCATGATTTCAAGCTTTCGAGAGAAGTCTACCCATGAGGAAGAACGAATTCATTTTATCGCCCTTGATTTTACGACTGGCGAATTTGTCGGAACCACACTCCATAGTGTTGAAGAATTTATTAATAAAGTCCTTCTCTATTCTCCTCGAGAAATCATTACTCACATGGGTCAATGGGATGAGTGTCCTGAGGTTGAAAAAGCGCTAGATCATTTAGGTGTTTTAAAAACCTACCTAAGCGATGACTATTTTAATCCAAAATATACTGAGATATATCTTGAAAAACTCATACCTGGTTATAAGAGAGATAAAACGCTCAAGAATCACCAGGCACTATTAAAGGCAATTGGCGCCTTAGGTTACTATGTTTGTTCTACTCAAAACTTAGATAGCTTTTTTCATATTAGACCCTTTCGTCTACTCAACGAACAAAGCGAAATGAAAGTGACCTTGAGCACTTTGCAGGGCTTAGAGATCCTGCCAAAAAGTCGGGAGACTTATAAAGAAAGCCTTCTAGGGTATATGGACAAAACCCAATCAGCACTAGGCTCTCGTCAGTTGAGAAAACTCTTCACAGCTCCTCTTTATCAACTAGAAGAAATTGAAAATCGTCAAAAAATCATTGAGACCTTCCTTGATCACCACGAATTTCACAATCAAGTGAGAGAATCCCTTGGTGAAGTCCGCGACTTAGAAAGAATCCTTGCTAAGGTTTCCACAAATAAGGCAACCGCCAGTGATCTTTTAAATACTGCTTATGCAGTAGGCGCTTATGAGGAAATTCTTTCAGAAGTTAAATCTAAACTGAAAAACCTCTTTATTCCTTTAAAACCAAAAGAAATCAAAGAACTCTCCACTTTAAAAGAGGAGATTCAAAAAACAATTAACGATGAGGTCGGTGCCTCACTTGATAAGGGCAACTTAATCAAGGCCGGTGCCTCTAAACAAAGAGATAAGCTCGCTAGGCTTAGCCAAAATGCTTCCGATGAGCTGACAAAGCTTGAAGAAAAGTACCGTGAAGAGACTGGGATTCCCAAACTGAGAGTCAAGTCCAACAATGTTGCTGGTTACTTCATCGAGATTTCAAAGTCGTACACTTCTCAAGTTCCCAAGAGCTTTAACAGAAGACAAACCTTAGTAAATAGTGAGCGCTACACAACGGAAGAGCTCAATCAATTTGAAAAAGAAATCACAACGGCAAAAGAGAAACTACAAAAGTTAGAAAGAGAAATCTTTAACCAGCTTGTTGAGAAAATGGTCACACTCAATAGTGCCATTCAAAACCTCGCTGATAATATTGCTATGCTCGATTCTCTTCAATCTTTGGCCTGGATTTCCTTTCAGGACGATTTTCAAAAGCCAACTTTAAAGGAGGGTGGAGAACTCTCTTTAAAAAGAGCATGGCATCCACTCATTAAGAGTATTTTAAAGGATCAGTTTGTTCCACATGACCTCAATTTAGATAAGGATTGTTATTTCGGACTGATCACTGGTCCCAACATGGCCGGTAAAACGACCGTTATGCGTGAGGTGGCCATCGTTCAAATCCTGGCCCAAGTCGGATGCTATGTTCCTGCAGCTGAAGCAAAACTTAACCTCTGTGACTTTCTCTTTAGTCGTCTAGGAGCAAGTGATGATATCCTCAAGGGTCAATCAACCTTTATGGTAGAGATGGCAGAAACAGCGGAAATTATCCGTCACTCCACCAAGAACTCCCTCGTTATTTTAGATGAAGTGGGTCGAGGTACTTCAACCTATGATGGTCTCAGTATTGCCTGGGCCTTAGTAGAGCATCTTATTCATCAAACGGCCTGTTACACTCTTTTTGCTACCCACTATCATGAGCTCATTGAACTCGCCGAAAGTCTTAAAGAAGCTAAGAACCTAACTGTTGAAACAAAAAATAAAGATGGAGATGTGCAATTTCTTTACCGACTTATTGAAAAGGGAGCCAGTCAAAGCTTTGGTATCTACGTCGCTAAATTAGCAGGTCTTCCGCCTGGGCTTCTTCATCGGGCTTCGGAAATCTTAAAGGGGCTGGAACAAGAGCAAGGATCACCTTCTCCTCATTCAATCTTAGAGAAAAGGAACTCTACTCAATTGGAATTTTTTCCCCAAACTCAAGTCGAGGCGAAAATACCGGCTTATCTTGAGGAGCTTGAAGAAGAGATTTCATTAATTGATGTAAACAATATGACTCCCCTTCAGGTGATGAATAAGATTCAAAATATCAAAGAAGGCCTTAACCAGCTGAAAATACAGTAGGAAAACTCTTCCTCCTGAGTCTCTTTCCCTCATTCACATGGATTAAATCACCGATAAAGATGTATGAGTTTCGAGTCGAATAACATTATTAAATTTCCCAATCCCCAAAGTCACTCTCAAGCTAATGCCGGGAGTGAGCCTAAAATTAATCAGGTCCCCAACAGCCTGACCAAAGGCAAGCTAAAGAAGAGATTCTATGCTTTTTGTACGGACCTTTTCTTTATAGGTATTATTCAAAAGGCCCTCGTTCTCTCTTACATGGTTTTTGTAAATGACTCTTTCTTCAAGGCCCCTGCAAGAGTTAAGGAAGTCCTTGTTGATAACCTTTATCAGATGCGCCTTCAAACTCTAGTCTTTACCTTCTTCTCTTATTTCTTGATTTCTCTTTATTTAGGACATGGAAAGACTATTGGAAAAACAATATTCAATCTTCGTGTCGTTAGCCATGAAGGAGACCCCTATGAACTTTCCTTTATGGAATCTTTTATGCGAACGATGGGCTACACCACATGCTATGTTGCTTACAGCATTCTCTTTGCTTTGGTCTTTCTAAGAAAAGATGAAAGAGGAATTCCTGATCTATTCTCGCAAACAGAGGTTCTTACTGATGAGGAGTTTGAAGCTCTTCAACACAAAGAAGAAGAACTCCAAGGATCTCTCACTGAAGAAAATGATCAACTCGATCTTTTTGCCAGCTAAAATCTCTTTTAACTAAAGAAGCTTTATCTTTAACTCTTCTAGCTGAGCAGCACTTGGCTTCGAAGGAGCTTGGGCCATGAGATCCGTTGCAGAGGTTGTCTTAGGAAAGGCAATGACATCGCGAATAGACTCCGCTCCTGTCATGAGCATAATCAGGCGATCAAGACCAAAAGCTAAGCCACCATGAGGAGGCACACCATAACGAAGGGCTTCGAGAAAGAATCCGAATTGGGATTGAGTCTCTTCTTCACTCATGCCTAAGGCTTCAAACATTCTCTTTTGAACATCACCTCTGTGGATACGAATCGAACCTCCCCCTAATTCATAACCGTTACAAACCACATCATAAGCTTCAGCACGAACCTGAGACCAGTTTTTCTCTCCACCTTGGAGGAATTTATCGACGTCCTCTACTTTTGGCATGGTAAAAGGGTGGTGCTTGGCATAGAAGCGACCTTCTTCTTGATCATATTCAAAAAGTGGAAAGTCATTAATCCATGCAAAAGCATAACCTTCTCGGATAAGACCTAAACTCTTTCCAAGATGCCTACGTAGAGCATCTGCACTAGAGTGAACGACATCGTGATTTTTATCGGCAAAGAAAAGCCATGTCCCGTCACCAGAGAAACCAGTTGATTCTTCTAATGTCTTTAAAAGAGCATCATCAACAAACTTTGAAATGCCGGCACTTCGCACTCCATCCTTAACTTTAAAGAAGGCAACACCTTTTCCACCGTGAGGCTTAACGACATCAACAAAACCATCAGTATCCTTTCGTGAAAAAGATCCATCTGATTCAGGAACAAACATTGCCTTGATCATACCACCTTCATTAGCAGGCTTACTTAAAACAGCGAAATCAGAGTCTTTGAAAAGTTCTGTGACTATTCTCTGCTCAAGACCAAAACGTAGATCGGGTTTATCAGATCCATATTTTTCTTCGGCCTCTTGAAAACTCATCACAGGTAAGGAAAATGAGTCTTCTAACTTAAAGAGTTTCTTTAAAATCTTCTCGACAACTGATTTGATGTACTCAGGAGTTGAAAAAGAAACCTCAATATCAATTTGAGAAAATTCAGGCTGTCTATCAGCTCTTAGATCTTCATCACGAAAGCAGCGACAAATTTGAAAATATTTATCAGCTCCTCCAATCATGAGGAGTTGCTTTAAGGTTTGTGGTGACTGAGGGAGGGCATAAACTTGGCCCGGATGAACTCGTGAAGGAACCACATAATCTCGCGCGCCTTCTGGCGTCGACTTATAAAGGATGGGTGTTTCGACTTCAATGAAATCTTCACCATTAAGAATATTTCTCACGTCAATTGTCGCTTGAGAGCGAATTTTTAAAATTTCCTGGAGACGACTCGTTCGCAAATCCAAATAGCGATACTTTAATTTAAGATTTTCTGTCGCCTCTTTTTCCCCATGGGGTAAGAAAGGCAGGTTATCAATGTCACAGGCCGAAAGAACTTCAAGTTCTTCCACCATGATTTCAATCGAGCCCGTTGTCATATTTTTGTTTTGAGCTTCAGGAGGTCGCATTCTAACCTCTCCTTTTGCCATGATTGTCGATTCAAGGTGGCATTTTTTTAGAAGAGAGGCATCACCCTTAAATTCCTTAAAACTCAATTGAGTAAGACCATATTTATCACGCAGGTCGATAAAATAGAGTCCCCCCAGGTCTCTCGACTTGTTGACCCAGCCACACAGAGTGACTTTCGTCCCGACCTGATCCTCACGCAACTCCCCGCAGGTATGAGTGCGTAAAAGTCCTTGATTTCCAATTGATTGAGTGGCCATTGTGTACTTCTCCTCAGTATTCTATCGCTATGAAGCCGACTATAACGCAAACCGACCATCATTTCCTCAAAAAATTCCAATTGTTACTCTTGCTTTTTTCTTGCTTGAGCTTGAGTTGCCATAGCGATAGTGAACACAGTGCATCAGAGGCAGGTAAAGTCTATGCTGATTTCAAGTCTTATGAGCAAAAATCCTTTGCCACAGTTAATGGTAGCTTAATTAAGGCCTATGTTGCTCGTAGCACAAAAGAACAAACCCAAGGTCTTAGCGGTGTTAAGCCTGAACAACTCAAAGAAAATGAAGCTATGTTCTTTGTCTATCCAAAGACAGGTCCAAGAAGTTTTTGGATGCCCAATACATTCATCGATCTCGACATCTTTTTTCTTGATACCGAATATACTATTATCCACGTTGAGAGAAAGGTGCCAGCACATCCAGGAATGAAAGAGCCGCCTAAAATTGCTCGCACCCCCGTGGTCATGGCCCGCTATGTTTTAGAATTAGCGAGCTCCTCACCCCTAAGCAAGTCTCTCCAAGTCGGACAAAAGTTAAGTCCAATTAAAAAGACGAACTAGAGGATCAATATGTCTGCCAAAGAAAAAATTAAACCCAATAAGACATTGGCCTTATGGCTTTTCTTATTTCTCATTGCACTTTCCGTTTCAAGCTACCTAGGAAAAACTGGCCAAGAACTGAAAGAAAAGAAAGTAGCCTACTCTGAAATCATCAAGGCGATCGAAAGTGGCCAAGTCTCATCTGTTACTTTTAAAGAGAAAGTTATTATGGCACAAGAGAGAGTCTCCTCAGCTGATAGTGAGAACTCCAAGCCCTTCATACTGATAAGCCCTTTGCCTCAAATAGAAAACCCCAACCTTCTCAATATGATTCAATCCCGTGGCATTGAAATCAAGGCTAAGAATGAAGAAAATGAAACATGGACTCGAGTGCTCATTAGTTTTCTCCCTTGGATCTTTATTATAGGATTTTTCTATTTTTCTTCTCGTAGTCTCAATAAAAAAATGGGGGGAATGGGTCGTCCACCTTTTATGGGTGAAGATAAAAAGTTTGAACTAGAAAAAAGCACCAATGTCACTTTTGACGATGTGGCCGGGAGTCAAAATGCTAAGACTGACCTGCATGAAATTGTCGATTTTTTAAAAACTCCTGAACATTTTAACGAAATGGGTGCCCAACTACCTCGAGGGGTACTTATGGTAGGCCCTCCGGGAACAGGAAAAACTCTTATGGCCAAAGCTGTAGCAGGAGAAGCTGGCGTTCCTTTTTTTAGTTTAAGTGGCTCTGAGTTCATTGAACTTTATGTTGGTATGGGGGCAAGTCGAGTAAGAAAACTTTTTAAAGAAGCAAAAGAAAAAGCGCCTTCTATTATTTTTATCGACGAGATTGATTCCATTGGTCGCTCCCGCGGTACCGGACTTGGCGGTGGTCATGATGAAAGAGAGCAAACCCTTAATCAAATCCTCGCCGAAATGGATGGATTCTCTACAGGCGAATCCGTTGTGGTTTTAGCGGCTACCAATCGTCCAGATGTCTTGGATAGTGCCCTAACTCGCCCTGGTCGCTTTGATCGCCAAGTGGTTATGGATCTCCCTATGGTTAAATCTAGAGCGGCTATCCTCGAAATTCATGCAAAAAAAATTCCTGTGGATAAAAACGTTAATCTAGAAGACATCGCCAAATCTACTCCAGGCTTTTCTGGAGCAGAGCTAAAAAACTTGGTTAATGAAGCCGCCCTTCTCGCTGCAAGAGAAAAGCAAAAAACTGTGAATGCACACCATTTCTCAGAAGCGAGAGACAAAGTTCTTATGGGAAATCCAAGAGATGAACACCTCTCTCAAGAGCAAAAAAGAGTCGTCGCTGTTCATGAATCAGGACACGCAGTAGTGGCCATCCTCTCTCCCCACTCAAATCCCGTAACCAAAATCACTATTATTCCTAGAGGTCGTGCCCTAGGCTTCACAGAACAAACTCCAAAAGAAGATCAAGTCAATCACTCTAAAAGTTATCTACTTACTCAAATCGCCATTTTATTAGGTGGTCGCATGGCCGAGAGACTTCTTATTGGTGACATTACAACAGGGGCTCAGGACGACCTTAAACGAGCGACAAAAATTGCGCGCAATATGGTCGCCAACTTTGGTATGAGCGACAGCTTCGGTCTGACCTCTTATGACCTCGACAATACTCATCCTTTTCTCGGCAAAGAAATTAGTCGTCCAAATGACTTTTCAGAGGAAACAGCAAAGAAAATCGATGATGAAGTTCACTCCATTTTAAAAGAGCGTGAAACTTTTGTGATGAATTTACTGGAAGAGAATAAGTCTAAATTAGAGGAACTCTCTGACAAACTCTTTAATTCAGAAACACTCGATAAAGAAGAAATCGCTAAGATTTTTAATTAACTTGCTCTGGAAATAAAATCAGATACTCGTCTTTGGCAATATAGCCAAGATGCTCTCTCACAACCTTCTTTTGGTATTGGGGATCTTTTTTAAGATGATCGATTTCTTTGAGAAGATTTTTATTTTCTTCCTCAATACGAGCTAATTCTTTATGACGGCCTTGAAGAACTTCCTTCTTAGCATAAAAATCTCTCACACCACCATCTGAGAAAACCAAACGCAAAAGTAAGATGGCGCAGAAAACCCAAATTCCCTTTACGACATACTCATTAGTACTTTGAAGAATCTTACTTTTTTTCCTCGTTGTGCGAGTTCTTGGTTTAGCCTTTGCTAAAGTTTTGGTCGTACTCTTTCTTGCCGTTCTCGTGACAACGGTAGGTTCTTTAGCACTCCCGTAACTGACAGGTGCAGGGGCACGATGGTTTCCCTTTCTCAGCGTTGTTGTAAATTCAACATTGTCTTGCGAGCCTATTGTTCGGCGCGATGCCGCCTGAGCCGGACTAGAAGTAGAAGCTCCACTCTCACGCTTTGCTTGCTTGGCACGATTTCTCTCAATCGCCTTTCGTAATCTGTCAGATCCGATATTAGAAGATGATGAAGCCGCAGATTTTGGCCTGGGCCTTTCTGATTCAAATGAAAATTCCACAAAAACGTCCTGTTTTTATTGGCGTTAACGTCCTGTAATTACAAGTTTAATGTCCCCCGCCATTTACTGCAAGACAAAAGTGCTTTACTCAGTTTTAAAAACAATCAACTGTCGCTTGCAGCCAGAATCTACGCAAAGCAGCTATTTCACGGAGATAAAGAGAAAATGTAGGATCATTTTGGATTAAATCCTCTGATAAAAGAGAGTCCTCTCCTGTTTCAAAAAGCAAAAAGAACTTCTCCATCTTAGCCTGAGCAGATGGTGTGGTACTAACCATGAAAGATTTATCAGTTGCGGAAAACTCATTAACGGGAAAAAGATTTTTTAAATAGCTTAATGAACGGCTTAGCCTTCGGGCCGCAATCATAGGATCACCCAATGGCCCCAGCTGAAGAAGTGAATCATCTCTTTCGATGCCATGGCTTTGAAAATAAACTTTAAACCCTAGGGGTCCTTTATCCATCCACCAAGAGAATCCAGGATCACTTAGGTTACAAAGCATGGCCTCCTGCCGGGGAAAGCGTCTATTAATCATTTGATCATAAATCGTCTCAGCAATGGCAAGATCTTTACAAGCAAAGAATCCTATATGTTCGTGATCTTCATCACCAGTAAGTTTTAATTTCTGACTAAGTTCTCCCTCTCCGCTTTCTAATATCTCCATATCATAGGAAAGATCTTCAGAGACCGCACCTCTAAGACAAAAAGTAGAAATTCCTTTTTCTAGCTTATAAAAAAGACCGGGAGCTTCTGGAATCGACTCTTCTTGGATCCCACCTGAAGTCTCATCCCACTTATTTTCCCAATTTTCATCAAAGACAAACTCTCCCTGATGAGCTTCAAGGAACTCCTTACCCATATTGGCGCGAATATTTTCTGAAAGCTCAAGTGTCTCTTGAGCGAGAGTGTTAAGATCCAACGTCATTCGTGACATTATAAAACCACCTTAGTATTCATCCTTGAAACAGGTCTATTTAATATTTTGAATAAAAAGACACGCAATGACAAGTTTACCGTCTTGAGTTCTCTAAAAGAGGGCAACAAATAGGTTAAGGGCCATGATCACAATCAATGGCGAAAAGTCGAAAGGCATATCTGGAGGCATCACATTTCTTATCGGTCGACAGGTGAAATCCGCAGCTTTCTTAATGGTCATTGCCCATTGATGGTGACGATATTGGGGAAGATAGCTCAGGATCACGTCGACAATAAGAAGAAGAATGTAAAGGTTAATGAGTATCCTTATCATTGGTCTATTATCTCCGATAGTGCTTCATACTTCAAGAGTCCTAATCTCCCTCTTGAAAAGGGTCTTTGTCCCTCATTACAATACATAGGCTCAAACAATAAAAGAAAAGATTCATCAAAAAGTAAACCCATAGAGCTCCTACAAATATCAGGTAGTATTCTCCGTAATTGACTGCTACTGATTGGCGAATGAGATAAAGGTATAACCAAAATAAACCTTTCGAGCTAATAAGAAGGAGAACGAAAACACCACTTGCGAGAGCAGCTTCCCTCTTTTTTCCTTGTGCCCCAAAAAGCCAGTGAAAGGCTACAGTGAAAGCGAGCCAAAATAAAAAGAACTGCCAAAGTAAACTTCCAAAGGGAAGTCCGATCCATCTAAACAAGGGCTGTAAAAGAAAAGAGAAAAAGACAATTAAGATCATAAGACCCAACAGGGCAAAACCTCTCAAGTGCCTTTTCCAAGATAAATACATTTTATCCCCACTCAAAAGAAAGAGTCCCGACCAAAGTGAATTAAAAAACGTCAGGCAAGAAGCCACAAGAACAATACTGTTAATCAAAGTAAAGGAGGTCCCACCGAAAAGTGGCTTTGCTACCAGATTCTTGATTTTTAAAAGAAGTTCTGGAGCAATCTCTGGAAATGTTTGCCCTGAAAGCTCTACGACATACTCAAAAACCTCTTGTGGTCCGCTAAAAAAAAGTCCCACAACTCTGGTCATAAGGAGAAGGAAAGGAACAATGGTAAGAATGATATAGAATGAGCTCGCTGCTGCAAATTGAGAAGCATGCCTTCTCACATAGAGTTTCCAGGCTTCTTTGAAAATTATCGTGAAGACAGAGAGTTTTCTGATTCGAGCTCCAATTTGGTTATCTCGCGCTCTAAAATGGCATAATCTCTCTCTAGAGAACTCGCCTTTACTTCATCTCCCATAAGGCGAAAATACTCCATTTCCGCCCATAAGCGCATGAGTTCTATCCTCATGGTACGCCTTTCCGAGGACTTAGCAAAGTTAGGCACGGCCCTTTTTAAGGAATTTGATGAACATGAAATCAGGCTACTTCCCATCACAATGAGGCGACCTATCTCTAATGATTTCTGGATAATAATATTCTCAATAAACTTAGCCATTAATCCAACCCCGCACACTTGCCACTGAAAGGGAAAATCTTGAAGAAACTATCGTTTATGTGAACTCCATTGGATAGAAAGCCTGTAAATTCTTCAGCTTGCGCACCACACAATCCCCTTTTCCCTTATATTAGCCTCACTAAAACCCCACTAAAAGAGAACCCTATGATTAAACCCTCGAAACAATGCTTTATCTTCTTACTCTCTTTTTATGCCCTATCATTTGATGCCCGAGGTATGAGTTTGGTCGAGGAAGTTTCTTTAAAGCAAGAAAACGAATATTTGGCTTTGAGACTCTATAGGAATAAGACTCAAGAGCTCATTACTTGGTACGGAACTCTCAGCGACATAAACTTTGACCCAGTTGAAAAGTTTCTCAAGCAAGTGAAAAGCAATAAAGAAATCCACCTTTATATTCGCTATGGAGGAGGAGGCTCCGTTCAAAAACATAAGTCCTTCATCAACACCCTTATTACTAAAAAAGGGAAAAAGAGTTTAACGACCTATCTCGATGGCCGATGCTCCTCTATGTGCACCACTCTTTTTCTTAAAGGAGAAAATAGAATCGCCGGCGATGATCCCCTTATCAACCTAGGTGTGCATAGAACTCTTGTGAAATTTTTTGGCAGGCGTATTCCCGTTCAAAGCACCAGAAGTATGGCACGTTACTTCTCTGAGTTTGAAGGAGTTAATAAAGCCTATGTTATGAAAAACCGAAGAAGGTTTTTCAAACAACCGAACAATGCGCTTTACAAAATACACAGTCAAGAGCTCTTAGATACTGGCTTTGCTAAGGAGCTTTCTCATAAACTTGAGAGAAATGAGAGAGCATTTCTTCAAGCCTTCTTTAGACATCCCTAAAAAATAAACGGAAAGTTTGTCGAAAGGTAAAAATAATCTGACAAGTATGTAACAATCGGGCTCACAACCATCAATCAGAGGAGCCCAATATGGACAACCAAAAGATGGCCGTACTCGGCTTTAGCATTCAAGCCTTTTCCTCTCTAGAAAAAGCAGGCATAGACTTCGTCGGTGTTGTCCCCTCCGACTTTTCAAGCTACATGGAAGAAAAAGGCATTCCCCACTATGCTTGGAATTTTGGAAAGCTCAATGAGCAATCAGTAAATATCGTAAAAGACCTGCAACAAATGGGTGTCAATTGTGCTCTTCCTTTGTTTGAAGAGACAGTGGAATGGGCAGGCTTTCTTAATAGTCATTTTCGAGATGATCCTCGTCTTTTTAATCGCTACTACCTCTTTAGGAATAAAGCGATGATGAAAAGAAAGGCACAAATGGCAGGGATTAAGGTCGGAGTTTTTGAAGAAGCCGACAACAAAGAAAGTGTTTTAAAATTTCTCAATCGCGTAAATGAAGCATTATTAAAACTTAAAGAAGAGGAACACTTTCCCGTTCACCTCAAACCTCTCGACGCCGCTGGCTGTAAGGGTCACCGTCTCATAAAATCGGAAGACGATGTTAAGGAAATAGAAGAAGAGGAATTTCCCTGCTTATTAGAAAGTCATTTAGACGGGCAAGAATTTAGTTGTGAGGTTTTTATACACAAAGGAAAGATTCAATTCCTCAATGTTACAGAGTACGTAAAACTTGGTCATAGTAACTTTATACCATGCTCGCCAAAGCTAAATGAAAATAGAGAAAAGATTCGCTCTGCCGTTGAAGAGCTCATTGAAGCCTTCGGTATCGAATATGGAATGATTCATCCAGAATACTTCCTCACCTCCAATGGAAAAATTAGTTTTGGAGAAGTCGCTGCCCGGGTGCCTGGTGGGCATATGTTTGAGTTAATCCAAAAAGTTTATGGTTTTGACCCTTACGTCGCCCTTGCTCTGTGCACTAACCCAAACACATCTCAAGAAGAACTTGATAAGTTTTTTCCCAAGGAAGAGGATCACAAGGGATATGCTGGCTGCTTAATGGTTTATCCTAAATCTAAGGTTGTCTCAGATGTGGATTTACCGGAAGGTCTCTTAGCTGACCCCTACTATGACCACCATAACCTCTTCACTCCTGCAACCTCCAAGGTTGCAGAGCGAGTCGCCTTCGGAGACCATTATGGAACGGTATTCTTCTATGGTGACAATGCTGAAGAAATGCGTGAACGTCTCGTTAACTACGAGAAGAAGGATTTCTATAAATAATGTCTTCACCTGAAAAAATAGAAAATGAAACCTCAAGAATTTTATATGATAAAATTTTGCAAGCTGCAAAAGATCTGCAGTCGGCTTCTCCTTTAGAAAAAGACACATTTAAGGAGAGAATCCTTCAATTTGTCAGAGAACTCGACAAGACCCCTGAAGGTTTTCAATATCTCTTAAGACTTGCTCCAAAAATAACAGAGGCCGGTTTTTTTGAAGGAGGAGGATGGGAGCGTGTCGATAAGTTACTTCCTGAATTAGTGCGTGGTACCTTTTTAGCCGGAGCGCTATATCCTTATGTCGAAATACTGAGTAATCTTCGCGTGCTTTGTATTGTAAACTCTAAAATCTCAAGTCATCATATGACAAAAGAAGAAGCTGAGACCTTCTTGATAGAGGTCTTAGCTCACAATATGGATATTCTCTTTGATACAGTGACTGAAGAGAACCGAGTCTATGAAAATCAATTAAAAGTTGCACGACGTTTTCTTAGCAACTTAGTGGAAAGCATAGATAGTGATGACCTTTTTGTTGAATATTCTAAAGAGGTCGTAGAACTCGCTCATCAAAGACCTATTGTGACTGATCATATTTCGGCCCTAGTCGAGTCAGGTCAAGAGCTTGTCGATAAAAACCCCAAGCTTAAGAATCAAAAGTCTTATCAGTCCTTGTTTCCCTTTTTCAAATCTGTTTTCGGCCCTACTCCTCTATCAAAAGAGTGTGAACATCCACTTGATTACAGAAAACTTATAAAAAAATTAAGTCCCCAGGAGCTTGAAAAAGAAGCACTTAATGTCGGTGCTCTCCTAAGAGAAACCGGCTTAGGAAATATCTGGGGAGTTATTTTAATTCGTCATCTAGTAAGGCACCAACCAGAAATGGTAGCACTTTGCCTTGGACTCAATGAATCTGGTCAAGCTCATCTTAATGAGCATAAAGAAATGGTTTATAACATCATTAAGATGGCCATTCGCCCCTCTACCTCAAATACGTTATATGGACTCACTTGTTTTCTCGAAAGACACCTTTTTAGCCAGGCTTCCGTACTTAATGGTTTTAAAAAGCTCGTCGAAGTCTCCGTCACGGAAACGGTGGCACAGAGACTCCTCAAAAGAAGAAAATATAATGACAGTATTACACCTAATGCTTTCATCATTAGTGGATTAATTTCCGTACTAGGTCAGCCTCTTGGTATAGGTCAGGGAAAAAATCCAACTTGCCAAGCAGCTCGCGCGCTAAGTCTTTGGAGTCAGTATAATCCGGGCTACCTTATAGACACTTTATCAACTGTTGCGAGAAACGATGTCGTTCAAATTAATTTTGAAGGCGCACTTCTCAATTCAAGCGACTATTTTGATATTCATCAAATTAGTTTTGATCCCGACTTAGACCCTGTATCCCTTATTATTACCCCACACCTCAATGCACTTTACGGAGAAATACTTAGAAGGTGTCAATTAAGAGGAGAGGATCCTCATAAATGGGTAAATCCTGCTCTGTATGGCAGGATGGTTAACTTTGGTTTTGAATCGGTTTTAGACATAACACAGAAATACGTCAGAGATTTCGAAAATTTTGTTCGTCGATTTTACTCTACTCATCACCCAGACTATGCGGAAGAATCTTCTTTGGTTTATGCAAATCCTGTGGGTATTTTTATCACCAATTCACACGGAAGTCTTATTGGCCTTCATGCTGTCTCCATTCAAAGAGTTGCAATTCATCCTGAATCTGATGGAGTGAGGGTTTATTTTTTCAATCCCAATAATGAAGGCCGTCAAAACTGGGGGCAAGGAATTAAGCCCACGGTCCATGGAAACGGTGAAAAGATGGGAGAATCATCACTTCCCTTTGAGCACTTTGCTGCCCGACTCTATGCATATCACTACAATCCTTTTGAGGAAGGAGATGGATTTGCAGTTCCAAACTCTCTAGTCAATGAAGTGATTGCTCTAGCAAAGAGTTCTTGGGGTACTAGTTATCACTGGATTTAAAAAGGCATTCTCTTAAAACTCAATTGCAGCTCCAACAGTAAGTGCCCGATGGTACTCCCCCTCACTTCTGTCGACAGATATTCCAGGAATCAAAATAAAAGAATCTGTTACAAAAATCTCATAGCCAAGGCCTAGTCTATTTTTCCAAAAAGTCTTTCCTGAAAAATTTGTTTGAAGCCCCGAAGTCACGAACAACTTATAATGAAAGTAATAAAGACTAAAAAGAGGCCCTAAGTAGTACTCATCTTCACTCAAAAACTCAATTTCACTCGCTACTCCTAAGGAAAAATGATGATCAGCATTAGGGAAAAAGTATTCATAATCAAATCCAGCTTCAAAGACTTCTCTTTCTTTGATCTTTATCTGGCCGATTGTCACCTCTAAAAGATGATCTTTTCCTTCCGATTGAGGACGTGAATCCTCTAGAGCAAATGAGAGAGAAGGGAAAAACATGGATAAAAATAATATTGATTTAGCAGCGTTCATTCTTTAAGTCTCTTTTTAATATTTTACTGGTGTTTGAATTTTTAAATATGATCTTCATCAAATAGCTTTTCTTAAAAATGGTTTATTTTTAAAATGAATGAAATTAATTATTCATTTGGAGTTAAAAATGTTTAAAAAACTTTCAAAGGTTCTTTCCCTTGTCACAATTAGTGTATTTTTGATTTCCTGTTCAAAAAATCACATCAACCGAAACCACCCCGACTATGCCAAAATTAGTCTTGAGGACATGCAAGATATCTTTGAGCCCTTACCTGACCAGGTTCTCAAGCTTGAGGATAAAAGCACAGTGGCTCAAGTAAAGCTTGGCAAAAAACTCTATTTTGAAAAAGCCTTATCTTTAAATAATGATATTAGCTGCAATAGCTGTCATATGCTTGATAAGTTTGGTGTTGATAATGAAGCGACAAGCCCAGGCCACAAAGGCCAAAGAGGAGATCGAAACTCTCCATCTGTTTATAATGCCAGTCTTCATATAGCCCAATTTTGGGATGGAAGAGCTGAAGATCTCAAGGCTCAGGCCAAAGGCCCTATTTTAAATCCTATTGAAATGGCCATCCCGAATGAGGAAGAAGCAATCAAGAGAATCAAAAGGCTTTCAGGCTATACCGACATGTTTAAAGCGGCTTTTCCTAAAGAAAAAGACCCTGTCACTTATGACAACCTAGCTCATGCAATTGCACAATTTGAGAAGAATCTTCTCACCCCAAGTCGATTTGATGATTACCTAAAAGGAAACCAAGATGCCCTTAGTAACGATGAAAAAGAAGGTATGAGAATATTTAATGAAGTCGGTTGCACCAGTTGTCATAATGGGGTTGGCGTCGGAGGCGGCCTTTATCAGAAAATCGGCCTGGAGATTCCTTATGAGACAGAAGATAAAGGTCGCTTCAATGTCACAAAAAACAATGATGATATGTACTTCTTTAAAGTACCGTCTCTAAGAAATGTAGCAAAAACTGGTCCTTATTTTCACGATGGGACAGTCAAAACTTTAAAAGAGGCAATTTCCCTTATGGGAACTCATCAACTTGGTGTTGAATTAAAGAAAAGTGAAATTGATGCTATTTCAGTTTTTCTCGAATCACTTACAGGTAAAATGCCTGAAATAGCAAAGCTTTAGACTTTATTAAAAATGGCAAGGAATTGATCATAGTTCCTGCCATTTTTTTCTACTCTATTAATCGTGGTGATACTTACTTCACAGCCTACTTCCTCTGCCCATGCCTGAATTTCCTCTGAGGAAAACCCATAGTGATGCACCCCCATGGCCTTTGGATCAGGATGAAAGCTACCATCTTCTGTGACGAGATCAACAATGGCCATTTTTCCTTTTTCCCTAATTAGCTTAGAGAGTTTTAAAAGTACTGAACTTGGTTTAACTAGGTGATGAAAGGTCATGGAACTTACAATCAGATCAAAGGATCCCACCATGTCCTCTTTCTCCAAATTAAGAAGATGAGTTTTCACGTGAGAAAGACCTTTCACCTTTTCATTAAAGACCTCGAGCATGCCCTCAGAAGTATCCACTCCAGTTAAGGAGTTGGCACAATCGATGAACGAGAGTCCAAATAAGCCGGTACCACATCCAAAATCTAAAATATCAAGCTTCTTTCCAGATAGGTTGAGCTGTGCAAGAGTTTCTTCGGCGAGCTTGGCCATTAACTGAACTTTTCCCTCTGAATCCCATTCGTTTGCAACATGGTTAAAATGCGACATTTTCTCTCCTGAGTAGTTAAAACATGACTTTTGTCATTAAATGACCTTGATCGAGGTCAAAGACATTCATCATAAGGGAAGCCAAAATAAAAGAAAAGATGGTTTCTAACAAAAGGAATGAAAATGAAACTCTTCTCCATACTCCTTACCCTCCTCTCACCGATGCTCTTTGCCAGTCAAGAAAAAGCCCTACTTATGGCCCTTGATGACGAATATAAGGCAAAGTCGACTTATGAGCAGGTTATGAAAGACTTTGGTAAGCAAAGACCATTTTCTCAAATTATTCAATCTGAAATTAGACACATACAAGCTTTGGAAGGACTCTTCCATGAATATGGAATATCTATCCCTCCTAATCCCTATGGCGGAAAAGTCGGTTTTTATCAATCAGTACAGGAAGCATGTAAGGCCGGTATTGAAGCCGAAATAGAAAATGTCGCTCTTTACGATGAGATATTTTCATATGTTCAAGATGAAAAGGTAAGACAAGTCTTTGAGCGTTTGAGATCTGCTTCTCAAAACCGACACCTTCCAGCATTTCAAAGATGTGCCAATCGTTAACGAAGAACTTGGAGAATAAAATGCAAATTAAATCATTCTTTCACCCAACAACCTTTACTCTTACCTACCTCGTCTACGATCAAGAAAGCAAAGATGCCGTCATTATTGATAGTGTTCTTGACTATGATTCGAAAGGCTCAACAATTGGAACTAAATCCGCTGAACTCGTCATGGATTATGTCAGAGAGCTTGAGTTAAACATCCACTATCTCTTAGAAACCCATGCCCATGCAGACCATCTATCAGGCTCAGCTTTCATCCAAGAAAATTTTCCCCAAGCCAAAGTCGCAATAGGTGAGAAAATTACAGCTGTCCAAACCCTATTCAAAGACTTCTTTCAAAATGAAAAGGAGACAGCAGGACAAAGCTTTGATCGCTTACTTAAGGACAATGAAGAGGTCAACGCTGGTACCTTAAAATTTAAAGTTCTTTCCACACCAGGTCATACACCTGCGTGCGTGAGTTATCTTTTTAAAGATGAAGCTCTTTTCACAGGCGATCTACTCTTCGCTCCTGATTTTGGCACTGGCCGCTGTGACTTTCCTGGTGGTTCTTCAAAGGATATGTACTCCTCCCTTAAGAGGATCTATCAACTTGATGACTCCATTCTCGTTTATCCTGGCCACGACTATATGCCAGGCGGACGTATGGTGTGGGATCGCGCAAGGTTAGGTTTACATAAAAGAGAGAATGTCCAATTCAAAGAGGGGACTGAAGAAAAAGACTTCTGTACCAGAAGAGATTCACGAGATGCTAGTCTTGCTGCACCTCAACTTCTTCTTCAAAGTGTTCAATTTAACGCATGGGGAGGAAAGCTTCCTGGCAAGGGCGGTGACTCTTTCTTAAAGATACCTTTAAGGTTAAAATCTTAGATATTTCACAGTCGTAAAAAGAGAAACTTATGGAAAAAAAGAAGATCGTTATCATAGGAGGTGGCACTGCTGGTATTACAGGTGCCGCCCTTTTATTAAAAAAGTTTTCCCCTGAAGACATCGCGATCATTGATCCATCTGACGTTCACTACTATCAGCCCCTTTGGACCTTAGTAGGTGGAGGCGTATCCAAAAAAGAAGAGACTGTTCGTCCTATGGCCAGTGTCATTCCCGAGGGCGTTCAATGGCTAAAAACCAAAGCAAAGGAGTTTGATCCTGAAAATAATATGGTTGTTCTCCAAGATGGAAAAAAGCTTCAGTATGAAATGCTCCTTGTCGCTCCTGGAATTCAGCTAGATTGGAATAAAATTGAAGGCCTCGAGGAAACTCTTGGCAAAAATGGAGTCTGTTCTAATTATGACTTTCATCAAGCTGAAAAGACGTGGAAAACGATTGATAGCTTTACCGGTGGTACCGCTATATTTACCTTCCCTAGTACTCCCATCAAATGTGCTGGAGCTCCTCAAAAGATCATGTGGCTAGCAGAGGAGACCTTTAGACAAAAAGGAATCAGAGAAAAATCGAGAGTCATATTTCTCAGTGCAGGTGGAGGTATATTTGGAATACCAAAGTACAGAGCCTCGCTTGAAAAACTAATGAAAGAAAGAGGCATTGAGGGCATTTTTCATCACGACCTCATCAAAATAGATTCAGTGAATAAAGTGGCCATTGCCAGAAATATGGAAACTGGTGAAGAATTAAAAATAAATTACGACATGATCCATGTAAGTCCACACCAGTCCGCTCCTGATTTTATCAAAAGCTCTCCCCTTTCCACGGGTGATGAGCTTGGCTATGTTGAAGTCGATAAACATACAATGCAGCACAAGAGATTTCCTAATATCTTTTCAATAGGTGATGCCTCGAGCTTACCCTGTTCAAAGACAGGAGCCGCCATCAGAAAACAGGCACCCCTTTGTGCCCTAAATATGTACCAATTCTCTGCCAACCAAAAGCCAAGCCATCTCTACGATGGCTATGCTAGCTGCCCTCTTGTTGTTGATCGAGGGCATGTTATTTTGGCGGAGTTTGGCTATGATGGAAAAATCTTAGAAACCTTTCCCTTTGATCAGGCTCAACCACGAAGGTCAATGTGGATTCTTAAGAAAAACCTTTTACCCAGCATGTACTGGAACCTAATGCTTAAAGGATGGGCTTAATGAGCCTACTCCTTTACTAAGGGTGTTCCATCAACCCAAATTTTATTAAGCTTATTTTTCTCATCAAATTTAAGTTTAAGGTCTGATTTCCCTTCTTTCATATGAAGTTGATAAAAGATGTCAGAGCCTTTACGCTCGACAAACTCAATCCCCTCCATTTTTCCCTTTTGCTTTTCAAGGGCAGAGATCGCTTGAATAAACATCTCTCCTTTTAATTTTTTCTTTAATTGAGTGCTATAAATAGACTCGAGACTAACCGCATCTTTCACCATGAGAGAATAGATGACTTTACTAGAAATTCTATTGGCCGATTTCTCAGAGGTAGTTGCACATGAGAACCCTAGAAAAAGGGCCATGATCAAAGTTGTGATCTTTGTACTTTTCTTTAACATTTTACTTCCTTTAGCTTTTATCCTACTCATTATTAAGTTGCATGATTCTAGCGGAAAAGGAGAACGCTCTACTATGACCTAAATCAGGAAATAGAAAAGTGCTGAAAATAAGAGTTTAAGATTTCATAGGCTTGGGGTTGATCCTTTCGAAATTGATGGGGATCACGAAAGAAATCTTCACCTAGCAGACAAAAGTCCCCTTTCAATTCCTTAAGCTCCGCCTTACTTCTCTCCACAGAGAATTGCCTTTGATGAAAAATAAGCCATTCGCGAAGAGGCCTTGGGTTTTCAAGGGTTCTTACTGAGGGGTAATAATTGGTTTCCCGATTAACGACTGGAAGACAGGCTTTAATCGATTCCTCTAATTTTTGTTCTTCTATAAAGGAGGATGTCCATTTTTTTTCGTGATAGAAGATGAGAGCCTTTTCACATAAGCGCTTAAGCTGAGCTTCATTAAGGTGATCCGTTGACCACTCACTCTTTAAAATTGCGTCTTGAAACCTAGGAATCTGATGCTGACTCTTTTCTAAAATCTTTTGCCTATCCCACTGAGGTTTAAATTTCTTATAAAGAAAGTAGATAGCCAATGCAGCAAAAAAGAGTCCTACAGGAATAAAAATCATAAAATAAGAATATATCAAAGATTGCTCACTGTTAAATGGAACAGACTTTGCAAATTTATTTGGGTAAAGAAAAAAAATCGGAAAAAACCGTCTAAGTAAAGGAAAACACATGAAAGTTCGCTTTCTCTCTATAACTCTATTGTTTAACTTTTGGGCAACTGGCAACGAAGGTCATAATCCATGCCCACAAATCGAATCACTACCAAAAGCTTCTCAGTCTTATGAGAGTCCGCTCCTAAATGAACCTTTAACGATCCTTTCCCAATCAAAGGCCCAAGAGCTTTTTGAATATCTCGCAAAAAAAGAAGATATTCCTTATAAGTACGTCATTGATGGTTGTGATGTGCGTGCTTATCTAGGAGCCAAAGATCTTAATGAAAAATTGGGTATTCATAGTTTTAGGGCCAATTTAGAGTCCTACCCTTCTATGGTGGTTAATACTCCTTATAGCTTTGAAGGCTTTGTTGAATTTAGTAAACATTCCGCGATCGCCCTTTGTGTCTTTCACAAAGATGAAAAAGTCGTGAAACCGATGATTATTGACCCGGCTTTTTTTAATGAAGTTAAAGAGGTCAATGATTGGAGGAATTCATTAAAGGATGAGTTTTTCGCCGATGCGCCAACACCTGATCTTTATTATTCTTCTCAATATTCACTTAACCCAGAATCTCAAGCCAAAGACTCTTTTTCAAAAGAAGACCTCAAGTGCGCCAACAAAGTTAGGTCGCTCTTTATGAAGGAGCAGCGAAAAATTGAGCGAGGAAAACTACCTTATGGGGTAGGAAGGGCGAAAGAGGTACTGCGCCAGGGTCTGTGCGACTAATTTCACTTATTAAAATAAAGTTAGTTGATCACCGGTAATGATATTATCGAAGCTAAGGCCAAGGGGCTCTAATAACACTTCAGCGATGGGACGAATCTGTTTGTCGATATAGTGTTGATAGTCATAATCACAAGGATTCATCTCTATAGGCATAGGGCCCATTCTTGTATAAACATAAAAGACATCCCGATCCACTTTAAATCCCGCTTCTTCGGCCATCTTTGCGGCTCGTACATGAGGTGGTAGAGATTTTGTGTATTCAGAGAGTTTTTTTGAAAGTCGCTTTTTATAAATTAAATCCTGATCATGTTCACCTTTCTTTAATTCCGCAACGACCATTCGAATCGACTCCTCCAAATCAACTTCATCAAAGAACTTTTCATAGAGAGAGTATTGAAACTTCTTAGAAAGCTTCGTCCAATCGCTCCTCACAAACTCCATTCCAGAAAAATGCAATTGGGACTCGCCGTGTTTATTCGTTAAAATACCAGCGTACTTCTTTTTCGCTCCCCCCTCTCCTGTTCTTAAAATCGGAAAGAAGATTTTTCGAAAGTATTTTTCAAACTCTACCTCTAATTCACTCTCAACATTAAAATGTTTTTTTAAAGTCTTCTCTAGATGCTCAGTAGCTCTGATGGCCAGTTTCTCCGCTTTATCAAATACGCGTTCACCACTTGGAAGTTTAACAAAGACAGAGTCTGTATCGCCATAAACAACCTCATAACCATCATTTTGAAAGTATTCTATCGTCTCTCTCAATATCCACTGGCCTGTGCCGGTAATCGCAGTAGGAAGGTCAGCGTGATAGAAACGGCTTCCAGCAGAGCCCATGACTCCGTAAAAGGAATTCATCAGTATTTTTATGGCCTGACTAAGATAGGGATCTCCCTCATCCTTTGCCAATTGCCGCCTCTTCATGAGGGAATCAATAAACTCCGGCAAAATATGGTGAGTTCTTGAAAATTTAATTCCTGCAGGAGTTTGTAGAGGATCATTTTCACTCATCAAACGACTGTAGGGATCAATTTTAAAGGTTTTGATAATAGAAGGATAAAGACTCTTAAAGTCGAGAACGACCACATGATGATGAAGACCACTTTCAGGAGTGATCACATGTCCTCCAGCAGCGTGGACATCCCGAGAAATATCAAGAACATTGGGAGCAACAAACCCTTTGCGATGAATTTGAGGAAGCATAAAAAAATCAAACGCTGCAGTGGATACCCCTTGGCGATCCATTAAGAGTCCAGAGAGTTCGACTCTCGTTTGCATCAGAGAAATTAATCCCGTTTTTTCCATAACATCGGTCACTAAGACACAGTCGAGAAGATTATATTTGGCCAGAGAAACCTTATCTTCACGAAAGCGTCTTTCAATTTCTTCAACTTTCGCTAAACCTGACTCTTCAATATCTTTACCCGTACCCAGGATTTCATTGGCCACAAAATCAAGTTTCCAACTATCAAATTGATAAAACGCCGCTTTAAAAGCGGGAGGTCCATCGACAACAACACGACCATGAAGGCGGGCGTACTGAGTTCCCCCTTGCCTCTCGGTGATAAAAACCTTGGATCGCTTGCGGCCTAGATTAAGACTTATTCCCCAGCGCTGACACTTTCTATCCAAAAATGCGAGGTCAAAACCGACGACGTGCCAGCCTAGTATCAAATCAGGATCAAGTTCTTCAACATCTCTTTCAAAAGCAAGATAACAGGAGCGCTCATCGGGATAATAAAATAGCTCTCCCTGATCTTCATCCGAAAGAGCTCCTTGATTCTCTCCCACCATATGAACACGACGAACTTCTCGTCCACTTTCTTTATAATGAATTCCAATGGAATAGAGATCATTTCCTCGCGAGGTCTCAATATCAAAAGACATAGTCGATAAGCTTACCTTCACGGGACTTGAAGCTTTTCTCATTTGAGGGTTTTTAAAGAGGCGCAGCCCTCTTTCCATTTGATATTCTCCAGAGAATTCAACACTTCCCTTGATAAAACGCTCCATTAAGAAACGCTCGGTGGTTCGCACATCAGCTTCATAAGTGCGAACTCCACCATCATCTTTTACTTTGTAGAGGTCATTTTGACTTTGAAAGTAACAAGCATCGACAGCTGAACCTGCAAATGATTTGAGACCCACTGCTCTTCTTTCAAAGTTAATACCTAGCTTATTAAGTTGGGCATCTCTATCCACAAAGAAGAGAGGTTTTTCTTGCGTCAAAACAATTTCGAAGGGACCTTCTTCGCTTTGACCAAAGAAGCGTAAAATAAACTTCCCACCCATATCCTCAGCATGGGCCGTCAGTAAGAAACCTTTGTAAACGGGGGCAATATTTTGCTCCACGCCTTAACCTCCTGGGCGAATCCTTTTAGACTCTCTAAAAAAAGGAATACTCATGGCCCTCTATCCAGAAATTGAACCCTACCACACCGAAATGCTCCCCGTAAGCTCTATCCACACTGTGTATGTGGAGCAAAGCGGAAACCCTGAAGGACGCCCCGTTGTCTTTCTCCATGGTGGGCCAGGAGGGGGCACAGCGCCAAAGTATAGACGATTCTTTGACCCCAAAAAGTGGCGCATTATCTTGTTTGACCAAAGAGGATGTGGAAAATCCACTCCCTTTGCTGATCTGCGCGAAAACACGACGTGGGACTTAGTCTCCGATATGGAGAAAATTCGTGAACACTTAGGAATAGAAACATGGGCAGTTTTTGGTGGCTCATGGGGCTCTACCCTATCCCTAAGTTATGCTGTCACTCACCCAGAGAAAGTCACAGCACTCTTTCTTCGCGGTATCTTCATGCTTAGAAAAAAAGAAATTCATTGGTTTTACCAAGAAGGCGCCTCTCGCATTTATCCAGATGCTTGGGAAAAGTACATTGAACCCATTCCTGAAGAAGAAAGGGATGATTTTATTCAAGCCTTTTATAAGCGTTTAACAAGTGATGATGAAGCTATTCGTATTGAAGCCGCTAAAGCGTGGTCAGTGTGGGAAGCCTCCACTTCAAAACTTGTCCAAGACCAGGAGCTCATGGAAGCTTTTGGTGGTGATAGCTTTGCTCAAGCCTTCGCGCGAATTGAATGCCACTACTTCACCAATAAGGGCTTTTTCACTGAGGAAAACTTCCTTCTCAACAATATAGATAAGATTCGCCATATCCCTGCCATTATCGTTCAGGGTCGCTACGATGTTGTTTGCCCGGCCGAAAGCGCTTGGGAGCTGCATAGAGCATGGCCAGAAGCTGAGTTTCAACTCATCCAAACGGCAGGTCACTCGCTGGGAGAGGAAGGCATTACCAAAGTTCTCGTTGAGGCTACAGATCGTTTTTAAAATATTTGGAGCATAGAAAGAGGAATCAGAGGTAGTCCCAAAGAGACCCAACACCAACGGAGGGAATACCTCTGATTCGCTATTTCCTTGAAAAATTAACCCAAATCCAAATTTTTCGAGGAGTGCTTTGTGTGTGTGAAAGGGTTATGCCACGCAACGTAATTTTACACAACTCCAATCTTACTTTTTCACAGCATCGCGTAATATTTTCAGAAGATTCGCAAACTGAGGGTAGAGCTCCCTGAGACGCTCTCTAGAAAAATGAGAATAGAGCTCACTCAAGCCCATTTCAAACTCTCTGAGACCTTTATTTTCCCAAGTATGACTTTCCTTAAGGTCTTGGTAGATCTCTTCGATAACCTCTCTTACATATTCACTGAGATCGAGCCCGTCCTGAATGGCCACATCGGGCGAGATATAATCAAAACGGGTTTTGAGATCAAAAACGAGACCCTGATATTTGAGATAGACTCTTTCAAGGGTTCCCTCCCTTAAACTCTCAAGTGGATCCTTTTGATTATGGGTTTGCCTAGCTTCTTCAAACCTCTGGGTGACTTTAGTCAGAATGTCCCTCTCTTCCTTGTTGAGATCTCTCTTTTTCATTTCTGAGACTAGCGCTTCAATTCTTTGATCGAGCTTCGGATCTGGCGTCCGCTCAAAACGAGATATCCATTCAAAAAGTAAATTCATCTGGAGAGGGTCAGCTTGCATGGTTCTATCTTAAACCAAATCAAAGTTTCAAAGCCTAGACAAGGACCTTACTATAGAGACAGTCAAAGGGATTCTTTTATCTCGGTAATTAGGGTCTCAACCAGAGGATGACCTTGACGAGACTTATGATAGGCAAGACCTAAACTATGAGGAAAGAGACCTTTTTTGGAGCCATGACCCAGGTCAACCTCTTCAAGAAGGTTTTTTTCTACAAAACTATGAGCAACAAACTCAGGGAGGAACCCCAATCCAAGTCCATTTAAGGTCAGCTCCTTAACAGACTCTAGAGAAGACATACTATAAATCTTTCTTTCATCTACTTTGAATGCGGCCATCTTCTCTTTTAGGGACTGTGCAGGCGCAAAACTATCCGGCATCAAAACTAAAGGAGCTGTTTTCGTATCTGAGAAGAGTGTTTTCTTTTTGGTCGTTTGATAAAATTTAAATGAGTCATCATTAAGCTTTTCAACAATGGTCTGAGGTCCTTTTTGTGGATTAATCACAACGATGAGGTCAAGTTCACCATTTTCAAGTAAACTCTGCATTTCACGAGAACGCCCAGTACTCATCTCCAGAGAGAGATTAGGATATTTAGACAAAAACTTTTTAAGAAAGCCAGGCCAAAAATAAATACCAATTGAGTCATAAGTTCCCACCCTCAAAGAACCGGCCATTGGGTCATCAAGACTTTTAAATTTTTGTTCCACGTCTTTCAAAGAAGAGAAAAGTTCATGACAGTAATTAAAGAGAACCTCTCCCGCTTGGGTCAATTTCACCCCACGAGGAAGGCGAATAAAAAGCTCATGACCAACCACTTCCTCAAGAATTTTCATTGATTTCGAAAGACTTGGTTGAGTGACAAACACGGCTTCAGCTGCTCGTTTCATCGATCCTAAATGAGCGATTTCATAAAAGTAGTGTAGTTTTTCGAGGTGTTCTCTTAAGTACATATGCTTAGTAGTTATACCTAAAATGATTTTTTTTCAATTTCTTTATATCTTTTATAGGGCTAAATTGGCTGAAGTAGGAGGATACAAAATGCTCGAAAGCTATCAGACCCCAAAATTCAAAGAATCTCAGCTACTCGAAGTTAGCCGCGAACTAGTGCCCATCTTTAAAAGACGCCGCACAATCCGTCACTTCTCTGACTTCAAACCCAATCGCGAAATCATCATGAATGCCATTCAAGTCGCAGGACTTGCGCCATCCGGGGCAAATAAACAACCCTGGAGCTTTGTCATCATTGAAAAGAACGAACTTAAAAAGCACTTGCGCGATCTTGCGGAAAAAGAAGAATATCGCTTCTACGTTGAAAAACCTAACAAGCAATGGATAAAAGACTTAAGTCATCTTCACTGTAACGTTGAAAAAGAATTCATGACACAAGCCCCTTACCTTATAGCGATTTTCTATCGTCATTTTGAAATCGATGAAGTGGGGGAAAAAAGCACAAATTATTATGCCAAAGAGTCCGCAGGTATTGCCACAGGAATGCTTATTAGTGCTCTTCACCTAAGTGGTCTGAGCACTTTAACTTATACTCCCAAAAGAATGACTTTCTTAGCCAATGAATTAGGTCGCCCAGCTCATGAAAGAACTTTTATGCTTTTAGCCGCAGGTCTCCCTCATGAGAAGGCTCAGGTTCCCGTCATCACTAAAAAGAGCCTTCAAGAAATTTGTGATACCTACTCCTAAAAAGTTAGGACTAATTAAAAAAAACTATCAAAAGAAGGACTGTTGAAGTTTTTTCGAAAGTCGTCCCAGTGGGTATTCCAGAATAAAATAAAGTAGTATTACGGTTCCATATAAGTAAAACAATCTCAACGGAGTTGATCCAAAGTCCACGGTGTGGGCCAAAAAGAATTGTTGCCACAAATAAAGACCATACGAAAGAACACCAATTTGACGTAAAACAGGATGATTAAGAATAGTAAATATTTTGCCCCTGCCGTCCATGGTCAGTACATAAACCAAAAGGATGACCATACTCACCCCCTCTAATGAGTAGCCGATAGTCATCGTGTAAGACCCCTTAAAGAGAAAACGAAGATAGGGTGAGAGCCCCACTAAAAAAACCAAAGAAATCATCGGCAGGTAAAAACGATTTATCTTTCTTGCTACCCTTTGAAAATTTTCTTTCGAGATAAATTGATAATAGTAAGCTAGAAAACAGCCAAATAATAATGTATCCATTCTTGTATGAAACATTATCGATAAACGAGGTCGCCACTCAGGAAAAAGATAATAACTCCCTACCCTAATGAGAGGAGTAAGAAAAAAGATCAAAACAGAAAACCGTTTACTCCATTTGATTGAAATAAAAGCGAGAAGAAATGGCCAGGTCATATAAAATTGCTCTTCAACTGCAAGAGACCAGGAATGACCAAAAAACCAATTTTCAGTAGAGTAAATATAATTCCATAAATAACTAAAGGCAGAAGCTATTTCCACTTTTGTTAATTGGTTAACCTCAAAAAAAGGCAAAATGAAAATCATAACCGTGAGATAAAAATAATAAGGAGGGAAGATTCTAAACATTCTTTTAAAATAAAACAGCTTCAGATTAATAGAGCCCGATTGTTTTTTTTCTTTAATCAAAAAGCCATTAATCAAGAAACCACTTATAACAAAGAAAAGAGACACACCAGTGGATTGCATCAAAGAAAAATAAATAGCAGCTTGAGGAAAGCTCGCTCCATAAGCAAAACTTAAGTGGCCGCAGATAACCATCAAGATAGAAATCGCCCTTAGACCATCAAGACTTTTAATCGTTTTTTCCTGATAAGAGGCTCTCCATATCCTCACTAAAATGTTCAAAAATCTCTCTCCATGTTGATAAACCCATTGTAATCTAAAATGCTGAAATCGTGTAAACGAAAAATCTTTTAAAGTCCCAGGCCCCATCCCAATCATCAAGGCTTATCCATTGACAGTATGACCATATTTTAAACACTCAATGAACTTTATCTGATCATGACTTTTAATAAATTCAGGCTTTTACAAGGATAAGCTGGTGTTATGGATAGACATACACTCGGCATGGCCATTGCAACGTATATGCTATACGTTCGTCGATGGCCTGAACCCTATTATATGACAATATAAGAGGTGGGATGACCTGCTCACGGCATACAAAGCCTAGCAAACAAAATGAGGAGAAGTCATGAAAATCAAACCCATTAGCAAGTGGATCCCAAACTTGAAACGTCCACTCGTCATCGCTGGTCCCTGTTCTGCTGAGACCAGAGAACAAATGATGGCAACAGCTAAGGCCGTGGTGGAGCTCGAAGACGTTCGTATTTTCAGAGCAGGCATATGGAAACCCAGAACTCGTCCCAATAGCTTTGAAGGAGTGGGAGAAAAAGGTCTCCAATGGCTTAAGGAAGTCAAAGAAGAAACGGGACTCCTTGTGACCACTGAAGTGGCCAATGCGGGTCACGTTGAACTCGCCCTCAAACACGATATTGATATTTTATGGATTGGTGCCAGGACGACAGTGAATCCCTTTTCTGTTCAAGAAATTGCCGACGCTCTCAAAGGAACCAATATTCCCGTTATGGTAAAAAACCCTATCAACGCTGACCTTGCCCTTTGGATCGGAGCATTGGAAAGACTTAGTCTTGCGGGTATCGACAAACTTGTGGCCATCCACAGAGGTTTTTCTACCGCAGAAAAAACAGACTATCGAAATATTCCTCTCTGGAGAATTCCCATAGAGTTAAAAAGAAGATTGCCAGAGCTTCCCATTATTTGTGATCCGTCACACATTACCGGTGATAGAAACCGCGTTAATCTCGTTTGTCAAAAGGCCATGGACGTGGATATGGATGGCCTTATGGTGGAAACTCATCCCCAGCCTGACGAAGCCTGGAGTGATGCCGCCCAACAAGTCACTCCGACAATGTTGGGAGAAATTCTAAAATCCCTAAAGCTTAAGACCGAATTCTCCCATGATCGCTCCTTTGATCAAGAACTTAATGATTTGCGTTCTCAAATTGACCGAATTGATAGTGAACTGATGGAAAACCTGCATATGCGTTTTAATATTGTCGAGAGAATTGGTGATCTTAAAATGAAGAATAACGTGACAGCCCTTCAAGTTCATCGAATGGACGAGATGATTAAAAAAGTTTCAGATTTGGCTAAAAGTATGGGGCTTCGCGGCCAATTTGCGCATGAACTTTATCATGTCATTCACGAAGAATCTGTTAAAATACAAACTGAAATGATGAGGTCTTTCCTAAAGAAGGACACAAAAGATTCAGAATAATTTAATAAAGTAGATTCTCATGAATGAACTTCCCATTGCCCAACGTATTAACTCAGTCGTTGAGTCAAAATCTGTTCAGCTTGCAGCTGTCATATCAGAGCTCCGTGCCCAGGGTGAGACAATTATCAGCTTTAATGTTGGTGAACCTGACTTTGAAACTCCTCAAGAAGTGATTGAGGCGACCCAAAAAGCTCTTAAAGAAGGCCATACTCGTTATGCCTTAGTACCAGGTGAACCCTTTCTCAGAGACGCTATTGCCCATAAGCTAAGAAGAGATCAAGGGATTGAGGCCTCAGCGAAAAATATTTGTGTCAGCAATGGTTCTAAGCAAGTCCTTTACTCTATTTTTCAAGTCATCTGCGACACGGGAGATGAAGTCATTGTCCCAATTCCTTACTGGGTAAGCTTTCCTGAAGCCATTCGCCTAGCGGGAGCCCATCCCAGGTTTGTCTCCTCAGAAAAAGGAGAACTTAATATTGAAGGGATCGAAAAGGTGATAAACGATAAGACTAAGGCCATTATCATCAATAGCCCCAATAATCCGTCAGGACTGGTTTTTACCAAAGAGCAGAAACAAAGACTGGTTGAATTGTGTCGCAAACATCATTTGTATCTCATAAGTGATGAAGCCTATGAAACTCTTATTTATGAAGAGGACTCCTTTATTGGTCCTGCTGGCGTGGCGGATCAGAAGCTTCAAAATACCCTCATCGTGCAAAGTTTTTCTAAAAGCTATTGCATGACAGGCTTTCGACTGGGTTATGTAGCCGGATCCGAATCGTTTATCAAAGCCCTTAATAAGCTTCAAAGCCATCTCTGTGGAAATACTCCTGTCTTCGTCCAAAAAGGAGCAGAAGCCGCGTTAAAAAATGAAAAAGAAATTGTCTCTCAAATGCGTCAAACTTTTAGAAAGAGAAGCCTCCTTGCCTATGAGCTTTGTAAAGATATTTTTCCGGAGACTCCCAAACCTCAAGGAGCTTTCTATCTCTTTCCTAAGATTCAAGAAGAACTCATAAAACGCTTCGAATCTGATGAAGCCCTAGCCCTTCATATCCTTAAAGAAGCAAAAGTGGCTCTGTTACCAGGTTCCTTTTTTGGTCAATCAGGTTTTTTGAGAATATGTTTCGCCTCCAGCGAAGAAAATATTCGCGATGGATTTAAAGCAATCAAGGATTGCTTATGAAAATTGGCTTCATTGGTTTTGGACGACTCGGAAAACTTGTGGCAAAAAACCTGGCCCAAGATGCGGATCTTTACATTCATGATATTGCCGATACGGATAAAGAGATAAAATCATTAGGGGCGAGCCCAGCGAGTCTTGCTGAAGCCTGTGCGTGTCCGATTGTCATTCCCTTTGTGCCCATGAGTGAATTTGAAAACCTTCTTAAGCAGATGGGACCTCTTTTGAGTGAAAACTCCTTAGTGATCGATGTATGCTCTGTTAAAACAGAGCCCGTCAACTGGATGAAGAAGCATCTCCCTGAGAATATTTCTCTTCTGGGCACGCACCCCATGTTTGGGCCTGATTCGGCCAAAAATACTTTATACGGCTGCAAAATTGTTTTATGCCCAGTGAGAATCAAGAGAGAGGTCTTTGAGGAAATACGTTCATACTTAGAGACAAATGGCTTGCGTGTGATAGAGGCTAGCCCTGAAGAACATGATAAACAAATTGCCCACAGCCTTCTACTCACTCATTTTATTGGAAGAAGTCTTATGGACTTTAAAGCAGAGTCCCTCCTCATTGATACCAAAGGCTATCGCCGTTTAATGAAGATCCTTGAAACGGTAGAAAACGATACGTGGCAACTCTTTCAAGACATGAATCATTTCAATCCCTATGCTAAGGAAACGCGAGAAAACTTTCTCAAAAGCATGGAAAATATCCATCAAAAGGTTGATCAATGATCATTGGTTTCCAAGGAGAACCTGGGGCTTACTCCCAGGAAGCAGCTTTCTCTTATTTTGGAAAGGAGTGTGAAACAAAAGGTTTTGCACTCAGTGAACAAGTCGTCGAAGCACTTATTCATAAAGAAATAGATCAAGCAATTCTTCCTGTTGAAAATTCCATAGTCGGTAATGTTAATGTCAACATAGATCTACTTTATCAGTTACCCATCAAAGCGGTTGGTGAGGTCTATCATAATATTCACCATCACTTACTTGCACTAGATGCTGCCAAGATTGAAGATATCAAAGAGGTCTATTCCCATCCTATTGCCCTGGCCCAGTGCAGAGACTTTTTAAATAAACATAGTATGCGTCCAGTGAGTGACTATGATACGGCAGGCTCAGCTAAACTTTTAAAGGAACGTGGAGCCCTTAACCAAGCAGCTATCGGCTCCAAGCTTTGTGCTAGAGCTTACGGGCTAAAAGTCCTTCATCATCAAATTCAAAAAGTGCACCACAATATCACAAGATTTTTTATCTTGTGTCGAAACAAGGAATTCAAAGACCTCTCCAAAGGTATAACTAACCACGGAAAGACCTCTATTGCTTTCAGAGCGCACCACCACCCAGGTGCCCTTCTTGATTGCCTTGAAATTTTTAAAAAATTCTCCATCAACCTAACAAAGCTTGAAAGTCGCCCTGTCGTTGAAAATCCATTTGAATATATTTTTTACGCTGATCTTCAATTACCTCTAAATCATCCAAAAACTAAAGAATGTCTGGAGGAACTTAACCTTGATGCTCACCATGTGAAAATTCTTGGGACTTATCACGAAGCAAAGAAGCCAAACGCCTTCTAAGATAAATTACCTCTAGAACAGCAAAGATCGCAAAAACGATATAAAAACCAATGGTTTTAAAGAACACCCATCTATCCGTACTCCAAGAAAGAGCAACATAGGCCATAAAAATCCCATAACCACCAAAGAGGAAAACCATATGTTTTTCCATCATGCGAACTAAGAATTTTGGAATCAGAGGCTTTTGCGGCATGGACTGCATGGTCTCCCACATTAAGCCTTCTCCTTGCCACAAGCGATAAACCATAAAAAGACCGATGCAAACCCCAGTAAAGGCAGGCTGTAGTTTAAACCATAAGCCCTCATCCCCAAGTAAGCTAAGCCCCCCCAAGAATCCAATTAAAAAGAAATTAAATTTTGAGATAGTATGCACATGCTTGGTTAAAAAATATTCGATAGCAATTTCTAAGACAGCTAAGCTTAAACCACCAATGACGGCAATCTTAATGGGATAATTTTCTTCTAGATACCAATAAGCAAGAGCCGGTAAAAAAGAAATAAGAAAGAAATTCTTTTGTTTCATAAGAGCATTGTGACAATCAAAGCGCTAATGGTCTCTGTGCGATGCACATTATTTAAAGGGAGGAAGAATTTTTAAAGTTAAGCATCTAATGTTCGTGAGCCCATAAAAGGCGCTAAGATGCCTTCTTTAAAGGAGTCGTTTGATTTTGTTCAGACTCTAAAAAGTTTCTAAATTCCTCTTTCACCTCTTGAGGATCGAGAATCTCGACTTCGTCCTGAATAGAGGCTAACCATTTGAAAAGCTCTGGTGAAATTTCAACAGAGGCTGCCCAAATAAATTCCCCCTCGGTATTCGTCGTGACATAAGGACTACCTAGAAAATGGTATTTAGGATTCAAATTAACTTTTTCTGGAGCAGAGATGCGAAGAACGAGTCTTTCTTCGTTTCCAGTAATTGATCGAATTGCCATAATAAAGTCATCAACTTCGGCCATAACAAAGTTAGGACGGTATTGATGATCAATTTCTACTTTAACACTTTTAATATTATCAAAGGCCACACAAATCATACACCGATCTTGGCCATCTTCCGCAATAAGGGAAAGCTCCCCGTCGAGAAAGACCACTTTGTGAGGATAAGCCTTGATAGAATTATTTTCTGTTGTCTCAATCCTTAAAATAGCACCTGCATGAGTCGCCTCGGTTAGAAGTCCTAAAATCTCTTCTCGATCTGCGGACATAACATTTCGAAACTTTTGGAGTTCCTCTTCCTCTTCTAGGACTCGATAAAGATCCTGACTGGGATACTTACTTTCCATAAGGCTTAGCTTTTCACTTAGAGTGGCGAGCATAGATTTATGTTGAGACTGCTCCATGAGAGGAAATTGTGCCTGAAGAGCAAGCCATTCAGAAAAGGAGAGATCTATTGAGATTCGCGGTTTTTTTCCATGAAGGCACAGCCAATTCTTTCCGTCCTTCTTTTGAGCACTCAAGGGATAGTGAAACTTCCTCATAAAAGAAGCCACTTCTAAAATATCTTTTTCATCTACATCTGAACCAAAGTGATGAAGCAGCTCGGAGAAAGAAACATCTTGATTGAGTCCATCGAGAGTCACTAGAATTTTCCAGAACTTATCATCAAATATTTTGAATTTTGATGTCATTATCGCACCTTTTTAGGGTAGAAATACCGTAGCAATCTTGTCGGAAATATCTCCCATAGCTTTAGTGCTTTTTTAAGTAATTCAGGCCATAATAATGCTATGCCCTTAAAATCATTAATGAAAAATCCTATTCTTGCCATCGGTATTCTTTTTGCCATCATTTTCCTATTTCAGGCAGGTGAGCGCTACAACTGGTGGCCTTCAAGAAGGCAAAAGCTGATGCCCTCAAGCTGTAAGGCCGTCCTCGTTAAATTGGAAAGACGAATTCCTGCCAATTGGAAAGCATTGTGCGAAGGAAGCACTTATAACAACCTTGCCGTCATCATTAATTTTCCGGTTCCAAAAGATGCCAAGGAGCCAAATGAGAAAGAGCTCAATCAGCTTATTTATCGGGAGCTGGCTAACAATATGATCTCAGTGGCCAAAAACTCTCCCTCGGATAATTTAGAGAGAACTGATATTGTCCGCATTCGTTTTAATCATCCTCAAAAATCGGTGAATGCCATTACAGAGGGAAGGTTTCTAGTCAAACTTCAAACCATGACCGATAAGAATCTCATCGCTCAGCACTTCCAAACAACAGTGCAAGTTCAAGAAGTTAAAAACTGATTGATATCAAAAGAAGAATCAGAAAAAGAGAAGTCTCTCCACTCATAATTCAAACAATGAAGGCCAAAAAAAGAACCTTTCTCTCCGCCATAGAGTTCATCTCCTAAAAGCGGATAGCCGCTATGAGAGAGTTGCACGCGTATCTGATGACGAGCACCACCCTCTAGAGATATCTTAAGAAGAGAGAGGTTGTGTTCCTCATAGAAGCTCTTATCCAATATTTGAATTTTTACTGTCTTACCACTTTCAACAACCGATACTATTGAGCCACTTGTAGAAATCTCATGAATTAATTCATTCGACGCTTGGTAATTTCCTCTCACAACAGCAAGGTAAATTTTCCTTGCCTCATGATGATTCTCTCTAAATTCTTCATAAAGACTTTGGCTTTTTGTCAAAAGGCATAAGCCGGAGGTCTCATAGTCTATGCGATAAAGAAGCCCTCTATCGTAATTCTTTCTATTAACCTCTAGATAAGGAAAATATTTTTTTTCTCTTAAAAAGCTTAAAAGATTATTTCCCTCAAAATAATTCAGTGGATGGCAATGAATAAAAGAAGGTTTTGATAAGGCTAAAAGCTCTTTTTTTTCCTCAATAATTTTTGGAGTAAGTGGGCCGGAATACTTGGGATTTATTAAGCCTTTATTAAAAAGCTCCTCAGGAATTTCTACAAGAGATTTCTTATTGATCACTCTATTGAGGACCGATCTTTTTAAGCCAGTCTTTTTGAGTGAGCTCTTAGAAAAACCTAATTCCCTAAGGGCTCCTTCAAGTGAAGTACTTTCATGGAGCCAGCAAACTTTCATTAGCGAGAACGGACTTTATGCCCTGTAGTTGAGACATCTCTCTTTCTCATAAAAAACTCAACTCGGCGATTCAAGTCTTGCCTTTGTTGTCCATTTTTCTTGAGTACCTTATCGGGTCGAGTGTCTCCATAAAAGGTTGTCGTCACTTGTTCAGGCCTTACCCCTTGCTTAATGAGATTCCTTGCCACTGCAGAAGCCCTTTTAGCACTGAGCTCAAAAGCATCGATACTACCAGCGCCGATTTCTCCGCGACTAGCATGACCGAGGACATATATCGTCCAATTTTTCTCATTGAGAAGGTTAACGAGGCGATCATAAACTTCAATATTCACATTAGTGGGCACAACGCTTCCCTCTTTAAAATAAATTTTATCTTTAAATGCTATTTTGATTCCCTCTTTCATTTCGTAGACATCAACATTTTCCGACAAATTGAAATCATTGAGATCTTGCCTTGCAATCTTTAATGTCTCATCGGATTCCCTATTGATCTCATGCTTATCAAGAATGCCTTCCATGGTAAGAAAATCGATAGGAAAAGGTTTAATAGGCTCTTGAGATTCAAGCATTGTGGGAGAATCGTCAGGGGATTTACCTCTTTGGATAACTTCGCCATGCTTAAGAACATTACCACCAAAGGCATTACGAATAGAGCCTAGAGCTGCTTCATATTTAGCTGACTCTGTCTTAGCAAAAGAGAGAAGAAGAACAAAGAACGTCAGGAGAAGCGTCACAAGATCCGAAAACGTGGCCATCCAACCGGGAAGTCCGGGAACACAAATTTCACATTTCGGACACTCTGGTGCTCCGCCTTCGTCTCCGCCTACGAGATTTTCACCTTCATCGGCCATAACTTATCCTTATTCTTCACCACCACCGTCATCAACTTCACGTTGAGCTGGTGGGAGAAAGCTATTGAGTTTTTCTTTAATAAGACGAGGGTTTTCTCCGGCAACAATCCCTAGGGTTCCCGCGATAACAATACTCATCTTAGTTATTTCCGCCTTTGATCGATACTGGAGTTTATTTTTAAAGGGGTTACAGATCGCGTTGGCAATAACCGCCCCATAAAAAGTTGTCAAAAGGGCAACCGCCATCGCAGGACCAATAGCCGCTTGGTCGGAAAGGTTCCCGAGCATGATCACCAGACCAATCAGGGTCCCAATCATTCCAAAAGCAGGGCCATCTTCGGCCATACCAGAGAAAACATCGGCACCTACTCTATGGCGCTCTTCCATAGCATCTATTTCTAATTGCAAAATTGAACTTATCACCTCAGGCGGCCTATTATCGGCAGCTAGGGTCATTGCTTTCTTCATAAAAGGATCGTCAATGGGTTGTTTCTCTAGAGCAAAAACTGATTCTCTTCTTGCTGTCTCAGCAAGATTACCAATTTCATCTATAGTTTCTTTCGGGTCTGCTGGTGTGAAAAACAGAGCTTTCATCCCTATTCCCACCAGGCCTTTTACAACTTCTAAAGGCCACTTCACAAAAGTCGCCCCAATCATCCCAAAAATCACAACAATGACGGAGGGAATATCGATGAAGGCCGTAATATCACCCCCAACTAGAATCGAGCCAATAATCGCCCCGAAGGCAAGAACCAATCCAATAACCGTTGCTATATCCATAGTCTTCTTCCTTAAAGAATTTTGCTTTCGTTCTTAAAATCGGCACTTTACGAGACCACCTTTAAAAAATGTCTCTCTAAGGTGTTGATAGCCCATGAATATGGAAAAAAATTCCTGTCCTCAATGATCAGATTTCAAAAATGAAATGAGTACGCCTCATGACTGGGTTCACCGGCCTTATTCAGGCATAAGACAAACACAATAAATAACCACAGTGAGGTCACATATGAAACGACACATCCTAATCCTTCTCTCAGCCACCCTTATGGCAAGTTGTGGAAGTAAGCACAACTCTCAAAACCAAGAAACTACCTGGGAAAAACCAAGTGAAAAGCCTCAGGAATTAGAAAGGCCGACTCCCGACAGTGAAATCCCTTCTGATATCCTTTCTCCTCCTCTTCTTAATCAAGAAAGTAAAACAATACTATGGCAAGGGCCCAAACTTAATCCTGGAGATAAGAGCTTCCTTCGTATTTCTCAGCAAGGGAAGGAGCTCATCGTTGAAGGTCTAAAGATCTCTTTTGATACTTTTGATACCCAAGACCTCTATAAATCTCTCAATAATAGATCAGACCTTGAAAAAATTTCCTTTCATTGTGAAGTTTTTGAATTGCAAAAGGCGCTTACCCTACCAGGCGTGGATGTAGAAATTAAAGCTCGTGACTTAATCATCAATAAGGAAGGATCCATCAACCTTACTCCCCTTTCAAAAAACACGATTCCTTCATTTCATGAAGACCCAATGAAAAGAAATGGAAAGAGAGGTAAAGACGGAGCGATTTTAACTCTCAATATTGAAAACCTTCAATTTCCTACACAAAGAAAGAGGGCACTTTTTGTATTACGAGGAGCTAACGGTCAACCTGCAGGCTATGGAAAGGACGGCGTAAATGGCGAAAGTGTGGAAGACTTAGGAGGGGGGCTAGTTCAAGTGATTCGCTTCATCCGAGGAGAACCTATACTTGTAGAAGGAAGTTATGAAACACCTACAAAAGGCTCTATGCCAACGCCTCCAGGAAAACCAGGTGTTGGGGGAAAAGGAGGTACTCTCATTAGCAATATTACCATCCCCTCCTCACTTGTCGACCTCTCAGGAGGCCTCGCTGGTAAAGAAGCCCCCCCTGTATCTCAAGGCAACCATGGTAAACCTCACCCCTTCTATGTCATCAATGAAAGAAATCAAAAGAAAGAGAGACGCTTTCCTAATCCCATAAAAGTTAAGGGACCAAAAGCAGATTATCTTGAAGCCGAAAAGGGAGAAGTACACCTCTTAGAAAAAGAATCATGGGTAAGTCAAGGCTATCTTGAGTTCTCCCAAAGGTATATTCAACATCTTTATAAAAATAACCATATCCAAGATGCAAAACTTATTAATGAAAAAGTTCTTAAAACTTGTGATGAGTTAATGGAAAACGACCAATATCAATTTGAGTGTCAAAAGAGTATCAAGGATGGCTACACCCTTCTCTCACAACTTGATTATTATGGAAATGAGGCTTCATGGACACCAAGCCTTTCCTTGGAATCAAATTATCATATTTTTAATGAAGAAATTGATCGCAGTTTTCGTATCCTTTTTTTGAGTTATTGGTCCCTTAATAAAGCGAATAAACTTGAAGAGAGAATTCAAGGAATCGAAGGTCAACAAATAGAAATACAAGAAGGTATTCATCAAACGGAAAAACAATTTAATCAGCTTGAACTTTTAATACCAAGAATTAAAACTCAATTAGAAAATATAAAGCAAGAGGAAGCTTATTTTGAAACTCAACTTCTTAAAATTGAGAAAGAGATCCTCAAGCAGGCTCAGAGGAATGTCGAAGAAAGAAACAAAATCCCCTTCTATAAAAAAGCCTTAAAAAGCTTAGCGGCCATAAGTCGAGTAGTTCCCGTAGGGCAGCCAGCACTCGGTGCAGCAGCAACAAGTATCAGTACTATCGTCAATAGTTTTGACCAAGAAAGCCCTACAAGCTACCTCCTTGAAAACCTGCCCGATCAGCTTAAAAACCTTACACCATCAAAAATTGATAGTTCTATAAAGTCATGGGAGACCTTAAAAAGAGAAGTTAATTACTCTGAATATAAACGGATATTCTCTCTCTCTCCAGAGAACTCAGAATTTACAAAGGAAGAAATTAGAAAGATCAAACAAAGCTTTCTCAAAAAGGTAAAAGACTTCGCTTCTCCTATTGCTACTGAAACGATCAAACAGATAGCCTCTTTAAAGAAAGCACAAGTAGGGAGAAGTGAGATTGATAAGGAAATCTTTAGGATAAGAAAGGCACATCCATTATTTAAATCTATCACACAATCTCTTCAAACCTTGGTCATCAAAAGAGCGACTCTCAATAGACACATTACCGATACCCACAATGAGCTACTAGAACTTTCATCAACTCTTACACAGTCCTATCTTAAATTAGGTGAGTTAAGTGAGGCAAAACTTGATTTGGCAAAAGGCAATGACCGTCGTTTGCGAAAAACCTTGAACGCAATCGAACAAGAACAACAAGACCGTCTGGACTACTATCTTTATCTTTTTAGAAAAGCTTACCAATATCGAGTTCTCAAATCCTACCCTAGTCAATTAAGTTCAAAAAGTATCATTGATAAAATAAAGACTCTGGCCAGCAAAAGTGAAGAACCTCGTTTAAGTTCTTCTGAGTTTCATAGCTTAAAAGAGGCTTATAGTGCTCAAATAAGTAAGGTCGTAGAGACCATTGCCAGAGACTACGATCGCCACTATTCCTCTCAAATGACTTTTAACCTCACTCAAGAGCAATTGAGTGCATTAAATAAAGGACATGAAATTTATCTTAACTTAGGAGAAGATCATCTTCTTGGAGGCGTTGAAGGTCAAAGTATTAGGATCAATGACATAAAGATTGAAGACCTTGATATAGAATATATGAATCAAGAAAGCAATGAAAGTGACTTTGGCCAAGCAATCCTCTCATTCCAAACTTTAGGAGTTTCAAGGCTTGAAAGTAAGGATGAAACCTATACTTTCACTCATGAAGACAAACATACTTGGGGCGCGAAAATTGATCTCCTCAATAAAACATTTTCTCCCATAAAACCAAGTTCTTCTGATAATTCACTTTTTCAGGTCATTACAGGAAGCCCAGTAAACTCCCTTCTTTTCACAAGGCCAGGCGGATTAGGCCATGTAAAAATAGTACTTAATTCTCAAACAAAAAATAATGAATTGGTCATTCTCAAGTATGCTCAAGTGCAAATAAGTTACGATTATCAGGAATTAAATTAGAATGATAAAAAAAAACCCTACAAAGCTTCGGCGTTGTAGGGTTCTTCATTTCCATAGTCCATCCTGACAGCGGAAAGCGAATTGAATCAAATACTAATTGACCTCTTTGAAAGTTGACTCCAAATATCCGGCCATACTCTTTCTCAAGGATTCCATGGACAACTCCTCACCCTCTACGATAAGCTCAGATTTAATAAAGTCCACAGGGAAGCCCGTCATCTCTGAGAGAGATGAGAGAGCGACAACAGTTTCCGCTTCAGCTTTTGAATTTGTTTTGTTCTTCTCGCCTAAAACCGTTTCCGATTTATTAGCAACTGCCTCTGTTGCTTGCATTCTCACACTCCTTTGTGTTTTAACATCACCAACTCATGCAATTTGTCTCTGTCCTATTCATCCATAAATAGGGCATGGCGTTGGCTACCGTGCACATATCCTTGCGCTTTACGAAATCATATCGAGTGTTTTTTTTCACTGTCAACAAATACAGCCCAATCAGGGCGACGTGTAAGAAGATTTTAGAGTTATAAGTGTTGAAAATTATTCGTATATATCAACTATTTTCATTTGTGGAGGAGGCGGGTGAGACTCTTATGTTTATCAAGCATCTCGTTATACTCACCCTCTAAGGTACTTTCATAGGTCACGCCAGAGCCAGCATGATAGCAAAGAGAGCCTTTGTGAATGTCTATCCGCCCCCCTCTTATATTAATAGAGGCCCGAAAGATTTCATGGCTTCTTAGGATTGTGGAGCCACAATAAAAACCGCGTGGAGCAACTTCGAGTTCAGCGATAATTTCCATGACCCTTCTTTTTGGAGCTCCTGTAATGGAGCCACCGGGAAAGACAGACTTCATGATATTTTTCAATGTTACCTTGGAAGAGAGACAAACTTCTAGATGAGAATAACTGTGTAAAAGACCAGGAACTCTCAAAGGTGCTTTTTTTGCTACGACTTTAACAATTGGTTTTTCAATTCCATTGAGATCATTTCTTAAAAGGTCGGTAATCATATACAGTTCGGACTCGTTCTTAGGGCAATGCTTAAGAGTTTCCCAATCAAGATCCTCGTTCTCTGTTAAAGAAACAGTTCCCTTGATCGGTTTCGTTTCAAGAACATAAGAAAAGTCCGCTTCACTCTTACCACTGACAGATGAGCCCGGTATTAATTTCTTTGAAATATTAAAAAGACATTCAGGACTATTGCTATAATAAAAAAGGTCATTCACTTTAGAGATACCGGCATAGGCACCTCTATTGCTAGGATGCTGCCAAAGGAGACCAATAAAGTCTTCAATATTTCCCTTGAGGATTTTTCCTTTAAAGGGAAAAGTTAAATTGTATTGGTAGCAGTCCCCTCTTTTTAGATGATTTTTTCCCCTCTCAAACGCCTCTTTATAGTGAACAAATGAAGGTTTTTTCCATTGGGTCTTAAAGTGCTTTTCACTCCCCCTAAAAAAAGATTCATCCACTTCGGTCTTTTCTTTAAAGACCATCCAAATTCCTAAAACTTGATTGGGGTGCTTTAGCTGATTGAGCCAGAAAGATCCCAGCTCATAAAAAGCATGAAAGACTAGATGATCGTGCGATGACTTATCAAGGGACTCTTCCTCTAGAAGCCCTTCTAGATAAAGACATGGTTGTCGACTAATGATTTCGTTAGAAAGGAGGCACTCCACCCTATCTTCATAAATAGCATAGGCGGTTTTAACATGATTAAAAATAAAAGGTTTTCCTTCTATGAACTGAAGACTCCAAAAGTCTCCATCGGGAAGGCCTTTAATCGCGCTCATTGTCCTGATAGGTTAAGTTTTCGAAACTAGTGTAAGCACCAACCCACGCCAGCTTAGCCGTTCCTGTTTCTCCGGCACGGTTTTTACCCACAATAATCTCGGCTACCCCAGGCTCTTTTGTATCAGGGTTATAAACTTCATCGCGATAAACAAACATGACGATATCCGCATCCTGTTCGATTGCACCAGATTCACGAAGGTCCGCAGTGGTTGGTCTTTTATTAGGGCGAGACTCAACTCCACGATTAAGCTGAGATAGAGCAACGACAGGACATTCTAATTCTTTTGCCAATGTCTTAAGGCCCCGGGACATTTCCGAAATCTGCTGTTCACGAGAAATAGTTTTGTTATGAGGATTCATTAACTGAAGATAATCGATAAGAATAAGACCTAATCCATGCTCTGCTTGTATTTTCCTACACTGAGACTGGATATCAAGAATCGTCGATTCACCATTATCATTGATGAAAATTGGAAAACTCGAAAGCTCCTTCACAGCTTGACCAATATTTCGAAGATCAGTATCCAAGAAGTTTTTAGTTCTCAATCTTTTAGAGTCTACTTTAGCCTTTGAACTTAAAAGACGCATAGAAAGTTCTTTGTCGAGCATCTCCAGAGAGAAAATAGCGACAGGCTTTCCATGGTGTTCACAAACATTATTAGCAATATTTAGGGCTAGTGAGGTTTTCCCCATAGCAGGACGGGCCGCTAAGATAATTAACTGACCGGGCTGCATTCCAAGAAGGAGCGAGTCAAGCCTAGGATAACCTGTACTTAGACCTTGAATCTCCCCAGGGTTTCGCGACATATCTTCCAGCTCTTTGAGATTTTCCCTCAAACAGCTATTGAGCTTCATCATTTTTCCTGACTTGGCATCATTGGTAAGTTTAAAAAATGAAGCTTCGACATCTTGGATAAAGTCTTCGGTCTTTCCCTGAAAACTTAGGCCTCTTTCGGTAACTCTCATTGAAGTGCGAATAATTTCCCGCAAGGAAGACTTATCTTTTACTGTTTTAGCGTAGTGATAAATATTCGCAGCTGAAGCCTGGTCTTCAACTAGATCCGTGATTGCACTGGTGCCACCAATTTGCTCCAGCTTTCCCGCCTCATTTAAGCGAGAGCTAATCGTTACGTAATCAATGGCCTGGTTACCCATGGCAAGGTCACTGATGGCCTCAAAGATGACTCCATACTTTGGTTGATAAAAATCTTTTCCTTCTAACTTAAGGTCGGAAACATCATCAAAAGATTGACCATCAATAATAAGACAGCCCAGAAGAGATCTCTCTGCAAGAAGATCATGAGGAAGTTCCTTATTAAAACTTTTCTTGGTTTGATTATTTTGAGGTGCGGCTCCCTCATTCATCATATCCATGCGAAGTCTCCCATCTTCTTAATATGCGACCATTGTGCTTACCTAAAAATAGAAAGGGCCCGAAAAAACGGGCCCTTCTTCAGTTGCAATTGTCTTTGATTCTACTAAGAACGAAGAAGTTCGTCAGCTTCTTTGGCGAGTTTTTGCTCGTCAGTAAGAGGTTGATTTTCCTTAGCTTCTTCACCTTCGGCTTCACCATTTTCTGCGCCTTCAGCTTGAGCCTCAGCCTTTGCCGCTTTTTTCTTCGCTGCAGCTTCAGCCTTTTTCTTCATTTCTTCTGCTTGCTTAGGGTCCATTTCAACTTTCACACCAAACTCAGCTTCTACTCCAGAAAAAAGCTTTGCTTTAACAGTGTAAGAACCTACCGCTTTAATTGGGTTATCAACAGTAAGGACACGCTTTTCAACTTCAATACCTTTGTCAGAAAGGATTTTTGAAAGCTCAGTAGTTGTTACTGTCCCAAAAAGACGACCATTAGATCCAACTTTCTTGATAAGTTCGATATTCTGACCATTTAATTGCTTCGCTAGTGCTTCGGCAGCTGCTTTTTCCTCAGATACTTTTTTCGCAAGCATCTTGTTGTAATGGTTCATTTGCGCTTTGTTTGCTTCATCAGCAAGAACAGCTTTCTTGTTAGGAATGAGGAAGTTTCTTGCATGACCAGCAGAAACATTCACTACTTCACCTACGTTACCAAGAGAAGCTACCTTTTCAGTAAGAATAACTTTCATTTTGTATCTCCTTAAAATTTTTCTTCTTCATTTTTGTTTGTAAAAAACCTACGAAAATCAATCCAAGTGTCGAGTACTCCGACGAGGGTTAGAATTTGATAGGCCATAATCACAGCGAAAAAAATCGCCATACTTCTTAAGAAACCAAAGAAATGCCAGTAAGTGAGCAGCTCACTTAAAATGCCGAAGCCTTGGAAGAAATAAAATACTCCAAAGACCATTAAGCCATTGAGACCAATAATTTCTGCCCAACTTCCTAAAAACTCATAAGCATGACCTATTGCCAAAGCAAGGACTCCCATGAGGGGCCAAACCATGGGAAAGGGCAACTTCAAGCTTGTTAGGGTTTTTACATCGTGAGGATACTCATGAAAGGGTCTCCACAAGGCACCCATTCTAAGAACCACAAACGTTCCCACCCAAAAGGAAATCATAATGGTGACAAAGACAAAGCCCGTTCCATATTGAAGGATAGGATCAACCACGAGTGATGGATCATTCATAACATCTTTCAATTGACGTAACTGCTCACCTTGCGCACCAACGGCATTAACGAGACTCTCGTGATACTGAGTTGCCGTTTGCTCCACATACGGAGTCAATATTCCTCTAAGTCCACCTTCTGTTTGAAAATTGACCATTAGGACAAGACCTATGATCACAGCAAATATGGCTGCACCATTGGTTACGATGCCCTGTAGAGGATGGTTTTTCAAACGTATGGTTCTCGAAATAAGGTAACCATAGATGAGGGCTAAGGGAAAAGTTCCCAAGGCACTTCCTTGGTTAAATTTCACCTGAACGAGAAGAAAAGCAACTAAGCATCCCACAACTCCCATAGCAAACGTTTTCCATTTTCCATAAAGTAAAAAACTAATGGTAAAAGGAATAGAAGCAAAGAGAGCAAAGGGCTCTAGGCTAGAAAAAAGGAACGCTAGAACACCAAGAAAGGCAAGCTTACTTGTATTCAACTCAGGGATCAAAAGAGATTTCATGTCATCGCTGCCATGATTTCCTAGATCTTGAGAATGTGTTTCGTTCTTCTTTTCTTCTGACATCATTTCTTTCTACTTAAGCGCGAAGCTCCGCAGTTCTATTAGAAACGTAGGCAGCAACACCAATTTGACGAGCCCTTTTAATAGCAGTCGTAGCAAATCTTTGGTGTTTACGGCTTACACCTGTAACACGAGCTGGAGAGATCTTTCCAAATTCATTAATAAGCCAAGTAAAAGTCGCTGGATCTTTCCAATCAGCCTTTACAGCATTTGCTTTGAAGTAACATGACTTACGACGAGCAAATTTCTTTGGATTATCACTTTCTTCATCACCTTCTTTTTCGGTGACAGAACCTTTGTAAGTCTTTGAGAAAGGAGTTTTGTAGCCTTTAACGATGGCTTCACGCTCTTCATCTTCCCCGAGGGCAACAAACATGTGACGTAGGTGAAAATCGCTAATTTTAAGACGACGGATAAGCTCTTTGTTGTTTTCGCTATTCGCCTTAAAGATGAAATAAACAAAATGACCTGCACCAATACCCTCTGTTGTAGGTTGTGCAAAAGTCATTTTTCCCCACTCATCTTCGATGAAAACTTCACCGTCGTGAGCTTTGACTACTTCGTGAACAATTGCTTTAAGCGTAGCAACGTCCTGTTCAGTAGATTCCGGTTTCGCCACTAGGGCCAACTCATAGATCATAAAAACCTCCTGGACTAAACGGCTAATGGGCCCAATGCCCAAAAGCGGGGTCTAGTGAATGTTAAAGCGCGAAGTCTAGCACTGCGAAGAACAATTGACAACTATCTAAGCTATTGATTACAGGCACCAAATGCGAGTAATTTCAACCACTTAGATAGCAACTCAACCTAATAACCTAATCGTCCAAAGAGAAGAGTGGTCTTTCCATACCAATTTAGACATTTAGCTTTTTCATCGAGTTCAGACTCCAAGGAATTTGGATCGGAGTAAAGAGAGCTCTCTTTAAGGTTTAAGGGAAGAACAATTTCAACGATTATCTTTCTTTTAATGTAGTGAAGCCTAATAGCATGAGCATCTTTTAAAAGTGGGAATTCAGACCATCGCTTCTCTAATTCAGTTAGGACTTCATTGCGAAGAGGGAGAAGATTTTCATAATCATGAGCGTGCAGCTCCTCATTTGTTGGATCTCGATCATCTTCAACGTCAATGTGAACTGTCACATCCTCCACCTCTTTAACACTCTCTTTTAAATTCTTGATAACCCAAGCTGAAATTTCATGGCCTTCAGAGGCACTGAAATGAGCATCGACCTCTATATTAACATCTAATAAAACTTTATGCCCCATCGTTCGAGTTCTTAAAGCATGACAACTCTCTACTCCCCCAACATTAAGGATTATGTCTTTTATTTTATTTTCCAGTTCATCGGATGCACTCGTTTCGGCCAATTCAACTAAACTCTCTTTAACAAAGCTCCAGCCCACCTTGGCAATAATCAAAGAAACGATAATAGCCGCGATATTATCAACCACAGTAAAACCAAAACCGGAAAAAATGAGGCCAATCAAAACAACAAGTGAAGAAAGAGCATCAGTTCGCGAGTGCCAAGCATTGGCCATTATCAACTTACTTTCAATCTTTTGACCCGCACGATAGGTGTATTGAAAGAGAAACTCCTTAACAACTAAGGAAAGACCTGCAGCATAGTAAGTAAGGGTTCCTGGGGGAGGTGGAAGCTCACCGGACCAAAGAGACTTCACCGTTTCATAAATAAGGGCGCCACCAGTGGCGATTAAGATAGAACCTAGAGCTGCTGAACCAATCGTTTCGAACTTCTCATGTCCGTAAGGATGATTTTCATCCGGACCTTCATGGGAAAGTCTTGTAATAAAAACCACAAAGACATCCGAAAAGACATCCGTAAAACTATGAATCCCATCAATAATGAGTGCTTGAGAGTGAAAACTAAGGCCAATAAAAATCTTTAAAAAGCCAAGAAGCGCGTCTGCTATTGAGCCAAGGATTGTGACTTTTTGAGATATGTGCCTCTTTTGAGTAGGAGTATAGTGGGTCTTACTTTCAATCAATGAGAAGTTCCTTTTAAGAACTATAAACAATTCGAATTATTATCGAGAAAAAGCCTTTCTTTAAAGAAAGCGTAACTCTTTCTGCACTTTCTTCTTAGTTTTTTACCATAGAGAAAATAAGATGCGAATACTTCAGCAAACTCTTCGTTGCGATTGCGATGTTTTTTTCCATTGCTCATTTTTGACATATAAGGTGAAAGCTTACACTTTCTTTTTACACTTGCTTTATACTGCCCATAGAAACCATGCTTATTGGCAACAAAATGACCCATTTCATGAATGAGAATGCCCTCACGATAGGGAATGACAAGTTTTTTTCCTTTGGAGCTTTTACAAAACCTTCCTATATGAATCTGATTTCTCACAAGTTGATGAGCGGGTAAGCAACTGCCCACACTCGTATCACCTAGAATGTCCTTAAAAACAACCTTTAAGCCAGATAAAAGGTGAATTGCCTGTTGCTCATTGGTCAATTCAATAAGGCTTTGAATAAATTGAGACAACTGTTTCATCTCCTCATGCGTAGCCCCTTCAACCTTGATCCCAACCCTGGTAATCAGGTCATTATTAAGACTACTTTGTGAAAGGCATTTTACGTCTGCGACCTCGGCAATCATATGATAACCGGCCCAAGAAGCATGACAGAGAAACAAAAGGAATATCGAGGTTGCGAGAAGTTTAAAATTCATCTCTCAATTCTATCAAAGCCAGCTAAACACCTGTAATTACTTGTAAATAATTCATCGATGACAAAAAATAAGACGAATTTTCAAAAAGTCCTTAGAATGTGGTTAATATTAAGGATGCCTATGAAAAACACTATTTCTCTTGTCCTCATTTCTTGCTGGGTACTCGTTTCGTGCCAATCAAGCGAAGATAAACTATTGGGGATTGACCACAAAGGCGTCTCAAGAAGTTGCCAGCCCATGACACCAGGTACGATCTGCACCGAGGTCTTCACCGAAGCCGATGCCTTTGGAATGAAATGCCAAGACGAGGGTCATAAGGCCGTACAATGTGACTGCCACGACTGGATATGCATCAAAAAGTAGCCATTGGAAAAATTATTTAATTTGATTCAAACTCAAGTTTTAATGTTTCTATGGCGATTCTCCCCCTTCCCTTACGACAGAGAAGGACATAATGATAACTTCCCTCAATAACCTGTGGCCTCATGTGAACACATTGCTTTGGGATATCCACAGAGAACCCCAAAGGACGAATGAATTCATCACCTTTTTCAACCATCGTATAAAGCCGATTTCCAAAGATTAGGGTTGAATTAATGAAGAGACCGGGATAATTTCTCTCCTTACTCTTTACAATGACAGGGTTTAACGTCTCAGAAAATTGAACACCAGGGAACGAACTTTCTCTGTTAATTCGCAATCTCCCCACTTCGCCATCTTGATTGAACGCTCTTAAATAATAGCGTGTCTCAATGAGACGAGTGTTTTCTTCATTATCAAAAGCAATGATTGAGTTAAATACCGGGTCACTCCATCTCTTTGTATCAATGAGAAGAGAATTACCCTGCGCAGAAGTTGGGGCCCAAACATAGGAACGAACCTGGTCTCGTTGCAACTGAGCTAAGAATTCTACCTTTTCAGTAATAGCACCAAGATTTTTGTCGTCCACACTAATGAGAGGTCTCACATTATTGCCCGCTAAAAGTGTATCGGGAAAAAAGACCCTTCTATAACTAAGTTCGCCCTCTTTTATAAAATAAAGAAAATAATCTCTGGCAAATTCATCACCAACAGAGATGAGTCCTTTTATTTCCCCCCTTTTCTTTTCCTTTTGGCTTTGAGGAAAGGGACGATCAAAAGCTAATGACTGCCATGACTCTATAAAATTATTATTTCTAAATTCTTCAAGAGCGGCCAAAGAATCAAACACTCTTAGCTCAAAGAGAAGACTCTCTTCATTATTGATAGGATTCAAATAATACTGATGATTTCCTAAGGCATCCTCTGGTACTCTATCGAGGATGTCCTCACTATTGTCTTTTTCAGGTAAAGTGTAACGAGCATAAAAAGTTGGTACCTTTAGTTTGGGAAGATCATTTAAACCCGTCTTAATTGTCACAAGAGGTAATCCCCCCAGCTGATTATACTCAAGAGGAAAATTCTTGTATTCCAAAAGAGGAAATTGAAAAGTAATTTTTTTCTCTTGAAGGATATAGTCAAAGGTGACAAATTTTTGATCGCCACTCACACCAGTAATCAGAAAGTCGGGATGCCCATCATCATCCAGGTCTTCATTGGTGACCGAGACAATTTCAAAGCGCTTTTCAAGCTCTAAATCAATTTTCTCCCACTTCTCGTGACTTCTCTTCATCAGAGAAACGACAGATTTGTCATCACTTTGAAGAGATGGAATCTCAGTATAAAAGATAGGATAATGTGGAGAGCTCTCTCTCCCTTGAACTCTTTTTAATCGGCTGACCTTTCTCTCTCCTCGAAAGAAAGTAAGATCTTGATCTTTAAAACCCTCGATCAATTCACTCTGAAGACCATCTTCTCTCGATAGGTCTCGCGCAAAGATAAGAGTCGTCTCGGTAACAGAATGAAAACCTAATTCATCTTTTAATTCCACTTTAAGTCGAAATTGAGAATCACGACTTAGGTCTTCTAATTTCCCTTTAAAGAGAACACTCTTTCTTTGCCCATCTCTAAGATCAACCGCCTGCGTCACCTTTTCCAGTGAGATATCCTGACGCTGAAAACTCGCCGTGACACTGAGGTTTTCAAACTCCCCCCTGAGTGACTCAATAGGGAGACCAAAGAAAAAGCTTCCATCACTTACTTTAAAGTTCAGATCTAATAGGTTTTTAAAATCGGGACTGGCAAAACGAGTTGTTGAATCAGACAAGGCTGCCTTCATATCCACAAGTCCGTATTTAGAAAATTTGTTTTCTTTTTTACTGAGAATAACCTCTTTAGCACTAGAAAAAAGGCGTGCCTTTACTTCTCTTAAACTCATTTTGGGATCAATGAGCTTCAAGCTCGCAGCAATTGCCGCGACGTAAGGAGCTGCTTGAGATGTCCCATTTTTGGCTTCATACCCACGAATTCTTAAAATTCTTGACTCAACCGATTCACGAGGATAGGTAGAAACAATGAATTCACCAGGAGCAAGGATGTCTACTTTCCCCCCATAATTAGAGAATTCAGTGATTTTACCCTGATTATCAATGGCACCAACACAGATAACGGTTTCATTGGTACAAGGATAGGTTGGGATTTGTTTGTTATTGTTTCCAGCAGCTGCCACGATGACGACATCTCTTTGAGCCGCAACTTGTAGCGCCCTTTTCATTTTGGGTGTCTCTACTAACTTAGGCCATCCAATCGACATATTAATGACATGCGCTCCTCTCTCAAGAGCAAAGATAATTCCATCAGCAAAGATGTCTGTGATGAGACGACCCTCATAAACGAACTCATTAGTGTCTTGAGAAAGAACCTTAATAGGCAAGATTTTTACCCGGGAATCACTAACCCCAGTCACACCGAGTTGATTATTTGCACTTGCAGCAATGATTCCTGCTACATGGGTTCCATGTCCATTATCGTCATCAATCTCTAAATTCTTTTTTAAGACATTGATTCCAGAACATGGTTTTTCCTTCTTATCTTCAGAATTAGGACAAAGTTTTTTATCGAAGAAAATTCTATCTTTTAAATCAGGATGCTCCTTATCAATTCCATAGTCCAACACAGCAACGACGATTTCCCTTTCACTTGGAATATTACTGGCGACAGGTAAATCTTTTAAATCCACCCAATTAATATCGACCCCAGGGATTCCTTTAATTTCTTCTCGAGTTAGATCACCGCTTCGTCTCAAAATTGTTTGGCCACTATTTTTTAAACCCCACAACTTATCAAAAAGAGTATCATTCTTGTCTGGAGCAGTTGCTATTACTGAACCGAAAGAGAAAAGGCTAAATAGGAACAAAAGAATCGTTCTTTTCATTATAGACTCTCCCTTATCCACTTACCTTCAAATTCACCACCTTGAATTCCAATAATTTCTTTAAGCCTATCGATAGGACCATTCCAAAAACGGCTCCTTACCTTTCCTATGGTATTTGAGCGGATGGGATCATTTAAAATTTCCGACTCCTTACGAAAACCATTGATAACTCCATGAACAAAAATATTTTCAAGGCCTACAATTGTTTTAAAGTCTTCAAACTCTAAATCTCTTGCCATGGCCTTTGAGAGTTCAAGAACACATTGACTATGCTTTTTAGTTAATCTTTGAATTCTCTGGCACTGACCTGCTTTAGAGATCAAATTATTGAGATTGCCACATTCTCTCAAGCTTCTTGCCGTGCGAATGCGACGATTTCTTCTATCACAATCCGACCAGCGAGTACGAGCATACTTGCGACCGATTCTTTTAATTGTCGATTCACTAACATCTGATAAGCGATCGATCCCTTTTTCATAGATGTTGGTATTTACCGTCACTTCAAATAACTGGAGTGAACTTGCGTCATTGACAGAGCCAGGATTAAAAAGAGTTGTCCCATATTTTTCATTAATTTCTTTAATATAACGTTTCAATCTTTTCTGACTTGCCGACCAGCCCTCTCTCTTATGAGAAAGCCCAATGAAACGCTCAGAAAGTGACTGTTCTTTCTTCCTCGCTTCAAATCTTCCCGACACGGTTTCGCTAACGCCAAAAATACTCTGACCAGGGTTTTTATTTCTCTCAGGGTTTAATTGTGGCTGAATAGGAAGGTCTTTGGTCCATTCTTTTAAATAATAATTTAAAATGTCATAAGCAAAACTTTGATAATTGACTCCAGACTGAGAAGCGGTTGATAAACTCACGTATTCTGTTCTGTTTTGATCTGGAGTCGTTAGAGTTATCTCATTGTCGGTATTGAGATATTTTGCTCTCCAAACAAGAAAAGAGAGTTTCACGGAGCGATCTAGAAAGTCCCCTTCAATGAGATGGGGTTTCTCTTGTGTTTCGAGAAGCTCACTAGAGCCATCTTCTAACAAACTACTAAGGGCTAAAGCGTTGGTAAAAAGATTGGGATTTTCTTTTACTTCACCATTAATATCCACTGAATGAAACTTTACGCGATACTTCCCTTTGGTGCGGCCACTATCAATGCGAAGGACAGGAATATAATGATCCAAAGAAGCAGAGAGTTTAAGAGTAAAGCCATGGCCAAGATCTTCATAGACATGAATAGTAGTTGGATCTTTTCTAAAGAGATGAAGGCGTCTCACAACCACACCACTTGTACCACCACTTAAGGAGAAGCGAGTGTCCATCATATTAAAAGATCCAGTCAAAAGAGCACTAGGCGTTAGTCTGTCTGTCACAAGAAGGGACTCTCCGACTCCTAGTGATTCATTGATGTCAGTGATAAATCCTTCAATCGCTTTTAGACGCGGGTCGACCCCATCGTCATCGACTTCACTGTTTTGATTAGGAAGATCTCCCAATTGAGACAGGGTTTTTCTTAAGTTTCGCTTCATCAAAGGAACAATCATATTCTTATAAGGCTCTTTAAAAGATGCCTTTAAGGTCTTTACCGGCTTCAGATGAGTATAAGTACGAACGGCGTTCACAATCCCAGTGGCATTAGCGGAAGGCCATTGAGGAACATTCTCAATGCCCATAATTCCTCCAAGCGTAATGGAAACACCAACGGTATCCGCTAACTGAACAAGGTTATCCGTTCCGAGATAGTTTCCTACGACTATGTCACGGTTTAAAATTAAGGACCCATCAACAATAGGACTGAACCACGTTCCAATTCCAAACTCAAGGAACTCTCCAGTTTCCACAAAATGCTCAAGTCCTTCTTCAAATTGATTCTGAAAGAATTCCAGTTTTTTCTCAGTCGGATCAAAGACTGAAAGTTTCTCATTCACGAGATCAAGTAAATTGGTGAGAGTCGAGCTTTGGATTTTAGAAAAAATGAAATACTCAAAGTCTTTAAATGGAGAATCAGGTTGGCCATGAGCAAAGCGAGAAGCGAAACCAGGCCAATCTTCTTGAGTGATCAGACCCTCTTTTAAGGTACTCTCAAAACTAATCTCGTTATCAAAAGCAATTTCTTCAGCTTGAATTCCCAGTAAATTAACCAGAGAGTTTCTACGACTGATAATTTTTTCAATGAGAATCTTAGCTACCGGTAAAGGAAAGTCAGCCCCGTAGACAATTTCCTCAAAATCTTTGCGGTCTAATTTAGCGAGCCTTCTTAGGGCCCAAGTTGCATCCTCAATGGCAGTATTCATATTAGCGAAAGTGAAGTGAGGAAAAACAATGGTTTCATTATCAATTTTCCCAACATTCCAATCGTATTTATTAACAGACTCCCCAAGATTGACGAGAGCATAGGGAATTAAAAGAGATCGCAAAGTTCTTGAAGTCAGCCTACGGGGTGGAACCCCCATGGCCACATTATAATGATCGGTTTCCTGAGGCATAAAGGCGGCTACATCATAAAAAGTCACCGTTAATTGCTCATCTGTTAAGTCTTTATGATCAAAGCCTAACCACCTTGATGGGGCACCAAAGGTTGCCTCTGGTAGAGAACGCCCAATGAACCGATCCCTCTCGACAATATTATCAAAAGTGACTTTAATCGATTTAAGGTATTTCATCGGTGGAATTTGATAACCCAACTTCCTTAATAAGTTTCTTCTCAATAACGTTGTATGTAGGGTCTTTTCCATCAATAGGGTAAAGACCTGATCGCGTCCCTCTTTAGGGAGAACATTAAATCTCATAATGCCCTGATTAGAGGTGATCGTTCCCTTAAAAATATATTCTTCCTCTTCAGAGATAGGTATTTCATCTAATTCAGAAAGAAGTGGAACTCCAAGAGCATCTTTCCAAACGATAGAAGGATTGGGGTTAAGCTTTGATAGGTCCAGTGGGTTAACAGGATCTTGTTGTAAGCGCCATGCTTCTTCGGCCGTAAGAATACGCCCATTGTAGATGAGGTCATTACTTGGCTGACGAATGGAAGCGAGAGGCACTCTCTCTTCTTGAGCGAAGGCAAAGAAAGAGAAAAAGAATATAAGTAAACTGACCTTAAGCAAGTTATAACCTTTGTGTTGAATCGATTCATTCCAATAAGATGCAAAGCTTATTCCAACACTATCTAGTTAAAACGGGAGCTTAGGGCCAGATAAGTGATTAATTTTTTGACAGTGGACTATCCAGCCCTGCTAACAAAAGAAAACAAGATAAGAACTCACCCCTGAGGGCCTCTCCCCGAGCCCTTATCTTGTTTGGCAAGGCTAGGTATTACAGCTGAACTCCAAAAAGCTCAGGAAGGAGTTCACCTTCAATCTTTTGAGGGCTCGATCCAATTTTGGCCGAGACTTTCTCTAGAACTTCATCTTTTTTAGCATTATCAAATCCAGCAGCGACAACTTCTTCAAGAGTCACCCCTGTGAGGTTTTCAATATCACCCATTAAAGCCGCCTGGTCTTCTAGAGTGAGGGTTCCTTCTGATTTTTTGATCATTTTTTCTACTTTACTTCCAAGAGTCACAAGGCTCATGGCCGTTTCAATAGAAACGGAATAAGCATAGCTAACGTTAGACGCTTGTTGGAAAAATTTCTTTTGCTCGCTTTCACCGGCCATGAGGTTTACATCGGTAGTCTCCGACTCATCTTCGTAAGCATAACCTGATTCGCGACCATAGAAGTAACCATCTAAGGCCAGATCAACGACCTCGTAGTCATCTCCGTAGAGATCTCCGTTGATGTAACCAGCGGCGATATCATCGCTTTCAATGCCACGAAATTCATCGGCGGCAGCAAAATCATTTGAATAATAATCGTAATAGATAATTGAGCGAACATATTGAAGGGAGACTGCTTTATACTCGTCAAATTTGGCGTCATAAATGACAAACCAATCTTCCTGACCTGCAATTTGAGATCTTTCTGTTTCATTTTCATAGAGAACGATTTCTGATTCATCATAGAGTGGCGCCCCATCAGCATCATTGAGGGCACTGATAAAACGATTCGCCGTAATGGAAGGGGAACTGTAAGCACCAAAGGTTGAACCACCCCCAGTAGAGCCGCCTCCACCGCCGCTGCTACTTCCGCCGCCACCGCCACTACAGCTTGTAAGGGCTAAAGCTGCAAGGGTCATTGATGTCATAGCTAATTTCTTTGCGCTCTTTTTTTGCAACATGTTCTCTCCTTTTCTCCAACATTGCGTGTGATAAAGTCGAGGGGTGCATTTTGTATGCCAAAAAACAAAAGCCCCGCGTTATCGGCGGGGCTTTTTTTATTTTGTAAGTTTTTGTTTAAAAATTACTTAATTCCAAAAAGCTCAGGAAGAAGTTTATTTTCTAAAGTTTGAGCATTTGCTCCTGTCTTCTCAGCAATTTTTGCTACAGCTGCAGCTTTCGCATCGTCGCTAATAGCAGCGGCCATCGCATCTTCTAAAGTAAGACCGGTAAGGCTCTCAAGATCTGAAAGTAAAACTTCTTGATCGGCAGCAGTCAGCTCTTCTTGAGATGCCCCTTTCTTAACCATAGTTTCCACTTTTTGTCCTAAAGAAACTAATGAAAGAGCAGTTTCAGGAGAAACCTGATAAGCGTAAGAGATATTTGAAACCTTTTGCGCAAGCTTCTTCATTTGAGATTCACCAGCAAGAAGGTTAACGTCAGTTGTTTCAGCCTCGTCTTCGTAAGCGTATCCAGACTCTTCTCCGTAGTATACGAATTGTCCGTAAAAGCTACTGTAAGTCAGGTCAGAAAGTACTTCGTAGTCATCTCCCCAAAGGTCACCATTAACGTATCCAGCAAGGATATCGTCTGTTTCACGGTCACGAAACTCCTCTGCAGTAGAGTAGTTATTGCTGTAGTAATCGTAGTAAGTAAGAGCTCTGATGTACTGAAGACTTACGGCCTTATATTCATCGTATTTTGCGTCGTAGATAACAAACCAATCTTCTTGGCCTGCAATCGCCGAACGAATCGTTTCATCAGTGTAGAGAATCACTTCTGATTCATCATAAATAGGAGCACCATCAACATCGTTAAGAGCGTTAACAAAACCGTTCGCTGTGATATAGGGTGAACTATAAACACCATAAGTTGATGAGCCACCACCGCCGCCACAGCCATTCAGTAGTGCTGTTGTTGCTAGTGTGACACCTAGGATTGCATTCTTTAATTTCATCTCTCTTCCTTTGGTTTTTTGGGTAAAGTTTTTTCTTTGACGTGAAGCGCTTATGTCACAAATGCGAATTAACGCAAAGAGCATTTGTAAAAAATGCAGGTGCAAATTGGCTTCAGGGTCACTTTGCCCCCTCAAAATGGTGTCAGGTTCCCACTACAGTAAGCGCTGAAAGGGCTTAAATGAAACGGGTAGCTCAGGGGAATAAAAGCTATTCTCTAATTCGGTATCAACCTGAGGGAAGAATTCCTCACAAAGGCCTTCCTTGAGAGAGACCACTTTAGAGAAATGAAGGTCCCAGGGGTCATGAATAACATCCCCACGATAAAGCTTTCCTTTCTTTATGGTATATAAAGAATAGCGCTCCACTAACCACTCACTTAGAGATGACGTCACAAGAGGTGTTTTCGAAACCAAAACTTGGGATTCCAAAGATCCTAGGGCTTCAAATTGATACAACCTTTCAACAGGAGAAAAGGATGCCCGCATACTTCTATAGCGATAGGGAAGATGAAAAAATGAATTCGCAATCCACTCACTTAGTAAATGATCTGTATCTAGAGTAAAAAAATAAATGCCAGGTCGGCCTTTATAAGTCACATAAGTGCGAAGGTTGAGCTCCCACAAGGAAGAAAAAGGCAGAACCGGAGTATAAGGAAAACGGATCCCCTCCATTCGAAAGGGAACGACAGAAAGAAAAGCGTCCCCTTGATAGGTGTCTAAACTGAGGCAAGTTGGAAGACGCTTTCGAATTTCTTCGGGTGCAACCTTAAAGTTTAAAAAGAGAATGTGCTTCCACGTTTGGGATATCACCCAATTATCCATACATAGGATAATAACAGAGAAAGCTTGATTCTCCCTTTCTTAAGGTTCTAAACTTTTTAGACTAAGGTCAAAATAGAAGGTTTTTCCTTCTCTTTGATAGGCGAAACAACCATTCTTAGAGCCATTGATATAAAAACCAGCTCCCCAATAGCGAAAACCTTCATCATAATCTCGTGCGGTATTATGACTGTGTCCCTCATTGTGAAGAAGCTCCATTTTTCCCAATGCCTTATTTCCCCCAACCAGGTTTCGCGTAAAAAAGCGCCATTGAATATGGCGATCATCTAAAAGCTTTTTATCTTTATCTAACAAAGAGAGTTGCTCGGCCGTATGATAGAGAAAACGTGTTTCAGGGTGATTGAGCATAAGCTCATATCTTTTATGGTTTTCTTTGATAGGAATTGGCTTAAGCACTTCATCATAAAACTTTTGATCCACAAATAAGTGACTATGACCCATATCGGGAAAGATGAGGGCATCGATGTAGCCTCTTTTAAGTCCTTCTTCGACATGTTTAATAACACTCTTTATAAAGCGGTCTGATAACTGGACCTTTTTCTCATCCTGACCGTAGGGGGTGATAGGAAGATAAGCTTGTCCATTTTCTACATAGGCCCTATCACTTAAACGCAAACCCCGCTCATAAATCTCTTTCTCTTTTGCCTTAATCTCCCCAAGGCTCATGCCCCACGAAAACTCAGAACTTCTTACCACCTCTTCAATAGCGCCCGTTCTTTTACATGACTCCAATTGAATAAGGGCATTGTCTGTTTTGCCTAAAACCATAAGCGAGCTAAGCAAAAGGGCCATAAAAAAGCAGTTCTTCATAGAGTTCTCCCTTAGAGATGATCATTATATGTTGCGTGTTGTGGGGTAAGCTAATTAAAGAAGAACTCAATTCATATGACGTTTACTTATTTACATGGTGAAAATAACGCATTGTAAGAAAATAAAATATCCTCGCTTTTTCAGTGACTTGTAGAAATTTCACCAATTCTTACAGTTTTCTAACAATAACCAACATCGATTGACGCTGGGCCAACAATCTTATTTATTAGGGCAGCAAGATTTTGATTCGCACACATTGCAAAAAGGAAAAAAATGAAAAACTCATTAATGAAACTAGGCTTGATCTCTCTCTTAGCTACACTCGTTTCAAGTGTCTACGCTCAAAACTACTTTGATAAGGCAGAAACTTGCTTAAAAGTTGCTGATATTAAGGCCATTGAAAACCAATTTCCTCAGTTCAAAGACTTTACAAAAACTTCTCAAGATAAAGTATGTCGTCAAGAAGTTGGAGAAAAATGGTTTGAACTCGTAAGAAGTACACTTGCCATGCAAAGACTCGTTGTCACTGACGATCTGCAAAGAGATCAAAATGACGACCTTACTCGTCGTCCCATCGGTCAGAGAGATTGGTGGACTTACTACACTCAAAGGGCCAATCGATATGTTATTGAACCATCTCGCTGTAATGGTAACCCTAATGTCGTAGCTTTTGTTTATCCTTTCTTTCGCGGATCAATTAACCTTTGTCCTCGATTCTTTGAAATGGACTCCGCAAGCCAGATTGAAGTTCTTATGCATGAAGTTCGTCACTTTGATGGTCATGCCCACGTTACTTGTACTCAAGGTAATGAAGAAGGAACACCCGGTGCTTGTGACCGTCAAATAAAAAATGGTGGCTCCTACGCTGTAAGTGTCCAGGCTAATGTCGAACTTTCTTATGTAGAGCAACTTAATAGTGCTGATCGTATTCTCGCCGAATCTGGTGCTATTTACTCTGTAAACAACAAATTCAACTCTCTTCCTACAGTCAAAGCTACTCAGTATATTTATGCTTCTAACACTGAAGGTGAAGTTTGGAGAATGGCCGAAAAAAACACAGACGTAAAAGAGCTCATTACAACTCTTGCTGATCCAGCAAAGATTTACTCAAATGGTTCTCAGTTTACTGTCTACCCGGTTGATACAACTAAAAATGCTTATCGAATTGATAAGGACTTCTCTGTAAACGCCGCTGCCATTGGTGCTTTTGCCAATAAGTACAATGCTGATGCTGACCGTAAAGCCTATGGACCAGTTGTCTATTTTGGAATGGGTGCCATTGTGAAAGACAATTCACTCTATGCATTCTGTGGTGAAACTGCGACTGATCTATCAGCGCTTGGATTTTCTCGTGGTACCATCAAAGCCCTTCCAACTTTAAAGGATGAGGAAGGAGCCGATAAAACGCTCGTTCTCAATGATTCAGGAGATGTCTTCACTTTTGATTGTAATGACAAAACTGGGGTCATGAGCACATCAGCAACTAAGACAACTCTTCCTCAAGAAATGGCGATGGGATTTGAGCTTAGTAATAGCAAAACAATTGTTCTTACTGATGCTGGAGAGCTTAAGTCTTACGATCTCAACACCAGAGCTTATGAAGCTACACTTTCTCAAGATAATAACTGGGTAAGTGCAACTCCATTGAAAGTCTACAACGTATTTGAAAATACACCTAAAAAGTAAGTTAGTGGCCAATGCTTAAAAAAATCATCCCGATAGGGGGTCTCATTCTTTTAAGTGTTGGTCTATTTTTTTTCTTTCAGAAAGACTCCCCTCAAAACAGGACCAAACAAAAAGAGATGAGTGAGCAACCCTCATCCATAGACCTCCCGTTGGACATGGATAAGCCCAAAGGGAAGCAAAACACCACCAGTGCTCCTCAGGGTTTAAGTGACAAGCTAATAGACAGAAAAATAAGCCCTCAGGAGCGAGTTTATCTTGTTAAAGATCTCGATCTCAATCCTTCAAGTGACAGAGGAGCAAAAAATCTTGATTCTCTTGTGGTTTTTATCAATTCCGAAAATGACCTCATCAATGATCCCGAAGCTCACGAGCATAATAGTTACAAAGCAAACCTTCTCCAAAAAGAAGCCTCTCTTCGTGTTTATGCTATTAAGAGAATCAACGAACTTGATTACCCTCAATCAAGGAGCTTTCTTGAATCGATTATCTCTAAGGCTAAAGACCCGGCGTTAATCAGAATAGCGAAACAGGTGCTCGAGCATAAGAAAAGAGGCGAAGATTATTTTGAAAATATTAAAAAAGGCATCCTACAAATGGATGGTGGTCTCGGTGACAAACCAAATGAAGAAGATCATAAAGGTGGTGATCACCATGACCACGGCCACTGAATCACCTTTTTAATCTTATGAATTCGGAAAAATTTCGTATTGCTCAATGTGATAATTATTTTCCGAACGAATCACCAATTGTTTACCGAAAGTTTCTTCAAGAGTCTCAACCATTTCCGCATCCTCTGAGCAAAGCCTTGCTGTCACTTCTGGATGGGCATAGATAAAAACTTTATTGCCTTCCGCTTTTTTGATGACTTTCATAAGCTCGCGCACCAACTCATAACAGACTGTTACAGTAGATTTCACAACGCCAGTTCCCTCACAATAAGGACAACCTGTACACATTAGACGTGTTAGCGTGTCTCGGGTTCTCTTTCTCGTCATCTCCACTAGGCCAAGCCCAGAGATTGGCAGCACATTAGTCTTGGCACGATCTTTTTTAAGAGCTTCTAAAAGGGAGTTATAAACTTGCTCTCGATGATCTTCCTTTTCCATGTCAATGAAATCAATGATGATAATTCCACCACAATTTCTTAGGCGAAGTTGGTAAGCGATCTCTTTGACGGCTTCAAGATTCGTTCTCAAAATCGTCTCTTCTAAGGTTTTTCTCCCAACAAATTTTCCCGTATTCACATCGACAGAAACGAGGGCTTCCGTTTGATCAATATTGAGGGACCCCCCTGATCTTAGGAAGACTTTATTAGAAAGTCCCCTTTCAATCTCCATATCAAGACCATTTTTTTCAAAAAGAGGGATGTCATCATTGTAAAGCTTTGCCTTGCCCTTAATGTTGGGAAGAAATTTTTGAATGAATTTTTCGACTTCTTTTAAATTATCTTTGCTATCAACAATAATCTCTTCCACGTCTTCATCTGTAATATCTCTAAGAGTTTTTTGGACAAAATTAAGATCTTTATAGCAAAGGTTAGGCGCCTTGATAGAATCCGTTGATTTCAATACATCTTTCCAGATGCGATTGAGCATATTGTAATCGGCCTTCAGTGTTTTATAGGACTGCCCTTCTGCAACGGTTCTTGCGATAATTCCTTTTCCATCTGGTCTAATGGTATCGAGAATTTCACGCAAACGATCGCGCTCCCCCTCGTTTTCAATTCGCCTAGAAACACCAGTGTGCTCAATGAAGGGCATGAAAACGACATAGCGACCGGCTAAGGTAATATGACGAGTAACTCTTGGTCCTTTTGTTGAAATAGGCTCTTTTGCCACTTGAACAAGAATTTCATCCCCTTCCTTAAGGAAGGACTCAATTGAGATGTCCGGACGATAGCGCATATTCACATGGTCAGAGAGAGTAGATAGCTCATCAGGGATGACTTCCCCCATTTTCTCTCTTCTACTTTCGAGTTCTTTCTTTGTTCTGTCGGCAATATCCCTTTGCTCTTCAAGCGTAGGGATATAGGCATCATCAACATAGAGAAAAGCCGCTTTCTCATACCCGATATCAACAAATGCTGACTGCATACCAGGTAAAACTCTTAGCACCTTCCCCTTGTAGATATTGCCCACAGAGGGATGGTCCGAGCGAATTTGTTCGCCTCGAACCATGAGGAAATCCAAGATCTCCCCACTCTCAACCAACGCAGCTCGGCATTCCCCCAGCGTCTGGTTGATAAACAGTTGTTTAGCCATTGATAAATCCTAAATTTTAAAATCATAAATCCCCTCCATGCTAACAAATTCCTAATAGTATAGGTAGAGGGTATTCTTTATCAGTCGGCCATTTTTTGCAGCTGAGAGCACTTTAGAGCACCAATATGATGGACAATCTTCTTTTGGTTCTCATAAATGAGAATCTGAGGGGAAAGGTCTTTGTCGACCCCTAGGTTTTTAAGAACTTCTTTGTCTCCATAAAAAGGGCTAGCGTTATTTTTTTGAATTTTTTCAAGATTTTCAAAATGACGACTCTCGTCTTTAAGCCGTTTCTCATTTCCCCCAAAACCAACCACTCTAAACTGGTCTAGTCTTTTAAAACATTTGAGCTCTTTGAATTGATAAAGACAAGACGAACAATCAGGCCGGTATAAAATCCAAATCGTTTTCCCTTTGCTCAGAGAGCTAAACTCGAAGCTCTTATATTCCCAAAGGGACCTTATAGAAAAGGCGAAACAACTTTCGCTACTTAAAATGATAAGACAAAAAAGGAAGGCTCTCATTTTATTTGATATTTAAGGGGAACACTTAAGGTGATTTTGTCACCCATCTTTTGAGGGAGAGGCTTAAACTTTGAGATCTCTTTAGCGAGCCTCAAGGCGGCCCGGTTTAAAGAAGAAAAACGGGAAGCGCGCTTAATATCAACACTGACAAAGTGACCAAGCTGGTCGATTTCAATATCTATTTCAACTTCACCTGTCTGCTTAAGGCGCGCAGCTTTGCGAGGGTAAAACTTCTTCTTTTCAATGAAATGGCGAAGCTCCATGATGTAAGCTTCAAGCTCTTCTTTTCCCAATCTCTCTTCTTTTTTTTGTTGAGCAATAGATTTTTTGACAAGGGCTCTTTTTTGAGAAGTCGCCTTTTTTACGACTGTTCTTCCCTTCTTTGCTTTTTCTCGTTTAAGTTTCTTTTCAATGACTTTTTGAATTTCAGGAATTCTCTCTTCCTTGATTTTCAAGGTGACTTTAAAAACCTCACCGTGGTGGTGATGACTTTCCTTTTGAAAAACTTGTTTAATGTCTTCATGATTTTTTAACCATAGTAACCCCCATCCAAAGACAAGAAGGTGAAGGGCTAAACTAATGATAAAACCTATACGAAACACCTACATTCCTTAAAAAATAACTTGCAAGAGCATTGAGCCATTCTTATATTACCTGCAAGTGAGTTGCAAGTAAACCTTTAGGAGGAAGCATGAAAAATATCTTAATTGGCACACTGTGTCTTTTTTCTTTCACTGGATGTGCAGAGGAACCCAGCTCTGTTGTTGGACCCATTTCCAGCTTTGTAGGCCTTGATTCTCAACAACCAACACAAGATGAGACAGTGAACGCACTTATCTATAAAGGCTCTGATTTCTTCGGTAAAGGCTGCGGACTCAGTCTTTCTATTAAAGAAGAAAATGGAAAGCATGTATTCCTTACTAAGCTTGATTATGTTCTTCACGGAGAAGCTCTTCCTGCGATTGAAACAAATGCCTATCGCTATGATCTTGGTCAAAACACTTATGCTGACATCACAGCAACTCAAGGAAATCTTGTTTTAGGTGGCGCTCTTGTGCATGAAGCGACTGATGTTGACCTTAATCTTCTTCCTACCTATGAAGCTCAAGGTGAACTTATCTACTCTTTGCGAATTGATTTAAATGCAGGCAATTTTGAAAACTTTGAAGAAGCTGTAGAGGAAGTGGTGGCCGACCCTTCTCAGTTCGCCGCTTATTCATCGACCCTCAATCAAATTGGCCGAGCTATTTTTAAACTTGCCCATGCAGGTCACTATGATGCCTCTGGTTGTATTGGACTTAATTTAATTGAAGTAAAAAAAGTGACTTTTGAACTAGGTGAACATGATCACGATGATGACCATGACCACGACGACGATCATGACCACGACCATGATCACAACCATGACCACGATTAAGAAAAAAATTACATTTTCCTTTATTTTTCTATTCTTCTGTCGAGTGCTTTTGGCTCAATCGTACTCGACAGGAGAAATTCTCATTGAAGAAAAGAAAGCACAAAATCCAATCAACCCGCTTCGAATGTTTAAGGTAGAAAGGGTTTCTCAAGAAAAAATCAATGATGCTTCCAACCAAACTCTTGCAGATCTCGTCAAAGATCAAGTTGGTGTGGACACCCAAGTTTATTGTGCCAACTGCGGTGCAAAACGTTTAACCATTAATGGCTTAAAAGGCGAACACACCTCTATCCTCATCGATGGTCTTCCCCTTCATTCCGCAGTTTCAAGTTTTTATGGAGTGGACAGTGTGCCTCTTCTTGGCCTTTCTGAAGTTGAAGTCATGAGGGGCTCAGGGGCTTCTCTCACCAATCCTGAAGCCATCGGTGGAACTTTAAACCTCATCACTGTAAATCCCCTGGATGCTGAGAATAAATTAAAAACTTCTTTTGGAGTCAATGATGGTGGTTCTCGTCAGTCACAAAACTATAATGTCCTGTGGGGAAAAAAGAATAAAGAGAAGAGTCTTGGATTTGTTATTGGCGGAAGTTTTCACCGAAATGAAACTTGGGATGAAGATAATAACAATGTCGCAGAACTTCCCCAACGTGAAGGCATGAGCCTTTTAGCAAAAGGACGCTGGCTCTTTAGTGAAAAGGATGACCTCAGTGTGAGAATTGGCCACTCTGAGCTTGAAATTCTTGGTGGATTTCGAAACCCATCAAGGCCCACTCAAGTCAGACCAGTTGCTGCCGGTCAAAGCGACTTTGTGGATGGCTCGGTTGAAAAACCATTCATTGGTGATCCCTTTAAGATTACCGATTGGGTGAGTTTAAAAAGGACAGAAGTATCTGCTAATCACACCCGCTTAATCAATGAGAACACAACTCTCTATACGAAAGCAGGTTATGCTCGTCAAAACCAAGAAGCGATATATCAACATGGATTTGATTATGCTCATATCGATAATGCCTTTGTCGGCGATATTTCGATTGAGCATTATTTAAAAGAAGACTTAAGTATTAAAGCAGGTCTTTTTGCTAAAGATGAAAGGCTGCGCTCAGCTTCTCAGGCACTTTTTGAGCGTTATGCTCCTAGTGATCCCAATGACATAGCCAAAGATAATTTTGATTATCTTTCTACTGCTGGTTATCTTGGTCTCAACTGGTTTGGTGACAATATTGACCTTTCCCTTGCCTTGAGAGCTGATCGAGTGGACATCAATTGGCTAGAACTCACCAATGAAATTCAAGAATGGATATTGGCTCCTCGCTTTCTTTTTTTACACCGATTTAATGACCATCTCACTCAACGTTTTTCTTATGGTCTTGGTTATCGAGCCCCGCTAACTTTCTTTGAATCCGCTCATGGTAATGAGGAAAATGGCTATGAAATCGACATCACTCGCTTAGAAAAAGCCCATAGTTTTGTTTATAGCCTCAGCTACAATACGCCTAAAGGTTATGTAACGGGTGGCGTTCATTACACACATCTTGATAATATGGCCTTTGGTTTTGAAGAATTCAATCAACCCATCCGCTATCGCAGCAGTAATGAAGACTTTGATATTATCGTCGCGGACCTTCTCTTAGGGTATAAACCTAAAGAATGGTGGTTGTTGGAGACAAGCTTTGAAGTTTTCGAGTACCAAAATGACTACACTCGAAGGCTCCCAACAGCAGCAATTGAAAAGCGAATTTCCCTTAGATCTGATTTTGATTATGGACGCTGGGGCAATACAGTTAATATTCAAGTTGTTCCAGGCCGAGATATTTCTCGCTATGGTCGCTATTATGATCATTACGTGAATAGAAATCAAAGTTTAGAACCAGTTCTCGATTCAAGTCTTGAAAAGAAAGATCAAAGAGCCCCCTGGTTTGCCCAAGTTGATCTCGGTCTTTCTTATAAATGGAATGAATCTCTCACTTTTGATCTTTCGATTTTAAATGTCTTTGATTACACCCAAACAAGTGCAGGGGATTCTCCCTCGACTTGGCACTGGCACTTTAACCATGCCCATTTCGATGGCCTCCATACGTGGGGACCAAATGCTGGTCGCCAAGTCCAACTTGCGCTCGATTATAAATTTTAAAATCTATCGATCTTAAATAAAAATCCCTGCAATACAAGCGGTCATAAGACACGCCAAAGTTCCCCCAATAAGGGATTTCATTCCCAAAAGAGCTAAGTCTTGTCTTCGATCTGGTGCAATGGTACCAATTCCACCAACTTGAATAGCGATCGAGCTAAAGTTAGCAAAGCCACATAGAGCATAGGTAGAAATCACAACCGATCTCTCTGACAGATTAGGAATCATTGCTTGAAGATCAAGATAGGCCACAAATTCATTGATGATGAGCTTTTTTCCTAAAAGAGTGCCCACATTAAAGGCGTCTTCCCAAGGAACACCCATCAAAAAAGCCACAGGACTAAAGAGATATCCTGTCACGAGCTCTAGGGAAAGCTGAGGATAACCAACAAGACCACCTGCCCAGCCAAGAGTTCCATTAACTAAAGCAATTAAAGCAATAAAGGCTAAGAGCATCGCCCCAACATTGATGGCTAAACGAACCCCTTCTGCGGCGCCATTGGCAGCGGCATCGATAAGATTTGCGGTAGTGTTGGGAAGTTCTAGCTTTACATCCCCTTCAGTTTTAGATTGAGACACTTCTGGGACTAAGAGTTTGGCACACACCAAAGCGGCAGGGGCGGACATCACCGAAGCTGCCAATAGGTGACCGGCATCAATTCCCATCCCAACGTAAGCAGCAAGCACTCCCCCGGCAACCGTTGCCATCCCTCCAGTCATAAGGGCCATCAGTTCAGAGCGAGTCATAGCCGATATAAAAGGCTTTACCACGAGGGGGGCTTCTGTTTGACCGGCAAAGATATTGGCCGCTGCCGAAAGAGATTCGGCACCAGAAGTGCCCATAATTTTCACCATAACTTTAGCAGTCGCCTTAATCACAATCTGCATGACACCAATGTGATACAGAATGCTCATAAGTGAGCTCATGAAAATAATAGTAGGTAGAACCATGACAAAGAAAATGAAACCAAAGCGATTGGTCTCCATAAGGCTTCCAAAAATAAATTTTGATCCCTCATTGGTATAAGCAAGTATGCCCGTAAAAAAAGCACGAGCTCCTTCAAAAACGGCTTGGCCAGCGTCAGTTTTTAAGATGACAAGCCCAAGGGTTACTTGAAGAGCAAGACCAGATCCGACTGTCTTCCAATTGATTTTCTTTTTATTATCACTACATAGAAAGGCTATGCCTACCATGACGAGGAGACCAACAAGTGAAATCAGGCGCTCCATTACTACTCCCAGCTAACGAAAGCCGAGCACAAATTTACACGAGAACTCCTCTAAAAGGAGAATTGGAAATTGACACCCGGCACGGTTGATGCGGAGTTTGTACCAAGGCCATCATTGATTTGGTAGTGATTTTTGTTATGCCATGAGTTTCTCATTGCCGTCGTCATTTCAGGTGTTTCAGAGGGTGAAAGAAATGCACTTTCCTGATAAAGGTCTTTACTTACACTAGCTTGCTTATAAGCAACGACGGCAACCCCTACGATGATTCCAATCGCACCACCGACAACGATATTTTTGAGATGCTCACTAGGTTCCTCAACAAATGAAAGAGTTGAAAGTCCTAATATCGCACCAATTCCCCCAATAGAGGCCACAGTCAATGCATCGGTCATCGACTCAGCAAAAATATCATCTCCTCCACCGGCCTGTGCCTGTGCCTTTTGGGGGTTTACCAAAAACAACGCAAAGCACAGAAGTGTGAGAATACTATTTTTCATCATAATAAAGTCCACATTTTCAAAAGTTAGGAAACTTCTCTACAATTTATCGTGAGGCGAAAACCCCGTTACGTCAAGTGAGGACTCATGCTAAGTGCCTATAACATCATTGCAAAAAAAAGAGACGGACTAGAATTGTCCGAGGAAGAAATCAAATGGTTCATCAACGGATTAATATCAGGAGATATTGGTAACTACCAAATGACAGCGCTCCTAATGGCCATTTATTTAAATGGTTTCAACACAAAAGAAACAGCAGCGCTAACCGATGCCATGCTTTATTCAGGTGAGACTTTAAGTTTCAATGTCACTGGTGTCGTTGATAAACATTCCACTGGAGGCATTGGAGATAAAACGAGTTTTATTCTCGCTCCTATTGCTCAGGCTTGTGGTGTGTACGTTCCTATGATTGCAGGTCGTGGTCTTGGCCACACAGGTGGAACAGTTGATAAAATTGAATCCATAGAAGGATTTAAAACCAGCCTCTCTCTTAAAGAATTTCAAAAAATGCTAGAAGATCATGGACTTGTTCTTATCGGTCAAACTGGCGAGATCGCTCCAGCAGATAAGATTATCTATGGCCTAAGAGACGTTACTGCGACCATTGATTCGATTCCCCTTATTACGGCTTCTATTATGTCAAAGAAACTTGCCGAAGGAGCACAGGGAATTGTCATGGATATCAAAGTCGGAAATGGCGCTTTTATGAAGAGCAAGTCTCAAGCCAAGAAACTTGCAAAATCTATTCGTCAAACTGGACTTCGCTTTGATCGCAATATGATGACTGTTCTTAGTGATATGAATCAACCCTTAGGAGATGCTGTAGGCAACTCTTTGGAAATTATAGAATCTATTGAAACGCTAAAGGGAAAGGGTCCTAAGGATCTGACTGATCTTTCTCTTCATCTTGCAGGAGGCATGATCTATCTTGCAGGTAAAGCGAAAACCCATACCGCGGGAATAAGAAAAGCGAAAGAAGTACTTAAGTCCGGTGCCGCCCTTCAGTCCTTTAAAGAGATGATTGAGCGTCAAGGGGGAAATCCCGCTGTTGTAGAGGACTACTCCCTCCTTCCTCAAGCAAGCCATCACCACGTGGTCGCCGCACCTCGCTCTGGATTTATTACCAAAATAGAGGCTACACGAATTGGCCTTCATTGTGTCAGCTTAGGAGGTGGTCGCAAAAAAGCAGAGGACAAAATCGACTTTGGTGTTGGCTTTAGTTTTCATAAGAAGGTAGGACAAAAAGTAAAAGAAGGTGAGCCAATACTCACCATTCATCACAACGAAAACCAAAGGGACTTAGCTTTAAAAATAAGTGATGAAATGCTTTCAAAAGATATTAAAATAGGTCGTCAAAAACCAGCCAAAATTCCTAATCTTATCTATGAGACGGAGACATCTTGGAGTCAAAAATGAGCTTAGAAAAAACTCTCAACGAAACAGCAGAGTTCATCAAAGGAAAATTAGGGGAAAATATTCCTCAAACAGCTGTCACTTTAGGAAGTGGTCTCGGGGAATTTGCCGACAAACTCAGTGATAAAACCGTAATTCCCTATCAAGAGATCCCCCATTTTCATCACACAACTGTTGTTGGGCATGCTGGCCAAATGGTCATAGGGAAAACAGAAAAAGGAAGTCACGTCCTTGCCCTTCAAGGGCGAATTCATGCCTATGAGGGCCATAGTTTTGAGGAAGTTGTTTTCCCTACACGTGTCTTAAAAACGCTAGGAGTAAGAAACCTTATTCTCACCAACGCCAGTGGTGGCATGAACTCTCACTTTAAGGCAGGTGACTTAGTTCTTATCAAAGATCATCTCAATCTCACTGGTCATAATCCCCTTATGGGAAAGAATCATGATTTTCTTGGCCCTCGTTTTCCAGATATGACCAACACTTATTGTCCCGGTCTCCGTGAAGCCATCAAAAAGGCAGCTAAAGAAATTAATTACTCACTTAAGTCCGGTGTCTATGTGGGAGTTTTAGGTCCAAGTTACGAAACTCCTGCGGAGATAAAGATGTATCAAACACTTGGTGGAGATATGGTAGGTATGTCTACTGTTGCTGAAGCCATCGCAGGCCATCACTGTGGTCTAAAAATGGCAGGGATATCCTGCATTACCAATATGGCAGCAGGCTTAGGTGCTGAAGAACTTGATCATGCGGATATCAAAGAAGAAGCCAATAAAGTAAAAGATATATTTATCTCTCTTATTGAAAGTTCACTTTATTATTTAGAAAGTGGGCAATGACCATAGGTCCATGCCCTCTCTCTTGGCCCGTAAATAAAAACAAGACCACCCGGAGCTGTTAATCCTAATCCTTCCTGATCACCTTTAAGAGCATCAATGAGTGGATTAATTTGAGAGGGGGAAACCATGGGACAACCAGAAGACATGACATAAGCCCGTCTTTTAGTCACCATGGAATGCTTGTGAATGACAATTGCTCTCTCACAAGCTTTGTCATTGATTCCCGGTTCTAATCCATGAAGAATCATACTTCGACCAAACTTACCGACGTACTCTTGTCCGGCGAAGTAGAAACCACTACTCGGAGCTTTAGAGCCTGGAATATTGGCAAAGTAGCGAGCATACTTAAGTGAGTTTTTATATGGTTTTAGAAAGAAACGAACATAACCTGATTTATAACGACCATGGGCAACTCCCAGTGGCTTAACATTACCTGTCTCCGTATCGACAAGGAAAAGTCTTCTTTTGAATCCACTTTTAATATAATCAATTACAGTGAAATAACGAGGATGAGTGTATTTAGCGCTTTGAATATTATAACAACGGCGATCATTTGAAGAAGAGTCAGGTCTCCTAAAAGAAAATTCCTTTTCCCCGTAAAGTGAAAGAAAGCATTTCACATGTGAAAGTGCCTTAAGATCACCCCCAGCATCCTTAAAATTCTTTTCTATCGTACTCCATTTCGCACGTGCACCTTCGGTGTTATTGACATAAAAAAGACACAGACAAAATATTGTGGCAAGATTTACCGAGTGTTTGAGAACCATAATTTCCCCTTTCCAATAGCCTAGCAAGGCCTACGATTCATTCCTAGACGGGTACATTTTCCGCCTAAGAAAAGTCCTTACTAAAGTATAGGTTTCGCTATATAATGGGTTCATAAGAAATCATCTCAGTATCGAGCGAATGTTCGTACAGGACTTAAATGAATCTAGAAAAATCCACTCCCGACACCCTTAAAGAATTAGAATTCGTGGTCTTCGACTTGGAGACCACGGGTGGCAATCAAAAGTCCGATAAAATTATCGAAATTGGTCTCGTTAAAATAAAGAATCTAGAGGTCGTACAAGAAGTAAGTTATCTCATTCAGCCTGAAATTAAGATTCCTGAATTTATTCAAAAGCTAACAGGAATTAAGCAAAATGATGTTACCGATGCTCCTCTTATTGAAGATGTCATTGACAAGATTCTCGAAATTATGGGTGATTCTATTCTCGTGGCTCACAATACGTCTTTCGATATTCCTTTTTTTAATTCAGTTCTCAGAAGACTTGGAAGACCTGAGCTAGAGAACAATAGTCTTTGTACCAACCTCATGACTAAATACCTCATACCTAACTTGTTAAACTCTAATCTCAATTACATGTGTAAGATTTTTAACATTAAGCATTCTAAGGCTCACAGAGCGCTAGACGATGCTAGGGCTACAGCTGAGTTGCTTCTTAATTATTTAAAAATATTTATCGATAAAGAAATTCAAAAGCTCAATCATCTGTACTATCCACGAAATAGATACGAGCTTGATCGCATTCATTACAAACGTGAGAATCACAAAATTGAAGTGATAGAAAAGAAACTTCGAAAGCTCAAAACACCTTCCTTAGTTACTTTAAAAGGAGAGAATGGAATTATCCTTTATTCTCTTCCTTGTACCCAAAAGGAAGAAGAGATAGCCTTTATCCTTGAAAAATTGAAGAATACGGACTGGGTAACGGCGACCATAAAGTTGTTTGGACCTTTTCTTGAAGCACTCATTCATTTTAATAACCTGTTTAGCAAGATGGAGCCGACAGCAAGAGGCGAAACAATAAGACTTATGTGGGAGCTTCATCTTCCCAACATCAGCCTTCCTGCCAAAGGACAAGAGCATCTTCTTCCCGAGGCTAAACTGGATCATGATTTTGGCGATTTTGTTATAGCTCACCATCTGGTGCCAGAACAAATGATTATATTCCCATTACAGTCTTTGAATATGAAGAATCAACTTATTTTTCGCTACCCTAGCCATCAAAAAAAGCTACTTCAATTCATTAACTCAAAAAGCCAAAGAATTAGAGATGGAAAATTAAAAAAGCCTCATTTCAATCCTCTGTTAAAGACCTTCATTGATCACTATTTAATTAAAGAGAAAGAGGCAATTCAAGGTCTTTTTATTTTCAAAAAGAAGAAACCTCTTAGTAGGCCCGCGGATTTTCTAAAAGAATTAGATGATTACCTATCGGAACATCCCAATAGCTATCAGTACCCCAGCGAGTATATTTAATAGGAATATTGCCGCGGCTTCATATACTCGTCCTTCCTTCATAGCAAAAGCCACTTCAAAGCTGAAAGTAGAAAAAGTAGTGAGAGCACCAAGGAGCCCAAATCTAAAAAAATACTGAAGAGCTTCGCTTTGAGCATTAACACCTTTATAAGAAATGAAATAAAAAAGAGTCCCTAGAATATTCACTAAAAGAGTAGCAATCCAAATTTTGTAATTCAATTGTTTAAATGTAAAACTCAGCAGGAAACGAAGGCAAGCACCGAGACCACCTCCGATAAAAACGTAAGGAATCACCATTAAACTCATAGCAACTTCCAATCTTGTAAGGTTAGGCGGTTATTCTCTAACTCCATTTGTAACCCTAGAACATCGACTAAATATTTAATCAGTTTAGAATCTGTAATTTTGTCACCCAGATCAAAGTCTTTTGGAAAAGTTAAAGTAATCTTATCTGTCTCTTCTTTAAAGTGAGTCATAAGTACTTTAAGATCTTTTTCTCTTAAAACTAACCTATAGTGGTTAAAAAGAGTAAGAATCTCACCTAAAACCAAATAAAATATCATCGAAGCCAGTGAGAGATTTACGTATCTTTTGAAAGGCTCACTTGCGCTTTCAACTTCTACCTCAATTCTGATATTGGATTCAATCATGCGAAAGCGAAGAAGATCTAGTGCTTGCCCTAGTGCTTCGCGAATGGTTCCTTGTCTTTGCTGCTTGTCTTTTGCTCGAGAAAATCCTAGAAAAATTTCGACAAGAGTTTTACATCTCTTTGCAGAATTTTTCATATCTTTAAGAGCATCACTTTCGTCTTCTTTCCAATCCTCTAACTCTAAGAGACCAATGGCCGCTAAAATTCCCGCCAAAGGATTATTAAGCTCATGAGCAATCGAACTGGAAATAATTCCCAATTCTTGAGACGAGATCGATTTAACACTATTAGATTGAGGATGTTCACTTTTAAGTCTTTCATTGTTGGAGAAAAGAAAAAGGTAACAAAGTCCGTCACTACGATTAATTTCAATTTTCTTTACCTTAAACAACTCTCTCTTAACTTCAATCGCTTCATCATTAGCAAAGGCTAAACAGTCCCTCGGTATTATATTGAGTTTAGTAAAACGTTGATTATAAACAAGAAGGTCACCATGAGTATTAATTAAAGCTAGAGGTATGGGAATTTGTCCTAAGGCCTCATCCCAAAGGCTTAGGTTTGATTCTTCCTCGGTATCTTCACTATGGAAAGCCGCATACTTCTCAAGCCATTCCAAAAACAGTGATAAGGCAAAATAACCCTCACGCTTTCTCTCAGGAAAAAGCCTAAAACCAAGGAAATGAGGGAGACCCATCCAGTCCAGAGGAAACAACTCCCATTGGTCATCTTCTTTTTTCATATCAATCATTTCATCAAGAGAAGAGAGCTTTAACTCCTTCCATGGATCTATTTTGATGAAATGCTCTTGCGATTGGTAGATGAAGTCCTGTAATTTCTCAAGTTTTAAAAGGTCATTATTTAACGTAAGAAAGGTTTCAACGATCGGACTCATCGAGCCCACCTTCTCTAAGTGTCCGATATAAAGGCTAGCTTCTTTAAAAAGTAAGGATGATTGAGACTGTGCCTGTTGTAGAATTTTTAACTTCTTTCGCTCACGCATAACTCCTTGAATGAAGTGGAGGGTGTTGAGAACTTGAGCATCTCCTTCTGCCAACGGATAAACCCATTGACGAACTTCTTCCGGTACATGAGCAAAACTGAGCAAAAAGATCCCAGGATATTTTTCTTTGAGGGAAGCCGCTTGAGACAACTCCTCGTCACGCATAAAGTAAACCATATCCTCATGCCATGGAATATCGAAAAATGCGCCTCTCTTAGGGCTCACCCCAAAATGAGTTTGGAACTCTTCATCAGTTAAAGGAAATTTATACTCGGCATAAATATCAAGACTAGAGAAGCGATCATTAGCATTTAATAAATCAAAACTCATCTAGGCATACCCAAGGAAGCCTCAATGAGAGAGTCACCTTCTACCGCAAGTCCATTAACCGTAACCCCCCAATGAAGATGTGGCCCAGTAGAACGTCCCGTTGATCCTGCCTTTCCAATAATGGCGCCAGCAGGAACAACCTCACCTTCTTCAACAAGACGCTTCGAAAGGTGACCATAGGTGGTAAAAATGCCAAGACCGTGATCAATAACGATGGTATTTCCCGTGTAAAAAAAGTCTCTACTTAAAACGATCTTGCCTCTATTTGCAGCTTTAATGGGCACACCAACAGCGGCCCTATAATCTGTCCCGAGATGTTGTGTTTGTTTCTTTTTATTAAAAACTCTCTTGCTACCATAGATACTGGTAACTTTTGATCGTATAGGCAGCTCAAAGGGGCCATAGAAAAAAGGTCGATCTGGACTTGAGGCATAGGCCTTATAGCGAATTTTTCTCTCTTTATTGACTCTATCTTGATCTTTCTTACTGAGAAAAACTTTTTTTCTGTCGACATAAATTCTCTCCGACGGAAAACGCTTAGGGAGAACCTCGACTTCGGCAACTTTGATTTGATCCTCACCCAAAGTGTAGAAACAATGATAGGGCTTAATTTCAGAAAAATAAGTTTCAGAAATAAAAGCTACCAAATGATGGTCTCTCAAAAAGAAAGGAATTTCTTTATCAAGACAAGCCAAGGTACCTTCTTGATAAAAATCCCCCGGCACGACGAGAAGAGTTGCTTCTCCAGGTTTTATCGTAATATTTTGCGGTTCAATGGTAAGCTTCCATTGCTTATCGACTTCTGGAGCTTCCTTATTTTCAAGTTTTTCTTTTTCCTCATTCTTTTGCTGAGAGATTTCACCCCTACTCTTCATCAGAGCACAAGATGAGGTAAACATGAGAAGAAGGCACGATAGGAATATCTTTATCATGGGCTTTTATCCTCTTTCTTTTTTAGAGTAGACCTCATTCCATCACTAAAGTGGATATTGAGTTCACTTCCTTCCGGTACCTCATCAAATTTCTCTGTGGTCCCGACAAGTTTTCCATTAGGATCCTTAACATAAGCGTAACCTCGACCGAGGATATTGTCAGGGTTCAAAAGTCGAAGAAGGCCATATTGATTCTCCACTTTTTTATTGAGCTCATTTAATCCCCTTGGGAAGTCTTTCAACACTCTCCAGCATTCTTCCAATCGTAACGTCTTGTCATGAAGACCCGTAAACTCTGGCAATCGTTTATTGATTTTGCAACGCTCCAACCTTGTTTGATAATGATAAAGGCGAGTCTCAATTTTTCTTAAATTTTGTATAGGTGATAACCGTTCAAGTTTTCTTCTTTCCCGGTGAGTCATCTGTGAACCAAAACTCTTTAACATTTTTCTTGTATGGGTAAATTGCTTCTTTAACTCCATCTGACCGGCACTGAGAACTTCTGCAGCTGCTGTTGGTGTTTCACATCTCTTATCGGCAACAAAGTCTGAAATCGAATAATCGACTTCGTGCCCTACTGCTGAAATCGTCGGTATGGGGCAATTATAAATTTCCCATGCTAAGGCTTCATCATTAAAAGACCAGAGATCTTCTAATGAGCCACCACCTCGACTCAAAACAATAACATCAAGTTTTTTATCTTCAGGAACTTTTTGATGATAGGCGATGAGATTGTAGAGAGCTTTTTTTATTGATTGAGGCGCATTCTTACCTTGAACCAGTGCAGGGCTCACCAAAATATCAGTCCAAAGGCTTCTTCTTTTAAAAACATTAACAAAGTCATGATAGGCCGCGGAATCGTAAGCTGTTATTAATCCAATTCTTTTAGGAAAACGAGGAATAGCCTTTTTTACATCTAGGTCAAAAAGGCCTTCACTTGCCAGTCGTTTCTTTAACCTCTCTAATTCTTGCTTAAGATTTCCTGCCCCTGCTGGCACAATTCTCTTTGCCACGAGCTGAAAAGTTCCTCTTCTCGCGTAGACACCAATGGAACCACTGGCAATGATTTTATCCCCATCTTTTAATTCTCTTATCAGAGGGTTTCTCATGGCGTCCATTTTAAAGAGGCAAGCACTCAAGGAACTCTGAGAATCTGAGAGGGTAAAATAAAAGTGACCTGCCCCCGAAGAGCTGAGATTGGAAACCTCTCCGACAACGCTCACCCCTCGAAACTGATTCTCGAGGTCTTTTTTAATTTCATTAACGAGTGTTGTAACGCTGCTGGCTTCCATGCCAACATTCTACAGGTTCACTTATTTCTTAACAATTTTTTCAATCAGTTTATAGGCTTTCAGATACTTAATTGCCTGATTGACTTGATAATCCTCTTTGGGACCAGAGGGCCTTTTATTGTCTTCTTTATCTTTATTTTTTTTGCGCTCTTTGATTGCAGCGATACGCTCTTTTCGCTCCTCTTTTTCTTTTTTCTCACGTTCAGCTTTTTCCTGCTCTGTCTCAATTGTCGCTGTTAAATGATTGCGAAGGTCCCTTTCTCGAATATAACGACTCTCCGTTTCATTTTCTCGCTTCCACGCCCCTTCGTACTCACTAATAATAACATCTGGTTTAATACCCACTGCCTGAATTTTACGATCTTTTGGGGTCATATACTGAGCGATCGTAAGCTTCACTCCCTGAACATCATCAATCTTAGCGACAGACTGGACAGAACCTTTCCCAAAGGACTGTGAGCCCATAATAATCGCCCTACCATGGTCTTGGAGAGCACCGGCTACAATTTCGGACGCTGAGGCACTAGCGCCGTTAATGAGTACAGCGAGTGGAGTATCCAAATCTTTAAAACCAGTTTTTTTCACATAACGGATTTCTTTTTGTTTAGCATCTCTAGGCTCAGTAGACACAACAATACCATCATTGAGAAAAATGGAAGATACATTTACCGCCTCATCAAGGAGTCCTCCTGGATTACTTCTTAAGTCGAGAACAATCCCTTTTAATTTTTTTCCTTTTGCCGATTTTTTTAATTTTTTGAGAGCTTTTCTAATTCCCTTACCAGCGTCCTTTTGAAACTGAGTAAGTCTCACATAGGCAAATTCATTTTGAATCAACTCAGACTTAACAGCGCTGACTTTGATGGCCTTTCTTTTCAGCTCATAGCGCTTAATACCTTCCACACCTTCTCTTGAAATACCAACGGTGATTTCTGATCCAGGCTTACCACGCATTTTCTCAACAGCTTCTTCAAGAGTAATGCCGAGAGTGCTTTCATGATTGATTTCTACAATTTTGTCACCAGCTTTAATTCCAGCTTTATAGGCCGGAGTATCATCAATGGGAGTGATGACAATAATCACACCATCTTTTTGAGAGACTTCAATTCCAAGACCACCAAACTCGCCTTGAGTGTCCTCTTGCATTTTTGAATAAACCTTCTCATCCAAAAATGTTGAATGGGGATCGAGAGTGTTCATCATACCTGTAATAGCACCCTCAATCAGCTTTTCCGTATCCACTGGTCGATAGTATTGACTCTCAATAAGAAAGAGGACCTTATTAAAAAGCTCTAACTTTTCAAATCTCGATTTTTTAACTTTAGGCTCAGCCCCGGCAGAAACGCTCAGGAGTAGACAAAGAAGTCCTACTTTCATGAAGTTCATATATTATTCCCAGTGTTATTATTTTTTACTATTCATGGCCAAAGAACGCTCATCCATATCTAGCAGGTGAATCGTCTCTTGGGCTTTATCTCTATTTCTTACCTCAAAATACAATTTTCCAGACTTATCCGGAGTATAGCCGAGGACCTGACCTTTTTGAACAGAATCCCCTTTCTTCAAACGCGGTTTGAAATCACCAAGACAAACACTAAATGTCTCTTTTCCGTGGTCAATCATCACAACGTTTCCATAAGTAGAAAGTGAGCCAATATGTACGACCTTGCCTTTTCTTGTTGCCCTGACTGGTTGAGATTCATTAAAGAGAAAGGTCACGCCTTTTTTCCTAAAATCCATAGAGGTGTGTTTTTCAAGGGGCAGAGAAAAGACCCCAAGTTTTTTTCTTAACCCAGAGCCTTTTCTATTTTTGCTTTTTGATACCTTTACTTTTTGCCATTCTTTTAATGACGCTTGGTAACGTTTTTTCGTTTGAATATAGTTTTGAGCCTCTAGGCGCTTGGTTTCTTCAAGATGAGCAATCGTTTCAAGAAGCATTTGCTCCTTAGTTTCATATAATTTGATGTCTGTTTCAATATTACTAAGGCGTTGTTGATACCCTTTGGTCACTTTAATTTGATTATTATAATTCTTGAGACGTTTTTTGAGTTCTTGAACCAAGATTTTTCTGGAAAGTATGGCGGCGGGCCCCTCGTCATCTTCAAATGTATTAACTGCTATCGAAGTCAAAAGATGGCGAATTTCTTGTTTGCCCAAGTTCAAGTTCGACAGGGAAGTCAACAACTCTCTCTTGAGACCAAATATCACTTCTTCAAGTTTCCTCTTACTGGCACTCATTTTTAAAACTTTTTGATTTGAAAGTTCGAGTTTTTTTTCAATTCCTTCTATGGCCGTTGTAATTTTTTGGAGTTTCACTTTTTCTTGTTTGAGATTCTTTCTAAGAGACTTACTTTTATTGACAGCGCTTGAGGCTGGCAGACTCAAACAAAGGATAAAAGTAATAAATATCGTTCTTAGACTTAAGTCCATAGTTTTGATCGTTTCCCTAATCCTAAGAGTAAGACAAGACCCAAGGTAAAAATGATGAGGCCTGCAATTGCAGGAAAACCGTAAAAGAAAGCAAAGAGACCAAGAATGAAAATCAAAGGTGCTTGCGCGAATGCCATGCCTCTTTCATATACTTGAGAGCGTCTCTGATATGTTTCCACAATAAATGATTTTTTCCCAAAGTCATTTCGAATTGTCCAAAGACTTAAAAGTAAAAGGAACACACCCACCAAGGGTAAATAATTAATGAATCGAGAAAAAATATCTTGATATTGAATTTTGTCTTTTTTCCTTTGAGGTTTTTTTACCGCTCCTAAAGTCACTTCCTTTTCACCAGCTATTCTCGTTAAATAATTTCTTATTAAACTTTGACTACGAGGCTGAAGATCCGGAGAAAGGAAGACCTTAAGACCAGCATAATTGAGGTCAAGCATATCTTGATCCCAATCCAATTGAGTACTATCAAGAACTGATTTGACATGACCAATAATACTTTCTTGAGCCATAACATTAACATTATCGACCCCGGGTAAATCGAGTAACTTTCTTTTGATGTATTCTGCGTTCACCTTCTTAGGCATAACGGCAAAAAAATAAGGTCTATGGTTTTGTACTGTGGTCTCAATAGTTAAAAGCTTTTGAATCTGTGGCTTCGCGAGGAAAGAGAAAAAGAGAATAAACAATCCACTCACCCAAAAAAGAAGGGCGGTAGGTTTTTTAAAAAGGACTTCATAATATATTTTTAAATAAAACATGCATGTCCTGAGTATATGAGTTTACCTTTATCCATATGAACTAAGCGCCCAGTGAACTTTTTTGCCAATTCTTTGCTATGAGTCGCCCATACAACTGTTAAACCTTGTTTAACGTTATAAAGGTTCAAGATATCAAACATTTTTCTCGCATTTTCAAAGTCGAGAGCAGCTGTGGGCTCATCAGCTAAAATGACATCTGGTCGAGTTAAAAGGGCCCTCATAAAAGCCACCTTTTGCTTTAAGCCGCCATTTGCATCTTTAATTTTAAGTTCTAATCGAGAGGAAACACCGAGGATGCGAGAGAGTTCTTTTAAATCCTGATCGAACTCTTTCCTACTTTTATAGACATGAGAATCATAGGCACTCACAAGGTTTTGTTCACATGTTTGATTTGAAAAAAGTTTGAGGTCTTGAAAAATTGGTACAGTGAAAGCTTCCCGAAGGCTTGGTCTATGAACTCTTCCCTGATCTGGCTCAATCAAGCCGCCAAGAGTTTTAAGAAGTGTCGTCTTCCCGGCCCCAGATACTCCTGTCACAAAAACGATCTCTCCTCGATTAACGGAAAAATCGACTCCCTTCATGGCGTAGGTTGTTCCATATTTAACGGAAGCATTCTCTAGACCAAAGAGCTTTGGTCCAACAGATGCGCGATGCCGTGGGGTTTGATTTTTATGAAAGTCGAACATGTGTTCCAATCCTTGAGTTCTAACGAATCGTCCTGATTCGTCGCCAAAATCTCTCTATTATTCTACCTTGTATGGCCCATTGAAGTAAAGAAGACAGGGGCTATATAGACGGAATCTTTACATGGTGCGCTTTGCCACTTAGCCTTCCCCCTCAAAAACCCGACCTGGGCGATCAGTCTTCAAAGCCTCTCTTCAGAAGGGAGAACATTCTCTATCAGGCCTTCTTTGGTAAGCAGTTGATAAGCCGACTCAGAACAGAAAATATTGGGAATAAAATTCATCGTGTTATGGAGACGGGAGATCACCGAGTTTTCGACCTCTGCCAAGAGCTTGATATCACCATTTTCATAGGAGATTTTAACGGGATCACGCTCTAAGAGGACGTTTCCACTAACATTACTAGCAACGATATTTTTAGAGGACTTAACAAAGACAATTTGTTTTTCAGGGATATCGGCAATCATCCAATGCTCCTTCTCCCCTTTCTTTTCTAAAACCTCTTTAATTTCCTCTGCCTTAACATTGGCCTTTTTCACATACTTTTTCACTTCTTCTTGATGGTCTTGATTAAGTAAACGTTGCTTGAGCTCTTCGCAACGAACATGACGAGCTCCTTGAGCAAAGAGAAGTGTTTCGGCCATGCTTTTTATGCCAGGGTCTTTATCAAGAGTCCCCTTTCCATAATGTTCATGGACTAGACCCATAAAGTAGCCGTCATTAAAGCCATAGAAACCGGGAGGATTTTTTTCAATGAGCTCCAACAGGTCGCTGTAGCGGTACATTAAGCCCTTCTCTAAAAAATAAAAGCAAAGAGTTTCAGCAATAGCATCATACTTTGCTCCTCTTGCTGAGCGGATCACTTGTGAATACCAGGCGAAACGAGATTGAAGAAAGTCCTCAACACAATGAAGAGCGTTGTGCTTAATCGTTAAAATGTCATGATCTCCGACTCTTCTTGGTTCAAAATGGTGAAGAAGATAGTCCCTATCATAAGAACCATATTTTAAACCAGTATAGTGAGCATCTCGTAAGAGATAGTCCATGCGGTCACAATCGATTTCCGAATGAAGAATTTGGTTGGCCATCACGGAGGGGTCAACGCCTTTCACCAGATCACTAATTCTTTGAGGATCATAACCATACTTTTTAAGTATATAAGTTATCCCTCCAGGATAGTCCGTGTTCTTAATAATGTAGGCACCTAAGTTTTCATGATCGTCTTTAAGGCCTTTTCCACCGGCACGATTCGTAGTCTCCCCAAAACGAATATAAGCAGCCTCAGTTGTGTGGGAAAAACAAAAGGTTCCAAGATCATGCATGAGCGCACCCAAACGAACCATTTGATGATAGTCCTTCTCTTTGGTGTGACAATTGGGATCCATAAGTTCAGTTTCACTGACGGCCCTACCACATGATTGGACAATCTTGTGTCCATTCCACATCACACCAATAGAATGGCCGAACCGTGAGTGCTCTGCTCCGGGGAAAACGAAGAAGGAAAAGCCAAGTTGCTTTATCCAGCGTAATCTCTGATAAAAGGGAGAATGAATGATTTCTCTTTCAACCGGAGTCAGATGGATAAATCCATAGATCGGATCAAAAATGATGTGGGTTTTATGAGAAGGTTTGCTTTTGTTGTGATCAAATAGGCTCATTATTCATCCTTGAAGGGCCCAAAAAAGAAAGGCTCCTCTAAGGAGCCTTTCGCTTTAATATCTTATTGTAACGTTTTAGGTTTACGTCCGCGAGTTTTCTTTTTAGGTTTACTCAGACGGTTCGTAATAAACTCAAGTGCATGGTGGGCTTCTCTTCTGAGGTGGTTCTCATTGATGAAGCGGTAGAAGTCTTCAAGCTCTTTTGACTTACGAAATGTCTTTAAGCTTTTTACGCCTTCTCCTGACGCTTGGTTTTCTTCTTGTGTTGCGGCCATAGTTCCTCCAATTGAAAGTTGATTTTAGCGATTCGGTTTTAAATGCACAAGCTTAGGCTTCCTGTTGGTTTCCAATCATTCCATAAGAATGAAGCTTGTTGTAAAGCGTCTTAACCGTAATCCCTAGCATCTTAGCCGTCTTCGTCTTATTGCCACCTAAGTGCTCTAAAGTCATACAGATATGTCTCTTTTCAAGCTCATCGAGAGTCATTTCAGAGAAGTGAATGATATCCTCTTCTACCTTTTCCTCTTCTAATTGACACTCAGTGACAGAGTCCGCTAAGTGGTCGCGCTCGACAATCATGCCGTCCGAAAGAATGTAAGCTCTTTCAACTACGTTTTGTAACTCACGCACATTGCCTGGCCAATTATAGTCTCTAAGCGCCTTAATTACACCAGGAGACAAAGACTTTTGCTCCTCGGCTTTCTTGTGAAGGTTAAGAAAGTGAGTTGCAAGAGTTTCAATATCATCTTGTCTTTCTTTAAGCGAAGGCACTCTCAAAATCATCGTATTGACCGCAAAAAGGAGATCCTCTCTAAATCTTCCCTCGGCGACGAGCTCATTAAGATCCATTGTCGCTGCAACAATCAAACGGACATTTGAGCGATAAGGCATGTGGCCGCCAACTCTAAAGGCCATTTTTTCATTAAGAAAGTTATAAATTTTTGATTGTAGATGAAGAGTCAGTCTATCTACATTATTAAGAAATAGTGTTCCACCATTCGCAAGTTCAAGAAGACCATTCTTGACTTTAATTTCATTGAAAGTTCCACCTTCTTCACCAAAGATCTCTCTTTCTAAGGCAAGTTCATCTAGAGCAGAACAGTCGATACTGATAAAGGCCTTATCACCTCTCACTGAACGACAGTGAATACGACGGCCAATCATCTCTTTTCCAACTCCTCTCTCTCCTATAAGAAGGGCATTAACGTCAGCTTGAGCCACTTTGTCACCGAGGTGAATGAGTGTCTTCATAGCATCTGATTTTCCTACAATTTCTTTTTCTTCAATTCTAAAGCTATCACCAATTGAAACACCTGAATCACGTTTGGCAATCTCTTTTTCTTTGACCTCTATTTGTCTTAATAGAGATTCATTTAGGTGTTTAGCCGCAAGGAACATTTTCATGTTGGCGAGTGGCTGACGTAATTCATTAAGGATCTCAAGAACTGCTGTGATATCATCTCTTGTAAATTCTTTTTCAGAGTCAATACATTGAAAGTGAATCGTCGCAATGACAATCCCTTCATGCGAAACTGGAATGGCAAGTTCAGCACGAATGCCTTCTTCACTGGCATCAGCAAAAAGTGGATCTCTCTCAGTATTATTCGAAAAGTAAGGCTTCTTGGTTCTGATAACGTGACCACATGGACCCATTCCCTTTTCTAGGGTTTTGCCTTTCTTTAGAAGACGCCCATTTTTCGAAATAAGCTTCATTGAACCATTTTCTTGGGCCATAAAAACCAAAGTTTGGTCCACACCCATATGATCGTGAAAAAGCTTCCCAATAGTTGGAAAAAATACAGATTCATCTAGTGAAGACAGTAAATTAGCCGAAATTTCCTGAATTTTTGTTAAATCTTTAGCCACCGAATCCATCATTGTTCATCTCCTAGACAGTTTGAATTATGTAATTTTGATAGTAACGCCATGCGTAGCTAGGAAAATGATACAGTGCGTCTGAACATTTTACAAGACTAAAATGCTCGGTTGTTGAAAAAAATGCACACTATTATGTAATTTTTAGTACTTAGACCATCTAGGAGTTGAACAATTTCCATAGTTTTCTGTGAGGCGGCCTAAAATCTCCCCATCAGCATTCATTATGTATATATTTTGAACAGCTTTGGTCCTTGAGAGGACCCTTTGGCTTGAAAAAGCGATAAACTGTCCATCATTTGAATAGGTTGGGTCCTCATTTGAGCCAAAATCCTTTGTGAGCCGATAAAGATTATCCCCATTATCATCAACCCTGAAAATATCAAAACGGTTATCTAACCAGCTTGAGAAGGCGATCTGAGAACCATCCGGAGAGAAGCGAGGGGTAGCGTTATACTTTCCGACATAGCTAATTCTTTTGACACTTTTTTCAAGGTCTCTTGGATCAGCTATGTAAATCATGGGCCTTCCGGTACCTGAGCGTCCTGAAAGAAAGGCCATTTTGGTGCCCGAGACATTGATTGACGGGTCGACATCCGGTGCGAAGTGCTTTGTGATCCTTCGCGTTTTTCCCGTATTTACGTTGAGAGCATAAATCTCTGCATTGCCTTCATGGGACATCGTGAGAGCAATATGATCTCCATCCGGCATAAAGACAGCACCAGAGTTAATTCCTTTTTTCTTAGAAAGAATTCTCGTTTTTCCTGTTTCGATATCCATGAGGTAGAGGTTTACATTTCTGTATTTAGAGCGACTATTTTTAATCAAACTATAAAGAACCTTTTTACCATCAAAAGAAAAAGCCGGTGATATAACAGTCCCCTCATGACGAGTGAGCCTTTTCTTATTAAAACCATCAAAGTCCATGATATATAGCTCTTTAATATCTATTCCTTTACGTGAATCGCGGTCACTCACAAAGACAATTTTAGATCGAAAAATTGAGCCCTTCCCTGTGACCCTTTGATAAAGTAGATCTGTTGCTTCGTGCCCTTTTTCTCGCAAATTTCCGCTACTAAAAAGTACGTTTACCTTCTCTAAGACTTTCTCCTCTCGCACGCTATGAAGCTTAAGATCAACACTCAATTGACCATTCATGCTTTTCGAATACTCCGAGGAGAGAAAATAGGCAACGCCTTTAAGCTTTAATTTTGAATAATCGCTATTGGCCACCATTGTTTCATAGCCAGAAGAATTAACGACATCGAAGAGTTGTCGATAAAAAGAAAAGTCGTTTTGCAAAAGTTTTTGGAATTCGTTGATTTGCTTTTTCTCAGCGGGAGTTGAGTTATTCGGAAGCTCCGTGGCCACGAAAACCATTTTCTCAGTTTCAACTTCTGCTTCACCTACAGCGACTACGGTAAGACCCTCTTCTGCAAATGAGGGAAAAATAATCATACTAAGAAATAAAAATAAAAGGCTTTTCATAATTTCTCCTAAAGAGGGAATCCTAATAAAATATCTCCCCTATTCGTCATAGAAACAATTGACTCAGGCGGACTAGGAAAGGGAGCTGCTTTTTTTACGGCTTCAAGGGCTCGTTGATCATACTCTGGACTCTCACTTCTTTCAAAAACTCGCGCCTGCAAAAGTCTTCCTTGTCCATTGATGAAGACTTGTATGCGACACTTATAATTTTGATCTGCTAAATAACTAGGCAACTTCCAAAAAGGCTTCACCTTATTGGGAAGATTCGATGCATAGCCTTGCAAGGCAGTTAAATCCCCAGCACTACCATTACCGACGAGTGCCTGGCCTGCCTGAACTTTATTACCTCTTTTTATTAATCCCTGAAGCTTCGCGAGACTTTTCCCATCAAATTTTTGCTCTTTCGCTTTTACGCGTTTTTTGGGTTTAGCGTCCTCAACTTTATCCTTACTGTATTTTTTCATAAGATCAGCAAAGGAGGTCTTTTCCTTTTTCTTGATGAACTCATTTCCAGTATCCGGAGTTTCTGGAGCTACTTTTTCCACAACGGGTTCTGCCTTTACACCACCGGCTTCCACAGCATTTGTTTGTAAGGCCTTAAGCTCCTGAAAGGTTTTTCTAGGCATGGCGACAACATCAACTCTCACCGAAGATTGAATGAGCTTAATATTGGCTTTTCTTTGCTCTTCATGACGATTCCACTGCCAAGCGGAAAACACCAAACAAAAAACAACAAATAGAATATGAATGGTAAAAGACTTTCCCGTATAAAATGAGAATGGTTTCACTCCATACATTCGCTGCAAATTACTTACCTTTTTCTATCTCTGTTACTAATGCAATATTGGTAATGCCTGAAGATTTTAAAAAGGACATAAGTTTTGCGACGGCTCCATATTTGATACCGTAGTCTGCCCTAAGATAAAGAACCTCAGACTTGGCTTCTTTAAATCTTTCTTGAACAAGGCTTATCACTTCATCTTTCAATACTTTATCTTTTCCAATAAATAGCTCACCTGAAAGGGTCAAGGAAAGAACCACTTGCTTGGTGGTTAAATTCATTGGGTTCACTTCTTTAGTTTTAGGAAGCTCCAACTTAATTCCATTTAACATCAGTGGGGCAGTAATCATGAAAATGACAAGAAGGACAAGCATGACATCCACTAGTGGAGTCACGTTGATATCAGAAATTGTATTACCTTTTCCCTTTCCTACTTTAGCGCCCATAATATACTTTCCTTATATGACCACTCTTTCAATATTATTAAGAAGTTCTAATTCAAATGATTCAAGCTCAGTGTTGACACTACCAACCCGACTATTAAAAGCATTAAAATACCAAACAGCTGGAATGGCAGCCGCCAAGCCTACTGCTGTTGCAACAAGCGCTTCTGCAATACCAGGAGCAACGGCATCAAGAGTAGCCCCTCCACCAGCAAGACCAGTAAAACTGTTAATGATCCCCCAGACAGTTCCAAAGAGACCAACAAAAGGTGACACAGAGGCTATAGAAGCAAGGGTAGAGAGTTTTTCTTCAAGTTTTTGATTAGCGCGATTAGCACCTTTCTTCATCGCCCTTTCAATGGAAGAAAAACCGAAGGTTTCAAAGTGGTGCTTTAACTGGTCATCCCCTACACTATTTCTAAAATGAAGAAATTCATTATAGGCCTCATCAAAGACTGCTTTGAAAGGAGAGAAAGGCATGTGCTTGGCTTCATCTGCTGCTGCCTTCAGACTTCCTGCACTTCTGAACATATTGAGAAATTCCTGATTGAGATTTTCAGTTTGGTCTAATAATTTCTTCTTCATGAAAACAATTGCCCAAGAAAAAACTGAGGCTAAGATGAGGAGTATCAAAACTCCTTTTACGACATAGCCCGAGTCAAGCAAGATTTTAACGATATCCATTTCACCACTCATAAAATCTCTAACTCCATTTAAGATTTATAGAACCCTTCCATTATAACAACAACATGCCTACCTTTCGAGGAAAGAACATGGCTAAACCTTTTTCCCGAGGAATAAAGTTGGTTTAAATACCACCTAGCTTACGACGTCTGACGTAAAAAAGTGTCAACAAAGTGAAAACTCCCACCTCAATTCCTGTCATTTCATTGAGAAACTCAAAAGGACTAAATTGGTCAGTCCATATCGGGTCCATTCCAAAACCGATAGCAAGTGGTACGAGAAATAAGAGAGTCCAAAGAAAACTGTGAAGCCAAGAAAAATCTCCTCTCATCTTTAAAAGAGAAAAGACCATGATTAAATGAAAAATAATTACCCCATTCCACCCCTGTCCGTAAACAAAGAGGTTTTTATGAATAAGAAAAGAGATAAGACTAAAGCAAACAACCTCAATGGAAAATTGTCCTCTTTTTAGGGGAAGCCATTTGTTCAGAGCTAAAACGAGAAGTCCTTCACCCAAATAAAATGAGGAAACGCCGATGAGATTAACAATGAATCTATAAAGATTAAATTCATAGGTCTCATCCTGGATGGGAGAACCCAAAAAAAGAATCCCAATAAGACTAAATGATATACATATAAAGAGTTCCTTGCGCCAAAACCCCCGATTAAAAGCAAGCAAATGAAGAAGAGGTTTTCTCTCGAAAGAGAGAATTCCTAGGAACCTAAAAATAGCAACCAATGCAATAATTTTTCCCAAAGCCAAAACTTCCCAACCATGGAAGAAAACCCAATCCTGAATATCCGCCATACGGTGATCTAAGAGAAAATGAAAAAATGAGATGATCGATAAAATAACGAGATGGACTATCGCATTAATAAATTGAAAGCCAAAAAAGTAATAAAAATGTCGGGAAAGATTTGTTGTGAAAAATGTCGCTTTGACCATTTAAAGTACTTTCTTCTTTTGAGGCTTTAGCCAACCAATTTGTAGCTCGGGGCTAGGATAGATTTTAAGATACTTTTGGTAAAGAATATTTGTCTTAACGAGGTTATCAATCTTCCCCAAAAGAAGAAAATAACCATTCCACCATTTCAGATTACTTTTAAGCATGGCATTCATTTTATTCGTCACATTGAATTGCTGCTGAAAATTAAATCCCTTATCAAAGATAATATCATCATATTTTTCAGCGACCTTCTTTAGGATTTGGGTATTAAGATCTTTATTATGAAAGTTCCCCCCCATAAATTCTTTTAGCCCCTTTACGGAGACAAATTCTTTAAAGTACCCCTCCTTCACCCTTAAGTAATCTTCTAAGAGAAGAATCGAGATCTCCAATTTACTTAAATCAAGTGTTCGAATGAAGGGCACAGAAAGAAGGAAAAGAATTTCCCCATCATCACTAGGTAGAGCAAAGTGGCTTATGTCAGGTGTGTTGACGAGTAAAATCTTATATTTCACCTCGAAAATACCTAGATCCTCTAAAAAGTTTTTAAAGGAAATATCTAAACCGTAATCAGGTTTTTTAAAGTCCCACTTAAGAATCGTGACATTTTTAACTAGCCAGTACTCTGAAAAGAAACTCCAAAAGTCCTTTTCACCAGGAATATTATAAAGGTCGATTTTTCTCTGGCGTCTTTCATTCGTTTTTTTGACGATTTTTTGTTTTTTCTTTTGTACCGTTCCATCGAGACGATCTTTTTTTATGACCTCTTTGATCTTATCAAATTCGATAGGCGCTACCATAGGCTCTAAGTCTTGAGATTCCTTTTGGGAAACATCCTCTGGCGCCGTATAGGCTACAGAACAAAAGATCAATATGATAAAAGGTAACATCTTCATTGAACTGTTGACCTCCCATAGACATATTGATCATAGAGTTTTCCCCAGTAGTACATATCCGTAAGGCTGAGTTCAAGATTGTCGAAAAATCGAGAATACTTATCTTGAAAACAAGTTGGTTTTTTGCGATTCAAATACTTCTCTGAAATAAACCCAACATAGGGACCTACCTTAACTTTATAAAATTGACCACTTTTAATTTCCTTCCCTTTCTTTCCCAAGATCGAAATGGGATGGCCACAACTAATGGTAGAGAGAGAAATGGAATAACGGGAAGGATTCTTATGAATATGACCAAAGAGATGATTATAGTAAGCGACTCTGACTCTTTTTTCTTTAGCCTGAAGAGGTGATAGAAACAATGATAGTAGGAGCATGTACTTTACCATCACACCTTCCATCTAAACTGAATGGTCTCCCATTCGTGACATTGTGGACAACGCCAAAAAATATCGTCGGAGTTAAAACCACAATTATTACAATAGTGTTTTGTTAAAGACTGATGGTAATTTTCAAGCATTCCTTCGACCTGATCAACTACTTCATCTCTCTTTCCTAGCTGGATCAAAAGCTTGATATACTCACTCTTGATGACGTCAGAGGGACTTTGATTCGATTCCATGAACTTTTTCATTATGGTGTAAGCATCCTCTTGCCTACTCGCATGCTTTAAAAGACGTACTTTAGTCAATACAACACTTGGAGATACATCTAGCTCACTATCATCCATATCCAAGAAAAACTCCTTAAGCATATCAAAGCGTGCTTGATAAGAGTTTTTCACATCTTCATTCCCCTTGAAGCCTTCACTCAGGGACTCAAAGATAAAAGAAGTGTACATGGGATGTTCTTTAAGGAGCTCAATCAACAGATCCTTCGCCTGATCTAAATTTCCTGTCGTCAAATGGAGCCTTAATCTCAGAATCTTTGCGGACACAGAAGGCGCAAAACGAAAGGCGTCCTCGAGATCCTCATTACAGCGGGCGAACTCTCCCTTTTCAAAGAGGGATTTCGCTTTTTGCACAAGTATATGGCTAATGGTTTCTGCCTGATTCTCATGACCAACTTTTGATAGCATGATTCTATAGTTATAGGCTTGATCCCAATCCTCAACGTCTTCAAAGATACGACATAAGGATTGAATCACTTCAAACTGGTCTCGATTTATTTTAAGAACATCTTTATAAGTTTCAATCGCTTTATCGACAAAACCACCTTTATCAAAATCAATGGCCAATTCTTTTAAGGATCTTAATCTATCAGATTCGCTGATATTTTCTCTGGCGATAAGGCTACGATGAATTGAGATTGCCTTTTCAATTTCTCCGTTACTACGAAAAAGTCCACCGAGGGCGAAGTAGGTCTCAATAGTTTCACGGTTAATATCAACTGCGCTCAAAAACTCTTTAATCGCCAGGTCTTTATTTCCAGAGATAAGATATTGAGTAGCATTGAGGAAAACTTTAGACTGAGCCTCAAAAATAGAGTTTCTGTAACGTTTTGAAAGCTTAACCCCTGTATCTCTCTCTGTCAGATAATGATAAATGAGAATCATCGTTAGCCCCACAGCAACAGTGGCTAACATGTGATCCTGAAACCAATTGAGGTAGACATCTACCGACATAGTTATTCCTAGCGATAATTAAGTGTTGGGCCTTCATTGAGAACATTGGCTTTGTTGAGAACTAATCTCAAATCGGTCACTGCTTCATCTAAATTATCCATAAAAGCCCATAACCCAGTCTTCTTTTTCTTTTCAATGAACTTAAGCTTGAAATCTTTTTCAATTCCCAACTCTTTATGAATTTCTCTTCCCGCTTGCCATAAACTTCCCACAGCGTCAGCAAGTCCCAATTCTACGGCTTGCTCTCCACTAAATATCTGTCCTTGGGCAAGCTCTTTAATATTTCCTTTTACTCTACCTTCACGAGTCCTCATGATGTCTTCAATAAACTGATCATGTACCCCTGAGATCATTTTATTGAGCAGGTCTCTCTCTTCTTGAGTCATAGAACGATTCGGTTGCCCTATGTCTTTATAGCGACCAGCTTTTATATTTTCTTGTTTCACCATGGCCCAATCAAATAATTTAGAAAGATCCATAAACTGCATAATAACGCCAATCGATCCTGTAATCGTACCTTTGTTCGTATAAATTCTTCGAGTCGCTGATCCTAGGTAATAACCACCACTAGCAGCAATACTTCCAAAACTCGCGTAAACGGGCTTCCCTTCTTTACCTTCAGTTGTTTCGTATTGAGAATCAATGCGGCGAATTTCTTCATAAATCTCCTGAGTAGGGCCGACAGCTCCTCCAGGACTATTAATGCGCAAGATGATAGCCTTAGTCGATTTATCTTTTTCCGCTTTATGAATAAGTTCAATCAAATCTTTAGATTCCATGATAACGCCATTCACTTCAACGACGGCAACTGTGCCCTCACTGCTAAAGCTTGCAGCTCCGAAACTTCCACCAGCCTGTGAAATATTTTTCATGGTGTAAGAGGCAAAGATCATAAGTAAAACAAATGAGAGGAAAACAACGATAAGGATACCCATTACCGCCTTATTCTTTTTTTGGGTCACTGAAGACTCCTTCCAATAGTCATTAAAGTCCCTAATAGTCTCCCAAATTATCGATTTCTCGTAAACTAGCGCTCTTTTTACCTGTCCATTTTGCTCGGTCAAATATTTTAAATAAAATCCACTCACATCTAAAGAATAAGCTCAAAAGACCGATGAATAGGCGAGGTCTAAAGAAAAATGAGACCCTGGAGGAAAAAATGAAACTTGTTCACGCTTTACCTGTCATTTTTCTCATGAGTGTTTTTGCTCTCAATACTCGTGCTGAAGAGTACAAAGCACCTAAATTTAAATGGAATAAGTCTCGCTCAATCCCCACCCCACGTGCTGTCCAAGCGGAAGATTTCAAAGACTACGGCGAAAATAAATACCGAGTCCAAGAAAATCCCTACAAGGAAAGAGAGATTGCTTCGGAAGATAAGAAGAAAAGTCGTGATCCTTCATCAACGAAAGTGCAAGAAGAAGGCCCTCAACAACCTGAAGTGGAGAATTTCAAGCCAGTACCAAGCCCAAGATCTTGGAAGTATCACAAATAAGAAGCATTTAAATATTGTCGACCATACATTTATAGCTATGGCCGTTAACTTCCCCCATGCAATTGCCTGCCATGGAGGTAATAACGAGAGTGTCTCCGCTTACCTTAAAAACTTCTTTTTTCATCATTTTAAGAACTTCAGGGCAAGCATCACCCACTTCACCGGGGCGATCTTTAATCACATTCATGACAATTTCCCCTTTATCCTTACAACGCTTAAGCATTCCTCCACCTTTAATCACCCTAATACTTTTAAGGTCATAGACTGTGGGGTTGGTCGCTGAGACTTTCGCATTATAGCCGTTGTAGCCAAACTCAAAGGCGAGCCCAAAGATAGAGAAAGAACTTAGAGTCATTATTAGAATAAGAGCATTTTTCATAAACTCTATTCTAAATCTTTATAAGGAGATTGATAGCTGGAGAATATTCTTCCGGCCTTAACTGGCTAAAAGGGTTTATTCCCAGAGGTTAAGCTTATCTTCCATGGACTTTAGCTGACCACAAGCTGCAAGTATATCATCGCCTTTCGTCGCCCTTACTGTGGTCACACAACCCGCTCTATTGAGACTTTCCATGAACCATTTAATCTTTTGATCACTTGGTCTTTTAAAGCGGGAGCCAGGATAATCATTAAAAGGAATGATATTAATCTTTGACTCTCTTTTATCTAATAAACTCAAAAGACCATCGATATCTTCTTGGCGGTCATTAAAGTCATGAATCAAAATATATTCATAGGTAATTCTACGATGGGCCTTGAGCGGAATCTCTTTAATAGCCCCAAAGAGTCTTTCTAAATCAAAGGCCTTATTAATAGGCATCAGCTCCGTTCTTATATCGTTATGGGCAGCGTGGAGACTAATCGCTATATTTACGGGAGGAAAGTCCCAAAGTTTCTTTATCTGTGGCACGAGACCTGAGGTGGAAAGAGTCACTTTTCTTTGACTAAGCCCAAGACCATTTGGTTCTAAGAAAATCTCGGTCGCCGTTTTCACATTATCAAAATTATGAAGAGGCTCACCTTGTCCCATATAAACAATATTAGTAAGTCGCTCATTCTCTGCTCCCTCTTTTTGGAGAAAGAGAGAGACAGCAATAAATTGACCAACGATTTCATCGGGCCCTAAGTGCCTTTTCAAACCCATCGTACCCGTATGACAAAAGGTACATCCAATGGCGCAACCGACTTGAGAACTCACACACAAAGTCAGACGATCTCTAGCGGCAATGGCAACGGTCTCCACCGTTTGCTGATCCTTCATTCCCACTAAGAATTTTCTCGTCCCATCTTTAGAAAGGCCATGCCAAACAACCTTGGGAAGAGACATATCCATTTCATTTTCAATATGAGCCTTTAGCTTTTTAGATATATTCGTCCACTTTTCAGGATCCATTTCCCAGTTTTGGTAAAGCCAATTGAACACTTGCTTTGCAGCAAATTTTGGAAATCCTCTTTCCTGAAAATAGTCTTGAAGTTCAGGATAGCTGAAAGAGAATAGAGAAGGTTTCAAATGAGAATCCATGCCTCTATCTATCGAATATTACGATTAAATACAAGGGTGCTTATAAAAACTAGCCTAAGATACGTAAAAACATAAACTTCTAGTTATCGATGCATTCTTGCTTTTTGGGCTCTGTCTCAATGGTGTGAAGGTCAAACTCAAGAGTTCCCGTACACGTGAGATCATAACAATAGTCATAATGACATCCATCAGTCTGGTAAGAATATTGAAACAGGCACTTATCAGCCTCACAAGAGACCAAGTCGAGAGAATCAACATAACGGACTCCCAACATTCGGCCCTCATAAGCACGAATATCCTCTTTAACCAGCTTTAATAGCACATCTTGAGAAAGAGTATGGGCAAAAGGGTTTAGGGAATAACATAGGGTGATAAGGAATATGGTAAATCTCATGGGTTTCTCCAATGATTAGTTTTGGAGTTTCATCCCTTATTGAACACTAAATGACAATTGCCCTGAGATTATTTTCCTTCATAGGAAAGGTTCACTTCCATGGCCTTATGATCAGCACCCATTATCTCCCCGTAAACACGTGAAGAATTGATTTTGAGACCTCTGACATAGATATGATCTAGAATATTACCAAAGGTCCTCATTCGAGTGTCATCCTCAAATTCAACCGCTTGAAAACCTGCTTTTTTAAACATTTCATCGACACCATCAAGCTTGCTATTGGACCAAGTATTAAAGTCTCCAGCAAAAATGACCGGTCCATCATGGGCCTTGGCCGCTTCTAGACCTTGATTAACCATATGAAAGAGTTTTCTTGCTGAGACAAAATTAATCGCATGAATATTTATCGTTAACAGTGTTTTCTCGGAGTCTGCAAGGGCATACGTTACGACACTACTCATTTTAGGCGTTCTTACCACAGGCTCACGATGGCGGCTTCTTTGCCAGTCAACTTTAATGGCTTCGTATTGAGAAGCAGTCGCAACACCAGAGCGCGCATTATCATTCCACTGATCAAAGAATGATGTGGCCATGTAATAACTTCTTCCCTGGTCGACTTCAAACACATTCATCATATTTTCATCCGTTAACAGCTCTTGAAGCATAAGGATGTCTTGACCCTGAATGAGCTTTTTATAGTCAGGTGCCCAAGAGTCTTCAGCCCCTTTATACATATTCCAAACCAGTACATTGAAATTGTCTCTGGGGAGGGAGGGAAGGTTTTGACCTTCATTGATTTGAAAAATAACATCGTCATCTTCAGGAATAAGAAAGCGCAGTGCTTTATTTTCATCGGCATGGGTTAGAGTCATTGTAAAAACTGAAAAAATCAGCACCGTCAGAGTTTTAAGGTGAAACATCCGTGTTCCTTTCCTAAATTTTAGATTTATTTGTTAATATTATCGTTGTTAATTAATTAACTTGTAAAACAAGTGAGGAGTGAATTGTCGCTAATGAAACAAAAGTCTAAAATTTATCTCTTCGCTGTTAGCCTTTTGTTAGCATCGCTGCTGTTACTCACTCCACTCACGCGCTTTTTTTATTCCATTAATGAAGTTCCAAGTCTTATTATAACAGTGAATCAGGGGGTAGGCAGAAAAGTACAACCTCAAAAGTTTAGTATGCTTGTCTGGAATATATATAAAGGTCAAAGGTTCCCAAAACACCCTCTCCCCTTCTCTCCCGTCGATTATGACTTTGCTCTTATACAAGAGGACTACTTACCTAAAAGTAAAATCCATAAAAAATCTTTCACAAAAAGTAGCTGGGGTTTTCTCATGCCCACATTTAAAATGAAAGAGGTCCTTCATGGAAGTTCTTTTTATTCAAAGTATAAGCCGACAAAAATACAAGGATGGCAGACCAAACAAAAAGAGCCTATTGTTGCCACTCCTAAAAGTTTTATTGTTGCTGACTTCAATGACCTTAGAATTATAAACGTTCATGCCATTAATTTTGTCACCACTCAAACTTGGCATGAAAGCATGAAAGAAATATTCGCTAAAACGATCAATAAAGAATTCGTCGTTTTGGCCGGAGACTTCAATACTTGGAACAAAGAAAGAAGGAAAATTTTTAAAGAGTTGATTAAGTCTCATCAATTACAAGAGGTGGTATTTAAAAATGACAATCGCACTCGCTTTGATGACGCTATTGTTGATTACGTCCTGGCCAAAGGTTTAAAACTCAGAAGTGCTGAGGTCATGAAACTTGAGAACCTTTCAGACCACAATCCCATGGAAGTCGTTTTTGAAAGAGTCGAGAATTAGTTAAAGATTTTATTAAAGAAGCCACCCTTTTGAGCATCTGGATTTTTAATAAAGTTGCCTTCTCTTTCTAAGCGACTTCTTAAATCTTCAACTTTAAAGGACTCGATAAGAATTTCATTATACTTTTCAAGCGAAACCAAAGAAACTCCAGAGTTTCCAAATCCTTGGCAAAGATTAAAACAATACTTTTGAATTTGCTCAAGATCATCAAAGGGGCCAATCGTCCCCTCGCCAACCAACTCAGGAGCATGACCGATCAGTTCCACATAACCTTCTTCAAGCTGACCTTCATCGACAAGACCTTTCTCGTTAAAGATGGCCATAAGTTCTTGACCATTCATTTGCCCACCTTTTCTGTGAGGGCCATATACGACTGTTAAAGGCGACAGAGCATCACTCATGAAAACACTCCAAAATCTAATGACATAGACCCTTCGGGAAGAAGTTCAATCTCAACCTCTTTTTGTCCATGCTTAAAGGCAACCTTCTCCTCATCAACGACTTTGAGAAGACGAAAGTTATGGGGAATTTGAAAACTAAACTTACGCTTGTAGGAACTGGGATTATAAATATCCATTCTCCTTACTTCCTCGTATGAAAGTTCGCTTGAGTTACAAGAACGAACTCGCCATGCAATTTGAACCCCCTCCGGAGGAGGAACCATAAGATGATTCGTTTTAAAAGTACGAAGAACTTTGTGCCAAAAGTCTTGAAGCTTTTTATCATCAAGCTCTAAAAGGTCATCTCCTTCAAAAAGGAGGAAACGCCCCTCTCCGAGACTTGCATTAAATAAAGTTGTGGTGACTTTTACTTTTTCCACTTCCAGATTATTTTCTAAGAAGAAGGCTTCAAGTTTTTTCAAGTACTCTTTTTCCAAACCAGAACGATTCAGAATAACCTTTCCTCCACTCATAAAAGTTTTAAGAATATTATGAAAAAGAGACTTATCCATATTAATGCCATGGAAAAAATATATTTTATCCATGTCCTCTTCTTCATTCCAAGAAAAAGGCAGCTCTCCTTTATCTGAATAGCACCAAGAATAAGTTTTTTGTAAATAGTCCCATAGGCCGAGATCGGCCCAACCAACAGTATCAGGACTAATTTCTGCTCCTAGGTCATAAACTTCAAAAAATCTCTTGGGTCTGAAGTTCACATTTCCATCATCTTCAAAGCTCGTGTGAGTAAAAAGATAATCACTAAAGGATTTATTCACCAGTTGATCAAACATCCTTCCCAAGACCCCTTTCTTTAAGCGAGTTGGTAAAAGAACACTTGAAGGAAGAGCATCTAATGAAAGGCATTCTAATAAGTCATAACTATAAGAAGAGATGCTATCGACCTGATTTACTCGGCGAAAAAAGTCGTCTTCAGACCCACCGATAAAACCGACTCGAAATACACCTTCCCAATTACCAGAAATTCCACTTTGACAGGCATCCGCGTAGATCCCTTTGATCATTTCAAGAAATTCTTGATGAAGAATATGCTCTTGTTCTGGAGTCATCACCTCTTCAAGCTCAGGCATCTCTTCTCTTTTCGCCATAAGAAAACGAGAAAATCCCTGCTCGTAAACTAAAGAATAATCTTTAATGGTGCTTTGAAAACCTTCCGCACTGACATGACCACAGTCCATTCCCCAGACATCGCAAGCTAATCCATTCTGAGAAATATAATGGCCAAGGGCATGAGTGAATTTTCCATAAGCTTTAAAAACTCTTGGGTCAAAATAACTATACATCTTATGAAGGGAGCCTTCTTGATCCACAAAGGCCTGTGTCTTTCCCTTTACATCCAACATCGGTGTTCGAGCGAGCAATGAAGGGAGACCACCATTGGGAAGAAAAGGACATGGACTCATAGGTACGAGGAAAACAATTTCTTTTCCAAACTCTTCAGCCAAGGCGACCAATTTTTTTAAATCCGTTTCCGGCTTTTCTTGGGCAAAATCATAAGAATCACCCGTTTCACTGTGAAAGGCCCAGTTAATTGGGACCATAACTTGACTCACCCCAACAAGACTTTCAAGCTTACTTCTCCATAGAGAAGCCGATGTTTTCCAATAAAAGAACCAATTCTCCCCAGGAAAGACGGCATCTTCGTCTCTGATGACGGGCGTAGTTAATGACAATTCAACCTCGTTTAACACTTATAGACATCCATAATCTAATTGTGCCGTATTACTTGTCATGTTTTCAAGGGCTTTGCTAATATCCTTTATCTTTATAATGTCATGCACAACCAAGGACTCCCCTCATGTGGTACTTCACCGATGAAGAGAAACAACTCCAAGAGGTCTGTAAGGACTTTGCACGCAATGAAATTGCCCCTCACGCTGAAAAACACGATACAGATGAAACTTTTAATCTGGAAGCATTTAAAAAAATGGGAGAGCTAGGAATTCTTGGAATTACCGCTGATCCAGAGTTTGGTGGAGCAGGAATGGGCTGCTTAGCCGCGACCATTGTTATGGAAGAATTTGGAAAAGCATGTCCCGGTCTTACTCTCAGCTATCTTGCCCACGCCATTTTGGCCGTGAACAATATTGAAGCGAACGCCTCTGCTGAACAAAAAGCAAAATATCTGCCAAAGCTCATTACGGGAGAACATATTGGTTGCATGGGCATGAGTGAACCTGAACACGGTTCAGATGCGGTGGGCCTACAAACTCGCGCCACCAATAAAGGTGATCATTATATTGTTAACGGCACCAAGATGTGGATTACCAATGCCCAATATTCCGATATTGCCTATGTCTACACAAGAACTGGTGATGAACGTAAAAACCTCTCTACCTTTATATTGGAAAAAGAAAAGGGTCATTACGATGTAGGAAAACCTATTCACAAAATGGGGATGCGCGCCTCCCCCACGGGAGAGCTCATTTTTGACAATGTCAAAGTCTCCTCTGAGCATCTTGTAGGTAAAGAAGGTGACTCTGTTTATCACATGATGAAAAACCTCGATATTGAGAGGCTGACCATTTCAGGCATCTCACTTGGAGTGGCTCAAGCTTGTGTCGATCAATGTGTAAGATATGCCAATGAAAGAAAGCAATTTGGTAAGAATATTGGCGAATTTCAACTCATTCAAAAAATGATTGCTGAAATGGCAACTGAAACAGAGATGATGAGAAATTTTCTCTACAACCTTTGTTATCGCTACGACCAAGGCGAAAGAGGTCCCGTTACCGCCGCTATGGCAAAGCTTCAAATTCCTAAAATGGCCACAAAGATTGCACTTGATGCCATTCAACTTCATGGTGGATACGGATATTCTCGCGAGTTTCCTGTTGAAAGACTTATGAGAGATAACAAACTCAATGAAATTGGTGCAGGAACAAATGAAGTTATGATCATGATTATCGCCAAGAATCTCCTCAAAGAAGCGGCCCAATAGGAAAACGTATGAATGAACTGCAACAGGAACTCAAATCACAACTTGAAAAATTTAGACTCGCTAAAATAGAACCTTTTGCTGAAGAAGATGATGCCAATGAACATTTTCGAATGGATGTTTTCAAAGAACTAGGAAATCTGGGTTTTTGTGGTATGACCGTTTCAGAGGAGTATGGTGGAGCAGGCTTAGGTTATAGTGATTTCTGCATTGCCCTTCAAGAAATAGCCAAATCTTCTGTTTCTTATGCCGTTACAGTAAGTGTCTCGACCATGGTCCAAGGAATTATTGAACGCTTTGGTAACGAAGATCAAAAGAAGAAGTACCTACCCGAATTGAGCGCCGGTCAGCAAATTGGAGCCTTTTGCCTTTCTGAGTCCAGTTCAGGTAGTGATGCTAAGGCCATGAAGACAACCGCCAAAAAGACTGAAGGTGGTTACCTCCTTAATGGTTCAAAAATGTGGATCACATCCGGTGGCATTGCAAAGACTTATATCGTTATGGCCCGCACGGGTGGTGAAGGCTCAAGTGGTGTCAGCGCCTTCATCGTTGAAGATGGTACTGAAGGATTCACTTACGGGAAAAAAGAGAAAAAAATGGGCTGGAAAGCTTCTCCCACCCGAGAAATTCTTTTTCAAAACTGTCTTGTGCCAGAAGAAAATCGAATCGGTGCTGAGGGTGAAGGTTTTAAAGTTGCCCTCGGAGGATTAGATGCAGGACGAGTCACCATCGGCGCCATTGCCGTTGGACTCACAGAGCGCGCCCTCGATGAAGCCGTTAAATACTCCCTCGAAAGAAATCAATTTGATCAGCCTATTTTCAATTTTCAAGGTCTTCAGTTCATGATGGCAGACATGGCCACTGAATTAGAAGCTTCAAGACTTCTCGTGGAAAGAGGGGCTGAACTTCTTGATAAAGGAATCATTAACTCAAAGCTTTGCTCCATGGCTAAATTAAAGGCTACAGATGTGGCCATGAAAGTCACGACAGACTCAGTTCAAATACATGGTGGTGTTGGATACACCAGCGAGTACCCAGTAGAGAGAATGATGAGGGATGCAAAAGTTCTGCAAATTGTTGAAGGTACCAACCAAATTCAAAGAGTTGTTATCGCCAGACAACTAAAGAAAGAGTATTAAAATGAGTTTTTCAATATCCTTTGATCACACTGATCGAATTAAGCCTGCCTTGACAGAGGCTTCTTTTGTTCAGGAGTCCTGGAAAAAATTTCTTCAGACAATTAATAGTGACGAAATTGGATTCTTTCACGTTAACCTGAGAAAAGAGCTTCTCCATAGCTGCATGGAAATCTATGAAAAATTTCAAAGCAGAACCCATTTTATTCAAGTGGGAATTGGTGGTTCTTCTCTAGGACCAGAGATGCTCGTGTCCGCCCTAGGAAACAATAAAAGAAACTTCACCTTTATAAACAATATTGATGCTGAAAAGCTTCACGATCAACTCAGTCAGATTGAACCGCAAAAAGCCCTCTTTTATTTTGTTTCTAAAAGCGGGGGAACTGCAGAAACAAATGCTTGCTTGGCAATTATTTGTCAGTGGTTAAAGGACAAGGGAATTGAGGAAAAAGATTTTAAAAATTATTTTGTCTTTGCCACTGATCCAGTCAAAAGTGATTTTTTAGAACTCTCTAAAAAATGGGGAGTCACCTGCTTAGAAGTTCCTTCAAACGTTGGTGGTCGCTTTAGTGTTTTGACGCCAGTAGGGCTACTCCCAGCTCTTTTTGCAGGTATCAACACCACTGAGCTTTTAGAAGGAGCTCAGGAAAGTAAAAAATTTCTTCTCAATACTGATCTCAATGAAAATATTCTCATTCAATCTGCCCAGTACTTACTTTCTCTCAATGAAGAGGGATTCAATCAAACAGTTCTTATGCCTTACTCCTCCCGCTTAAGAGACCTAAGTTTTTGGTTTGTCCAGTTATGGGCAGAATCTCTTGGCAAGAAGACACAAGAGGGTAAAAGTGTCGGCCTAACACCTGTGCCCGCTTATGGTGCGACAGATCAACACTCCCAGGTGCAACTTTTCATGGAAGGCCCGCCTGACAAGGTGTGTCTTATGCTTGAAATTGAAAAACCGGCTCATGACTTTAGCTTGGCCAATGATCTGGAAACGGGCTCCCTTCAAAAGCTGAGCCCCTATAATCTTTCTCAACTTATGAAAGCAGAATTTAATGGCACGCTAAAAGCCCTCTCAGAAGCACAAAGACCTTATATGCACCTAACAATTGATGGCCTCGACCCTCACCATATGGGCCAGATGATTCTTTATTTTGAATCACTGACTGCTCTTGTCGGTCTTATGCTTAACATCAATCCCTTTGACCAACCAGGAGTAGAGGCTGGAAAACGCTTTGCTTTTGAATGGTTATACCTAGTTGAAAAGAATGGTCCTAAGGGATAAAATTGACATTATTTTTGAAGGTTTCACTTTAAAAAACACAAGGAATGCCAAATGGCCGGTGACGATTCGACCGTCGTTTTAACAGACATAAAAGCAGCTCTAGCTGCTGCAGAAAATGAGGCCGCTGAAAAACCAGCAGCACTACTCGTTGTTGGTGGAGACCTTAACGGTACAATTTTTGATCTAAAGGAAAATGAAGTTTCTTGCGGAAGAAATCCGGACAATACTATTCCTTTAGAATTTAACGGCATTTCTCGCTACCACTTTAAAGTCACATCAAATGATGGAAACACCCACATGGTTGAGGATGCTGGCTCTCGAAATGGGACTTTCCTCAATAACAAGAAAATAGAAGGATCAGAGCAGCTCAACAAAGGCGATATGATTAAGCTTGGTAACATTGCTTTAAAGTATCTGCCAAAGGGTGATCCTGAAAGATTGACGTATGATAAGCTTCAGCATGAAGCCAATACTGATAAGCACACAGGTTGTTACAACAAAGGCTACTTTAATAATGCTCTCGATCTCGAGGTAAAAAAGTCAAAGGTAACGGGAACACCACTTTCTCTTATTGTTTTTGACTTGGACCATTTCAAAAAACTCAATGATGGTTACGGTCACGATGCTGGAGACTTTGTTCTCAAAGAAATGGCAGGAATCATCAGAAAGAATGGTGTGAGAGAGCAAGATATTTTCGCTCGCTACGGTGGTGAAGAATTTGTCATTCTTTTGCCTAAAACAAATCTCAAGCAATCTTTTGAAATTGCGGAAAGGCTAAGAAAACTAGTAGAAAGCCACGAATTTATCTACGATGAAAAACGATTACCAGTGACGGCTTCGATTGGCGTTGCCGACTATCGCCAAGGAGTGGCGACAGGGACTGACCTATTCAAACGCGCTGATGAAGCCGTTTATAAGTCTAAACAAGGAGGAAGAAACCAGGTGAATTTTTACCGAGCAAAATGATAACTGGTTCTTCTCTTGAAAATACTTCAAATCATATAAAGCTACTCCCCGAACACCTTGTTGACCAAATTAAGGCCGGGGAGGTTATTGAAAGACCAGCAAGTCTTATCAAAGAAATTATCGAAAACTCTCTCGATGCTGAATCTACCCAAATAGAACTTCATCTTATCAATAATGGCCTCGACCTCATCTCCTTAGAAGATAATGGTAATGGGATGAGCTTTGAAGACCTTCCCTACGCTTTTTGTCGGCATGCGACCTCAAAGATTTCTCGGTTTGAGGATCTGTATAGCTTAAAAAGCTTCGGATTTAGAGGTGAAGCCCTTGCCTCAATTGCCTCCATTGCTAAAGTCACCTGCTCTTCGGCGAAAAAAGAAGATGACAAAGATGGGGGTAAGATTGTTTTCCAAGCTGGCCGAGAAAAAGCCCATGAAAGGCAGGAGAACTTAAGAAAAGGGACCTCCCTTTTTATCAAAGACCTCTTCTTTAATACTCCGGCACGATTGAAGTTTATTAAGTCAGCCCAGTCTGAGAAAAACGCTATTAAAAGAGTCATTGACTCTTTCATTATTGCCAATCCACTAGTCAAATTTATTATAAAGTGGGATGACGAAGATAAAGTCGTTTACCCTGCTACAAATAATCCAAGAGAAAGAGTTGCCAAGCTTTTTAATCCTCGCAAAAAGAATCCAGAGGTTTGGGAGTTTTCAGGACAATATGAGGGGCACAAAGTTTATGGCTACCTCTCTCAAAACTCTACAAGAGGTAATGCTCATAAGAAAAATTTTCTTTTTGGAAATTCTCGTCTTTTTACTGACCGTCAAATCCACCAAACGATTTTAAGAAGTGCAGAAGGCCATTATCCCATAGGAGAAAGTGGTCACTATTGTGTCTTTATCGATGTGCCAGAGTCACTCATTGACGTCAATGTGCATCCAAATAAGACTCAAATCAAGTTCTTCAAGCTCTCAGTTATTACGGCCCTCCTCTCTAGTGAAATAAAAAAAATTTCAACTCAGCAAGGTGAACAAAGCCATTTTTGGGGAAATGAAAGAGAAAATAAAGAAAACAGTCCTTCTCCACGGCCTACCAATACATCTGTAGATTCAAGCCCTCTCTTTAACCAAAGCCCTCTTTCAAGTCCGTCCCCTCAAGATGCATTCCTTCGACAAACTACGGGTCTCTTTCAATTGATTAATTCGCATCCTCCTTACCTACTTCACAAAGAAAAACTTATCCATACCCTTTATTCCTATCTCCAAAACATGGAGGAAATCAGTGATACAGATTTTATCCCTCTTCTTATTTGTGAACCCTTAGAAACCGTACCTTCAAATTTCTCTCAGCAGGAGTTACTGGAAACTCTAGAAAAAAGAGGCTTTCTTTGTGAGTTTTTAGATGAATCCAGTTTAACTCTCAGAGGTTATCATCAAGTTTATTCTGGCTTAGGAAATATTCACCTTCTGGCACAGGCTATTTGTCGAGAAATTCAAACAGGTGATGAACTAAATATTCACTCCTTTTCTTTCACAACAAATTGGGTCATGAAAGTCCGTGACCTCTTTGGGGATCATTCCAACCAATTTATTCTTCCTCTAGATGAGAACTTCATTAAACAGCACTTCTCACTATGAGCTCTCCTAAACTTCCACTTATTCTTATCACAGGAGCCACTGCCACAGGGAAAACTCAAATAAGTCTGCGTGTTTGTGATTTTCTCAAAAAAAACGGACATAAAGTAGAAATCATCAACGCTGATAGTCTTCTTTTTTATCCAGAGCTTAATATTGGTACGGCGAAGCCCTCACCTGAAGAACGATCATTTGTGCCTCATCATCTCATTGATTGTACTACTATTGAGCAACCATTAAATGCTAGTGATTATGTCTCTAGAGCGTTGCCAATAATTAAAAACCTACACAACAAAGAAACTATTCCCCTCATCGTTGGCGGAAGTGCTTTTTATATTAGGGCGTTAATGAAGGGAATGTATGAGAGTGGTGAAACTCCAGCGGAGATATCTTTCCTAATTCAATCTATTGAAAAAAAAGAAGGTTGGACGGGAATCAGAAAAAAGCTCGCTGAACTAGACCCAGAATCAGAGAAAAGAATTCATTCTAACGACCGCTACCGTACGATTAGGGCGCTAGAGTATTCAATGACTCATGACAGACCTTACAGTAAGGCCAAAGAGGAAAAAGATGAGGATGGGCCTTATAACTTTAACTCTCTTCAAAATAAAGCCTGGCGTCTTCATCACCATTATTTGCTTCTTCCCAAAGATTTTCATTGGGAAATTATGGAGAAAAGAACTCGGGAAATGCTCAAAAATGGTCTTATTGATGAAGTAAGAGGTCTTCTGGAAAAGGGCTTCTCTCCAAGCCTTAAACCTTTGCAAAGCATTGGTTATAAAGAAACAATTGATTTTCTTGAAGGAAGGCTCTCAGAGAACGAACTCGTAGAGCGTATCTTTATAAACACTCGACGGCTTTCAAAGTCCCAAAAGACCTTTTTCAAAAAAATAGAACCAAAACTTACCCGCCACCCAATTCAAGAAGAAGACGTTATAATGAAAGAAATTAAAGCTTTTATAGACGGGTTTTATGAGTAAAAGAAAAAGACTCAAAATTGTAATCATTTCTGATGGAACGGGTGAGACCGCAACGGCAATTAGTCGTGCCGTTATGACCCAATTTCAAGATAGGGATGTGTACTTTACTCGCTACAAATCAGTCAGAACCCATGAACAAATTGACACAATCTTTGCTGAGGCCGCTGTTCACCATGACCTCGTCATTTACACTCTTGTTGATGCTAACCTGCGAGAGTATATCGCCGAGGTTGCCAGAGTAAAGCATGTCAGAACTTTGGATGTCTTAGGACCTGCTCTGACAACATTTTCAAATTATTTTGACCAAGAGCCAACAAATGAACCAGGCCTTCTCCATCAAGTCAATGATGATTATTACAAAAGGGTTGAGGCGATGGAGTTCACCCTTAATCATGATGATGGTCGCAACCTAAGATCTCTCCACCTCGCCGATGTCATCTTAGTTGGTATTTCTAGAACCTCAAAAACGCCACTATCAGTTTACCTTAGTCTTCACGGCTTAAAGGTCATGAATGTTCCTCTCGTTCTGGGAACAAAACTTCCAGAAGAACTATTTAAAGTAGACCAGAGAAAGATTTTTGCTTTAACAATAAACCCTGAAGCTCTAAAGCATATTCGCACGAATCGACTCTCTCGTCTTGGTGCTGCTGATGTAACTGGTGATTATGCTAATGAGGCAAAGGTTATTGAAGAGCTGGAATGGGCAAATTCTATTTTTAAAGAAAATAAACGTTGGCCTGTCTTCAATGTTACAGATAAAGCTCTTGAAGAGACGGCCGCTGATATTCTTCGCCTTATCAACATGAGAAAAAATAATATCTTTAAGCAAAAAAGGGAAGAGTCTTAAAGGTCACAAATATTAATTCTTTGCCCATCTTTATCAAATGAAAAGGTCATTTTTCTTTCTACTTTTTCTTTTGGTTTTCTATAAAAAACCGTAAATTGAGCATTTCCATTTTCCGCAGCAGGATGGCGCCCATCGCCCTGGATAGGAAAAGCAATCCCAACGGGAGATGAAAACGGTATAGTCTCAACTCTTTTTTCTCCATAAAGTTCAAAAGAAAGAGTGCCATACATCTTACAGCCTCGGGAGAGGTATATGTAGCCGAAAGATTCAGCAGGCATTGGAGGTATTTTCACTGTATAAAATTTTCCCTTGGGCACCTTTAATCGCTCTGTGTAAGGTCGATAGCCGACCCTTTCAACTCTTAAGAAAACTTCTTGATTGGTTTTAATGGGAACTTTCTTGAGGTAGTCTGGTTTGACTTCTTCACCATCAATAAAAACCTTGTGACTTTGAGAATCATAATTAGAGATCCTAATGCCATTAGACATATGCTTGGTGACAGCTTCTGTGCCTGGACCGACATCATCTTCCTCATTTCCTGCTGGTTTCCTTACCTCCACTTGCTCTTTGGGCGTAATCATCGGAAGCCAGGTATCCTTTCCGAAGTAGGCAACTGCGGCCAAGACTCCAGTCATGATAATCAATTTCTTTATATTATCTTTCTTTAGGTTTTTTGAATCGATCACACCCGTTTGAGTTGAGGTTCCTTTTCCTTTAGACTTGCCTCCTCCTCTTCCGGCACGAGTGCGTGTTCCTTGGGACTTGAAGGTTTGCTCTCTTTTCTTTTTTGCAGGTGGCGCGGACATTTTTAAATTGTCGCCATCAATCTTTTTAGCTCCACCAGTTTCTTTATTTTTGGCGGCACGTTTTCTTTTCGCTAGACCTGTGTGAGTATTAGATTGCTCCTCGAAACCGAAATCTAAAACATTTTCTTCTTTTCTCGAAGTTGAGGTCTTAGTAGAAGTATTCTCTTGTGCCTCTGAAGCTTTATCTTTGCCAATTCCCCCTTCCTGCTCTTCTTTCCAATCATCAATGTAGGGTTTGATATCAATCTTTCCAAATTCAAAAAGCTTTTCACGATCTTTTTTAATTTCTTCTTTAAAAAGCTCTTTGGCAAAGTATGATAAATCAGATGAATTAAAGTCTGGATAATTGGCATAGAGAAACTTAATCAAAGCACGGTTTAGCTGATCCATATTCTCGTAGCGCTTATTGCGATCTTTCCTCAAGGCCCTCAAAACTATATCGTCTAGCTCTTTAGGGACATTTGGATTAATTTTCGAAGGTGGTGGTATCTTGCATTCTTGAATTTTCTTCAAAACAGCAAGGTCATTAGCCGCTTTAAAGAGCTTTCGACTACAGAGCATTTCCCATAAGGTGATTCCAACGGCAAACATATCGTAACGAGGATCTAAATTGAGTCCATCAAGATATTCTGGTGCTAGGTAGCTGAGCTTCCCTTTAATTGTTCCCGCTTGCGTGGCTTCTGAATTACTATTCGCCTTTGCAATACCAAAGTCGATGACTTTAACTGCACCATCATAGGTAAGCATAATATTATGAGGTGATATATCGCGATGAACGATTTGCGCGGCCTTGCCCGTTAATTTATCGGTAAAAGTGTGAGCATAGTGGAGACCCTGACAAACCTGAGAAATAATATAAACACTAATCTCAACAGGAAAGACGAATTTCTTTTGTCTTAATCGATCAAGGTATTCTTTAAGATTTCTTCCATCACAGTATTCCATCGCGACAAAGAGCTGCTCTTTGTGAAGACCATAATCGTAAGTCTGAACAATATTTGGGTGAAGAAGACCAAAGGTAACCTTTATTTCATCCATAAACATCGTTTTAAACGACTCATCTGAGGAATACTGAGGTTGGATCATTTTAATGGCCACGACTTTATCGGCTTGCTCACCTAAAAAGCGAGCACGACAAATTTTGGCCATACCACCGTCGACGAGGTGATCCAAAATTAAATACCTTCCAAATCTTTCTTTGCTTTTGGCCATATAAACTTATCTCCATAACTCTTATCGGTGAAAACCTAAGAAAGTTTGAGAGAAAAGTGAGTTCTTATAATTTTAAAGAGTTAAACCCAGGAAAAGAGATGACCAATTCCTCTTTTTTTAGTCCTCTTCTACAAATAAGGTTTGTTTTATAAAGATAGACATTGATGCGCGCAAAGTTTGGGTGCATTTTTACATTTTGATGAAAATTGGGAATGGAAAGCCTCTCATAACCTTTCTTTTCAATCTCGGCAAAGAAGCCTTCACGGGAAATCTGCATGGGATCCCATGCATAAGTAAGAATCACATAATTATCAAGACAGCTCTCAACCATTTTTTTTTCATCATCTGAAAACCATTGATAAAAGGGGCTCGATTTTTCTATCTTAGTGTAGAAAATATCAAAAGTTAAAGTGAGTTCTTTAAACCAAGAGACTCTCGTGAAGTCCAAATCATCACTCCATCTCTGGTCTTTGTAAACCCCTCCTCCCAAGGTGTAGGAACCTTTCTTTGTCATATTCTTATTCAGAGTAGAACAAGACAGAGCAAAAACTGAGAGAAAAAATAAAAGAAATCTTATAGTCTGCATTTTCATTAGGAAGAACCTTTTGAAAGAAATTTGTGCTTCTTTAACCAATTATAAACACTATGGTTGAAGTTTTCACAGTCAAAGTGATGAAAGAGGTCATGTTCTGCATCAGGAAAGTGCTGCACATGACTATGGACGATTCCCTTAGCGAATAACTCGGTTATTGTTTTTGAGTAAAGTCGTCCTTGACCTGAAATTCCAATAAATACTGGAATATCGAGATAATAAGCAGAGGTTCTCATTACAGAAGCATTGTGCTGTAGCTCAAAAAGACTACCAAGGGTCATCGTATGATTAACGAGTGGATCACAATCAAACTCTTCGGCGACTAAAGACTCCCCTGCAAAAAGCCGCCCTTCCAACTGAAATGGAAGTTTAAGTTTAGAAAACAGGAGTGAGCCGCCTCTCGCAATTGACTCAATACTTGATGGAATCGTCCAATTTAATTTCAGCCCTGGATTGATTAAAACGAGAGCATCAATACTAGAATTAAGCTTGGAAAAATAGTGATGATAAATTTTTAACGAAACAATACAACCAAGCCCCAAACCCATCATAATTGTCGGTAATTCACCCTTTCCAGGTTCGTTAAGGGCCATGATGGTATCCAAACAAAGATCATCAATAGAATCTAAGTGACCCCGTGTCCCACCGCTTTTTCCATGTCCTTTAAAATCAAAGGAAACAATCTCAAAAGCAGGAGCATTTTTCTTAGAGAAGTATTTCAGAAAATTGAGAAAATAATCATGATAACGGTTACTATGCTCGCCAATATCATGGAGAAAAACCATTCTCCATTTGGGCTCATTTTTTTGAAAATAGCGCCTTCCATAGAGAAAACTTTTTCCATTGGTATCTTCATGGGTAAGAGAGTTGACCTGAAAGACCTTCCCCTCTTCAATGACGGCCTCGTTAAAAAGACCATGGGGATTCTTAGTTGTCATGAATATATTTTTGAATCGATTCTTTTGCTTCTTCGTTAAGATCTTTAAAGCGTAAAGAAAATCCCGCATCTCCTTCGAGTTTTCTCACCACCACACCACTGGCAGTAAAGTGATAATCAGAATTATCAGGATGAACGTTTAAAGAAACATCATCACCAACTTTACATGGAAAAGCCGATACGAGAATTTGTAAACCACCAACAGAGATGTCTCGACAAATTCCTTCAAAAACCTTTTCGTTATTATGAAAAAAGAGTCTTGCGACAAAAGGCTTTCTTACATTAACTCTACGATCCATTTCACTAATTTGGGGTGGCAATCCTCCCGCGATCTCATCAAAACGATCGAAATCACCAAGGAGAACCCATGTAGACATTCCGGGGGTAAAAATAAAGGTTTTCTCATTGATTCTTTCTTCGCTAAAGGCGCGAGTCAGTTGATTTATTGAAAAAGGCCCGTATTCATTCTCTTGACCACCGCGATCATAGCCAATCTTAATAGTGAAAACCTTTTCATCTGCACTAATGCGACTAAGATCAAAAGCAGGAGCTTTATCCAACTCAGAGTGAGGAGAGGAGTTTTCTCCCATTTGAGGAATTTCTTGGATATCATCTTCCTCATCAAAATCAGAATTTTCAGCACTTTTAGAATTCTGCAGGTAAGAGAGCTCATCTACATTTTTGAGATGTTGCCAATTATCAAAACCCTTACGCCAAATATAGGAATCATCAGTGATTGTTCCTTGCTGATAAAGGCCATCCAAATCTTGCTGCTCGATGGGTCCAATCCTTTCACTACCTTGAACGTAATACCATTGGGTTGCCACGATACTTACTCCCTCTTAAATGATTACAATACTTTATCCATTTTAACGGGGTCATCCCCTCTCCCCTAGAGGGCAATTATATCCCCCAAAACTAAAGGGAATTTGAGAATTTGCCGAAAAGCCATAGGAGAAAGGTATAAAACTTGGAAAATCATTATGAAAAATAGTTGTGCGTTTTACTCAATCCTCTTCCTCATGCTGCTAAGCTCATGTGGTAAAGAGGTTTTTGACCCAATTGCCAATAAAGACACTGCTGTCTCTAATGCTGTTACCAAGGTTACAATAAGTAGCTGTTCTTCTTACACCCAAATAAAGCCAAAGGTCGATTTTCTTTTTCTCTGGGACAATTCAACCAGTACAACCTTTATCAACTCAAAGACTAAAGAGGCCCTAAATAACGTTATATATTCTATTTCAGATCGCTTTGATTATCACATCATGCTAGCTCCACTCATTGTCCGCGATAGTGATCCTATTAACTTTGAAGCCAAGATTATTACAGAAAGCCCAGATGGTTTAAATAATAGTGCACTTGCTATGAAAATTGATGCCAGTCTTGCCGCTCAAAGCTTAAATTTCAGTTATAGCTCTGGCTCCAAAGAAGAGGGCATTGATAGATCCATTGATCTTATAAAGGCCAATATCAATAATGGAGTCTTCAGGGCCAATAGTTATACCTATGTGGTTTTAATGTCCAACCAAGATGACTCAAGCTGGGCAGTAGACTTCCCCCCTTCTCCTAATGATCAACAAAATTATCTTCGCGATAAAACCAAAGAATTTCTCTGCTTGAGAGGAAATTACAACCCACAAACTGGCTCTTGTAGTGGAGCGAATCTCAATGCTCTTGAGATGCGTTTTATGTCCATCACCGCTTTTCAAGATGGTGGCTCTTGCCCGGGAGTAAGCTCATGGGACAAAGGGGATACTTATCAAAAATTCTCAAAAGCCGTTTATCAAGAACCCTACTTTGTTAATAATAAAAATGAATCCCGTCAATCGGATCAAAATCTAAGAGCTGACGGAATGTATGATTCCTACGATATTTGTAGTCAATCCGACTTCTCTAAAATCTTTGAGGGAATTAATTCATCAATAAGAGATACAATTCTGAGACATAAATATAATTACTGGCCGGTGGCCAAACAAGGTGATCCACCCATTGACCCAGAAAATATTCGTGTCTTTAAAGATGGCGAAGAAATCCAACGCCTAACGAACCCCATTCCTATGAACGCGTCGGGATTTGTTTATAATAATAGCGTTCAAAATGTTTTCACTCGTTTTGAGCCTACTCCCGGTGAAGCCTTTGAGGGTTACCTGATTAGACTTTACGGTGATGCTGTTGTTACTTATCCTGAGTGTTTAAGAGTGCAAACCCAAACACCAAAAGAATACTTTGGTTATGTTAACCTCCAAACTAAGCCCGTTGAATCTTCCATTAAACTTGAAATCAACGGACAATCAGTAGCAAAATCGGCGACAAATGGCTGGGAGCTGGTTAAATCAGGTGGGCAACCTCAGTACTTTCCCTCCAAGAATATTAAAATTAGAGGACCCGGTCAGTTCTGTCCTTCTAATTCAAGTACTTATTGTGAGGATACTCCCGCAGTTAATAAGTCGGGCTACTTCTTAAAACTCAATGGGAATGCCATTTATTCCAATGGTGCCACTATTGAAGTTATTTATGACCCTAGTGCCTAAGTTAGAGCGCTATGAAACTTCTAAGTCCACCTAGGTTATCCCCGGAAGAGAAGTGTCCCTACCTCCCGAATAGACAATCGCGCCATGAGTTCTTTCTCGCTCAGGACTTGAGTGATGAAGAATTCGATGAAGTCCTTACTCAGGGGTTTCGTAAATTTGGCATCTACTTCTTTCGTCCCAATTGCAGGCATTGTAGTGAATGCCTACCTCTTAGGGTTAAAGCGAGGGAATTCACCCCCAGTAAGAGTCAAAAAAGAGTCTTAAAAAAGAATAAGGACATCACAGTTCTTTTTAAACCTTTGATCTATCGAGAGGAGATTTTTGAAATTTTCGTAAAACACTCACACATTCGTTTCGGTCAAGATGAAAGTCACAACAATGCCAGAGAGGAGTTTATTCAAACCCATTTTACTCCCACCACAAGTAGTCTTCTCAGTGAGTTCTACCTTGAAGGAAAACTTATCGCCGTGGGCTTTCTTGACACATCTCAAGAGGCTACAAGTAGCGTGTACTTCATCTACGACCCTGACTACGCAAAAAGGAGCTTAGGGGTTTTTGGTGCCCTCAAGGAAATTGAATACACAAAGAATAAGGGGAAAAAGTATTACTACCTTGGTTTTTTTATCAAAGAAAATCAAAGCATGAGTTATAAGAATCAGTTTCTCCCCTATCAAATCTACGACTGGGCGACAAAAACCTGGAAGGATGCTTCTTTTTAGGAAAGGACAGTTTCAACTTCCTTTTTTCAGTTACTTACCTCTTTTTTTAACTTTATCCTTTGTAACATAATTGCTAAAAAGGCCCCTATGCTTTAGGGATATCTTATGAAAGAGCTTTTTAAAATTTTTATTATATTTCTCTGCATCACTGGTGGCTCAACCATCCTGATGAACGTCTTTGATATTGAGTTTGGTGTTGATAATTACTGGGAGACAAGAGGCGTCTTTTTTCTTTTTTTTGTGACTCTCTTTCCTCGCCTCACTCTTCTCTTTAGCTCCGTCGCCTCTGGTGGTTTTTTATGGTGGCTTGCTTGGCTCTTTAGTCCCCGTCTTCTTGTGGCCGTATTGGCGACAATCGCCTATTGGCAGAGCAACCCCATACTCGTCGTCATTTCTTGGCTTGTGGCCCTCGGGGGTGAAACATCTGAAAAGACAGTGGTCTTTAATAGAAAGCATCCCTTTCGCTTTAAAAAAACTGTTATTATCAATGGCCGCGCTTATGGTGATCGACCAGAATCAAGTGAATCTTACTCCGGGCAGGAAACTCGCGCTCATTATAATGTCTCTGAGGGGGACGTTTTTGAAGCTGACTACGAAGTGAAAAAAGATTAGTAACCTTTTTGGCCTTGTTTTGCCTTGCTTTCATTGATCTTCTTAACGCGCTTAAGGTACGTGGATAATCTTGGGACTTGATGCGTTTAATGCTTTTAGTCCCAAAAGTGTGGACATACCTACTTTTAAGCCGAAGGCCACACCCAGCGAGATGAGCGCGCTACGATAGAAGAAATAACTAATCTTAGTCCCGACATCACAAGTGGAAAGAGAGCAATAATCGTTTCTTCGCTTCTCTCTTTTTGCAAAATGAGTAGAAGTAAATTCATTAAGGGTTTAAATTAAAAAAACCTAGGTTCTCTTTCTATATTTCTCATATAGAATTTTATTTCAAGAGGTAGGGTATGAGTCAAGGAGACTAGCGAAACTAGTCTCCTATATGAGATTATAACTCAGGTCTTCTCAAATTATCGTACCGAACCGGATTTACGGATGGTTTATTCGGGTGTGTATCCCAAAGAAAATCGACTCTCCATTGAAGGACATCATAATTATAAGTCGCACTATTTCTGCTAAAGCTAGAACCACTTCCTCCCTCAAGGAAAGGAGAAAGTTTAGAAGCAGATCCATCAACTCTTGGTTTTACGTGGAAAGCTTGATCGGCGGCGCCTTCTTGCGAATGACAACCAGTACATGTTCTGATCGCAAAAGCATGCCTTTGTCCTTCTGACCAAGCAGATCTTTTCTGCCAAACATAACCCCATTTGCTATTAATCTTACGAACGCGCCCAAAAGGAGCGAGCATCATTAATTGATTTTTCGCCGCTCTCGTTTTTTTCGTTGCGTAGCCATGGGTAGTAGTTAAAGGGTCTGTGCTGTATGAGCCAGTTGACCTATCCCATGGGCCATCATTTCTCCCTTCTCCCGTTAGCATATAGAAAGGCATTGTTTCGTAAGTATCACCACAAGATCCACTTACACCACTAGCAAATTTCCAATAATTTGTTGCTTCAGACGAACTAACTTCACCAGTTGAATTATAACTTACAAAATTCGTATCATAATCCCAGTCATGGGCAGAGGAAGCTTTTAAAAAGAATGGACGATCATCTTTTTCTCTAAGGACAGCATAACCGGCTCGGGTTTCTTCATAATAAGGATCACGGTTTACATTATAAGTCATTCCCTGACCTAATATATGTTTAACTTTTAAATCACCATTAGTACTATCCCAATTATCTAAAACAAGATTTGTAAGGGCATTTGATTTATTTAAACATTCATAAGGCTGATTTTTAGGTTTTCTTGGAATTAACTGGCCTCTGTTTAAACTATTATTATTATTTCGAACAATTGCACTTCTAAAAATATACCATTCACGAATTTCATACTCATTGCTTGAAATTTGGGTATTACTTCTAAGGCCAATAAAATTTTCCGGTTTAACAATTGTATTTAAAATCGCTATTAAACGATTCTGATAATTGTTACTAGTAATATTATAATCTGAAAGTTTAGACCATTTCTTTGACCATCTTTTGATATAAGTTTTCCAATTAGCATCACTAGGCTGGTTTTTATCCGATGGATTAGAAAGAGTTAAATTATAATTAGCTTCATTGGTGCCACTTATATTGAAGTCATTATTAGAGATAAGTGGATTTCTAAACGACATAGAAAAAGTCATAGGGAATGCATTTCCAGACGCTTCCATCGTATCATCTTGTATCCCAAAAATTAGATGAACTTCTCCATAATAACTAGGGTGGATAGAGGCTGTTCCAGTAATACGGGCGTCATAATTATCTGCAAGATCTAACCTATTTGCGATTGCAAGTAACTTAAAGCGAGACGAGGCCATCCAGGCTGAACTATTTTTCTTTTTTAGATAATTACGAGCCTTTTCAATCTCATCGCCAGAATGACCAGAGTTTGTTTGAGCAATCGTATTACTTGTAACAGTTAATCTTTGACCAACGGCTGCACTACTATTCCAATTAAGCTTATGCCAATTTTTGAAAATATCATTCATTCTACGACCAGAATCAAACAAACCAGCATTAGTTGAAACTTTTGTTCTTGTTACACCGTTTAATGTATTACCAGTGGCGATAAAATCGGCTTGTTCTTCATTGGCCATATTAAAAATACGTTGAACATAATATCCAACCGTATAGCCGCTAGGACAATCGTCGTCACCAATATTTCCGGAACAAAAACCTTGATAAATTGTAGAACTTCTAGATCCCCCGGAACCCTTAAGCTCTCTTAAGGCAATATCTCCTAGAAGCTTCCCCATATTAAAATGATAACGAATATACTCATTATCTTCTACAATCTCAGTATCGCGAATCATAACGGATTTATGTTCTTTGATATCAGACTTACTATTAATATTTCCTTGGACCGATAAATTTATCGCTAAGGTAAATATTAGAAAATTTAAAACTTTCATAACCTTTCTCCTTTTCATCTGTTTTTATCGATCATTGTAGGAACAAATTAATAACAAACAATAAATTCATTTGATTTACAGAGATTTCTGAGTCAAAGGATTTGGATCACTGGATTAGATCAGTCGTATTTATTAATACCTTTTTTAAAAAAGACTATCTGATATTTACGAATGGCCTTGACAAGATCCCTTTTTGAGAGGTTTTTATCAATATTATGATAGATAAAATTAGTTAGACCTCTAACTTGAAGATGGTTTAATTGTTTAGAGTTACTTGTAAACCTTGAAACAAGGGAATGAAGAACTTCATGGAGAATTAAAAATTCGGGATCACGAAGTCTCTCGAATGCATTTTTATATAAGAATACAAACTTATTTTCTCTGTGAATCGCCAATTGGATCACCTGGCCTTTTGGTTTTTCAAAAGAAGTATCCTTTAGCTTCAATTCGGGTAACGGCCTCTCTAAAAAAACAAAACGAAGTTTTCTCGTTGTATTCAAAAGTTTTCGGGCTAATTTAGGATGAATTTTTCCAATTTTTTCAACTAGATGAGAATAATCGGGAACGATATTATAAATCTCTTTTCCAATGAAAATTTGATCTTGTTTATAAGATAGCTCTCTGAGAATAATACTTCCATCCTTCAAGATAATACCGTCTCCTCCATTATCACGATCATCACCTAACGATTTAAAGTCGACAAGATTATTATCAAAGTTAAGTTTATTAGCATAAGAAGTTGAGACTAATAAAAAGGCTATTAATATCTTTAACATCATTATTCCTTATTCTCAGTTAGAGGAAATAATTGAACACTTAAATTATAAACTTCATCACTAGGATTATCCGAAAGAAAGTCGGAAAGCTTATCTCTAAATTCTCTAATTATTTTTTTTGCTTGAACGATTTTTTCTTTTTTTACAGGAAAAATAGTTGAAGAGTAAAATCGATCTTCAATGTCCACAGAGTCAATTTTATCTTTTGCCAAATCTAAAATATCTAGATGTGCATATTTTAGTGCTTTTGATTTAATATCTTGGGTACTAGAGAACTTTGTATTTGAACGAAAATATCGACCGTCTCTTTCCTGTATATACTCTCTTAATAAAAGGTCACTTTTAAGCTTCTCTACTTCTTGCACGGAAATTCCCAATCGCTTTGAAAAGTTCTCTGGATCAAATTGATTATCCGTTAGTTTAAATAGATTTAAAAAAGCGAGATACTTCCAACTAGAAATTATATCAAAATCAATCTGCTCATCAAAAACTCGTTCATCTGAATTATCAATTTTCACCGAGCCGATTTCTTTTAAGTTTTGCTTACTAAGACGAACACTTTTTTCAAAAAGTCCTTTTTCACTTGGAGCTAATTCCATCTTATTTATAAGTAAGTCTACATAGCGGAGCGGCAAGTCACGTTTGTTGTTTAACACCCCAAGTAATGTACTCTGAGGTATGTTTAAATAACGAGAATAAGACCGAATAGAGAACGCATTATTTTTTGCGAGGCGTTTTTCGTAGTCTTGTTTAAGTACTTGTCTATAATATTCCATAATAACTCTTGAGGTATTATTACTGAGAAAAAGTTAAGCCACGAGTTCTGTCTTGATTGTGAAAAGGAACTTCTTGTACCACCAAACGTGATTTTAGGAAATTATTAATTCGCTACAAGTAAATTAGTACCTTAAATGCTAAGAAAAATCTCTCTCACAGGTTACTTAGTAACCTTTTTGGCCTTGTTTTGCCTTGCTTTCATTGATCTTTTTAACAGCATTTTGCATAACAAGGGCCGGATAAACCATTCGAAGTTTTTCAATATGAACGACGGAAGTTAATTTATTCCCCTCACCGACTAACACATCTTCAGCAAGACCACTTTTAATGGCATCCTGAAAGTCTTCATCAGTGATGGGAACATTTCCTTCTTTAAAATGATTTAATATGGCACTGATATCGGCCATGGCCTGAGGTTTATCTGCGGACTTCAGTTGAAGGAGAACGCGACTAAGGAACCTTTCACATTTTGAGGAAATCGTAATTTTCTTGGCATCATCAACCAATCGCTGTTGATTCATAAAAACGGCAATTGATCGAAACTGAGTGACATTTTGGGTGCGAATATTTTTGGGAAGACCATCGTCGTCTTTCACCATCTCCACCATGCCAGCTTCTTTTAAAAGATTTAAAAACTCTTCAAATTTAATCTCTGGGAAATTATAAACGTCGAATAGATAAAAACGTAGTTTGTTCAAATGAACTTGAGTTGCCCCGTTTTCAAGTTTTTCCCCATGAGCGGTATAGACCAAAAAAAAAGTGGAAAGAGCGCGAATGATGTCACTATTATGAAAGAAAACATAGTCGGCAACTTTCCCGCCCGCACCAAAACCAACAGAGTTTGATTCTAATTCTTTAACTTTCTCATTGGTCTTACGCAGACGATCGGCAAGCGTATTAATAATAGTCTTAAACCAAGGGTTCAAGCCCTCCATGGTTTTGGCAAAGGCAACAAAAGAAATTTCAATGACGTCGGTGGTGACGATGGCCGCAGCTGAGCAAGATCGACGTGTCGACTTTTCATCAAAGTAAGCCATTTCACCGATAACTTCCCCAGACCTTAAAATCGCTAGATCAACAAAGCCCTTACCTTTAGGGCGGTAAAGGCGTATTTGACCCTTTTGAATAATGTAAAGGGAGTTCGCTGGATCATTCTCTTTAAAGAGAACTTCTCCGGGGGTAAATGTTCTAATACCCGATTTCTTTTGCGTCTGGGCTGCTTGGGACATCCTATCCTCTTAACAAATAAGAATTAAATTTTTTCTATTAATAATGCTAAGGCTTCTCCGCCTCCGATGCAAATAGAGGCCATTCCGTACCTACCCTTTGTGTGCTCCAGTGCATTCATAAGGGTGACAACAATTCTCGTGCCTGAACAGCCAATAGGGTGACCAAGACTGACTCCACCACCATAGATATTCACTCGGTCTTTTGGGAGTTCTAATTCTTTCATCGCCGCCATAGGAACAACAGCGAAGGCCTCATTGATTTCAAAGAGGTCGATATCAGTTAAATTCACTCCACCTTTTTCTGCACATTTTCTCATGGCTTCTACGGGAGCTGTGGTAAACCAAGTGGGATTTTGGGCATGCTTAGCATAAGAGACAACTCGAAAAGAGGCTTGATCTTTATAAGCATCTCCTCCCATTACCACTGCAGCGGCACCATCATTAATAGTCGAGGCATTCGCGGCAGTAATCGTTCCGTCCTTTTCAAAGGCAGGTCTTAGTTTAGGAATTTTTTCAAAATTGGCCTTAAAAGGGCCTTCATCTTGATCGACGACAGTATCACCTTTTCTTCCTTTTACTGTGACGGGAGTGATTTCTTTGGCAAAAATTCCCTCTTCAATAGCTTTTTGGGCACGCTTAAAGGATTCAATAGAAAAGCCGTCTTGCTCTTCTCTGGTAAAATTATATTTGCGGGCACATTCTTCAGCACAATTTCCCATGGGGCGATCAGAATAGACATCCCAAAGACCGTCCCATTGCATGGCATCTCTCATAATCGTCTGACCAAATTTTGCTCCCGTTCTAGAATTTGGAAGTAAATGAGGAGCAAGACTCATATTTTCCATCCCACCTGCAACAACTAAGGAATTGTCTCCCGCGGCAATAGATTGAGCCCCCATTATAATTGTTTGAAGGCCCGAGCCACAAACCTTATTCACTGTCGTGGAAGGAACAGCTTCAGATAGACCTGCTGCAATAGTCGCCTGACGAGCAGGTGCTTGACCGATTCCCGCCTGAACAACATTTCCCATAAAGACTTCATCAACTTTATCTTTAGGCATTCCTACCTTATCGAGAGCACCTTTAATCGCTGCCCCACCTAATTCAGGTGCGGGTACTGTTGAAAGAGATCCAAGAAAAGAGCCGCTTGGGGTACGACTTCCAGAAATAAGATAGACTGCCATAAATACTCCTTTTCACTTAAATAGCGGCTGAATTTAACCACAAACAAGAGAAAAGGCATAGGAGAGACGGGTTAAACGCAGAGCCCCAATTCGAGACTTTTCTTTAACTCACCATCGGCCCTGCCATCGTCATGGTAATAAAGTCCTGTGACCTCTCCTTTCTCATCATAGGCCCATTCAGTGCGCTCAAAAATGTGGTCGTGCCATCGCTGACCTAGTCTGATGCTTACGATAAGCTTTGGTGCTTTAAAGGAGTTTGAGACCTCTCCATTAAAGTGAAGCTGCTTGTCACCAAAATTAAAAACTTTTAATTCAGGGCTTTGAGGCTGATCACCCCAATCAAAGAGGAACTTAGTTTTTTCAAGAACGGGCTTATAGTCCACCTTTTGCCTCCTCCTTAACTCTGGTGTATCTTCGGCCATCATTATAACACGGAAAAGGAAGCAAAATGCTCTCAAGAAAGAACCAAGAAAAACCAGGCATCCTTCTGCCAGAAAACTGGCGTAATAAAATCGAAACTGTTCTTTACAAAGTTTATCAAGATCAATGCGACGCAAGAAACCTTGCTTTTCAGGTCCATGGTCTCACTTATCCAGACGAATTCTACCTTGCCGTTGGCCTCTACAACCCAAAAAGGCTCGAAGAAGCTCCCACAACTTATATTGTAAGTCTTGATATAGACGATCCAAAAAATAAAGAAGCCAAAGACCCAGAAAAGTATCTCGATACCCTTATCGATTCAATGGGTGTCTTTTTTGACTCCTATTTTGGTAATCCAGACTGGAATGATTACAATAGTAGATGGACTGAGGCGAGTTACAAAGATCTTAGTTTTCATTACAAAGTTAGCCGTGAAAATGTCGCACTAACGATTCAGGCGGAGGCCTTATTAAATCAATAACTCTCTTTATATTAGGTTTTCTTCTTTTCTCCTGCCAAAAAGAAAATGATGATCTGATAAAAAAAGAAACTATTTTCTCTGACTCCCAAGTCATCCTGCTTAATAATGAATTGGGAAAGATCTCCATCATCAATGGAGAAAAAAATCAAATTACTTATCAAAAAAAACGTTGGAAAGAGTGGTGTATTCTCAACACTAAAGATGACAATGGTACTTTAAAAATTATGGTTGAGAACACCTCTTTTACAGGTAGTAATGGCTGTGAACTCATTTGGAATTTAACAGTCAGTCCCCAAGTTGAACTTACCCTCGCCCAAGATGCAGGCACTATCTCCGGCAAAGGAACATTAAAAAATCTAAAGGTTGACCTAGCTGCGGGAAATCTCGAATGGGTTGACTCAAATAACCCTCTCGCCATTCAAGTATCAGCAGGAAATGTAAATTTTAAAAATGCCCGTTTCCCAGAGTCAGGAAAGTCTCTCATCAATGTAGCCACAGGAAATGTCTCTTTAACAAGTCCCCCAGATGAAAAGATCACCTCTGTTATAACAACAGCTGTAGGTCCTGGAAAAAATGAATTTGAAGACAAAAAAGATGGCCACCTTATTGAGATCAATGTGGCCCTTGGCAAAGCCAGCCACATCAAGCTCAAGTAAAGATTACTTTAAATTAGTCATCAAAACGCGGTGAGGCCGAACCTTTGGTCTCAAAAGCGATGTCTTGATCATCATCATCGCCCTCTTCGATATCTTCATAAGACTCTTCGTCTGCATCGATATCCATCTCTTTTAAAATAGCGAAGAAAGACTTCTCGTCAGTTAAGTCACTGACAAGACTTTCAATGAATTTAATGGGATATTTTTCAACAAGATTTTCAATATACTCTTGAAGCTGCCCTTCCTCTAGAATCCTTTGTTTCTTTTTAATGTCTTTCCATCCAGCAATATAGTGAAAACGACAGAAACCTGAAGTTGTCGCAGGGTTTTCACAACCTCTGGCAAGACACTCATCACTATCAGATGTGTAAAACTCTAAAGTTCTAATAGCCCCGAAAATCTCTTTGAGGGAGTATTCGTTATTAAGATCCGAAATACTTTCGGAAATTTTCTCTTTGGCCTCAGAGGAAATGGTTTTCTTCTCAGCTTTTGTAAGGTCAAGATCCAATTGGTCTGAATCATCGGCTTTAATAGTTTTTTTCGATGACCCCTTGGCGGTCTTGGTACTTTCTTTTTTAGGTGCCGCTTTTTTAGCAGTTGCCTTTTTGGCAGCAGTTGTTTTCTTTTCTGCTTTAGGCGCAGCCTTTTTCGTGACTTTACTTGATGCTTTCTTTTTCGCAGCAGTCGTTTTCTTAGCCACCTTTTTCGCCGCCTTTTTAGCTACTTTCTTTGCCGTCTTCTTGGTAACTTTTTTAGCTGTTTTTTTCGCGACTTTCTTTTTTGCTGTTTTTTTCTTCGTTACTTTCTTGGCGGCTTTTTTCGTTACCTTTTTAGCCGTTTTCTTTTTGGAGGCCGTGGTTTTTTTCTTTGCGGTTTTTTTGGCAGTTTTCTTTGCAGTTTTTTTAGAAGTTTTCTTCTTTGAGGCTGTCGATTTTTTCTTAGTAACCTTCTTAGCCGTCTTTTTAGAAGTTTTCTTCTTTGAAGCTGTCGACTTCTTCGCTACTTTCTTAGCAGCTTTTTTAGCAGTCTTTTTCTTTGTTACTTTCTTGGCGGCTTTTTTAGCAGTCTTTTTCTTTGCCATACCTACTTTCTCCAAAATTCGTTTTAAAACCACGTAAACTCCAAATGGCTTTTGAGTCTAATCTCCATTGGTAGCACTTAAGCTAGCCTTAGGCAAAAGAATTCACGTCTTTTATTAGCGTAAGTCTTTAAGTTCATTAGCAGCTATGACTAGTCGCTGAACCTCCGAAGTGCCCTCATAAATTTCTGTAATTTTCGCATCTCTGAAATATCGCTCTACTGGATACTCTTTAACATAGCCATTACCACCAAGGACCTGAATTGCCTTCGTCGTAGTCCACATGGCCGTTTCAGCGGCAAAAACTTTTGCTTGAGCCGCTTCTTTTGAATATGGCTGGCCTAAATCCTTTAAACGACTCGCCTCAGCAATGAGTAGACGTGATGCAGCGATTTTGGTGCTCATATCTGCTAGAATAAATTGAATGGCTTGAAGATCAGCAATTGGCTTACCAAACTGAACTCTCTCTAGAGAATATTTCTTAGCATAACGAAAAGCAGCTTCTGCAATCCCTAGTGCCTGAGCAGCAATACCAATTCGCCCACCATCAAGAGTCGCAAGACCAATGCTAAAACCTTTCTTTTCTTTACCCAGTAAGTTTTCTTTAGGGACCTTTAAGTTTTCAATAGCAATCGCAGTGGTTGAACTACCGCGGATTCCCAGCTTGTCTTCTTTCTTTTGAACTTCAAAACCATCCCAAGCTGTCTCGACGATAAAAGTCGACATACCTTTGTGATTGTCCGTCTTTTCTGTTTTCGCAAAAACGATAGCAATATCGGCCTCGGCACCGTTAGTGATCCAGTTCTTAGAGCCATTGAGAATGTAATGGTCTCCCTTATCTTCAGCATATGTTGTTAGTGATCCTGCATCAGAGCCTGCATTTGGTTCAGAGAGACAAAAACAACCGAGCCATTCGCCACTTGCCATTTTGGGAAGATATTTTTTCTTCTGCTCTTCGCTTCCATATTGAAGGATCGGCCAAACAGCTAACGAAGTATGGGCAGAGATCAAAACTCCCGTTGAAGCACAAGAGCGAGAGATTTCCTCAATAATAAGGGAGTAACTCATGTAGTCCATGCCAGCGCCGCCATATTCTTCAGGAATGTAACTTCCCATAAAGCCATTCTCAGCGATTTTTGCCACTAAAGAGGTAGGAATTTTTCCTTTCTCATCGATTTCTGCTGCGAGAGGGGCTACTTCAGAGTCACTAAACTTCGCGATCATCTCTCTTATTTCTTTGTAATCATCTAAAATCATAAAATCCTCTTATTTTGTCTTTAATTACCAGTAAAGTTGGGGGCTCTCTTTTCAATAAAAGCCTTTGTTCCTTCTTGCATATCCTCTGAGGAAAAAACCGCAGCGAACTGTTCGAGCTCGCAAGTAAGACCTTGGGTCACCGTCAAATCGTTGCCTTCATTCATGACCTTTTTTGAGATCTTAATCGCATTGGGGCTATTTGAGAGCATGTAACTAAAAGTCTTAAGTGCCCCAGCAATCATTTCTTCTTTAGTAGGAAAAAGTTTGATGGCAAGGCCAATACTTAAGGCCTCTTCAGCTTTCACATTGCGACCAGTATAGATAATCTCTTTGGCACGATTTCTTCCTACAATTTTTGAAAGTCTTTGCGTACCTCCAAAACCAGGAATCAAGCCGAGCTTTACTTCTGGCTGGCCAAAGACAGCACTCTCTGTGGCATAAATAAAGTCACAGCTCATGGCCATTTCACAACCACCACCGAGGGCAAATCCATTGACACAAGCTATAATGGGCATAGGAAGCTTTTCAAAAAGAAGAGAGACTTCTTGTCCTAAAGCACCAAAATCTCTTGCCTCTTCAACACTCATATTTTGCATCTGGGCAATGTCGGCGCCAGCAATAAAGGCTTTTTCTCCAGCACCAGTGATAATGACGCCTTTTATTGTTTGCCCTTTATCCTCTTCGATAAAATGAGTGAGCAAAGTTTTCAATTCACTTAAAACTTGAGAGTTAAGCGCATTGAGCTTTTTCTCTCTATTGATGGTCAAATAGCCTATATTCTCTTTAAGTTCGAAAGCAATCGTCTCGTAATTACCTGTTATATACATAAAAACCTCTCCCTGACTTGCGCCCCATTCTTCCGGCAAGAACATATTTTTTCAAAAGTGGGCACGGTCGGTATTTTGTATCCCCAAGGCCTTCATGAAGAACTTCCATAATCGCCAAACAAGTATCAAGGCCAATGAAGTCCGCTAACTCAAAAGGACCCATAGGTTGATTGGTTCCCAGTTTCATGCCTGTATCAATATCCTCACAGCTGGCCACCCCTTCGTAGTGAGCATAAATCGCTTCATTAATCATGGGCATAAGAATTCTATTGATAGCAAAACCTGCAACGTCATTCACTTTTATAAAAGTTTTTCCCATTTGCTCAGCTGCTTTTTCAACTGCCAAAAAAGTCTCATCGCTTGTCTCGAGACCTCTAATTCCTTCGACTAATTTCATGACGGGAACTGGATTCATAAAGTGCATGCCTGCTACTTTATCAGGTCTCCCCGTAACAGCAGCAATCTCAGTGATAGAAATTGAGGAAGTGTTGGTAGCAAGAATAGCCCCTTCTTTGGCAACCGAGTCTAAGTCTTTAAAAATTTTGAACTTTATCTCTTTATTTTCTGTCGCCGCTTCAATCAGAAGATCATCACTTCCCAACTCCTTCATGTCTGTTACTGGATTGAGGTTAGAGAGAGTCTTCTCAACAAAGGAGTTGTCCCACTTTCCTTTCTCAACACCTCTTTTAAGCTGTTTTTCGATAAAGTTCATGGCGAAATCAAGGGATTCCTTAGAAATATCAAAGAGTTGCACCTTATAATCACTCATGGCCGCGACCTGGGCGATGCCTCTTCCCATCTGACCAGCTCCTACCACGCCAATTGACTTTATTGTTGTCATGACCTCTCCCCTTGCCTATATATGCCCAGAACGAGCCTAATACCGTGAAATTTTTGGTCGATCATACTGAGAGGGAGCAAGTTTATCAAATAAAACCTTGCCATGATCGTCCTTATGAATTACAAATCTAACTCTAATTTCAGATGATTGGACTAGCGCATTATAAGTAACGCAGGAGTTGTTCGTGCCACATCATAAATCAGCAAAGAAAAGAGTAAGACAAACTGCTACTCGTACCCAAAGAAACAAAGTAAAAACGACTATGGCGAGATCTGCAGAGAAGAAAATTCGTACTGCAGTTGAAGCTGGAGATAAGGACGGAGCTTCTAAGCTTCTTGTTCAAGCTCAAAGCCTTTTTGCTCGTCTTGCTAAAACAGGTGTTATTAAGCCTAACACTGCAGCAAGAAAGACAAGTCGTCTTACTAAGTTTGTAGCGAAAGCTTAAGACTTTTTAAAAAATGTTTTTATTAGCCCATCCTAGTGATGGGCTTTTCTGTTTTAGAAACTAGCAAGAACCTTAAGTCTCAACTGATTTGTGAGATCTTTGCTCTTTCCTTTAGCCAAAATTTCACACTCACTGAAAAAACGCAATTCATCAGTAAGCTCGGCACGACTCCATAGGCGCCCCTGAGATTCAATTTGCTTATCATATTTTGAAAGCTTGTTTTTTTCTCTCATGTAACTAGGATCAATCATTTTTATAATATGACCCTGCATAAAGCGAAAAAATACGATAAGACCATCAAAATCCCCTGACAGTTGAAGAAGGTCCTTATAGAAATCGCTGAAGCGTCTCTCTCCCCAAACTCTGGCCATTTCAAATTGATCAATGCGGTTCAAACCTAAAACTTCTTTAGCCTGAGTAACAGTTACCTTTTGAGGATTACCTGTTAAGAGGGCTAATTTCTTCATCGCAAGAATAAGCTCACCGGGCTCATTGGGTACAAGTTCCAAAATTGTATTTTGGACATTTAAAGGGAGGTAAATACCTGTCGTCTCACAGAGAAATTTAATAAGTTTCCCTTGCTCCCAGAATTTTGGCTCATTGATTTTTAAAGAATAAAAATCCTTCCGTTTTTTACACTTATCAAAAAATTTATCCTCTTTTAAAAAGCTTAAAAGAAAGTAACGATTACCCCACTCTATTTTCTCATTAAGAAGGAAGTCTTTTGCTTTTTGAGGCATTTGTTCGCACATCAAAACTTTGAAGCTTTGATTGGCAGAAAAGAAGTCTAAGGTTGAAAGATGATCCTCCAGCCAGGCCACAGTCACCTCAGGCCCAGAAATCACTTTCCATCCCCCATCAATAAAGTGATGAGGAACGAGATTCAAAAACAGCTTTTCAATATAGGGATCATAGCAAGACAAGGCGTATAGACCATAATTCCCCTCAGTCAAAAGGTGGGGATAATTTTGCTTAAATTCCCATGGATTAAAATTAGAATACATTAATAACCAGCGTCTCAAAATTAGTCGCAGCCGCCTCTGCAAGGTTTTCAATTGTTTGGTGAAAAAAGCGTTTGGTCTTAGTGTAATTCACCACCCCCCCGCTATCAGGACCAATAGTATCACGGGACTCTAAGTTAAAGGACCCTTGGAAGGCTAAGCTTTGATTAAAAATAATTCGTGGGCTTTTAAGAATTTTATCTCCCATTTGGGAAAGGAGTAGTTTTTTCTCCTCAGTAGTAGGATTTTTAATAAGCGCAAGACGAACGCCAATTTTATATTGAGCATTTGTTGGTATATTAAATTCTGCCCTATTCCCAATAGATTCCTTGAGAGCACCTGATGTTAGAGTTGTGGAGCCTACTTTATAAGCATCACGATAGCGCTGCGGTGAAGAGATAATTCCCAACAGCACGCCATCGGTTTTAGCATCTGGCGTTGTTTGAATTTTTAAGCCGGAATAAGTGGAGAGCATTTTCGTAAGTTCTCTAGTAAAAGCCGGACCTACACCTGGATAGATCGACTTATTGACAAAAATAGGAACGGCCAACACTCTGATTTGATCTTCCTCAAAAGGATTACTTTTATTGCGGACCCTATATCCTGAGCAAGAATTTATCAGCAGCCCTACGAGGATCAAAAGAGGTGTAAAATAGGCGATTCTTTTCATTCCCCGATACTATCTAATTCAGCGCAACTTGCCAAAGAACCGCTATAAGTTTGGAATGAAGAATGTTTAAAAAAGTCTCTGACCTACTGGGTCAATCCCACTATTCAAAGTCCAAATTCTCCGGGCGCTCAAAGAATTCAGAACTTTTTAACTTTCTTGACCTCATCGCCAGGTGGGAAGAGATTGTTGGGCCTAAACTTTCCAAAGTTACAGTGCCTTTAAAAAACCAAGGAAAGACGCTCACCATCTTAACCAACCACTCGGCCTATTCCCAAAGTTTGAGCATGTTGGAAGAGACTTTAAAAGCGAAAATTATCAAAACCTTTCCCGAACTTAGAGGGAAAGTACAATTTTTTAAATTTCAAGTTAGTAGCCAACACTTTGACGAACAAAGAAAAGATCTTCTCAAAAGAGCTAATATTGGCAATCAAGAGGTGCTAAAAGAAAAAAAACAACATCTTCTTCACCCCCAAAGTCCTCGCTATAAAGCCTTAAGGCAAGAGGCCCTAAAGGAATTTGAAGGAATGGAGGGAGATCTTTTAGAGCAAATGATTTCCCTCTACATTCAAAACAAGGCCCAAGAGTAAAGTATACAACCTTTTTTTTCTCGTTTTTCTTTCAACTTAAAACCCCAATCTTCAGCAATGATATGCTTGTCTCTGTGACAAAAGTAGAGCCGTCCCCGAGAAGACAACATCTTCTTTGCGTGAATAATCCATTGTTGAAATAACTCACTCTTAATCTGTCGGCATTGATTCTTTAATTGGTTTAGTGAAGGGCGAGAGGATTCCTCATAAAAATAAGGCGGATTGAAGTAAATAAGGTCAAAAGACTTATCTGTCTCAAACTTTAAGAAATCAGTCATTTTCATTTGAACATGAGGGTATGAGGAGAGGTTTTTTTCCAGATAAGGCCGGAATTCTTTTAACTTTTCTAATACCAAGAACTTACCAGAAGAGAAGGTTTTGGCCAATTCACCAGTAATAACCCCACAGCCAGATCCGACCTCAAGTGCACTCTCCCATGAATTTTCTTTTTCTTCAATAAAGCGGACTAACTCAAGACTATCTTGAGTAAAATGATAAAAGTCTGGCTGATGATAATCTTCCTCTATAATATAAGCCACCACAAATTTTCAGGGTTTTTATCACCAAGATAATAGAGTTCATAAAGAGCGAAATGAGTGGAATAGCCACTATTGAGAAGTTTATCAAAGTATTCTCTGACTATTTTGAAGTCAGGTTTTTCAAATTCTTTGGAGCTTTGACTCAGAATTTTTTTCAAGGGTTGATTTCGTGACGCCCTAAGTACCGTATATTGATGAACAAGACTGTTGCTCACCCACATCTTTGAAAGTTGCCGAACAATTAATTTTCGCATTTTTTCATCAACAGGAAGAAAGTATTCTAAAACCCACAACTGACTGTACTGTGCACTGTTGAGGGCCCGATAAGAAAGGGCTTTTCGTATTCGACTTCTTAGCTCTGAATCTGAAGTTCGATTCATCATAACCATGTACCAGAAATCAAAGAACTCTGACCTTAATAATGGATTATCGAATTTTTCTCTTAACTCTGAAAGCGACCAGTCGGCATCAACTTTCTCTTTTATGGTTTTAAAGTCACCACTTTCTAATGATCCATTAAAACGATCAGCGAGAATCTTTACCCCTTCAATATCATTAAATTCATCCTTATATCGGGTCAGTACTTTTAAAATAAACTCTCTTATTTTGACCATTTCAATTTCATCGAAAGGTATCCCCTTTATAAGGAAAACATAAGGAGATGATTTAGCAAGCTCCCTTTTTAATTCTAAACTCCATGGTCTGTTCTTAGCTTCAGTGGCAATGAGTAATGAGAAAAGTCTTTCCCACCAAAGAATTGGAATCATCTTAACTTTAAGGAGAATTTCATGACGCTTCTCTGGGGAGTTCAAGCTCTCTTCACTCGCTAATACATCTATGAGATCAATGATCTTATTTTTAATCTCTTTTATCTTTTGCTTGCGATAAAATGAACTTTGTATTTTTAGCCTTTCCTTTAGACTTAATCCATTTTCTTTTAGATACGTTTTTACTTCTTCTAAGTTTGATAAGAAGGGGAAATATAAAATGGTACTAAATTCTTTACTAATTTTTTGCTGACACTTTAGAAAAAGATTTTTAAAAATCTCTCGCTTCCCTCGTCTCACGTCAATAATGATGGCCATTTGAAAAAGGTAATCCTCAAGAGCATTACAATCTTCTAGGGTCTTGTACTCAGGTTTTTTAAATCTCATACCATTGACGGTTAGAGACATGGGTATTGTCACGAATTGACTGTCTAATTCATTGTAAGTGATTAACTTTTTTTTTTACTTAAACTTTGCAAACTCTGGGCGTGGACCTCATGGATTCCAAGAACAGGAAAAGGCTTATTGAGAACCTCTTTATAGTAATAAAAGACGACGCCAATCGCCGCAACAATTAAAAAGACAATAATAAAGAGGTAGCGATCATTACCTTTTCTCTCGGTCACAAGCTTTCTCTTTTTTTTCTTAGTCTTTTTCTTTTTACTCTTTCCTTTTGGTAAGGCATGCCTTCCTGTTGTTTCACTACTCTTTGCCTTTACGACCGGTTCCTGCTCTGATTCAGGCTCAGATTCTTGCGCTTCTACTGGTTCATTTTCTGGTGCAGGATGGAGTTGCACCTCTTCAGCTGGCGCCATTTCAATTTCATTCGCCTCTAAATCAGGGATTTCCACATTGGGATCAGTAACATCTTCAGGTTCAGCTTCCTCTTCTTTGGCGACCTCTAGTGTTTCTGGATATTCAAGGTCAGCCTCACTGGGATAAAGAAAGTTCTCACCGTCTTCTGTATAAGCCTGTAGTTCATCAGAGGTTTCCTGATGAATAGCTCCTGAAGGTGAAGGTACTTCAACTTCCACTGTAGAGTTTTGGTCAAAGTTGACTTCGACCTCTGCAGTGGCATGACTTGACGCTATTGGCTCTTCAGTTTGAATATCAGCGTGAGCATCATTATGGGCTTCAAGAACTGGCTCAGAGGAAGAGTTGCCAATATCCCCCATATCAGGATAATCGAGGTCTGCTTCGTCTGGATAAAGAAGGTCATCATCTGAAGGAATGATATTATCAGAAGGACTAGGCTCTTCTCTTACTTGTTTGGGAGCAGGAGATTCTGTTACCGATGCTGTGATCCCATCTGGAGTATTTTTTGCCGTAAGAACATCCTCAGCTTCCGTAATAGGGTTAAAACTTTGAGGCAGGTCTCCATAAAGGTATTTATCAATCAGGTCTCTTTCACGAATCCAAAACCAATAACCATTACCACAAGAGATTTCATCCTCTGAAGTAAGAGAACCTTTTTCTATGAGATCAATAACCTTTTGTTTGGTCGCAGGACCAAGGATTTGTTTATTTTTTGTTCTTATGAGCCAGTTCTTTTCAGCCAAAATTTAATTTCCTCCGAGGAAGAGGGCAAGTAGTCCCCTTATGTCCTCATCAGTAAACTTAATCCCTAAACTGAAAGTTGCACTTCTTGTGTCACTCTCAAGTAAATCTTCGGCACGTATTCTTCCGTAAAGAACATTGTAAAGCTGATGCTCCATAGAGAACCTAACATTTGGTCCAATTTCATCTCTGTAGTCATATACATCAAGAGAAAATTTAGAGCCCCAATCGTTAAGCTCATAATCAACACCGATACCACCCGTAGATTGTATGAGACCCCCACGAATAACCCAGTTATGAATATGACGCCCCATCATGATATTAAAACGATAGGTATCTTGATCTTGTACAGTTCTCGTTTCTGTTGACGTATTCCCGTTTATATCTGAAGTGATAATTGATTTATCTTCAACGCCAAATTCACTCGTCACAACACCTAGCTCATAAAAACGTTCTGGAGAAGGATAGAGGCGCAGACCAAATTGAGACTCACTTCCAAAGTTGGTATTAGCCCCCGTATAAACTTCCATTTCCGTTCTCAAATTATTCACTCTTGTGACAAGTTGCCTTACGCCGCTAAGAGTTTGTCTCACTTCATCTGCGATTTGCTCTTCGACAAGAAGTTTCCCCATCGTTCCTTTGCCGGCCTTGAGGTCGGCCATAACTTTTTCAAGATCTGCAGAAATCTTTTTTGCATTACCCAAGATTTCTTTGACATCTGCCATTGCTGAATCTTCATTGGTGTTATTTACCTGATAAGCGATATCCTCTGAAAACTCATCAAGGTTAGCGATGATCTCGTTGATGCGCTCTTCATTACCTGTCATGATTCTCTTTAGAGATTCAGTAGCAACTTTCGTGTTGGCAACGAGGTCTTTCACATCTGCTAGGATTTGTTGCATTGGTGGATCTTCACCAGGAGGAGCCAATGATTCTTTTATACTAGCCACAATGATTTTCACATCTTTCAGCACTGTTGAAGCATCTTTGACCAGGTCTTCAATCCCTCCTCCCTCTAAAGCGGGGATAAAGGCATTTTCTCCAAGCCTTTCTTCGTCTTTTGAAGTTTGAATCTCAAGGTATTTATCCCCCAAAAATCCAACCGTTTTAATTTTAAGTTTAGAGCCCTTGGTGACAGTTACATCTTTTAGGACCTCAAAGGTAATAACAGCATTATTATCAGCGAGAGAGATATCTTTGATCCGACCGGCATTAATACCAGCAACTCTAATAGGGGTTTTCGGAAATATTCCAGAAGCATCTCTGATAATGGTTCGGTATTGAATATACTCTCCGAAACCAGATTGATTGGAAGTGACTTTAATTGACATGAAAACGACAATCGCGAGTGTCGCTAAGGTTAATAAGCCTACTTTTATTTCATTCATTAAGAATTACCACACTTCCAAAATTGTGTTCACCATCCCCTTCCTGGGACAAAATACTTACAGGTTTACAAACTCCTGAACCAATTCATTAGTGGAATTAGCGAAATCCTTAGCCGGTAAGTACTCAACAATATTACCACGATCGAGAAAAGCAACAAAGTCAGAAATTCTCAAAGTAGCTTTCACATCGTGAGAAATAATAATAGACGTCATCCCTCTGTCTTTATTTCTTTGTGAAGTAGAAGAGATGAGGTCATTTACCATGTGAGTTGTAATAGGATCGAGACCTGTAGTTGGTTCGTCATAGAGCATGATTTGCGGCTCCAGCGCCAGAGCACGAGCAAGGCCGACCCTTTTTCTCATTCCACCCGATAGCTCAGAGGGAAGCTTGTTATGAGAAATTTCCTGAATGCCCACGCTATCAAGCAAAGCATGACACTTGGCTTCAATTTCCGCCTTACTCAACTTTGTGAATTCCTTTAGGGGGAAGGCAACATTTTCTAAAGCAGAAAGTGAATCAAAAAGGGCTGCATATTGAAAAAGCATTCCAAAATTTTGGCGAAATTCTCTCAAGCTCACATTACTGAGATTGGCCAAATTTTCACCCAAAACACTAATCGTGCCTGAAGTTGGATGCATTAATCCTAAAATGTGTTTTAAAAGAGTCGATTTTCCTGCGCCTGAAAAGCCCAAGATCGTGACAATCTTCCCACGAGGAATATCAAAATTAAGATCATTTAAAACCGTATGATCACCAAAGGTTTTAGTGAGATTTTCGATACGAACAGCAGGGTTTTCGAAACTTAACATAGTTATAAAACGTGAATGAGAAAGCTAGTTAAAAAGTAATCAGAAATCAATACCATGATCATGCCCCAAACCACTGAGAGATTTGTTGAACGACCAACTCCTTCAGCTCCTTTGGTGACATGGAAACCAAAATAAGTCCCGATACAGGAAATAGTAAAACCGAAAAAGGTTGCCTTAATAAGTCCCTGCCAGATATCCGTGAGGAACATAAAGTCCCCAAGTTTCGAAAGGTAAATCGCTTCATCAATACTTAAGAACTTTGTTCCAACAATATAAGAACCAACATTACCAATAAAAAGAAAAATGGCAGAGAGCATGGGAAGTGAAATCGTTCCCGCAATAATACGAGGAACAGCAAGGTATTGGATAGAATTGATCCCCATCACTTCTAGAGCATCGACTTGTTCAGTGACTTTCATGGAGCCGATTTGTGCCGTCATGGCCGCACCAGCGCGACCAGCAACGATAAGACCAGTGAGAACGGGCGCCAATTCCTTCGCCAAGGTAAGTGCAGTGACAGGTCCAACAAGAGAGTCAACACTAATGAGCTTAAAACCAAAGTAGGTTTGGTAGGCCATCACCATTCCAGTAAAAGAACCTGAAAGAAGGACAATAAAAATACTCTTATTACCGACAAAATAGAGCTGTTCAAAGTAAAGACGCCATCTAAAGGGAGGGCGAACAAACCAGAAAAAGGCTTTGCTTATGAAAGTGATAAACTCCCCTAGACCGCCAATACTCTCAAGGACAAAGGCACCGAGAGATTCTACAGGTTTTAAATAAAAGGGAATATTGGCCGCTTTTTCTGACATATCTTAAAGTCTAAACTAATTGATAGATTCTAGGAACTCTTGCAGTTAATTGAATAACCAACTCATAAGGTAGCGTATTTGTCTCTTTTGCAAGTTCCATAAATTTATCAACCTCCTCATTCCAAACCACAAAGGGCTCACCCCTTTCAATTTTGGTGCCTTTGGGAAAAAGAACATAGGTCATATCCATACAAACTCGCCCGACAATTTTTCCCTTAACACCTTTGTGGAAAAGGTGAGCACCACTGTAATGAGTGGATATGCCATCTCCATAACCCAAGGCAAGAATGGCAATGACACCTGAATCAGGTGCAGGAACGGAGGAATATCCTAAAGGGTCTCCCTTTTTGACTTCAAAAGTATTTAATACCTTTGTTTTCAATTCCGAGATAATTTCACCATGCCACCATCCTTTATCTCGGTGTTGAGGGGCGAGTGAAGTTGGGCCATAAGCCATTAGGCCGGGTCGAATATGGGTCTCATCCAGACTATAAGATTGCTCCACCGTGCCGGAGTTTCCAAGAGAAGTACCTTCAACCTCAATACCAGCTTTTTTAAAAGCTTCCTTTATCCCAGAAAACCTCTCCCTTTGCCAAATATTTCGATTATTCGACTCCATTGGCATAGAAGCATTCGCCATATGAGTCATTAAATGAAAAACATGATTTCTTCCGCGAGACTTTAAAAGCTCGATCACTTCCCCAGTATCTTCATGATGAATACCTAAACGATTCATTCCCGTATTAAACTTTAAGCAAAGAGGCATTTGTGAAAAGCTTTTATCAGAGAGCACTTCAACTAAATCATCTTTATGACTAAGAACAGGGATTAGGCGATTTTCAAGATATTGCTTTCGAAGTTCCTTATGCTGAAACTGAAGATCACTAAAAACATAGACCTCAAAGGTCTTATCGGGAAAGTTTTTTCTTAAAGTAAGGGCTTCACCAAGTGTGGCCACCCCAAATTCTTTTATTTCTAATTGATCAAAAGAGAACTCCACAATTTCAGAGAGACCATGACCATAGGCATCCGCCTTGACCATGAGAAGTATTTTATTCCCAGGGCAATGAGACTTTAATTTCTCAATATTTTTTTTGAATCGGTCCATTTTGACCAAAAGATGACTACCAAGTCGCGCAGGAAACATAATTACATTGTCACTTGTGGCCCAGGACGAAAGAGAGTGTTGCCTACATGATCACTTGCAACCTCATCACGAGAGGGAGACTCCTCTGTAATTAATCTTTCAATTGCCTGTGCCGTCATGGGAACGATTCTCACTTCTGGCTTAAGACTTGCGCCTAACACCACATCTGCATCTTCGAAATATCGCCAAAAAGGAAAACGAGTGCAGTAATTTTTAATGGACACCAAGTCTCTATCCAAACTTTCTTTTTCTACAAGGAAGAAGGTGTTTCTTGGACTATGATAAAAGGGTCTAAACTCCACGCCCTTTTGGGTATCAAGACCGTTGATAAAATCACGATAGAAGTTTTGCCAAAAAAAGCGCATTTCATTTTGACCTAGGGCCTTATTAAATAAGTCATTAAAGTTAATAGAAATAAGAGAGTAGCGCTCATATCCACCTTCAATTCTGGATTCGGGAAGAGCACCAAACTTGATCTCATCAAGAAGCTGATAAAGCTCCCAACTGAGACCCATACCTTGAGTTGATTTTTCACTGCCAAGAGAGCGTAAATCAAAATAACAATAGAGACCACTTAAGTAGCGCTCCATGGATTCCCAATCAAACTGACTGAGGAACTCCTCACCCTCGACACGGATAAAGATCATCATATCTGGCTGATCTTTTTTTCCACGAATAAGTAAACTCATGAGTTCTCCACCCATAAGCTCAAGGCATATTTGGCTCGCCATATTTTGAGCAAAAAACTCTATTCCCTGTTCGCAAGTTTTTCCCAACCAGAGACTAGGAATATGGATGTATTTATCGAAGTGAAATTGAGGAGAAATAAGTTTTTGTCCAGATCCATTTAATTCTAAGAAAGTGAAGTTTTTAAACTCTTTAACGTGACTGAAAACTCTAGCGACACCAGTCTCAAAATCTTCCGCATCCTTTTGCTCTTCAAGTCTCCCTTGGAGACTCTTAAGTAAACTGTGATAGAAGTTTTGCTCCTTAAGTTCCTCAGTTTTCTCGACGACTCTTGTGAGTTTCCTATCGAGCTCTCTTTCGTAATTCTCTGCAAGGAGGGCTTTCGATTGCCATCCCTGAAAACGATTGTAGCGCTTTAAAACAGACTTCACTTGTCCCGTGAGACTCGCTCTTGCATCAATAAGACCGAGATTTAAAACTTCATAGGTTGCATAGAGAAGAGGCACACTTTCGGCCTCATAAACGAAGGCCACTGGCATTTCTTCTGTTTTTATTTTGGGATGATTCTTAAAAAGAAGATCCTTTTCGTGAGTCGATTTCACATCAACAACACTTAAGTGAGGAGTTTCTTCGAGAGTTTGCTGCCAAAAGTCCTCAAGACTGGTACAAACATAGGGCAAGACTCCTACCTTTTTAAAGATATCAGATAGATTTTTTGCCAAATTTAAATTTTGACACAGAATGGCTACGACAATTTGTTCATCAGTCTTCATAGGCTCCTCGCCTTTAAATTATGCCCCACAAAAGAACTAAACGTCCAATAATGACGCGATCTCTGGTTGGGTTTTTAACCAATGAGAAAAAAGCGGAAAAGGAGACTCTCCATGTAAGATGAAATCCGCCTCATTATAATCACTTAGTCTCTGAGAATGCAGGTCGTCAAAAGCCAATCTCCCCAGTTTAACAAGAGGTCGGTTTTGATCATTTTTTACTCGCTCCCATAACGTTGCTGGACAGGCCTTAAGCCATAGAGATTTAGAAGGACCATATTTTTTCATCAACGAGCGGTTCTTTTGATGATAAGCGCCACCCCCTAAAGACAAAAGGAGATGGTTTGATTCTTTTAAAAGGTCTTCCAATATTTCTGACTCCACAGCACGAAACTTTTCAAAGCCCTCATTCTCAATCCACTCCCCTAGATTCTCAGGCTTTATGTTTAAAGATTTTGCAATCTCAGCATCCAAGTCGCAGGTCCTCCCGGGAAAATCCTCTCTCCACAACTCTAATAATGTTGTTTTGCCGCTGCCCATGAATCCCGTTAGGATTAAATTCATTCGTCGCCACCTTTGTTTTTTTAGACATCACTTCTTCCAAATATTATGCCCTAGAGGAAGATTTTAGGCTCAGAATAGTTTAAAATTGAGCTAAACAAAAGGAAGAGAACCATGACAGAGAAACGGGCTCCCTTATCAGGGCCTCTTACACTACAAGCACCTCAAGGCCAAATCATTTGCGCTGCCGGTGAGAAAAGCTCAGACTTATTCATTGTCCATTCTGGAGAGCTCATGGTTTTTGTTACTGAGGGCACGAAGGTTACTCCCCTAGCTTATATAAAAGCCGGTGAATATTTGGGGGAACTAAGTTTTTTTGATAATGAGTTTCGATCAGCTCATGTCATTAGTGTAAAAGATTCTACTCTCATTCAAATTCCTGTTTCTGAAATTGACAAGCAGTTTCCCCCGTGGCTTGTTACCATTGCAAGGTCCATTACTTCCAAATTGAGAAAGAGTTCGGAGCTTATTCGTCAAAAAGGTATTAGACGTCAAAATGTTGAGTCTATTAAGCCCCTTACGATTGAAAAGCAAAGAGAAGTTTACCAAGCTCTTCAAAACTACTTTGAGAAGAATCCGATCGCAAAAGAAGAAGCACTAGAGTGGGAAGAGGCCCACTCTTCATAAGGAAGTCTATGAGTAACGAATATATTCAAGAAGACATAGAAGGAGTTATCAAATTAGGATCCTATGTATTTGATGAAACCTCCGAATATGATTTAGGTGAATCCTGTGATTGGGTAAAAGCTCTTTTTGATGAGCTCGAAGAGCAAACGGATAGAGATGAACCCGATTACAAAAAGGGAATGATTTCTTGTCATCTCACCTTAAAAAGAAAATCGGGCAAACCCTTTGGAGATCACCTTCTGGTCAAAGGAAATATCAAAGCGGCTTATATGACCCCATGTGTACGCTGCCTTACCCTTACAAAGCAAAATGTCGATGCAGATTTCCAAGCATGTTTTATCCCTCATCATTTAGAAAAAGAGCCTGAATTTGAAGAACTCGACGATATTTTCACTGAAAATGAAGAGTATGGTCTCTATTTTCACACTAAAGGAAATGCCGATATCGCAGAGATGGTTCATGAAAACCTCTTTATGAATATCGATCATTTCCCCCTTCATGATGAAAACTGTCTCGGTCTTTGCCACGAGTGTGGTCAAAACCTTAACGAGGGTCTCTGCAAACATCATAAGAAACAGTAGGGATTTTACTCATATCCTTTGATCAAAAAGCGAACCCCTTCCTTAACCCAGAAAGTGATCGGTAGATTGAGTCGCTTTCTTAGGTTCATGAGTTCATCGTCAATGCGAGACAATTGGCGAAGAGCCTTTCTATTTAAGCGTCCATTCCAGGAGCCAAGGCCTGGAACTTTGGTGGAAAGCCTTTTTACATTTTTTCCTTCAAACCATGGATCACTCGGATCATCTTTAGGGAGGCGATGGGGCTCATCTGTCCAAGCCTCTATAAAAGTGATCTCCCCTTGATCATTAAAGGTGAACTCTTCGTAGATATCGATCAAAACATCAGGCTTTAAATAATGAAAGGTTACTCGACAACGGCCAAAGGGTTGAACTTTAAAGAATCGACAATCACGATTGATCACCTTTGTTGGATACCAAGTAAGGACGATATCCAACTTCATACTGGCACGGCGATATCCCGTTAAGTAAAGCCAGGGCAACCACTCCCAGCGAATCACTCGTTTCCCATACTTTGGTTTAGAATCACGAGGTGCAAAGCTATCAATCGTATCAAAATATTTGAGAGATTCTTGGATGTAAAATTCCGGTTTAAACTTGGGCTCGAGTCGAGTGGAATACAGGACATGAGCCTGAATCTTTAAAGATAAAAATAAGAGCACTATCGTAAGCGATAAAAGACGCACACAAATTCCTTCGGACCGAGATTATGATTTGAATGCCTAGGCTTACCAATCGGCTCACCGGATGTAGAGACTGTTGAAGATTTTTCAGCCTCTATACATTATAGATTCCAAGGTTTTAAGCCCATCTAGTCGCCTTCTCCCTGTCTAATTACTAGACGTGCCTAGAAAAGGTTACATTCCACGCCACCCCATACCTTGCCCATGACATGATCGCGGCATGAAAGCACTTAATCTTCTATTTCTCACTCTTATTTCCTCTTCTCTCTCAGCTGGATATATTGGATATGAGACCAATTATTCTTCAGAGATCAAAATTAATAATGGTCAAAGTTCAGGTGAACTAGAAATAAGCCTTCCTAGAGTGAAGATGGATAGAAAAACGAAAAAGATAGCAACCACTCATAGTTTTCTCAACACTTCAGCTCTCTCTCACAATTCCATTGAGATGTTAGATTACGTGTGCATAAACGAGCGCGTGGTCCTCTTTAAGTCCCACTCACAAAGTGTGTATGAATCCAATGCCAACTTCAGCAACTTTTTTGCCTCAGGGGCTGTTCTTGACGCTCTTTTTGCAAAAGCTTTTCGTTTCTTACCTGACTCCCTTGGACTTCCCAATGGAGAGGCTCGATCACAAGCTTGCACTCAAGAGTTTCTCCAAAAAGCTGAAAAATTCAACGTTCACACTATGAAAGATTTAAGAATTGGTGAATTTGAGATAGACCACAAAGGTACAAAAAGACGTCCCAAGCTTATGATTACTTGGGACTAAGGTCTTTAGAGCTGAGTTTCTTGAAATTGTCCGACAAATTCTTTGTAGCGACAGATATCATCTGTGTAGGGATCTTGATCTGCAGTTCCCTCACAAACACTGGAATAACCTGCTTTAACAAGATAAAGAAAGTCTTCTGAAGTTTCGTCACAACCAGAATTATGACAGAAGCTCTGAGAAATGCTCACAAGATAGGTATGATCCTCGGAAGTTCCAAGACAATTCAAACGGTCTCCATCGATAGAACAACGAATTCTTCTGTTCTCATATCGTGATATCAGAGTCACTTTAATTTCTGCTTCACTAAACTGGGTTGGAAAGCCTCCATCCATATTGCGGCCATCTTGATTATCTTCCCTAAATTGCTCCACTTTTAGTCTAATAGCAGAGTTCATATCATTGAGTTGTAAAAGAAAGGCTTCTTTTACATTAGCTTCGATATCAAGATTAAGCCCTTGGGCATTTAAAGACAGATGACAAACTAAGAGCAGAGCTCCCATTAGAAACTTCATATTGATCCACTCCAATCTAAGTTTTTGACCAAGCTATCATGGCAAAAACCCTTTCCCTAGTAAGTGTAGATTTTTTACCGGACAAGTGCACGAAGGGCCCTCAACCTTTATGAATGGACTTTATCTTCATGGATATAATTCCAATAAATGAGTTGGTAGGTCAGAGTCTTTACCCCAAGACCTACGTAAAGCAATTGGATCATCCAAAAATTGGAGTTATTTTGAAAATAGTTATTCTGCCAAGATTCATAGAAGTTAAAAAGAATGATGGGATGGAGAACATAAAGACAGGCATGAGTTAGACGCTCCCAACGGTCTAGTCCTTTATAAAAGTACTCGTTTTTAATAATGGAAATCATTGAAAGTGCTGCGAGCGCCTTGTAGAGGAAAATCCATTTGGGGTCAAACTTTATAAAGGTAGCAATACTAATGGGAATCAAAAAGAAAAGGCCATCCGTAATAATACTCCAGATCTCAAGCTTACTATGGGGCCTTTTCCTATTAAAATAATGTTCGTCTACATTGATCAAAAGAACGTGAAGAATCATGAGAAAAATAGTCATAAAAAAAACTTTATTTCATTTCTCATAAAGGAACAAAGTCTTTCTGGCTTCACTAAATCGAAGCATTTTCTCTCGATGCATGGCCTTCAATCTCTTCTTCAACTGTTCAGGTTTGTAATTTGTTATTTCAAGGACTTGGCACCAATTGAGTTTTTTACTCTCATTGAGGGCTTCAAGAAGTCTCTTTTCTGGCTCTTTTAAGTGGATCTTCCGACAGGCATTCGTCATTTACTCAGTATAAACGTTAAAGATAATATTGCTTTAAGCCTATGAAAAAAGGTAATAACTAAGAAAATGCTTGTCGTAGGGCCCCATTTTTAGTAAAAACCTAGGTCTTATTAGCCAAAAATAGTGAAAGTTGAACATATTCGGAGTCGGAAATGGCCGTACCTAAGAAAAAAACATCTATATCTCGTAAAGGTCTCAGAAGAGCTGGACAGCACCACAAACTATACCGCAAGCACCCTATGTCTTGCTCAAACTGTGGTTCTCACGTTCTTCCTCATACTGTTTGCCCAGCTTGCGGACACTACAAAGGGAAAGAATACCTTGCAGTATCTGTAGCTGACGAAGAAGAAGCAACAGAAGAGTAATCGAATAAAACAGAATCAAAGAATTTTGAAGGCTTCCTGGTGGGAAGCCTTTTTACGTTTTATACTCACGAAATGGGAATTTAGCCTTGCTGAGCCCCTTGTCAAATAGACATAAGTCCTTTTGAATACAACCTAAAAATTTCTGAATAAACCGTGACTGGTTTTATGAAAGCTCCGCAAACCATTGGGGAAGATATGAGCTACAACAGTAAAATTAAAGGCACAGGTATCTACCTTCCTGAAAGAATAATGACCAATTTTGATCTCGAAAAAATGGTCGATACAAATGATGAATGGATCTACGAGAGAACCGGCATTAAAGCGCGTCGCATTTGTAATCCAGACGGTGGTGAATACCCCACTGACATGGCCGAAAAGGCCACATGGCAAGCCCTCAGAACAGCTGGGATGGAACCTAATGACATCGACATGATCATTTTTGCTTCTGTGACTCCTGACTACAAACTTCCCAACTCTGCTTCTGTGCTTCAGCAAAAATTAGGAATTACTAATAAGTGTACCGCCTTTGATATTGCCACGGCCTGCTCTGGCTTCGTTTACGGAGTGAATATGGCGGATAGTTTTATCAAGACGGGCATGGCAAAGAATGTTTTGGTGGTTGGATCTGAAATGCTCTCTCGAGAAGTGAATTGGAAAGACCGCTCCATATGCATTCTCTTTGGTGACGGATGTGGTGTGGCCATTCTTGGCCAAGCGGAAGAAGGTGAAAAATCCACCATTCATTCCACTCACCTCGGCACTGATGGCTCAGGGGCTGAGTTTTTCGACCAACCTATTGGTGGGGCCGTTACACCAATAGAAGAACATCACCTTAAAGAAGAATCTCATTATATGCGCATGAAAGGTGGTGAAATGTTTAAAGTGGCCACAAGAACTCTCGCGAACAATGCGAAGGTCTGCCTCGATAAAGCAGGTATGACTCTTAATGATGTGGACTGGATTGTTCCCCATCAAGCCAATATTAGAATTATTGAAACTACAGCAAAACTTCTTAAAGCCCCTATGGAAAAAATGATCGTCAATATCGAACATTACGGTAACACTTCTGCTGCCACTGTTCCCATTGCCTTTCACGAGGCCATTGAAGATGGGCGAATTAAGCGTGGTGATACCGTTCTCTTTGATGCCTTTGGAGCTGGTCTTACTTTTGGGGCAACTCTCCTCACTTACTAATCCTGGAGTTATTATGACGAAATCAGTAACCCTCGTATTTCCCGGACAAGGTGCTCAGTACGTTGGCATGGGTAAAAGCTTAGAAGGCCATGCTTCTTTTCAGTTTTTAGAAAAAGCTAATCAAGCAGTTGGCTTTGATCTCAAAACTATGATGTTAGAAGGACCCGATGAAGAGCTTAAGCTAACAGCGAACACTCAACCGGCCATTCTCACTCATTCTGTAGCCCTTTTTGATAAGGCCTGGGAAATCCTCCTTAATAAAGGAGTCAAAATAGATCGTGTTCTAGGCCACTCTGTTGGTGAGTATGCTGCTCTTTGTGCAGCAAAAGTGATCAGCTTTGAAGATGCCGTCAAAGCCGTCAACCTTCGTGGCCAGTATATGCAAGAAGCCGTTCCTTCGGGCAAAGGCAAAATGATCGCTGTCATGAAAGTTCCCATGGAAAAAATAGAAGAGTGCTGTAAGGCCGTAAGCCAGCCAGACAATGAAGTCATGCCTGCCAATTTTAATGAGCCCAATCAAACTGTGATCTCCGGTCACGCAGAAGCTTGTGATCGAGCAGTTAAGTGGTTTGAAGAAAATATGACGGACCCGTATCGCTGTGTGGAACTCAATGTTTCGGCGCCATTTCATTCTAGTCTTATGAAACCGGCCAGGGAAAAACTCGCGGAGCATCTCAACACTATCGAGTTTCGTCCTAGCTTTGTTCCCTACGTCGCCAATATTGATGCTGTGGAATACCCTGCCGATACCTCAGGGGAGGTCATTAAACAAAATCTTATCGAACAAGTCGATGGCTCAGTTCGCTGGACTCAAAGTATTCAAGCCTTACCAGACGACACGATTTGTCTTGAAGTGGGTCCAGGCCGCGTCCTTATGGGCTTAATCAGAAAAATTAATCGCAACATAAAAGTCATCTCTCTCGACAAAGAGGGTGCCTTTGAGGAACTTGAGGAGCTACTCTCATGAAAGCACAATTTGAAGATCTAAAAGGAAAAAAAGTTCTCGTGACTGGAGCAACCCGTGGCATCGGCCGCGCTATCGCTGAATCCTTAGCCGAACAGGGCGCGCATGTTGTCTTTAATTTTCGTGAAGGTAAAGAAAGTGTCGCAGAAGAAATGAAAACTCATCTTAAAAGCTTAGGGGCAAGCGAAGCTAGCCCGGTAATGTTTGACGTTACCAACACAGAACAAATTAAAAACTCTCTCGATGCTTTCGCTAAAGAGCATGGAGCAATTGAGGGGCTTGTGAATAATGCCGGTATTTCTCGAGACCAACTCGTTTTAAGAATGAAAGAGGAAGATGTCGAGGCCACCCTTAATACAAACCTCAAAGGTGCCATTATGGTAAGCCAAGTGCTTAGCCGTGGCTTTTTAAGAGCTGAGAATGCCAGCGTGGTCAATATTTCCTCCATCGTTGGATTAATGGGAAATCCTGGCCAGATAGCATACGCCGCGTCAAAGGCAGGTATGGTTGGTCTTACCAAATCCATGGCCAAGGAACTTGGGGCAAAGAATGTGCGCTGTAACGCTATATGCCCTGGATTTATCGATACTGACATGACGGAAGCCCTAAAGGAAGAAACAAAGGAGAGCTATCTCTCTGGAATTCCAATGAAGCGTTTTGGCACAACGCAAGAAGTAGCGAATTTAGTAAACTTCTTGCTAAGCAAGGCGAGTAGTTATATTACTGGTGAAACGATAAAAATTGACGGTGGACTTTATATTTAATTAGGTCATTTTAAATTAAACGCATACATAGTGCATGTGAGAACACTAGGAGACGAAAATGGAAGAAAAAGTCATCAAACTTATTAGCGACGCTACTAAAGTTGATATGGGAAAAATCTCTACTAATACAAGCTTTGTAGACGATCTTAACCTTGACTCACTCGACATCGTAGAGCTTATGATGAAAATGGAAGACGAATTTGGCATTGAAATTCCTGAGGAAGATGCTGAAGGTCTTAAAAAAGTAAGCGACGTTGTTAAGTACCTTGAAACTAAGCAATAAGCACAAAGCACAATAAAAAGAATAAAAGGCTCCTAAAAAGGAGCCTTTTTTATGTCCATGATGAACAGTACAGCAGACGCTAGTGACGTGGACTTTATAAGATTGTTCACGCTATACTCTGGGCGAAAATTCTAAACATTAGGTAGGATCACTATGAGAAGAGTCGCTATTACCGGAATGGGCATTACCTGTGGACTTGGCAAAAACCTTAAAGAAGTTTGGGGCAATGCCATGGAAGGTAAACCTGGTATCACCCACATCGAACAAATTGATACTGAAAACCTTGCCGTAAAAATTGCAGGCGAAGTAAAGAACTTTGAACTCTCCAGTGACATTCTTCCTGAAAAAGAACACTCCCGTTACGATCGCTTTATTCATCTCGGACTTCACTGCACAGATGAAGCCATTCGCGATGCTGGATTTACTCCTAAAAATTGGGGATCCTATGCCCCTGAAAAAGTAGGATGCATTCTTGGTGTAGGAATGGGTGGTTTCCCCTTTATTGAAGGCCAACACAAAATGTATCTCGAAAAAGGACCAAGAAGAGTCTCTCCTTTTTTCATTCCTTCTATTATTCCCAATATGGCCTCTGGTCTTATTTCTATTCAGTACGAGCTCAAAGGCATTAACTACACTGTCGCTTCGGCCTGTGCATCAGCGGCCCACGCTATTTCCACTGCTGCGACAGAAATCATGCTTGGAAAACAAGACGTCGTCATTACTGGTGGAACCGAGTCTGTGATCTCGGATATGACCCTTTCAGGCTTTGCCAATATGAAAGCTCTTTCTCGTCGTAATGATGAACCTGCAAAAGCGTCTCGCCCTTTTGATACAGGAAGAGATGGCTTCGTTATGGGCGAGGGAGCAGGAATTCTCATTCTAGAAGATTATGAATCAGCAAAAAAACGTGGCGCTAAAATTTACGCCGAAGTTGTCGGTCACGCTTCAAGTTCAGATGCCTATCACATTACGGCTCCTCATCCAGAGGGAGTGGGTGCTGGTCAATGTATGGAAGCCTCTCTTGCCATGGCCGGAATTAAGCCTGAACAAGTAGGTTACATCAATGCCCATGGGACCTCTACTCCACTTGGAGATGTTGGAGAAACCAACGCCATCAAAAAGACTTTTGGTAAACACGCTTATGACCTTCACGTCTCTTCAACCAAGTCGATGACGGGCCATCTTCTTGGCGCCGCCGGTGGTATTGAAAGTGTTTTCTGTGCCATGGCCTTACACACGGGCATGCTACCTCCGACGATTAATCTTGATGACCAAGATCCTGAATGTGATCTCAACTACGTCCCTAATAAACCCATTGAAAAGAAAGTGGATTACGTCCTCAATAATAGCTTCGGCTTTGGAGGAACAAACTGTTCACTTATCCTCAAAAGAGAAGGAGCCTAAAGTGTTTCACCCCAACTCAAAATCAGTGTCTGCGATGGACCCCCAAATTGCTGAACTTGTCGACCTTGAAAGAAAAAGACAAGAAGAGGGACTTGAGCTTATTGCCTCAGAAAACTATGCTAGCTCTGCCGTCATGCAAGCACAAGGCTCAATCCTTACCAATAAATATGCAGAAGGTTATCCAAAGAAGCGCTACTACGGTGGTTGTGAATTTGTCGATTCAGCAGAGCAATTAGCGATTGATCGCCTTTGTGAACTCTATGGTGCAAAGTTTGCCAACGTTCAACCACACTCTGGTTCACAGGCGAATATGGCCTGTTACTTTGCCCTTCTTGAACCAGGTGACAAGATCATGGGAATGGACCTTGCTCAAGGTGGGCACCTCACCCATGGCTCACCTGTAAACTTCTCTGGAAAATTATATGACGTCGTCTCTTACGGACTCGACACAGAACGCGAGGAGCTCGACTACGATGCTATTAGAGAACAGGCAAAAAAAGAAAAGCCAAAAATGATTGTGGCCGGTGCGAGTGCTTACTCAAGAACGATTGATTTTGAGAAGTTTCGTGAAATTGCTGATGAGGTAGGAGCTTACTTGCTTGTGGATATGGCCCATATTTCAGGCCTGGTGGCAGCAGGAGTTCATCCTTCCCCAGTGCCTCACGCTCACTATGTTACCTCAACGACTCACAAAACCCTTAGAGGTCCTCGTGGCGGTATTATTCTCACTAATGATGAAGAGCTCGCTAAAAAAATGAATTTTAATATCTTTCCTGGTATCCAGGGCGGACCTTTGGAGCATGTCATTGCCGCTAAAGCTGTTGCTTTTCTTGAAGCCCTGCAACCAGAGTTCAAAGCGTATCAAGAACAAGTGGTGAAGAATGCTAAACACTTGGCCACTTCTCTTCAAAAAGAAGGAATCAAGATCGTCTCCGGTGGAACAGACAATCACCTTGTTCTCGTCAATGTTGACTCTGCTGGACTCACAGGTAAAGAGGCTGAAAAGGTTCTCGAAGCCGCTCATATTACTTGTAACAAAAATATGATCCCAGGAGACAAAAGATCTCCCTTTGTTACCTCTGGGGTGCGGTTAGGAACACCAGCGATTACGACAAGAGGAATGACTGAAAAGCATATGGAAATGATTGCGACGTGGATCAGCCGAGTCTTTAAAAATAAAGATAATCCTGACGAAATCCAAAAAATTGGCAATGAAGTCAAGGCCTTATGCCGTGACTTCCCTGTCTACTAAGTAAAAAAGCCACACGCATTCTTTTTCCATAAGGTGCGTGATACCTTTTGAAAAACGATGCACAATCTGCTTTCTAAAAGCTATTTGGAGTCAAAATGAAAGTCTTCGCCCTTTTTGTAAGTCTAATGATTATTAGTGCCAATATTCATGCAAATAGTTTTATTTGCAGTGATACGAAAGAAACGGGCCCCAACTTCTCTCTAAGTATTACCTATGAAAATGATGAACTCGCTTATCTCATTAATGGAGAAGACCAAGCCTATATCGATGACTCGTATGCGCCGAGAAGCCCCTTCTTTAAAAGTTGGAAAAAAATTATTGGCTACTTTCCGAGTATAGGCGATGGAGTCGATGGCTTTGGTGTCACTATTATCGTTAACAAGTTTCTTGCTGATGTTGATCTCGTAAATGAAGCCCAATTCGGCATGCTAGATTATCGTGCATCAGGTCCAGAAGGCTACTACTCTGTTCGTTACAAATGTGAGCGTGTGACCGAATAGAAATGTACAACGAAGAGGAAGTCTTTTTTCAATGCCCTCATTGCTTTGAAGAAATCTCAATGGTTTTTGAAACTCTCTACGGAAGTCAAAAGTATATTGAGGACTGCCAAGTCTGCTGTAGTCCTATTGAAGTCCATTACAACATAAATCAAGAGGGCTCAGTAGAACTTCAATCTGTCTCCAGAAGTTAGAGTGATCTCCTAGCAAAAACAGGCTTTCTCTCATTAATAGCACATCCTAAGATCTCAGACTTTTGGAAAAGAAAGTCGCCTCTTATCGTTAGAAAACGTCTTAAATCTCCAAATGGGTAAGGTATAGAAAGCCATCGAGGTCTCGCGTTGGAACGGGTAAGGAGATCTTCTACTTTTAAGTGATGAATCCAGCCCCCATTATTGAGATAAATCTTCCCTTCATGAGAGTAGATTTTAGCACGAGGATCCACAATCCCCTCACGTCCATTTCGATATTCGGCTTCATTAATAATTTCATTACGATCGATGTCGTAAATCACCAACCCATTAAAAGCACCTCTTTGAAGACCAGAAAGAGCAGCAAAAATCAGATTCCCCTGCCACGTGATAGTAACCGCTTTTGATCTTCTTCCATCAACCTGCCAAGTATTGACGGGTGATAAGAAACTGAACTCTTGTTTTTTGATATCAAAACTGACAAGACCGAGCTTTCCATGGGCAATAATAAGTTTTCCATTTCGAATATCAAGAGCTTGTGCTTGTTCATGTTTACCTGTTTGAGGATACCGAAAGCTGTTAAGAAGAAAACCTTCATTATCAAATTGAAACAGAGTACCTTCTGAAAGGACCCAGAGGTCACCTCTGTAAACCACGAAGTCCTCAATAGTTTTAAGGTTCCCCTGTAAGCGATAAGTACCTAAACTGTCATAGAATTCAAAATAAGGTCTCTCGCTTCCCTTTACCTTTTGAAGAACAACGGTGTCCTCACCCTTTGCCTGATAGATAAGAGGGGGGCGTACACTATAAAACCCATTTCCACGATCTACTATAATCTGGGAGCAGGTCTCATTCTCAAAACGCGCCAAGTCAAAAGCTTCAGCGTTAAATGCTAGAAAAAACAATAAAAGTACAGACTGTCGCATAACTTCCTCCCTAAAGTTCACTCCTTATATTATTGAAATTACCCTGTGGTTTGCCAAGGTTATCGGCAATAAGGTAAAAAAGAAAAAATCAGAGGTAAAAAAATGCACTGCCCAAGCTGTCACGCACAAGACACTAAAGTTATTGAAACTAGAATACTTCAAAACGGAATGGCCGTAAGAAGAAGGCGACGCTGCGAAGATTGCGACAAGCGATTTACAACCTACGAGAATTTCACACAACAACTACCGGCCATCGTAAAAGCTGATGGGCGCCGTGAAAACTTTAATAGAGAAAAAATCATCAAAGGTCTCACTAAGGCTTGCCAAAAACGACCCGTCTCACGAGACCAAATCCATGGATTAATCGATGGGCTTGAAAGACACATGGCAGACCTTTCCGTAAAAGAAATCAGCTCCAACGTCATTGGAAATTACGTCATGGAAGAACTCTATAAGTTAGATCCTGTCTCTTATGTGAGATTCGCTTCTTTCTACTGGACCTTCAATGATATTGAAGACTTCGTTCTTAACCTCGAAAAAAATATTCGTCCTCCTCAACTCGATGGAGAATCTCTGGTCGATAAAGGAATCATGAGTGAACAATAAAACTCCTGGACGCGAGTTTGCGTTTAAGTTTCTTTTTCATCTCTTTATTAAAGAGAATGAATCCCTTAAAAACTCCTTTCTTGAAGGCGCTATTGGAAAGCTTGAGCTTGAAGAAAGTATTAAAGATTTCAAGGAAAGTTATATCGCACAAGATGATGAACACCCAAATAACCAAATTGATGATGGCAACTGGTTCTTTGCTAATAAATTAATTCTGGGCGTGTCTCAGCATATAAATGAAATAGAAGAAATTCTCAAAAAAGAAACCAAAAGAGAAAACCTTAATCATCTTGAAAAAATTGAACGATGTGTCCTCATGATTGGTACGGAAGAATTAAATTATTTTGATACCCCCTACCAAGTCGTCATCAATGAACTTGTTGAGCTTGCTAAAATCTATGGTAGTGCTCAGTCTGGTCGCTTCGTGAATGGAGTTTTGGACGGAATTCGTGCAAAATAAGAAAGTTAATGCGAAAGAAGATTTCTTACGTTTGCTTGGACCTGAGGTCCTTGCTTGTGTATGGGTATCAGAAAGGCCTCTTTCACAAAGAGAGCTTCCTTACTGGTGGCTCGATTATCTTATGGATGGAGTTTTGGAATCGCATGTCCACAGCCTACCAGAGAACCCTAAGTCCTTCTTAACGGCTAACCATTACAATGAGAACTTTTACTTACTTCAAGTAGAAAAGAGCTATCCTGACCTCAACAATGCTCTTCAAGAAACTTTTCGCATTATTGAGACTCATAAAGAAAGAAGAGAAGAGAAAAAAAAGGTTTTGTGTTTAACACAAAACCCTCAGCATTTTTCTGTTCCAGCGATTAAAAAGAATCAAAGCTTTGATTTCGAAATTGTATTATACTAGCCCAACGATATAGGTAACCCAAGACTCACAATTTTCTTCCTCATTAGATTGAAAGAATTCGCCGTCTCCGTCACCATCTTCATCTTCGCCTTCCCAATAAGTTACAACTTTCGAAAAGCCAGCCTCTTCCATTAACTCTGTAATTTCTCTTACTGTCCAGTGACGCCAATCATAGGTGAAAACTTTTTCGTACTTTTCGCCTTTAGTTTTAAAATGAATATAATAAAGAACTTCGTTAGTGAGAGGGTTATATCGATCACAATCCCAAAAATAACTATGTTTTTTGAACTCTGTTTCCTCTACCATTTCTTGGAAACACTCTGTTCCACCAAAGATATCAACAAAAAAGGCTCCATCACCATTGAGATTTTTTCTGACTTGTTGGAAATACTTTAAAAGCTCCGCCCGCTTTTTAAAAATGAAGTAACTAAAATTAAAAGCGACAGTTACATCATTCTTCATGTCATAGTCATCAAGAACATTTCCCATGACATATTCCATGCGAGTTTTTTCTTCATCATTAAGACGCGTATAATGGTTTTCTTTTCCGTAATAAACTGGTTCAGGGTCCAGATCAATTGCCCAGGCTCGATTTTCTTTCCCTTCTTTAACCCAATCACAGGCCATGGCACCCGTTCCACCAAAGTCCTCTCTTAAAGTCTTTGGTTTTCTCCCTCTTAGAGCTTTGAATTCATCTTGAATGAATTCGATATCGGCCATATGATTTTGAACCGATGCTTCATAGAGTTTATATTTTTTATCAACGGGTAAACTAGATTCCCCTTTGCCCATGCGTTTCTCCT
>JASBRV010000133.1 GCA_030149295.1 Bacteriovoracales bacterium | reverse complement strand
TCACCATCATCCTCTACCGTGATACTTTCTAATTCAATGGCGTTATTTCCATATTTATTGCCAACACTAAAAAGGACTCTATTAGCTTCATTTCGAATTTTATCAACACTTCCGCCAAGACTAGTTCCACCGAGAGTATTTTCACAGGCTTGCTTATTACTCATATTGGTGATGATTAACCTTCTAATCTCAATGGTTTCCATTTTAGCTTCAGCCGTTGCTTGACCGCGAGACATGGTCTTATTCATTTGCATGACTGCGACCGAGATGATTCCAACCAAGCCGGCTGCAACCATGATTTCCATAAGGGAGAAACCTTTTTCGTTTTTTAAGGATGAGTTTTTACGCATAAAAATTCCATATGACGGGTATATAATTAAGGAAAAGTTTAACATATTTTCTGATTTAGAGAGGGCCGTAATGGCGTAAAATCAACAGGTGTAGTAGTATTAGCGTCATCCAAAGGCGAAAAATCATGAAAAAAAACAAAATACTTATCACTGGAACAAGTCGGGGAATTGGAAAGGCCTTATCAGAGTACTACTTAAATGAAGGCCATCAAGTCTGGGGTTGTAGTCGTAGTGAGTCATCCATAAAGCATGGAAGTTATACCCATTACTCTCTCGATTTGATGGATGAGAAACAAGTTCTAGGAATGTTTGACTTGATGACGAAGAGTGAATTTGATTTTGACGTGCTTATTAATAACGCAGGAAAAGCGTCTTTTAATAGTTTTATGATGACTCCGTTTGAGACGGTTCAAAAAGTGATGGGACTCAATGTGAATGGCCTTTTTCTTGTCTCTAGAGAAGCGGCAAAGCTCATGATGATAAACAAGAAAAAAGGGCGAATTGTTAATATCTCTTCTGTTGCCGCTGCTCAATCTTTAGCAGGAGAGGCAATTTATGCTGCTTCTAAGTCGGCAGTTGAATCACTTACTAAGACAATGGCCCGTGAACTCGCGAAATCGGGCATTACAGTGAATTCCCTTGGAGTCTCTCTTTATAAGTCTGATTTATCGAGTGATATTGTCTGCGACAAATTACAGGAGGTTCTCAATAAACAGCCTCTTGCTCGTTGGGCCAAAACTTCGGACATCACTCATACTATTGATTACTTTATCTCTCCTCAAAGTGATTTTATAACGGGTCAGTCGATCTATCTTGCTGGTATTAAATGAATAGTGAAGAGCTTTTTTCAAAAATTGATAATGAAAGGGAAAAGGTTTTCCTTCATCAAAAGGGAATTCATTATACCTACCTTAACTTACTGGAGGAAATGGAGCGTTTAGAGCGACTTTATCTCAATAAAGTAGATCAGGGAACTGTCGTAAGTATTGAAGCAGACTTCTCTCTGCAGAGTATTGCTTTGTTGCTTCTTGTTCTTAAAAAAAAGCTCATTGGCGTGCCTCTTATTAAAAACAGTGCCGAAAATGTTGAAAGTGTTAAGGAAGCACATGTTCAAATTCGTTTCATAGAGAATGAGGGGGAATTCATTAGGGAGAATTTAGTAGAGTCAAAACACCCTTTTATTCAGGAGCTCAAAGATAAAAAAAAGGCAGGATTAATTGTCTTTAGTACTGGCTCTACTGGAAAGAGAAAAGCTTCCCTTCATGACTTTGAGAGGCAATTATTACGCTTCTCTTCTTCTGCTCAAACTAGAAATCTCGTTCTCTTTTTGTTTTTTGATCATCTTGGGGGGATTCATACCCTATTGCACGTTCTCTCTACCGGTGGTCGGGCTATTTGTTTAGATGATCACTCACCAGAAACTGTTTGGGGGGCTATCATTAAGAACAAAATAGAGATCCTACCAACTTCACCAACTTTTTTAAAGATGTCTTTGTTAACAGGCGCTTTAAAGATAGATCGTTTAACGAACCTCAAGGTTATATCTTTTGGGACAGAACCCATGCCAGAGTCGACCTTAAAGAGACTGAAAAAGATTTTTCCGGACAAAAAAATACGGCAAACCTATGGAACGACTGAGACGGGGTCGATCAAAATTGTAGATCATCCTGATAAGCTCAATTGGTTTAAAATAGATGATCCCAATGTTGAGTATAAAATTGTTAAAGATATACTTTTTATTAAAAGCAAGTGCGCCATGCTTGGTTATTTAAACGCAGACTCCCCATTTGATGATGAGGGCTATTATAACACTAGAGATAGTGTCATTTCAGATGGAGATTATTTACTGATCAATGGTCGCAAGGATGACATTATAAATGTTGGTGGACAAAAGGTGCTGCCTCCTGAGGTTGAGGATGTGCTCATCTCTATTCCAGGTATTTTAGACGCAACAGTAACGGGGAAGGAGCATCCCATTTTTGGTCACGTTGTTCACGCAGTGATTCAGGTATCTGATGAGTTTTCTCTCAGCGAGACCGAGCTAAAGAAAATATGTCTCCAAAAATTGTCTTTTCACAAAATACCCTTAGAATTTAAACAACAAAGCGGATTTTTGCCCTCAAATCGTAATAAGAAAGTTCGATAGATCTAGGAGATTGTATGAACGATGGTGATATTGAAAAGGCCATAACAGTAAGTTTAAATGATGTTCTTGAAATTAATGATAAAAGTGTCTCTGAGCTAAATATCTCAGAGGTTAGCTTTATTGGTGATGACGCGATATTTGATTCTTTAAGCGTGGTTCACTTTATTTCTTCACTTGAGCGCAAATTGCGTGATGTAACAAACAAGGACGTTAAGCTCGTAGATGACAGAGCTTTTGATCCAGACAAAAGTCCTTTTAAAAATATTGAGTCTTTAAAAGAACTGATCAAGGAAAAAGTAAATGCTTAAATTTATAACTGGGTTTTTCTTGTGTCTATCACTTGCCGCTGCAGATACTCCAAATAAAGAGACAAAAAAGAAAAAAAGAGTTCTTGAGTCTGGTCGTTATTTTCATCATTCTAAACCAATGGATAAATGCCAGACGAGTAAAGAGTGTATGGAAGAAGCAAAATCTGTGTGCCAATCAAAAAAGGCAAAGTTTCTAGACTGCAATGAGCAATATAAGGGAACATGGATTACCACTTGTGAGTGTCTTTAGGTTCTTTCTTGCTTTTTCCGTCTTTCTTACGGGGTTAAATTTTTTAATCACAAGCGAATTTTTTAAAGAAAATTTTTATAGTAAAAGTAAAATTGGATATTTCTACCTTTCTTATGATTGGAGTCAGAAGAAAAGTCGAGCTCTTTTATATCCGCACAAAAGTGGCGTGGCATTTTTTGGCAGTAGTCCAACAGTTTACTCAATTGATCCTTCTCTACTAAGTAAATCCTTAGATGTGCCAGTGTATAACTTCGGCTTGCTGGGCTCAAGTTTGAGAGAGGTGAGTAAGCTTATGGAGATTCATAAAAAAGAAGGAGCACACTTTGACACAATATTTGTAGAATACAGCCCTCTTGCCATATCAAAGCTCCATCTCGATATTAACGCTTCCGCTGATTTTGCAAAAAGTCTTAACTATAGCAAAAGAGAACATTGGCTACCTCTTTATTCTTGGTTGGATATCAATGTCCCCCTTGTGAAATATGGTGACATTATCAGGCAAGTCTTTGCTGATAATTTAACAAAGAGAGAAACATCAAAAAATAAAATGAACGAAAAAAAAACTTTGGTTCATCATCATGAGTTTCTCTCTCTCATAAATAATGATAATGGTCACATCTCAAATAGTTATCCCCTCGAAAATGAAGAAAATAAAAAGCTAAAAGAGTTTCTTGTAGAGCAGTGTAAAGTTCTGGTTGAATGGAATTTTCAAGATGGTGTCCCCTTTGAGAATGAAGAAAGTGTTGGTTATTTGAAAAAGACTTTAGCCTTGGCAAGTGAACTGGCCGATAAGGTTTATGTCTGGATCCCTCCTTTTCATAGTTCTTGGCATTCGGTGGTAGCCGCAAAGTATTATGAGAATTCCTTAAAAGTTATGCGAGAGCATCGGGTTGAGATTATTGATCTTCGAGACAATCAAGCTTTGGCCAAGGATGAGTTATTTGTCGATTGTGCCCATCAAAGTAAAACAGGGAGCATTGCTTTAAATAAGATAATAGGAAAAACTCTTCTTAAAACTGATAGTAAATGAAGTTTACTTTTTCATTGGCCATGATTGCAATCATTAGAGTCAGCACTGTTGCATAGGCACCGTAAGTGAGACTTTGGAGCCAACTTCTTTTCGAAATAAAGTCTAAAACCGCTTTATACATTCCTTTAGACAACATTAGCATATTTACCAAAAGGATGACCTGAACAGCTATGAGCATCCATGGGATGGATTCATTCCAATTTAGAGAAAAAGCACCTTTGAGTGTCTGAGAAAGAAGCTCTGGAGAGGAGGCAATGAGAAAGTTCGTTGAGAGGGCGATAGAGAAATAAGTTAAGAACCAACTGAAAATAGGCAACAGCTTAATTTTCGTTTTTATTTTAAAGACACTAAAGATGGCAATGAATGCTCCTTGTGAAAGGCCAAAGATGACGCCTGTCCAATCAAATTTATGCCATAGTCCCGAAACGAAAAAAGTAACAATGGTTGCCCCTGTCATAGAGAACAAGGGGTGCTTCATATAAGGTGAGACTTGAAGTAAGGGGAGGTAAATATAATCTCTAAACCATTCGGTCATACTAATATGATGCTTTCGCCAAAATTCCCCAATGTTTTTTTGAACTAAAGAGTATTTAAAATTTTCTATGAGAGAGTGACCAAATAGTCGTCCAACCCCTCTCGCAATATCCGTGTAGCCGCTGAAATCAAAGTATACTTGAACCAGATGGGCTGACATGATGGACCACGAAGTAATCAAGCCTAGTTGTTGAGAATTGTCTTCAAAGGTTTGGATGATGAGATGATGAATCATATCGGCAATGCAAATCTTTTTAAATAACCCCGTTAGAATAAGGGTGAAGCCTTCAAGAAGATAGGTGCCCTTGAAACTCTTAATCTCAAAATTCTTTTGAAATTGCCCCAAACGAGAGACAGGTCCACAAAGGAGAGCAGGAAAGTAAGTGACGAAAAATAAGAACTCTAGATAGTTTGTGGGTTTATCAATTCGTTTGTTGTAGGTGTCGACGAGTGCACCAACAGACTTAAAGGTATAAAAAGAAATACCAATAGGAATTTGGATAACTGTCGCTGAGCCAAAAAGGCCGTAATCATGAAATGTGGCCAAAAATTTAAAAGCGATGAGTGGGGTAAAATTAACAAGGATACTTATAATTAAATATATTTTTCTTTTCTTTTCTTTTTCTTCGTAGAGCTTTTGAAAAAGAAAATAATCAACTGTTGCTGTTAAGAGTAGAAGACAAGAGAGTTTATAATTCATCTCCCCATAAAAAAGAAGACCTAAGGCAATGAAGGTGATTTCTCGAAAGCTTTTTTTCTTGTAAAGATAAAGCCAATAAAGAGGAACAAGGATTAAAATAATTGTAAAATAATGAAGACTATTAAAAAGCAATCAAGTTCTCCTTAGGCTACATAATCCCCACGATAAACCAGCACCAAAGGCGCATAATAAGACATTTTGGGCTTTGTTTTCAATAAGCTCATCATAAAGCAAAAGGGCTACATTGGATGATATTGTATTTCCTTGTTCTGTTGCGTTGAAAGGAACTTTCTTGGGATCAAACTGACAGGTCTTAACGAGAACATCCATAATATATTTCGTTCCCTGGTGAATAAGGATACGATCGAAGTTTTCGTGAGAGTTTTGGAATTCTCTAATTTTCTCTGGTAGGATATTTATGACAGTATCAAAAGCATATCTGGGCTTATGATGAAGTGAGCTTCCAACCGTGTATCCAACTGCTTGAGTTGAGTTGCTTACTGTTCCGAGCAGGAGATTGTTGATTTTAAATCCCTTCTGTTTTTTTGTGATCAGGCTCGCTGTAGCAGCGTCACCAAAGACGATAGCGGTGGTTTTATTTGCGGGATCGATAATGTCTCTATAGCTGTCTGCTGTTACAACAATGGCGCTTGAATAGTTTTCGTTAATCATTAAAGATTTTACCACCTCTAGGGCATAAGGGTAGCCAGCACAGGCTTGTCCGATATCAATGCATACTGTTTCCCCCCCTAGATTTAAACGCTCGTGTAAACAAGCGCTCATGTGAGGCATTAGGGTATCTCTTATTTGGCCTACGCAAACGAGAAGGGAGAGGTTTTCTAATGCTTTAGGCTCTTCTTTGAGTAAATCCTGAACCGCATGGAAGGCCATATCCAAAACAGTCTCATCTTTAGACCTAACGGCCAGTGTTTTGAAGCCAACTTTATTTAAAATAAAGTGCGAGTCTAATCCAAGCGACTTTCCTCGAGCAATGTTATCTATCCTTTCAGAGGGGATGTATTTGCCAATTTTATTTATAAAAGTCATACTTAATCCTATCATTAAATAGTTCATAAGCAGCAAGTGGAAAATATCTTATGAAGATCCTTATATCCTTAGTTTTTATCATTGGATTGACCTCGTGCGTAGGTGATAAAGAAGAGCCTGCTTTGAAGTCTTTTAAACGACCTAGTGAATTAATCCAATCTAATAAAGACTTCACAACTAATGACATTGATCATGTCAAAGAATTTTTGGATAAGCACTACGAAAGCCTTAAGAAGCAAGATTTAACTTACTTAAAAACTAAAGATCAATACATCGAAGAGTTCTTTCATAATGAAAGTACTGCTAAGCAAATAAGAAACGATATGATCAAGTTTTCAAAGACCTTTGATAAAGAGTTTCCAAATGTTTTTCGCGGTAAGCTTTTTAATTTCTACTACAACGATCTAAGCAAGGAGAAGAACTTCTTTTACATACAGGAGCCTTTTTCCCCCCTTACTTATTATATGGAGGTTCATCTTAAATTTTATAAAGAGCTTTCAAATCACAATTATATCATTATTGATAATATGAACGTTCTCTACCAGCAGAAATCTATGACGGCTGAAGAAGTTAATGATGCTTTAATCGCCGATCTTGAGGCTTTTTATAAAGAAAAAAATCTTCATAAAACTCAGAAAATATTCCACCCTATCTGTTTTGCTTATGCCTTATCTTATAAGCTCTTTGAAGAAAGAACTGATCTTTATGATAAAGTCATTTATTACACGCCTTATCCTAGTGTTGGTAAAGATGCTGAACTGGTCAGGATTGATAAGCTGTATGAAGGAAAAAAAAGACCGCCCTTTGTCCATTACGCAGATATAGGTTATCTCTATTACATTGGTCGAGGTCAGCCATTTAGAAGCTGGGTACTGCCTAAGGTATGGAGTCAGGTTAACTTTGCCACTTATTATGATTTAGCCATGGTTTCTATAAAAGGCAGAACTCTTAAAAATGTAAAAAATAAAGCTCTCGTGCATTCAGAAAATGAAGTTGTTCTCTCTGAATCCTCTTTTGAAAAAGAGTATTTTGATCCCGATGAAATTAAAGTCTTAAAAGGTCGCGGCCACAATGATTTTATGTGGGTAGGAATGGGTGATTATTTTCGTGCCGTTAAGTCCTTACTAAAGTAAGAGGACAGTATTAAATATCCAAGGGAATCTTTTATGAACATCTTGTCTTATATAATGCTTGTTTTAGTCTTAGCTTCTTGTGTAGTAAAAGAGGAGAGCCCAAGCTTTCTTAAGTCTTTCAAAACTCCTAGTAAAATTATTAAATCCAAAGAAGATTTCACACTTAATGATGTAGAGCACGCTAAAAGGTTTATTGATGAACATTATGAAAGATTAAAAAAACAAAATTTAACTTATCTTAAAGAAAAAAATCAGTATACAAAGGAATTTTTTAATAATCCTCAAGGAAATGAGCAGCTTGCCAATCATATGGTCAAACTGGCTAAAGATTTTGATAGAAGTTTTCCTTATGTATTTCGGGGGAAAGTTTTTAACTTCTACTATAATGATCTAAGTAAAAAAAAGAATTTCTTTCATTTACAGGAACCCCTTTCTGTTTTTAATAATTATTTTCAAACACATTTAAAGCTACAAAAAGAGCTTGAGGACTTCAATTATATTGTCATTGATAATATGAATGTCCTTTATCGGAAAACACCCTTGAGTGCTAAGGAGATCAATGAAGCCTTAATTTCAGATCTAGAAGCTTTTTATAGAAAAAAAGGTCTTAAAGAACACAAGAATATTTTTCATCCTATCTGTTTCGCTTATGCCGTGTCTTATAAGCTTTTTGAGGAACGAAATGATCTTTATGATGAAGTTATCTATTACACACCCTACTCTATGATTGGAGAAGACTCAGAGCTGATCCGAATTGATCAGCTGTATCAGGGCAAAGAGAAACCGCAATATATAGATTTTGCTGACACTGGCTACCTATACTACGTCAGTCGTGGAAAGCCTTTTAGAAGTTGGATAGTTCCTAAAGTATGGAGTAAGTTAAACTTTGATACTTATTATGATCTTGCAATGGTCTCTGTTAAAGGTAGGACTCTCAAAAATGTAAAAAATAAGGCCTTGATTCATTCCGATACTGAAATTGTGCTTGGCATGTCAACTTTTGAAAAAGATCTCTTCAACCCTAAAAAAATAAGAGTTTTAAAAAATCGAAGTCACAATGACTTTATGTGGGTTGGAATGAATGACTATATTAAGGCGATTAAGTCTCTTTTAAAGAATGAATAGTTTCATTCTTTTACTCATATTTTTCTCAGGGTTTACAACTTTAATCTATGAAAGTATCTGGTTTAAGTTACTTATACCTGTCGTAGGCTCATCCCATTACTCAACCATTATCATTTACGGTGCTTTTTTACTTGGCTATGGACTTGGTGGATATTGTGTTTATAGATTTAGTCGTTTCTTTTCGAAAAAACCACTTTTTCGTTGGTTAACTCTTGAAGCTCTCATTGCTTTTGTTGGTTTAGTTCCTCCTTGGCTGGTAGACCCAGCATTTGAACTCTATTCAGCTCTTGCTCAGATTGAGTTTTTTCAAGATCAAATACTTATTCTTCGCTTTCTTATCTGCTTTGCTTTTCTAATTATTCCTGCCACATTATTTGGGATCTTAGTTCCTGTGTCTATCATGGCCTACAAAAGTCTTGGCAGAGAAAGCACGATTGAAACACCTTATATTTATGCTTTAAGCACACTGGGGGCTGTCTTTGGTGTTCTTTTCGCTCATTTATATATATTGCCCTATTATAATCTAAAGGAAGTGTCCTTATTTGCCGCTCTCCTTAATTTTGCAATTGCATCTCTCCTTTTTTATTTAAGAAAGAAAGCCCTTCTAGTCAGAGTTTTGGGGACTAAGAATAAATCTTCTGAGTTCTCCCTTTTAAATACGAATGTCACCGAACTTATTCCTTTTTCTTTCATTTTGCTTATTGCTTTTATCTTGGGAGGCTCTGCGATTATTTATGAAGTGATTTTTAGTCGTCTTTTCGAGCCTTATTTTTTTAATACGGTTTATAATTTTGCTATCATCCTTTCAAGCTTTCTCTTTTCTATGGCGATGGGAAGCTTATTCACTAAGCTGATTTATAGTCGTACAGAAAGATCAAACTATCCTTTTAATCTCGCTCTCGTTCTCTTATTGACCACTATTTCATTAGTTCTTTCTTTTAAATATCTTGGGCTCATTAGCGAAGGGGTTTTGTTTTACACTGGAAACTTTCTAACTTATAACTGGTCTTCAACTCTTATAAAAAAAGGCCTTATTTGTTTAATCGTTGTTTTCCCACCATACTTTTTCTTTGGAAGCTTACTACCTTCGTTACCTTATTTTTGTCGTGAGGGAGGAAGCTCTGAGGCTAAGAATGTCGGAATCATTTTTGCTTTTAGTAGTCTGGGCTCAGGGATTACTTGCTTTCTCCTATCCTTTTTCCTGATAGAGGCATTCGGTAGTCAAAATATATACCTATGGTGTTGCTGGATTTTGTTTTTGTGTGCTCTCTCTATCGGTTTGCTTTATCTTAGGGGGCTAAAGAAGCGCTTACTTATTGTAGGACTGAGTCTAATATTTTGCGTAATTTCTTACTTCGTTCCCGAGAATCAATTTAAACAAATAATTGAAAGGCAATATGGAAAAATTCTTTTCTTTTCGGAAACTGCTGCAGACACTGTTGTTGTCATAAAAAAAAGAGACTATAAAACTGGTATTGTTCATAAAAAATTGATTTTTCCTGATAGCAGAGGAACTTGTAGTACCTTGAAGCGAATTGTCGATTTTGAGAGAAACCTTCTGCATGTTCCTCTGATGTATCATCCACATGCGAAAGATATTTTTAATATTGGATATGGCTGTGGAAATACGGCAGGAGCATCTTTACAACTTCCCCTTAGAAAACTCGTCGTGGCAGACTTTAGCCCTTCTGTTAAAAAAGCCTCTCATTTTTTTAAAGAATCGAATTATGATGTATTAAAAAAGGAAAACGTTACTTATCTTGATGATGATGCGAGAAATATCTTAGCCTTATCTCGTGACAAGTATGATATTATCCTCACGAGTTCTTCTTCATTGAGAACTGGTCGAATGATTAATCTTTATACCAAAGATCATTATGAAATGGTAAAGAGTCGACTGAGAAAAGATGGTCTTTTTGTGCAACACTTTAGCCATTACCAACATAATAAAAATGTCTCAGACTCTCTTTATAAAACTTTTCTTTATGTTTTCCCTAATGCAGAACTTATGTGTAATCAGAAAGCAGATATATGTAGACTGATAGGATCAAAAGACCCTGAACGTAGTAAGTTCTCTTACGATAAACTTAATGAGCTTTTTAAAGTAGCCCCTCAAATTGAAAGCGAATTAACTGAATTTTATGGGGGCCTTGAAAAAATCAAGGATGTTGTCATGCTTGATGGTAAGAGGTTAAGAGAATTTGTGAAGGAGGGGACTATCATCACTGATCAGTATACTTATGTGGATTATATTATCCCTCGTCTTTCACGCTTTCAGCCATTAGGTCAGGCTTTCTTATTTAATAAAAGAGGCTCTTGGATTGAGCTTCCTCAGAACCTTTATAGTTTATTTGATGATCCTGATTTTATTAGGGAAGTAAAGGAATACAGAGAGGAGAAGTTTTCATCAAATTAGAGCCTAGCACAGGAGCGATTTAAATCGCTGTGAGATGGGTCGATGAGTGAAGCGTTGGTTTGTAGTGTTTGATTACTGCTTCGGTATTATGATTGAAAATTGATATTCCTTTGTGATCGTCAGAAACTGCCAAGAGCCCATTGGGAAGCAGGGTAACTCCTTGAAGACTTTTAAGACCAAGTCGTTGACCATTCCAGGATTTTAGTAGTTTTCCTGTTTTTGGATTAAATGAAATAAGCGTATTAGAGTGACCACAGGTAGCGAACATTATGTCTCTTTGGTGATCTACGGCAAAAGAGAGCAACTTTCTTTGCTCACCTTTGACGAGCTCAAGATCTATTTTTTTCTTATTATTATAATTGCGAAAATTAAATTTCATAAGAGGATTATGAATAGCAATTTTTTGCTGCCGTTGCGTAGTTGGATTCAATTGTTTTAGAAACTGACGACTTGAATTTCCTAAATATTTTTCTAAGAATTCTTTTTCTTTAAAGGGGATATATTGTACAAATCCTACAAATATATGTTCCAAGTCAAACACCCCAATGTGATCGGGGGCGCCATTTCCAGGTATTTTAAACTCGTTAATAACTTCATCTTTCTCTGTATCAATAATTGCCAATCCGCCTCCTGATGGAGGGTAATGAAGACCTGTTTTCTTTTTCCTTGGTTTTAGTGAAACAAGGATATGTTTGTCATCAATAGCTTTAACGTCATGACAGCCTTGGGTCGAGAAGGGAATGAGTTTGATTTCTTTTTCTTTATCAAGGTCGTAAATAGCAAGTGCTGCCCTTGCAGAGTCTTTGTAATAATCTTCTGGATACAAGGCGATATAAATTTTTTTGTTATGAACTTTAAAGTGACCAGAGCATATATAGTTTTCAGGCAACTGAATTGTTCTCACAACGTGAAGATTTTCTTGATTAAGCACCATGAGGGAGGGAGAGTGGTAGCCGGAAACGAGAACTTCTCCTTTTTTATATTCGCTTACTAAGTGACCCCATGGAAGGGAGATGACATTTTGGGTAATCTCACCATCGCTGAGCCTTACCTTTGTGACAATGGATTGTTGACTACTGTTTTTATAATTTTCGCCAATAGTGTAAAGCGCACTTTGATTTGAAAATTGCTCTTTAGCTTTCAAAGGATAAGATAGGATAAATGGACAAGCTAATAATGAGTTTAGAAACTGTCTTCTTTTCATAAGAACAATTCTATCATTTTAAACTATCAGCAACAATCTTGGTGTCTGAGAGTGAAAAATTGAGTTTTTTTAATATCCATTCCCAGTTAACCCAGCAAAAATAAAGGGCTGTCATATTAAAAAAGCCATTTGAGCTGGTGAAATAAAACCCTATATGCCAAAGAAACATCGCGCTAATAAAAAAGTATTTAGCTTTTTTGAAGAAAGGAGCAAATAGAGTTCCAAGCTCAATTATGATGGTTGCGAGCCCTCCAAACTTACAAAGAAGTGGGAATTGGGCCATGAAAAGTCCTAAGCCAAGACTTATACCAAGTTGGTCAAGGTCAGATTTATAGTGGCTAAAAAGAAAATAGTTTTTAACAGTATCTCCCCATAGCCATTCCATGCCACCATTGTAAATTTTAGAAAAGCCAGCACTCACATAAATGGAGGCGAAGAAAATCATCAATAACTTTATTGGCCAGGAGTAACTGCCACTGAGCATCCTACTCTTTCTTAATTTTAAAAACTTTGTAGAGCTTTTTCGCCATAGGGAGTCCAATGAAAAAGCATCTCCACTATTTGAAAAGGCAAAAATCCAAAGGAAGACTACTGTTGCTAAATTATCGTGACTTCCTTCAAGGGAGGATACTTGAAAAGAGTACATCAATGTTCCCGCAATTGCTGCTAGCTTAGTACTGAAAAACGTAAAGAGTCCAATCGAGCTTAAAAGCGAGAAAAAAATAAAGCTATTAAAAAGTATGTGAAAGTCGTCGGTATCAAAAGGGGGAGCTTTAAAAAATGACATGGGAAAAACAGGATGCCACAGCTCGTGGGGGAGCATCGCCCAGTATGAACTAAATTGATCATGGAAGAAACTATATTGAGCAATGAATAAGAAAAACAAACATCGAGTGATTGCTAGATTGAATGGCCTTTTTTCTTCATAGAAATAATGATTCCAATTATTTTTAAAACTTAAGTAAAGACTATTCATTTCGCCCTCTACTTGAATGAAATTTTATATGATAGATGGGGGAGAAGGTGCTTTTTTTAAAGTCGGTCCATGCACTAAGATCACTGTGCTCTTTTCTAAAATCAAGCCATTCTTCGAAGTCCCAAAGCTGTACGAACCACTCTATTTTTCTAACTTTTGAATAATCAGCGTATTGAGAGTCATAGGAGTTTGGATCAGTAAATCGGTGATAAAAGTAAAGTGAAAGACTATCTAGAATAACCTCAATATCTTTTTTATGAACAATGGCCTTTTTTAACATTCGGTGTAACCCATTTTCCCACAAGGGAGGGAAGGCATAGGAAATTTTGAGAACCATTTCTTGATTGTTCTCTAAGATTCCTCGGGCTTCTATTCTTGAGACTTTGGGTTGATCGTACCCATCTGAAAACATGGGATAACTTGAAAATGGCCAGAAGTCTTGGTCACGAACATTTCTGGTATCATCCTTAAAGAGAAGATGATTTGAAAATCTTGTCTCATCAAAACCGGGACTTATAAATTTTTCAAAAATCCCAAAACCATAAGAGCAGGTAATGATGAAGACAATAAAGATATTAGAAAAAATACGGCGGTTCATTATTTTATTTTCGTATCCACATAAGTCCAAGGCCTTCTTTTTGATCATACTCCATTTTAGGGCTATGTTTAGATATAATAAACTCAGAAGGAGAACTTTTTAGTTCTTTTAGAATTTTTTCTCCTCTTAAAATATTTTCTTCAAGAGAAATTGGCTGAGTCCCCTCTAGAAAGGGAGTCCAGTATTTCTTTAATTCTGTCCTAGAAGCCTTTAACTCTAGAGGAGTGAGCGAGCCTATAACGATAAAATCACTCTCTGAGTAGGCTGGAAGAATTTTAATGTAAGGAAACACAGTATTTAAAGTAGCGATTATCTCTGGTAAATGTGGCCCCCAAATCATTTGGCTAAACACACCGCCCTGACTAAGTCTTTTAGTTACGATCTTATAAAACTCTTTTGTCAGTGCGTAACTGGCCGCAGCAGTGTAGGGGTTATCAATACTAACTGAGATGATATCGTATTTTTTATTCGATAGGCTTAAGTGGTGAAGTCCATCATTAACAATGAGATTAACTTTATCGTTTTTTTGCCAGGATCTATTGAGCTCTTTGTAGCGATGAGTATATTTGATCAGTTGTGGGAGGATCTCTAAAACCTCCACCTCTTTCGCTTCTAATTTTGTAAAAGCTCCGGCCGTGATACCATAACCAAGACCGACCATTAAAAGTTGCTCATTGTTTTTAGTATAGAGTGCGGGAAAAAAAGCCAGGGCCTCTTGAGCATGGGCCATATTTTTTCTTTTCCATGGGGCAATGAGCCGGTCGTTTCCTCCATAAATCTCTTCCTTACCATTTCTTGTGATGATGGAAAAATGCGTTTCTGCGTTTTCTTCTTGAACGATTAGCTTATTGGGAGAGGTAATTGAGAGCTTTGTTTGAGTAAAAAGAAATATAATTGGCAGTCCTAGAATAACGAAGCTTTTTTTCATTTTAGGAAGAGTCAGTAAACCTATAATGATGAGTGAAAAGCCCGTCAGGCTTAAAATGCCATTTAAACCGATTGAGGAGAAGAGAAAGTGAGAGGTTGCAAGAGAAGCAAAAAGGGCTGAAATTGTATTCACCCCTAGATAAAAACCTGTTTCTGCTGTTGGGTTTTTGTCTTTTATCCAGCTTAGACAAGTTGGGAAAATGAGGCTCATTGAATAAAGAAGCGGGATAAGTCCAAAAAGAATGAAGCTAACTTTTTGTTTACTTAGATATTGATGGCTTTGATCTACGAATAAGGCCGAATCTTTTAAAAAATAAATAATGAATAATGATATGAAGCCTAAAATGACAGAAATTGAAAAAAGCTTAGTGTGGTCTTTAATGATTCTTACGGAAAGAGCGCCCAAGGAAATGATTATAAGGATGAGTGTTAAGATAATAGCTCCTATATAGGACCTATCTCCCAAAAGTAGACCAAGAATTCTTTCCGAGATAATTTCAAGACATATGAAGAAAAAACCCGAGAGGCAGGCAAGTAAAAGAGCTTTTTGATTCAGACTTTTGTAAATGCCTGTTCTTTTTATAATGTTTTGTTGAAGCCTTTTTTCTTTTTTGTAGGCATAGACAAACACAGAGCTGGTTAAAGTCAGTGCTAAAAGAGAGCTTACAAAAAAGGTGGTATAAAAGGGGACAAAAATACCAAAAAGGAGACACCCAAAAGCACCTCCTAAAGTGTTTGCAGCATAGAGTCTATCGAGCTCTATTGGAATTCTTTTTTCTGAGGCTAAAATCGGCAGCCCTGCTCCAAAAAAAATGGTTCCCGGTAATAAAAAGATTCCTACAGTTATAACTTTTGCTAAAAGATTGTCGTCAAAATTTCTAAGCAGATTGAAAACGATGGAAGGATGATAAAAGATTAAGTACACGCTCAAGCAAGCGAGAGCGGCACCGATAAATTCAAGAAGGCCAAAAGACAAGAGTGGCTTTTCATGGAGGATCTTTAATTTTTTATTCAAAAAGACGGCCAAAAAAGAGCCCAGAGCTAAGGCAAAAAGAAATAGACCTATAACAATTGAATATGAGCTGCTTGTGCTTCCGATAGTCTGAGAGAAGCCTCTAAGCCAAAGAGTTTGAAAACCGAGAGAAGAGAGACCCGATAGGAAAAGTAAAATTGTAGGTGAATAAAGCCGTGAACTTATGATAATCCTCCATTGAAAAAAAGAGAGCCCTTATTTCAGGGCTCTAGTTTAAACAAGTTTTTCTTAATCTGCATTAGATCTTTATCATTGCTCTCTGTCTTGTCCTGGAATCGTTCCTTCAAGATAAGCCTTGAGAAGCTTGGCACGACTAGGGTGACGAAGTTTTCTAAGGGCCTTAGCCTCGATTTGACGGATACGCTCACG
>JASBRV010000113.1 GCA_030149295.1 Bacteriovoracales bacterium | reverse complement strand
GTAAAGTCAGCTAGTTAGCTAATTTCCTTGCAGGAGGCGAGAGCAAAGCTCATATTGATCGGTGATAATGAAGTCTGTTTTCTTTCTTAAGGCTTTTAAAATGCCCTTTTGAGAGTTAACGGTCCAAAGGCCTATCTTCTTTTTAAGTTTTCGAAATAGGGGGACAAAGATTCTAAGGTGCTTATTAAAACCTACATTCTGATAGAAAAGTCCGCGTGGAATAATGAGGCTGAGAAGGAGAGTTTTTACATGAGACCATTTCTTTCGAAGCTCTCGTAAAGCGCTCTTTTTAAAGCTTAAAATTTTGACGTTGGGGTTTTGTTCGAGACCATAACTTTCTAAAAGACTAAAGAACCGAGGGCTTGGTTTTGCTTTAAGTTCCAGAAATAAGTAGCCCTCATAGCCTTCAAGGACATGTATTGCCTCTTCTAAAGTGGGAATGGCCTCTCCATTTTCTAAATAGCAATGACCCTCTATTTGGGAATAAGTTAGCCTTTTGATCTTCTCTCCTTTGGGGCAAGTAGCACCAGAGATCAATTTTCCTAGTCTCTTGTCGTGATAGATCAAAGGGGTTCCATCTTTGGTGAATCTTATATCGATCTCTAGACCAGAGACTCCATTTTTGACAGCAAGAGATATGGCCTCAAGGCTATTTTCAACGGCATTATCTATATTTGCCCTATGGGCAATACAAGTTTGGGCCTTGAGCCTCAGTGGCATGAGTAAAATAAAGAAAATGATAATTTGGGCCATAAGCGCCTGACACTAGCATTGGCTTTAAATTTGGTCACGAAAAAAAAGGCCCTCATACGAGGGCCTTAGCATTCTAATCTTTTAAGGATAATTCTTAGTATTTATTAGTAATTCTTAGCCTCGAAGAATTCAGGCCATTTTTGTGAACGAAAGCCACCTTTTATCACTTGAGGGGCTTGAGTAGGATGCTCGTAGCCATCAATAAGTCCTGTGTCCACATAGAAACGCCCTTTAAAAAGCTCCCCTGGGATTTCGTAGACGTTACACTTTTTGGAACGAATCTTATCCTGCCTTTCGATATCGATAAAACCTGCCTTTTTGTCTTCTTTTTGACCTGGCTTAGTGTAGTTATCGACGGCATCTTCAACACAGCCTTCTCGCCAGCTACTGTAGCCTCCTCGCTTGAGGGGCTTGGGCTGGTGCTGAACAATCGATGGAAAGGTATTGAATTCGTAAACGCCTTCCATAAGAACATTATCAGGTGTATCGAGACCTCTTTCTTGCACGTAGTTTTTCTCTGCATTTGTCGCCAACTTTCCAACTTCACGCACACCATCTTTTGTCAGGATATATTCCCAAGTTGATTTTTCACCGACACGGTAGTTTCTCTCCATCGACGCTTGATCTTGATAAGCCTCAAGAGCATAGATCTTGATCAGAGGAGTTCCTGGAGGAAGAAGGTGTCTAAGGAAGGCCACTGAAGGGTTAGATACTCGTGAACAGCCACTACTTCTTAACGAGGTAATTAAATTGGCAAGGAACCCACCTGCTGTTTCGCCTTTGGCGCGGTAGATATTTTCCATGGAGTCTTCACCCCAGCCAATAGTTCCGTGAGTCCATTGACCAGTACCGTAATGAGGCTCGACGAGAGCGGTATACCATCCAAAGGCACCTCTCATCATTCCCTTTTTACTACATTTCCCATCAGACTCACAAAACTCCCACGGCATAACTTCTTCATCAAACCAATCATTCCATTTGTCGTCTGGACCTGGTTGCTCGGGAAAATTGGGGTCATACCATGAGGGGTAGTGTCCACCCCAACCACGATCCTGGTAAAATTTCTCCCACTCAAAAATACGATAATTTCCTACGTGAGTGTTTTTCTTAAATTCAGGATCACCCTTTTTTTCACCAGAAACAAAGTCTGTTTCAAAGATCATTTTTGGTGGACAAGAGTTGTCTTTACAGATTCTTTGATAAACACGAAGTTTTTCGGTTGCAATATTTTGAACCATATAAACGTCAGCATCAAACTCTTTAAAATCTCCATAAGTAGAAAGCCCATGAATACGCGTATAAAATGTTCTTCCATTGAGAGAAGAATCAACTGAGCTTTCTATTTTGACTTTAATATATTCATTGTCATCGCCACCATTGAGATCTATCGCCTTAATTCTATCCAGGCGAGCAATCATAGTGACATATTTGTATTCATCCCCAACTTTATTAAAAATACGGTGATAACGATCATGGGGCATGATGGTTTCATTGAGAGGTATCTGCGATTTACTTGTAAAGCGCATAGGTTGCGGGGCTTCGCGAAATCCATGATTACTGTAGTTATTTTCGCTTACATCCTTATGGGCAGGAAAATCATAAGCAGTTCGGGCTTGAGCACTTGCTAGTGTGAAAAGGGTCAGTGCTGCGGCAACATGTTTGGTGGCCACGTTGTACTCCTGGGTTCTGGGTTTAACGCAGCGAGTATATCAGGTGTGAAAAGCAGGAGATAGTTGCCTTGTCATTATTACAGGCTTAGGCAGGAGCTCTTAAATGAGCAATAAAGGTCGTTCCCTGGCCTTGATGAGAGTGGAAGCTTAGAGATCCTCCCATTTGATCAATGTATGTTTTGGCTATGGGAAGGCCAAAGCCAGTACCACTTTCTCCGTTAGTACCTTTTCGACTTGTCTTAAAATTAAGCAAAAAGAGGTGATCTTTAATATCAGGATCGACGCCAATTCCCTCATCGGCAATATGGACCTCTAGCCCGGTTTGGTTTTCAATGACTTTGAGAGTGATACTTTTGTGGCTTGGTGTGAATTTTATGGCATTTGATAAGAGGTTAGATAAAATTTGATTCTTTAAAATAGCCCTATCACCTAGTGCATATTGGGGTTTATCTAAGTTTTCTAAATTAAGTTGAATATACTTTTTGAGGAGCTTCTCGTGATACTCCTGAGATAATTCTGTAAGAAGTTGGCTGAGATCGACTTTTTCTTCTTCAAGAGTGATTTTGCCTGCTTGAATAGCTTCCCATTGGCGTACTAAGGAAAGGGTTTCTTCCATAGAGCTCAAAGGAGAGCTTAAGGAGTTGGCCAAACTGGGCTCTTTCACATTTTGAATTTTACTCTTTAAAATTGTGAGGGGGGTGGCAAGGTCGTGGGAGAGTATCATGAGGAGTGATTTTATTCTTTTATTGACTAGACTTAAGTTTTCTAAGTCCTTTTCCCTGAGATAGTTGTAGAGAATAATTAAACCGGTGGAAATGCCAATCCAAGCAAAGGTAAGAAGGAGTTGAGCGTAAAGCCAGCCTTTATCAGTAATGAGATAAGGCGTGGAATGACCTGTTAGTTCTAAAATAAGGAAAATGATAAGAGTGAAAAGAGTGATAAAGAACCAAGTTAGGGCTCCCTTTTTCCCAAGAACGATTCCTCCTAAGATCGGAAGTAAACTATACCAAATGGGAATATTCGAAAGAATTCCCCCCGTGAAATAAGAAAAACAGGTTTGGTGAATAAAGCCTGAACCTATTAAAGTATGAATGGCTAGCGATATATTTTTTGGCCAAAGAAGCAAGAACATACTCAATAGGTGAATAGTGGACATACTATAGCCAATGATTCCTGGTAGAGGATGGGATATATGGAGATGGGCGACTACTGCATAGGACCACATGGCCACGCCTGTTGAAAAGAGTATACCCAGGAGACAGTGAGCTTGAGAAGAAGCGTAACGCTTTTGATCGATGGCTTCTTTTGTCAAAAAGTCAAAGAGGCTTTGGTAGAGCTTGATAATACTATTCATTTCCCTCTATTTTAGACGAGTATTTGCTCTTTTTCACTTTAAAGTTTTTTAACTATATTTTTCGCAATGATATAGGCACCGCTCCAGGCATTTTGGAAGTTAAAGCCCCCCGTGATACCATCAATATCGAGGATTTCCCCTGCAAAATAGAGGTTGGGGTTAATCTTGCTTTCAAAAGACTTAAAATTGACTTCTTTGCAGTCGATGCCTCCGCATTCGACAAATTCTTCTTTAAAACGATGACTTCCTTCACTTTCAAATTGGGCTTGAGTGAGAAAGCTCGCTAATTGGCCCATTTTTTGATTGGAGAAGTCTGCCCATTTCAACTCGGACTCATTGGCAAAAAGGATTTCTATCACTCGCTCCCAAAATCGTTTAGATATTCCAAAGGAAGGAGTATTCTTTACTTTTTTCGCTGAGTTTTCCTTCTTAAGAAGCTTAAGGTTCTCTAGGGTTTGTTCTTTTGTCGCTTCTAAAAAATTAACAAAAAAAGAAAATTGATATTTAACGGACTTAAGCCCTCTGGCGGCCCAAGCACTTAGTTTTAAAATAGCGGGCCCACTTAAACCCCAATGAGTGATAAGAAGAGGGCCTTGAGAATGAAATTTCTTACCTTGGGTGCCTAGACTAATTGAAACGCTTTTAAAACTGATACCAGCTAGGCCTTTTAAAAAAGGTGAAGGGCATTTAAAAGTAAACAAGGAGGGGGCTAGTTCTGTTATGGAGTGTCCTAGCGATTGGGCAAGGAAATGACCATCTTTATCAGAGCCCGTGGCGATAATAACGACATCATATTCTTGAAGGGTTCCATCCTTTTGTAAAACCTGAAAGCTTTCGTGAGGAACTTTTTTTATGTCCTTAATACCACAAGAGAGCTGAGGTGCTATATGGTAACGATCAAGGCATTGTTGAAAGCAATCAATGATCGTTTGAGAATCGTCTGACACAGGAAAGATTCTTCCATCGTCTTCAATTTTTGTTCTAATTCCTTTTTCGTCCAACCAAGAGAGCATATCTCCAGAACAAAATTGGTGAAATGGACCTAAGAGTTCTTTATTTCCTCTGGGGTAATGGGCGACCATTTCTTTTGGGCTAAAAAGGGCATGAGTGACATTACAACGACCTCCACCAGAAATTTTAACCTTTCTGAGTGGGGTTCGTCCCTTTTCAAAGAGACTGATTTCGACAAGATCAGGAGAAAGGTTATTTTCTACCAATTCCTCCTTTATTCGTATGGCACAAAAGGTGCCTGCGGCTCCTGCTCCAATGATGGCAATCTTCATTAGTACTTATTGCGCTCAGAGAAGAAGTTCAGAGGCTGTTTCACGTCAACAACACCGCCACCTTTGGGTTTGGGGAAGTCGATAAGTTTAAGCACACCGGCCATACATCCTGAACCCTGTGCAGAGAAACGGGCCCTCTTGCCTTTAATTTGAATTTTACTCACACTTCCATTGGGGTTGATACGGAAATGGAGATCGATGACACCTTTTGCCGCCTCATTACGCTCAAGCTCCTTTTGGTAGCAGTGACGAAATTGGGGGAGGTATTCTTTTAAAATTTTTCGAAGCAGTTCCGGATCCATAGAGCCAAGAACAACAGTTTTAGGATCTTGGTAAGTTGTATCAATTCCTGATTTCGAGCTTAGGCCTTGGGCACCGGTGCTTGAGTCATAATTCCCACTGAAATCTTGACCAAGAGTTCCTACGTTACTATTGGTTTTAGCCTTAAGGGCCGAGTCACTGACGTTGGCACTTGATTTAAAGCCTGTCGTGCCAGAGGCAGCATTGTTCTTGTTAATCTTGGTAGGCTTAAGGTTTTTCGTGCTCCCAAAAAGATTGGAGAGTTTTGTATTGGCCTTAAACTTGTAGGCCTTCATTTTTGGTTTTTGCTTCACTTTCTGAGGTGAAGGAGCGGCTGCGGCTAACTTCTTTTGAGGTTGTTTCTGTGTTTTCTGCTTTTTAACAGGGGATTTCTCAGGCGATTTTTTCGCCATTTTGGGCTCTTTATTGGGTTGTTTATTCTTTTTAATACCCGTGTTTTTATCTATCTTGTCTGCGATACTTTTTGATCGAGTATCACTAGGCTTTTTAGATTTAATGGCTTTTCGGTAAATAACGGCGATTTTTTTCTTGGGAGGCTCAACACTCGTGTCTATAAA
>JASBRV010000118.1 GCA_030149295.1 Bacteriovoracales bacterium | reverse complement strand
CTAGATAAGCCATTGGTTTCATTTACAAACTCTCTTTTTTTTTATAGCTTCACGCAGTATAAACGATCACACATCAATTGACAGTACCGCACGGGAATTTTTTATGGCCAAGGCTCAACAAGAATCCATCAGACTTTTCGATAGCCCACTCCTTGAAGCGATGACTCACGTTCATCCTATCATCCCCTTAGTGATGTGGGGACCATTTTGCACATGGCTTTTTTATCGTGCCGCAATTATCAAACAAAATACTGGTTCAGACTTTATTCTCTTTGGTCTTCTGGGTTTATTTGTGTGGACGCTCACTGAGTATGCAGTTCACCGCTATCTCTTTCACTATCCTGCAAAAAGTAATTTTGGGAAGAGGATGGTTTTTCTCTTTCACGGTATTCACCACGACCAACCTGATGATCCTACGCGATTGGTGATGCCACCTGTTCCAGCTGTTCTTCTGATGGGACTTTTCTACGGTCTTTTTAGCCTTTTTATTCCGGGCCAATTTATTGAAGTCTTCATGGGTTTCTTTGTGGTTGGATACCTCACTTATGACTACATTCACTATGCCACTCATCACTTTCCGATGAAATCAAAAGTAGGTCGTTATTTAAGGAAATATCATTTACGTCATCACCACGCTAAAGAAGAATCTAAGTATGGGGTTTCAAACCCAATGTGGGATTATATTCTAGGCACTGTTACTGGTCCCAAAAAGGATCACAAGTAGGTGAAGCTCTCAACTATAGTTGTTCTGCTTTTTACTTTTAGTTCCTATGCTTCTAATCCTGAATCTCTAGATTCAAAAGCTATTTGGGATGACACTAAAGAGTCTTTTGAATGGCTTTTTAAAGGCAGTTACCTCCAATTCACAGAAGTTAATAATCTCTACCATGCCGCTTGGGGAGTGCCTCTCAATTGGTACGCTTTTGAAAATGATGAACGGATTCAGGCGCGCTATGGTGGCACAGACATCGCAAGTTTTGTGGATAATGTGGGAGATTTGGGCGTTGTCTTTAACTTTCCAGTTTTGCATGCAGGTTTTTATCTCTACGGTAAGAAAACGGGAAATAATCACCATGTTCAATTTGCAAAAGAGTATTTTGCGGCCATGTATCTCGCGTTAGCCGAATCAGGGATTTTAAGTTATGTGGACATTCATCAAAGGCCTGTGACGAGGGATCTTTCTTTTTGGGAAGAAGAGTTTCGTGGAAATTCAAGCTGGCCTAGTGGCCATGTCATGCCGTATATGACGCTCTTTTTTAAAACTTTGCAATTTTATGGACCAAAGTGGGCCGCCATTCCTTTAGCCCTTACCGTTTTCTCATCGATGCAAAGAATTCAAGACAATAAGCACTGGCTAAGTGATGTAACAGGATCTCTTCTTCTTTCCGCTTGGGCCTCAGAAGGAGTGAGAAAGGCGGCAGGTTACGATAAAAATCACCCTTTCTATAAATGGATTTTTGAACACGATGCTCAGATCGGTTTTCTTCGTCATCGAGATACTCTAGGGCCGCGCATTTCTTGGAGATTCTGACTTCCTGCCTTAAAATAATCACATGATAAAGGTTATTTATATTGGTCAGGATCTTAGCTATTTTGAGGCACTCAAGAAGAGATTTCTTGAAGTCAATTCTGACATGGAATTTAAGGCATTATGGCATAACGATCTGGATCGCTTTCAGTCATTAGCGCTTGAGGTTTTAAAGGAATTACCCAATATCGCCTTCCTTGATTATTCTTCTCACCCGCAAAAAGTCATGACCCTAGCAAGGAGTTTACCTCGATTATTTGAGCGTGGACCAAACTTGATTGGATTATGGAATCAGCTCGCCAAAAAGGAATATGTTCTTGAGAGCTTAACCTTGGGCATACCTTTCACGCATTATAAATCTCCGGAAAAAAGTGACATTATTCAACAAGCTTTCTTTCTCTACAATGATAGTAAGTTTGAAGAAGGGGCTTTTGCTAAGGCCGATATCATGAAAAAAGAAGTGAGCCTAAAAAGCACAAGTCTTTTTCGGGTGGGATTTGTTGCCCAAAATTATATTCATGTGGAGCATGACTTTCTTCCTCCTGAAAATGAAGAGTTTATCCTCTCTCACAATTTAAAAGATTTTCCCATTGAGCGATTTCGCGTTGAAAGAAGATTGGATAATAATTTTTATTATGAGATGGCCTACAGTAGTGATTATAGCTTTGTAAATATTCCTAAGGATGAATTTGTCAAAGCAGAGGATTTTAAAAGCAAAGGAAGTGCTGAATATAAAAAAGCTCAGTATCAGGAGCAGGAACAAGTTGCTCGCATACAGCGTAATAAAGAACAAATCAAAAAATATATTGAGACCCATAAAAATGCGAACTCACCAAAGAGGACCAGAATTTTGGTCATTGATAAGAGTTTTGATATTTTAAGACAGGCTAATCAACCAATAGATTCCTATCCCTATTCCATCCGCTTTTATCATGAACTTGCTTCTCATCAAGATATTATGACTCGCATTCGTCCTGGAATCGTCGTTTATCAATGCCCCAAAAAGGATCCTGGCGAGATCGATGACATTTTTGATGCCATTAAAAAGGAGGAGGGGCTTGAGCCTTTTGTTTTTATTTTTCAATCAAGTTGGACTTCTGAACATCTCCAAGAACATTACCAATATGAGAGGGTCATCGCATGGAGTGAGGCTTTTGATCTCAAACAAATGCTCACTTTTGCGGAAACTTATCACTTAAGGTTGGGAAGAGAGAAGAGTCATGATCAAAAGAACTCTTATCATAATAAAGAACAACGCTATTATTTAAGGAAAGATTCACTAGAGAGTTTTGTTGAATATCAATTTTCAATCGAGTTGCAATCTCTTTGTGAGAGTTACGCCTCTTTTAAGAGTCGTGAGGAGTTTGCCCTTTGGTCCCAGGTGTGTGTCCAAGAGCCGGTACCTTTTACCCTCACTGTTATTGAAAAAGAAAAAAGTGAAGAGGGATTTTTCTACAAAGGTGTGATTCACTGTATTGGAGAGAAAGAACGAGCTAATTTAAGAAAGGCCGTTAACAAAATGATTTACGATGAAATTAATTTCGAAGAGGAACAACAAAAGAAAGAATCGGAAAAGAAAAAAGAAGTTAACGACTAAAGCCAATTTCTCTTTTGGTAATCTTCGATAGTCACCTTAACCGTTTTATTAAGATCCCATTGATATTGATGGTCAAGTTCATTTTGGGCCTTATCACCGCTACAAATCCATGCCATAGGCCTAAGTTCATTGATCTTATCGGGAGTTAGGCGAAGATCATGCTTCTTAACTTTATAAAGAAGGGAAAGTCCATTCGCAAGGCCGCTGATAACAGGAAAGGGGATGGGAAGAGAATAAGTCCTGACATTGAGTTCACGCGATATTTCTCCCACGATATCACCAAAAGAGTAATCCTTGGGATAAGAGGGAAAGTAGATTTCAGTATTTGTGTTCTCATTATCCCTTTTCATCGTTTTTTTGATGATATTCACCAGGTCAAAAATACAAATGATACTGTAGCGCTTGTGAGGTCCCTTTAAACCAGTGTTGAGAATGAGCTTTCCCTTTACCATTTTAAAGACATCCAAAACTGCTGGATCACGTGGTCCCATCACCATTGGGGGCCTGATAATCGTTAAGGTATAGTCTGCGGGAAGATTCTCTTTTAAATGGGTCTCAGCCATTAGTTTTGAGCGGCCATAGGCAGAAACAGGTCTGGGTTGTGTCACTTCTGTTATTCTCCCTTTCGTTGCAGGTCCTGCGGCGGCGAGGGAAGAAATAAAAATAAAGTGAAGTTTAGAAAACCTCTCTTTAAGGGCATTAAAGAGAATACGAGTTGCTTTCGTATTGATTTCATCAAAGACTTCTTTATCAAAAGAGTGAACGATTCCAGCAGTGTGCACCACATGAGTCAAATCATCAGGTAGCTCTGTGACCCATTTTCTTATAGAGGTATCAGATAAGTCCCCAAGAAGGGGAGTACCGGGAAGATTAAACTCCTGCCACTTGGACTCACTTCGCGCTAAACCAATGACTTTGTTTTGAGAGTCTTGATGAAGTTGTTCATAGAGGTGACTCCCTACGAAACCTGTCGCACCGGTGATAAGGACGTTCATACGAGGCTTTTACTATAGATTCGGTAAGTCTTATAAGGATTAAAGCCCATACGAATAAGAGGCTTATTCATTTCTATATTATCTTCTAAAATCCAACTGGCCTCGCAAGTCTTATAAATTCCCGTTTCTTCAGCATTGAGCTGACACTTGCGATAGAGAAGGGTTTCAAGGCCGATCTTTCTAAACTTCTTTTTTACACCCATGGTGGGGACTCTCATACGGGAGACTCGTTTTTTGAAAGTGAGAAGCTTATATAGTCCTGTAGGAAAGAGGCTGCCATTTGGAATTTTTTTGAAAACTTGATTGAGGTCGGCTAGACCCACGATAAATCCGGCCGCTTCACCATCAACTTCAGCAAAGACAACAAGTCTTTCATCGACAATGGTTTTTAAGTCTTTGGCCGTGTGACGAAATTCTTTTTCCGTCATGGGAACGAATCCCCAGTTCTTCTCCCAAGCGTCGTTATATATTTCAAGCATGCGGTCTACCTCACCCTCGAAATCAGACTTATTAAGGTAACGGTAAGTGATTCGATTTTTCTTTTCTGCTCTTTCCGCAATTTTTACTATCACCTCGGGCATGGTGACCGGGTAATCCACCTCATAAGCGAGAAGGTCCTTTTCTTTTGTGTAACCATTTTCCTCGAGGTGTTTCATGTAATAGCGAGGATTGTAGGTCATCATCACTTGTGGCGGATCATCAAAACCATCGACTAAGAGTCCTGCTTCGTAATTCGAAGAAAGATTAAAGGGACCCATAATTTGCTCTAAGCCTTGCTCTTTAAGCCAATTTTCTGCTGCTTTAAAAAGTTCTTTTGAGACACTTACAGAGGCAATGGCTTCATAAAAACCAAAAAAACCGACATTCGTGCCATGAAACTTATTATAAGCGATAGGGTTAATGGCCATCATACGACCAACGATGTCTTTATCTTGTTTCGCCAAAAAGAGCTCTGTCTGTGCCGTTTCATAAAATGGATGCTTAGGGTTGAGCTGATCTTTAATGGCCATTTTCAGGGGCGGAACCCAATGAGGATCATTTTTATAGATATTCCATGGAAGATTCACAAAGCTCTTCTTTTCCATGGAATTTCTAACGGGATGGATGCTTATTTTTTCCATAATGAATTAGTGCAGAGTTGCGGGAATATCAAATTCTTTCTTCGCTTGATTGAGAACCTCAAGGACTTTTGTGAGTTCAGCACTTGAGTGTGAAGCCATGTAACTTGTCCTGATAAGAGCTTCGCCTTTTGGTACAGCTGGAGGAAGAACAGGCGTGGCAAAAACACCATTTTCTTTGAGGTAGTTTGTCACGGTGAGGGCCTTCATCTCATCGCCAATAAAGATGGGAATAATGGGCGTTTGAGAGTTATAAGTATAGAAACCGATTTCTTTGAATCCCTTTCTCATCATCGAGACATTATTCCATAGCCTTTCATGAAGAGTATCATCGCTTTCAATAACATCAAGGCAAGCACTTACTGTCGCCACAGCAGAAGGGGCCATGGAAGCAGAGAACATAAAGCTTCTCGCCGTGTGCTTGATATAATCAATGAGGTCTGCAGAACCTGTGATGACTCCACCAATAGAGGCAAAAGACTTTGAGAAAGTTCCCATATTAAGGGCAACGCGATCAATGATGTTAAAATGATCAAGTGTTCCACTACCTTTAGTTCCCATAACACCAATACCGTGGGCGTCATCATTGTAAACGTGAGCCCCGTATTTCTCTGCCAGTTCTACAATTTCTGGAAGAAGGGCAAGTTCTCCTGTCATAGAGAAAACACCATCAGTGACAATCCAAACGTTGTTAAAGCGATTAATATTTTCAGAAAGAACCTGTTCAAGAGATTCCATATTGTTGTGTTTGTATTTAAAAGTTGGTCCTAGGGCTAAGCGAGAGGCATCGATAAGAGAGGCATGATTTTCTGAATCAAAAATCAAACAGTCCTTAGGTCCGCAAATGGCGGAAATACTACCAAGGTTGGTTTGCATACCAGTTGAGAAGACAAGCGCTTTTTCATGACCGACATATTTGGCAAGTCTCTCTTCAAGTTCTTCATGAATGGTGAGGTTTCCGTTGAGAAAACGTGAGCCGGTACAACCAGTACCAAATTTTTCCACGGCTTTGATAGCAGACTCAACCACATGGGGGTGATGAGTAAGACCCAGGTAATTATTCGAGCCAATCATAATTTGATCGATACCGTCCACCTGAACGACAGTTCCTTCAGAGTCGTCAATTGAGCGAAAGAAAGGGTAGAGGTTGTGGGCTTTCAAAAGGTTAGCCTTTTGGATCATTTTATAGCCGCGAAAGGACTCAATATTCATGATGTCTCACTTGGAAAACGTTTTAGAAATTGTGCAGGGAAACATACCGACTTGGGCCGTCCCCGTCAAACGGATAAGTGTCTGT
>JASBRV010000076.1 GCA_030149295.1 Bacteriovoracales bacterium | reverse complement strand
TAGTTTCATCAAAAAATTTAACTGTACCTGTCTGCATAAAAAAATCCTGTGTGGGGAGCCCATTAGCTGCTCCCATGTTAATCTGTTAATTTTAGCATATGACACAATACGAGGGAGATCAAAATAAATTTATCTTACATTGTGCCAACCCAACTTTCTCCCTCCTCTCACAAATGATATAAGAGACCGATTTTACACAGTTTTTAAGCGAGCAAGACTTGTAATTCATCATAAATTTTTACTTCAAAGCTCGTTTTTTCTTTCTTATTTTTAAGATTTTTGACCATAAGTTTAAGGTACCTCTCCCCCCCTTTTTCCTTGTGATAAACCCTTTTCCAAAAGTTAAGGCAGAAGGGCTCCAGCAACTCTCCCCGATCATCAAAATGAAAGGCATAACAGTGGTAACCTCTTTTTTTTTCCCAAGCAAAACCCTCTTTTAAAACTTTTGCTTTTATAGACCTGAGAAAGAGTCTCAGTTCAAGAGAATAGTAAGCAGGGATGGCCACAAAGATTCTTCCCTTTAATTGATCTGAGCTTTGCCAGGACTCCAAACAATCGATCATTAAATGACCTCCGACACCGAGAAGAAAAACAACAGCATCACGCTCAAGAGTTATTGACTGGGCTAAATCATCGGAAAAGAAGGCCTTTGGGTGATCACCAAAGCGCTCTTTTAAATCAGAAATAAGGGGAGAGCGCTTATCATTAAAGGTGACCTTATGACCGTAGCCAAGGGCCTTTTCTCCAAGTTTTCCATGATCGCAAAAGAGGTCATAAAGAGATGCTTCACTCCCATTCAAAAAGTCTTCGCAAAAGTCGAGTCTCTTCATCCCCTTCCTTTTCCTATAGGGTATTTCAAATTAGTCCATAATGTGAAATAAATAAATAGTATGAAGTTTGTCACCTTGTTTCTCTTATTATCATTAAGCCAAGCTTTTGCCGCTCAAAAGCTCTCTTTAGTAGGTCCCTATCTACCTGAGAATATGGAAGACAATGGTACAAGTGGCCGGGAAGCTGAAATCCTTCGAAAAATCTTTGATTGCATGAACATCAAAACTCAAATCGATCTACAACCTTTTGTTCGCCATATAAGAAGTTATTCCCAAAGCAAGCAAGTAGATTATGATGGGGTTTTAACAGTTCCCTCAAATACAAAAGTGAAAGGTTTTCCTACCCAACCCTATATTAAATACTACAACGGAGCGATTGTCAGAGACGCCGATTTTCCCAATGGCATTTCTTCACTAAAAGACCTCAAGGGCAAAGATGTCATCACCTTTATTGATGGTAAGTCACTTCTCCAAGGTGTTGAAGGCAATACTTCTCTCTTTTCTAGTTATGTGGAGACCTCAAATCAAAAAACACATGTCGAGATGCTTCTCAAAAATAGAGTTCATGCTGTCTTTAGTGATGGGTTAATTTTTATGGCGTTTTACAAACGTATTTTAAAAGAATCTCCTCAGTATAAAAACATACCAATTCGCTTTCATGGTGTTTTCAAAGCGACCGAGTTCTTTGCAAGCTTTAAAAAGAAAGCTCATCGTGATACTTTTAATACTTGTTTAAAAAAGCTCTCTAAAGATGGAAGCCTAAATAAAATTGAGAGGTCTTATGTGGAACCGAATATTAATCAACTTGGCCCCCAGTACCTTAAGGCCCTCATCAGAAATTAATTTACCACTAAGCTTTCCACCTAAGATTCTCCAATTTATCGCCACGATCTTTATTACCTTTCTCTCTCTCCATTGTGCTAACGCTCTCTCACCGGAGTTCCCCATAAAAGGGAATGTAGAAAGAAGAGTGAATTTTTGGATAAAAGTTTACACAGAAATTACCACCCAGGAAGCGTTCTTACATGATAGCGAAGATCTCAGTATAGTTTATAAAAAAGTCTCTCTCCCAAAAAATCGTAGAAAAAGAAGGCGTTATTTAAAAGGGCAACGAAACCATTACAAAAAGCTCCTTCGCTCCATGGCAAAGAGTAAACCTGAGCAATATAATGAAGACCAAAAAAAGCTATTTGAAATTATCGGCCCCCAATCACCAAATAACCTCCGGCAAATGGCACGAAATCTGCGTTTTCAATATGGACTAAAAGATCGATATCTCAAAGGACTAAAACGAAGCTATCAATATATGCCCTTTATTGAACAAGAAATAGAAGCGGCTAATCTACCAGAAGAGTTAAAGTTTCTTCCCCATGTTGAATCCAGTTTTAATCCCCATGCTTACTCAAAAGTCGGTGCCGCAGGGATGTGGCAATTTATGCGGGCTACAGCAAGACTTTATCGTTTAAAAATAGGCTACACCGTCGATGAAAGAAGAGACCCCTTTAAGGCGACCAAAGGGGCCCTTCGTCTTCTTAAAGACAATTACCGACTGCTCGATTCTTGGCCATTGGCCTTAACGGCTTATAACCATGGTGCGAGGAGCATGCAAAGGGCAATTCGTAAGCTAGGAACGACTGACATTCATACAATTATTGAAAATTATCGCGGTCGTCGTTTTGGCTTTGCCTCAAAAAACTTTTATGCGACTTTTATGGCCACTGTTCTCATCTCTTCTCAACCTGAAAAGTACTTTCCCAATTTTAAAGCACCTAAAGCCTTAGACCTAAAGCCAATTGTTCTCCCTAAAGCACTTAGTATAACAGAGATCCTCGGTGCCACCCAAGTCTCAAAGTTTCAATTTAAAGAATATAACCCTTCTATTAGGCGCTCAGCTTACTCTATGAGTTTACCTCTTCCCAAAGGGCACACTATTTATATCCCCAATAGATCAGGTCTTAATGTCGCTCAAATTCATAAAAAACTTGAAGCTCTTGAAACCTCTACCCCCCAGGGGGATGCCCAAAGGTTACACATTGTCTCTCGGGGAGAGAACCTCTTTGAGATCTCTCAGTATTATCGAGTTAACATGAGAGATTTGGTTATCTTTAATCGCTTAAGTGATCCTTCTCGAATTTATGCCGGTATGAAATTAAAAATACCTGGAAAGAAAACAAAGATTATACCTGAGCCAGTGCTCGTCGCAAAAAAGGAAATGCCAAAGGTTGGTCCGTCCCTTGAAAGTCTTGACTCTCGCGATACAACAAAAAAGGAAGCGAAAGTCAGCCCTGCCCCACTGTACGGCCCCTTCCCTCCCCTTACTGCACCTAAGCTAGAGGGGTATGAATTAGAAACAAAAAAAGTTAAAAAGAATACTTATGAAATTATTGTCGAGACAGATGAAACCCTTGGCCACTACGCCGAATGGCTGCAGGTCAAGACTCAAAAAATTCGCCAATGGAATTCACTTGCGTTTGGCCGAGTCATCCTTATGGGCCAAAAGATTCGTCTTTATATGGATGACGAAACAAAGCTTCGATTTACTCAAGAGAGAAACTCCTATCACCTTTCTATTCAAGAAGACTTCTTTGAAAACTATAGTGTAGCTTCAGAAAAGACCTACACAGTGAGAAGAGGAGACACTCTGACTCAGATTCTTAAAGAAGTCGAACTTCCCTATTGGCTTGTCAGAAGACAACAACAAGACCAAAAACTGAGTCATAACTTAATGGTGGGCCAAAAAATCACCCTTCCAGTGCTCGAGGCCCTCAATCAAGGGGATAATATGGCACCAACCGACTCTCTCAGTGAAGAAGATGAACAGGAAGAAGAAAAATAAGAGGAAGGTAAAAGTGTTAGGCCAACGGCAATTGTTCTTCACTACCTGTCATCAGTTTTTTCATTAAATCCATAAAGCCATCAATTCCCTCCGTCTTATCATAAAAGAAAAGGTTCCTGTGATCCCTATGGGAATGACTGAGAAACTCACCTTTCACTCTGAGTGCATCAGGAGAATAGAGAATAAAAGGAATGTGGGAATAAGACTGTTGCCAGGCCTTAAATACTGAAAGCCCATCACCATCAGGCATACGATAATCACAGATGATAACTTGAATTTTTTCGGAAAACCTCTTCAAGAAGGTGATTCCCTCATTTCCAGAATGTGCCAAAACACGAATAGACTCAGGAAAATCCATTTTTAAAAGAAAAGAGAGAAGTTCTCTTGCATCATCACTGTCGTCGATGATGAGAAAATTCACACCTTCTCCAATTTCGCTGCATACTCTTTTATTGTTTCGTCTTGAATTTTTGGAACCAAAGCATTTACGTCATGCTCTAAGCAGTGACCATTTTGAAAAACTTCCTCTAACACATCGAGTTTGCCTTGATAAATTTTACTCTTTTTCTCTTCGTCGAGAATATTATCAAAGTGCTGAAGAATTCCAACGGAAAGATCAGGC
>JASBRV010000107.1 GCA_030149295.1 Bacteriovoracales bacterium | reverse complement strand
AGTCAAAAAAACTGCATCGATATCTTTAAGATCATCAATCGCTTTTAGGTTATCTCCTTGGTGATTTCCTTGGAATAAACCACAATCCACCAGAATGCGCTTGCCCTTAATTTCGAGGAGGTGTTTAGAACCCGTCACTTCATTGGCAGCACCATAACTTGTTATCTTCACTATTATTCTTCTCCTGTTGAACACAAGATAGCAGCTTCGCCTAAAATCGCCCTCTTTTTCGGATAAGAATAGCCAAGTTCTTCCAAAACATGAGGCTCATTGAGGAGATCTCTAACTAGAAAAAACTCTCTCTCAATAAGTAGGGGTATATCTTTTTTTCTCAAGGTATTAAGGCATGTAATAGGGTAAGCTGCAACTTGCTTAATAAATTCAAACAAATTACTTCCTCCGTTGTCTCCCAATGCCTTGAGAACCAGTCCGGCACATTGCCCATACTGAAGAGCATCTGAAGTAAATTCTGTATTAATCACCAACCAAAACTCATCAAAGTCATAAGTTTTTTCTAAATCTCTTCTTCTTGAGTCGACATAGAGAGGTGTTTTCACATCTTCTTTTCTTCCCAATCTATTATGGAACTTACATTCAACGAAAATCGTTTTGTCGTCCTTCCAGGCAACGATATCCACCTCATGAGTCACACAAAAGCCTTTTAAAGTGCGACTCACCTCGACTTCATATCCATAAAGTTTTAAAACTTCAGCTATATATTTTTCAAAAGCAAAACCGTCAGGTCCAAAGTGGAGAAGCGAGCGCCTCAATGAGTATGCAGAAGCAGCACGTCGAGAGCGTTTTTGAATATGAGCTCTCGCCTTTTGATAAATTCTTTTAGTTGAAATGCCCTCTTTAAACTCAGGAAGGAGACTCTTGAGAACTTCATTTGCCGCCCTTTTATCAAGACCGGCCTTGAACATCGATTGAAGGAATTTTCTTTTAGAAAAGCGCTGTTTCTCTCCCGATTCCTTTAAGACTCTAAAATGCCTTTGCCTCACTATGCTTCCTTATTTTGGCCAAGTGGTCGACCACTTTAAATTCCCCTTAGCTTTAAGTTGAGTATAACCCTTTTTAGAGTGTTCAGGAATAAACATCTTAAGGTCATTAAACATTTCTTTGATCTGGGATTCATCTTTAAGAACAAGACAATAATCATGCTCACCCTCTTTTCCCCAATACCAAGAATAGGCCTCTTTAATTGAGTTAGATTCTTGCAGATGAGAATCGATTTTCTTTTTCACTTTAAAAGGGGTCCCTGAGCCATAGGATCCAAAAGAAATATGAATGTCGCATTTTTCACTTTTAACGAGATCATAACCTTTTTTTTGATCCACTTTAATGGGCTTAAACTCACCAGCAAATACTATGGAAGGCAACATAATTAACAATAACCATTTCATAAAATTTCCCTTTTACCAAAAAATAAGAAAAGTAAAATTAACTTTAATACACGGTAAGCCTAATTAAGGGTTGAATCAATAATAGTAATAGTTTCCAAGCTTCTTTCGTAAAAGATAAAATGTTAATATCGTTACATCCTAAAAGAGAAAAGGAAACCCCATGAACGATCGCAGAGACAAGGGAGAGCGCTATACCATTGGACTCGATGTTGGCGGGACAAAAGTAGAAGCTGGTCTTTTTAAAAATGGGTTTCTCATTGATAGTAAACGCATGCCTACACAAAGAGACCGTGGTTACGACTCAGTTATTGAGCGATTGGCTTTACACATTCAATCCCTTCTTAAAGAAAATGAAATTAATCTCACTCAAATCGATGGAATTGGCGCTGGTTTACCAGGAACCGTTGATCCGCAAACCAACAAAATGATCAACGGTAATTCTCAGATATTTATTGGCAAAGATTTTAGTCAGGACTTGAAAACGGCCCTCGGTATTCCCAAGGATAGTGGGATTGAAACCAAACTAGCTAATGATGCCAATCTCTTTGCCCTGGCCGAAGTTCATCGTGGGGCTGGCCTTCTTCATGCCAACAAGACTCAGTGCCAACCAGCTGAACAAATCGCTATCGGCATCATTCTTGGCACAGGTAATGGCGGTGGCCTTATTATACGGGGAAATATGTTTGAAGGCAGACATGGAGGTGGTACTGAAATAGGCCACTACATACTTCATCCCAATGGTCTTGATTGTTACTGTGGAAGAAAGGGCTGTGCTGAACAGTATCTTTGTGGCCCGAGTATTGAAAAAGAGTATTTCAATTTATCTGGTGAGAATTTAAGAGCCACTGAAATTTTCTCCCTAGATAATGCCCATGCCGTTCAAGTGCAAAAGCGCTTTCAAAGAGATCTAGTAGAGTCTCTCGCTAATTTGTGTGCCCTCTTTGATCCCGACTATTTTGTGCTCGGTGGTGGCATTAGCACCATTTCGAAAATTTATGAAAACTTGGAAGAGGACCTTTGGCAAAAAGTATTTGTCAAAGGCTCAAGACCTAGAGTTTACCAACACCAAATTGGAGACAGCGCCGGTCTAGTAGGCGCTGCTATGCTACTTTTAAACTGAATTTACTTTATTTGAGAAACTTAGTGCTCAATAGCTTCTTTGACGGCCTTATCAATTGCTGAATCTTTGATGAGATCCTTTTGAGCCTTTCCTGTATTGATGGCCTTACCTGGAGTGTCTGGGTTTTGCCCTGTTTGAGTAAAAACCTGACCATTGCAAATGACCGATTGATCATGATGATCGCTGCAATATTCACTTAGATAATGGTGCCTGATACAACCCTGCAAAGGGGTCATAATAAAAGGTCCCTGATAACTTCGATTGCGATAGTCATCAAAGCGGGCCTTTACATATTGATTCTTTGGAGGCCTACCATAGGCACTATTTGGATCAATCCTTTCATACTGATCATGAATACATTGTTCTAATGGGGCTTTTGTTTTATTGCTATGAAGTTCATTCCATCTCTTTTTATAAAACTTTTTAAATTCTGAACTATTCTCAATTTGCCTAAGCATGACACCCTCATAAGCTACGGCGTCGCTACAAATGAGAAAGGAGATAAGAAGAAAGATATTACTGATTATTTTCATAGGTTTCTTTTCGGATCTTTTCCCTAGAAAATTAAGAAAAATGCCCCATTCCCCTTAAAGTAATGAATTTTCAGGAAATTATCGAACAAACGCCCATAAACTCATGGGGGCTTTAATCCGATTGGTGATATAATAAAATTAATTTAGACTTTAAAAAGGAATTCCACAGTGAAGCTTATACCTGTCATTCTTTGCACGTTTCTTTTTTATCTTACTTCATTGTTCGCCGCCGAAAGACACCGTCTGCGACTTTCAATAGAAGTGCTTAATAAAGATTCCGGAAGTACAAGAATGATTAAAAGCGATAGTGGATATACTTTTGAAATTACTTCAAAATCTGGCAGCAGTTATCATTTAACTATTTTTGATCGCAATAACAAAAAGCTTTCTGGAGACTACGTTACTCACAAGGCCAATGTTGAAGGAAACTTTATTCGGCTCGCAGCGGATGAGGTGATCACGGTCATGGATGATATTGAGCGCATAGGATTGCCACCAGAACAAAAATGTGAACATGATTGTTTTAATAATATTCTCTCTGATGCAGAAAAACTGGTCTCTGAAGGTGCCCCATTCTCAATGAAGAAAGGAAAATACAATATCCAAAATGAAAAAGAACGAAAGGCCTTAGTCAAAAAAATTATAGAAGAAGGCCCACGTCGACATGCTAAAACTGAACTTGATCTCCCAGGTGGAAAATTTAAAGTTTTTAATGATGCACTCACTCTTTCAGATGGGACTTATGTGAACTTTACCTTTCGTGAAGCAAAAGAGGTCGCCAGAAAATGGGGTTGTAATCTTCCCAATCGTGCTCAGGCGCAAAAGATTCGCGATTATGCCGAGCAAAAAGGTAATGTCTACACTGCTCGACCGAAAAATCCTAACAATGAAGCCCAAAGATACACTAACATCAATGCCATGATGAATGACTCGCGAATGCACCAGAGGGCACAAGTGGGCAGGACCAAGCTCATTAATGGTCATTTCAAATGGTACATTGATGACGGAAGCAACCGTTTTCGCTTCTTTGGTTTTCGTTATCCCTCATCATGCAAACGGACCGGTTACTGCCAAAACGGTGGAAGCGGTGGTCATGGCGATGACTGGATCGATTATTCTCAGAGCGTAAGGCTTATTTGTCCTGTGAGTTAGTAATAAAGCTCGCTAAGGGCAAGACAACCTATCCCCTTTTAACCATTCTCTTTGTGGAGAGTAAAAATAACGGATAGCAAACAAGGCTTTTTCCTTTTTACAATAAAGTAAATGATATTGAACTTTAAGGAGCTTCTCAGAGTCCGTACACTTTCCTATCACCCTGTCCACAGAGGCGTAAACATGATGGATATTGAGAATTTTCTTTTTGTCATCAATTCGTTCACTTTTGGGCAGGTTCTTATTTTGGCATTCCTCTAAACCAATAATTTCACCAGTATAAGGATCATACTTTTTTTCAAAAAAAAGTTTTAAAGCCTTTTCTTTTGAGGTCAATAACTTTTTAGCATTTGATTCATTAATATTTGATGAAATAAGACTCCAACTGTAGTCCTGCTTTTTATAAGGCACCCTACTGAGAACGAGATTAGTCACACTATCTTTTTCTTTAAGATTCGAGCAACTCAAGAAGACAATATTCGCGATAAAGACAATCTTTAAGATCGTATTCATATTTTAGCCTGACAAAATTTTAATTTAATAATTTTATTCTTTGGTGAGGGGCCGGAGTGGTAAGAGAGAAATGGAACCTCATTTTTTGCACATCTATTTTCATTTATATCTCTAAGGACAAGAGAGAACTTTTTCCTTTTTATGCCCAAAAGTATCGCGGGTGCTGATTCTTTCAAGCTCTTTTTTATAAGAGCTGGCCTAATTTCATCGAGCGTTCCATAAAAGAGATGGCTCCTTAGCTTTCCCTGCAAAGAGAACAGACTCTTTTCTTTGCTTGGAATAAGTTCTCTAATGTGGGAAGGAAGATCTTTAATCTCTTCCTTTTTGAACTTTAACTTCGAGGGGGAATTCTCCTCTGGCAGATTGTTATTTTGTCTTCTCGAAAAAACAAAGTTTCTATGTTCAACAAGTGAGTGACAAGCAAAACAAGAATCTATTTTCTCATTCATGTCTCCTGGCATGAGATCACCATTGGGTTTAAAAATAGCAAAACCCCAACCACCTGTTTTTTTATATAACCCTTTATTTTTAACCATGAACTGCACGCGACTTGGTCGTGAGGGAATAAAAGAACTAGGAAAGTCTTCATCTTGGTAAGTTACGTAACTAACCTTTCCAAAAATGGAGCCATTTTGATAATCGACACTCTCTGAGTTTAAAGCCGTCCAAGCTTTCTTGTTAGCATAAGTATAACGCATCTCTCCAGAGTCTTTACGAAAGCGAACTGAAACGAGATTCCAATCCTTTGTGAAATCTCCAAAGTCCTTCAAAGAATAGCCATTCATGACATTTTGCCCTAAAATTATTGGGCTCAGTGGCAGAATAAAAAATAACAAAGTGACAAAAGTACCACGAAGAAAGCTCATAAAGGGTATCGTTCCTTATCGTATGAAGACAATGACGTTTGTGACATTTAGCCTCAAGACGATCTTAGTGACAATTATTGTTCTTGCCACTTTTAATAATAAAATCTTAGCTGCTAAAAGTAAAAAGCAACACAATCTTATATTCTGCTCCATTTTAGATGAGGAAGGAAACACCATTCGCTTCATCTATGGTTTAAGATGTGTCTACTTCAATGATGGCTCCTACATTGCTGGAAACTTTGATTTTCTTCGAATGGTGGATGGTCAAGGAAAGGTCTTATGGGAAAAAAATATACATACCCATCATCATCTTGCCCTCAACCAAAAGAAAGACCGAGCCCTTGTTATGACGTCATCACTAAGAAAGTATAAGGGTAAAGAAGTTCGCTTTGACCGACTTAGTTTATTCAATCTCAAAGGGGAAGAAATCGCCTACTTCGACTTTTATGAAAAAAGAAAAGCTTTGGAAAAGATTATCAAGCCAACCTCCTTAGCTAAAACGACAGAGGGATTTCGAAAAGTATGGAAAATAAAAAATGAATATTCCCATGCTAATTCTTTTTATGAGATTCCAAAAAATGACGCTGAAAACTTTAATGAAGCCTTTAAGGAGGGCAACTTTATCGTCAACAGCAACAACCCCTACCCCCTTGTTTTCATTCTCGATAAAAACTTAGAAAAAATAATCTGGCATATTCCTCTTGAACATGTGGGTCGAAAGTTTCGCTACCATGACATACAGGTTTTAAAGAATGGCAACCTCCTCTTATTACACAATAATGCTGGAGAAAAATTTGGTAAGAAGTACTCAGAGATTAAAACCTACAACCCCAAAACTAATTCTTTTCAATCTCTCTTTAAAGCAAACCCACCAGAAAGTTTCAGTTCCTATGAATGCTGTGGAAGTGTTCAAATTTTACCCAATGGAAACATTCTTTCGGCCAATCACAAAAATGGGGGCTACGCTGTTGAAATTGACACAAATGGAAAGATCATTTGGGAAATTCCAAATCCATTCAAAAATGCGAAAACGGGAAAACCTCATAATATACAACAAGTCTTAAGGAAAGATATGAGTGAGTTTTTAAACAATAACCAACCTTTATAAACTATCAATTTGTCTATTCCTAACATCCCGAACTCATATAATTTATCTGGCAAGCACTTATTTTTTATCTTAAACTACTGTTATTGGAGGCTGATCGAGTGCGTGATGATAGTTTTTTAACGACAAAAGAAGATATGATCCGTCCATGGCTTGTTTCGCCAAAATGGGACGTATTTTGGATTTTTAACTTCTTTTGGCTATTTCTCATTCTTATCAGTGGCCGTTATCTTTTTGATTTTTCTAAAGACAGTGCTTACTACCTCATCCTTTTTGCCGTCATTGTCGACTACTGCCATCTCTTTGGCCCCTTTGGGGTGATTTTATCTGTTCCCAAAATCAGGAACTCTTTTTTTCGGATAAGACAAAATTGCTTCAAGCCTTTATGATCTTTCTTTTACCTACATTAATTATTTTTCTTTATTTGATTACACCAAGTAATATTTCATCAAGTTACGAGGAGCTTAAATCTTTTTTACTTCTGCTTTCAACTGCTATTTATATTTTTGCTCATCATTGGCATCACTCACGCCAACACTATGGCATCCTTTCTCTATACAGAAGGAGTTCACAACAAAAAGAAGGTTACGCTCTTACAAGAGATAAGTTTTTTTGTTACCTGTTTGCGTGTTTTTTAGCTCCCCTAGCCCTCTTTGCAAATAGTTTTCGCTACCGAAGATTCTTTTCCTATTTTCCTGATGTCACAAATCATTCCAATGTTTTAGTCGGGGGAACGATCCTTTTATCTTTAACAGTGACGGTTATTTTTATTTATTTTGAGTTAAAGAATTCAAGGCGATCGATTCCAAAAGTTTTTTATTATTTGATGATGCTTGGGCAAATTATCGTCATCTCTCTTTCGCCGAACTTTTTTTATCTCGCTCTTTGGTTAATAAGTCACAGTATTATTTCCATTGGGTTTACATTGCGAATGCACAAAAATTACGCTTTAAAAAACTCCTCTTCACATTCTTCTTTACCTGCGAAGTGGTGGACAAGACTAATCCACGGAGGAGTATTCACTTTTCTCGGAGGGTTACTAGTTTATCAATATGCTGAGCTTGTGCCATTTTTCTTCGGGGTTCTAAGGGGTCGAGAGGGACAGCCCTGGCCACCAGTTAGCGATGGCTTTTTTGATATTATTTACCTAAGCCTGACATCTGGTGGTGTGCTCGGATTATTTTATCTCCATTATGCAGCCGAAAGATTCTTATTTCTTCGCCGCAAAAGAAGAAGTCAAGAGGCATTCAAGCTCCTTAATTTTAAGTTCTAAATTTTAAGTAACTAAAAACCTTATCACTTAATATTTAATAAAAGCCCTTAAAAACTATAGTACAATCCTCCGACATAAGATCTACCTGGCTCGAATACCTGAACCTCTGTTGCATCAGAAATATTTGAGCGATTGAGGTGATTTGCATATTTCTTATTAAAAATATTATTAGCAGCAAGTGTGAATTTTAACTCTTTTCTTAGCTTATAAGTGGCCTTCAGATTCCAAACAGCATAACCGGGAGTAGCTCTCACATCGCGGCCACTTCCATTAGCAGCATCTGAATCAATGCGTGTTTGTTTAAATGCCCACCTAAGCTCAGGACTAAGAACAATGACATCTACAAAGTTAAAATCACTTCTCAAACTTCCTTGAAAGGCGGGTACCTGGGCGAGAGGTAGATCATAGCTATCATTCTTTCCATAAGTATAAAAGAAATTGAAGGAGAACTCTGCCCAATGAGAAAATGAATAACGAGAATCAAACTCTGCACCAGCAAGATAAGCATCTATATTGGTGTATACGTCTGCAGCCGTTGAATTGACGAGAATTCCACTCTGTCCTCTGGCAGAATCTCTTAAAATATAATCATCAACCTTATTGTAATAAAGAGAAAGTCCCATATTAAAATTCTTGGCACGATAGAGAGTTTGAATATCTAATTGATGGTGCTTTTCAGGAGCAATAAGTGGATTACCTACCCAAGAGCGATTATTACCCATCATTACCATATCATTTGCCAAGCCTCTTTCTGTTGCGTCTGCAGTTCTTATAGAACGACTTAATCCCAACTTTAATGAAACAGACGAACTCACTTCTCTTTCAATCCTTAATAGACCACCAATATTTGTTTCATCTTGAGAACTTGATCCATAACCATAAAATTGGCGATAAAGATCATTAGCACTTCTATTAGTAAGGGAGGAGACAATATCTGACTTAGCATAATCTATTTGATAAAAATCACCTCGAACACCAGCGACAATTTTAGTCTTATCTAACTTGTGAGTCCCCTCTAAGGCGAAACCATATTGTTCAATTTGAATTCCAGGCCACATCAAAGACTGTAAGGTTGTTACATTATTTACATTAGTCCCTTCAAAACGACTTGCATCTCTTTCATTCTTTCTATATTCGAGAGCATTCTCGAGACGAATACCAGCTACATTTATCTCATTTTCAATTTTGAGGCCTTTGGTATCCGAAGTACTATCAACCCTTCTAAGAGAAGCACCTTGAGGCCTCAAAGAGTAATTGTCCATTTGGTGATCAACCTGCGCATTATAGATATTCAATTTCGTTTTTTTAAGAAATAGTCCCTTCCAATCATGAGTGCCATAAAGCGAAAGGTTCGTTGTTTTTGAATAAGGGCTATCCATCCCTGCACCGGGAAAGAGAGAGTCTAGTATTTCATGATTTTGAAGGGAGATCTTATAATGATCCATTTGCCCCGGAGTCAAACCTAGGGTTACACCATAACTATTTTCCTCAAATGCCGAACGGACCTCAACATCATCACCATCATTATAACTATTTGCATAACGATGACTTCCATTCACTGAAGTGTAGTAATCACTGTTTCCAATACTTAAATTCCCGCTAACATCTGATTGATTACTATTGCTATCGTATTGAGACGTGAGATTACCTTTATAGAACTTGCCATCAAATTGAGGAACTCCCCTTTTAAACTTTACCGTTCCTCCCGAGGCCCCTGGTCCATTGAGAACACTTTGATAACCCTTTGTGACAATCACCTCATCATAAGTACTCATGCTAGCATAGGAAGAAGGAGGATCCATGCGATTGGGACATCCTCCGAAAATAAAGGCATCATCCACCATGACATTTAGTTGATCTTGCACCTGCCCTCTAATGACTGGATCAACACCATGGCCACCAAAGCGGGATCCCGTTAGGCCCGGGATACTTCTTAAGAAGTCACCACCATCTGAGAAGTTATTACCCGTCCCCTTTGTGGGGAAAATGCCCTCTGCGGGACTGACTAACGCCTTCTCCTCAACAATCAAAGGCTCAAGGTCTGTGTGATTGTTGACCTCCTCAATTGCCAAGAGGGGTGTAAGAAAAAAATAAAGTAAGATCGACTGAAATTTCATTTTTAGCCTAGGTTTAATAGGAGTGAATTTTAGATGGATCCTATTTAAAATTAGGCAAGATGTATTTGATTAAAATCACACTTTGAAGACGATTTATAAGTATTTATTTTGAAACTTATGTTTGAATATACAGACTTTATTCAAATAGATCTCTCTGAAAATTAAGCAATTCGTTTTCTCTTTAACTATAAACTTTCGCAATCTCTTCTTTTCGAGCCATTTTTAAAAACTTCTGTTGGGTGATAGGGAGATTCAAATTCAACAACAGCTTTTGTAAAACTTGAATTTTGGAAAAAACTATATTTTTGTTTGGTCCTTCCTCTTTTACTTACCTTCAAAAAATCGGCTTCCAGATCAGGAAGCTGCGTTTTTGCTTTGTAGTAAATATAAAAATCATCTCTTTTAAATTCTTGGTAATAAGCTTCAGTCCTTCTTCCGGCTGCAGGCCTCGCTACGTAAATACCTTTTTCTTCTTGGGAGCTTGAAAAAGCGATATTCTTTTGGGTTTGACCGCAATAAATTCTATCACCAATTAGGATCCATCGCGTGAGTTCCTCACCATTTTCGTCAAAGTAGGCAGGTGCATCCACAGCGCCACCATCATTAACAAACATTTGGCCTGCAACAAAATTCCTGTTTGATCCAGCAGGAGTATAGATAAGATGAGATTGAAACTTTCCACGGTCACGTCTCACGCTACTATCTGGTAAAAGATTTTGGGAAACGCTAAAGAAAAGGTTCGGCGACAGTTCGGATTGGGGAGGGACAAAGTTCAATTCTTGTCTATAGAGCGCCTGAGCACATTTATTGCTATCGCTAAAGCTGTTGGCCTTAAGTGGATGCTCCAAATTTAAAAATTGTGACCATTGATCACAGACTTTTTGAGAAACTTCTTTTGAAGTACTCCCACCCCAACTGCTTTTCGTTTTAAAGCAAAAGGAGGTTACATAAGCGCCACTAGGATGAATTCCAAAATCTAACTGTTGAGAATAACAAAAGGAATCAGATGTTGAGCCATAAGAAATAGAGGAAAACAAGAAAACAGAAATAAAGCTAAGTTTAAATAATTTCAAAAGCATCACGATCCCTTTTTCTCTAAATTGAAATATAGGTTGGTAAATACTTTAAGAAGCCTTTCCTATGAATAAGTAAGTATATTTTTCATTTGATAGAGTGCTTTTTTTTCACACTCGTGAAATATCAAATTGATTCCTTCCACTTAATTTTCATTAATTCCTCAAAATGATCAATTCGTTGTTTATGAAGATCTTTTTTAGGCATAATTCTCCCAAAGGCCGTGGCCCCTTTATTCAATCTAATATTTCTAAAATCCTCTAATAACTTGGTGCTAAATTCTTTTGATTCACCAAACTTATATTCTAAATAAAGTAAACTTTCATAAAAGGGCACTGAATATTCATTTTTGGGAGCTCTCTCAATTAACTCTAGAAAGTATTCTTTAGTCGTTTCATAAAGGTTTTCGCGAATGGGAATCACAAAAACATCTATTTCAAAAAATTCTTTCTTCTTATAAGTGATATTGGTCATTAAATCGCGAAATGGTGCAGGCCTTATACCCGGTAAGCTTAAAATATATAAATTTCTTCCCCCTCTTTTATAATCTACATCTTTGTCTACAAAAAGATCTTTTGAAAAAGTCCAATTTTTGACCCTATGATGTCTTAACAATCTAGACTGTACGAGCGAATTTCCAAAGATATAATCACCAACATAAATATCTCCTCTCCACTCTCCATACTGGTTATACCCAACTCGTAGGATATAATCTTCAGAGCTCACTTCCCTATTAAGATATTTATAAACACCCTCCCAGTCAGGTCTGTAGATATCTAAATGATTTTCAATAAAGGTATTTTTAAAATTATAAAAAACGCCAAGGGAAAAAAATCCTATCAAAATAGAATAAAAAAAAGTCTTTCTCTCAAAAAGTTTCTCAAAATAACTCAACGATATGCCAAGGGCAACTCCATAGAGGGAAAAGAAGCAATAGGTGTATCGAGCACTAAATTTCCATGAGACAAAGGTTTTAAAAAGAAAAAAATAGCCAATGAGAAAAATAAAAGGCAAAAGCAATAAATATGTTCTTAACGTATCTTTCTTCCTTAAAGAAAAAAACAAAGCTATCGTTGGAAGAATCCCAAATCCCATGATCATTATATGATCTTCTTTATAAATACCCATAAATTGTATTAAATTATCAAGATTAAGGACTTTAAACACATCGATTAAATGAGTGGGTAAAAAGTTATTCCTACCAGCATTTCCCCCGATAAGGAGAAAAAGTAAGGGTATATGAACTAGAAAAGTTAAAAATCCACTTCCAAGTAAAAGAATAGCTTCTTTGGTCTTCTTTTTTCGCCACAAATAAAATGACAATACAATGAGAGAAAAGAAAATAAATACCTGTGGCTGAAGCCCAGTGGTATGGACAAAGAGAAGCTCACTTACGAAAAGCCAAGACCAATCCTTCCCTGTTTTAATAAAATTTAAGGCAAAGGTTAAGAAGACTAAGCTAAAAAACAAAGCAATCATGAGCGGCCGCCCCTCCATAGAGTAGGCCAAGACGGGACCGGAAAAAACAATGATAAAACTAGGAAACCACCTTAGATACAAATTGTTGGTAAAAAAAGTTAGAGTCCGCGGTAAAAGAGCACCGAATAAAAAAGAAAAAATCAGGGCATTTACTTTTATCGCGAAAGCGCTATATCCGAAAATGGATCCTGAAAATCCACTAAGTACATAATCTAAAGGAGGTTGTGTATCATAAAAAGTTGAACTACTTATCACACTAAAAGGTTCAACCTGATTACCATAGGAAAACTGAGTGTATTCATCAAGCCAAACTCTCATCTCATCAAACTTAAAATAGCGCGAAACGATGAAGCATAAGGTGTAGAAAAGAAGTATGACCCAATTAACTTTGCAGTTAAATATTGGTCCCTCTCTGACTACCCTAACTTTAAATAGGGAAAAACCAGAAATAAGAAGAAAAGTAAAAAGAAAGTAGAAATCAAGGTTATGATCATCTCTTTTGAGATTAAAATGATAATTTAGCCAAGCTATAGTCAGGTATATGGATAATAGAGTGAGGACAACTTTAAACTCTCGAATACTGCGATGTATTTGACTAATCTTAGCTTCCAGCGTCTCACTCCTAGAGCTCATAAAAGTAGGATAAATTACCACTACTTACTTAAAATCTTACTTCAATCAAAACCCTAGGGCTACAATTAGATAAACAAGAAGGCATTGGCAATTTCCAACATTGTAAAAGCAAAGAACATGGCACAGTCCTTCTTGATTAAAGCCTAAATCTCGATTATTGTTGAATAAACACCAATCATCATTTAGTAACCATAGGTGCCTTATTAAAGATTTCTCTTTTGAAAACCTTATTGAAATTCAGCTTGAAATTAGCACCTACTGCAATGCTGCGTGTCCGCAATGCACGAGAAATGACTGTGGTGGAGCCACGAATCCCTACTTTCAAGAGAAGTTCCTAAGCCCTGATGTGATAAAGAGAGTGGTAAGTGAAAATTACCCTGCAGGATTAAAACAAATCTTTTTCTGTGGTGGCTATGGCGAACCCATTGTCCATCCTCAATTTTTAGAAATCTGTGAATTTATAAGACAGCATAAACCGCAAACCTATATTTATACCCATACTAACGGCTCCGTTCACGATCCCGAATGGTGGACGAGATTGGCCAAAATAGTTCCCAAAGATTACGGAAGAGTGGCCTTTGGTATTGATGGCCTCGAGGACACCCACTCCATCCATAGAAAGGGCACAAGCTTTAGCAAAATCCTAAAAAATGCCAAAGCCTATATCGATGCAGGCGGCGAGGCTCAATGGAGCTATCTTGTCTTCAAGCATAATCAACATCAGGTAGAGGAAGCGCGAAACCTCGCAAAGGATTTAGGATTTTCTTCATTTCAAAAGCGCTCTACAGGAAGGTTCTTTGATCAAAGAAGGTTTGAGCCAATGAAAAGCTGGCCTGTAAAAGACAAGAATGGCAATAAGGAATACGAAATACTTCCTACAGATGATCCAAAATATCTAAATGAAAGCATTCAAAATTTTGAAAAAATTAAAGAAAGTCATGAAAACTTCTTTGATTACTTAGATAAGGTGGAAGTTTGCTGTGACGCTCTAAAAGGAAGTAAAATTATCATTAACCATGAGGGACTTGTCCTTCCATGTGGCCAACTCAATGAGAACCTATATGACGGTAGATTCTTTGAAGAAAAGTATGAACCAAAAGTTTATCTTGATGAAGCCACCGGAAAACCTGCTCAGCAATTTATCAATATGCTTGATAGTTACGGCAGGGAGAGACTAAGTATTCTCGAAAGGAGCTTAGAGAGTGTTTTACAAGAAAAATTCTATAAAGACATTATGGACTCTTGGAATAAGAAAAGTATAGAAGAAGGCAAACTTTTCGAATGCTCGTTTAGTTGTGGAAAAAAATTTACTAAGTGGCTAGATCAGAACCTTGAAAAAAGTGACCTGAACCCCTAAATTAGGACCAGAAAATCCTGACACAATCTCCAATAATAAGGTTTAAGAGTTAAAGTGGTTAAATTTCCACTGAATTCATTGCCTAAATAGTTAAGTATATTATCAAAAGAAAATTAAACATCCTAGAATTTGCATAAATCCTAGATAATGTCTCTAAAGCCGCTCGTAGGAAAGGAATAAGATGAGCAAAAAAAAAGGTAAACTTGTCAGATATTCGATAAGTTGTATGAGCAAAATTACTACATGGCTAGATCAGAACCTTGAAAAAAGGTTTATACTAGAGCCTACGCTTTCAAGTTTCAAAATTGTTCTTAATTATCTTGAGGGGCAGCTTAGTAAAGAAGAAAACCTTCCTGAAAAAATCGTTATAGAAGTACTTTCAAAAGAAAAGGACGACGTTTTAGATGAGAGAGAATGTTTAATTTACACAATTGAACAATTTCACAGAAAATTTGAAAAAACTTTAAAAGAAAGAGGTATCTCTTTGGAAGTTTTGGTATGAAAGTTTTAATAACAGGCGGCCGATCTGGTATCGGTCATGATTTCGTGAAAGCCTTCCAAGCAGATCATCTTAGTAGAAGAGATGGCTTTGATATAAAAGATCCCGCCGCAATTACAGAAATAGCAGAGCGAAGTTTGAATTATGACGTATTTATCAACAATGCTTTTGATGGCCCCCCTCACAAAGGATGGGCAAATTGGGGCCAAGCAAATTTAATGAAGGCACTCTTTTGTAAATGGAAAGATACAGAAAAGCAGGGCTACATTTTCAATATAGGATCAATTGGTTCCACTACAGAAGTTGATCAATACCAGGACTTTGAGCTTTATCGTGTTAGTAAGTATGCCTTGGATTACTACAGTCTTGAAGCAACTCAAGCTTTTTTACAAAAAAAGGTCTCTTTTAAAACAACTTTGATAAGGCCAGGTCGCCTTGATACACTTAAAACCAGAGAGCGAGCCTCCTGGACTGGAGTTGGTCACACAGGACAAGAAATTATTGATATTTTAAAGCTATGCCTCAATTCCCCAAAAGAATCCTGCCTTTCAGTTATCGATCTTAACTGCAGGATATAAACCGCCCTGCATTAAACTTGGTCATTTGAGAGGAATATAGGGAGAGATATGCTCTGGGCTAAGTAAGGGGAAATCTATTATGTAACTCGCTATGAATAAATTTATGATTTTTACTTGTGTTCTTTTAACCCTCACCACGTCTTGTTCCCTATATGACAACAGAAAAGAAAGGATTATGACAATGCCTTATTCTTTAAAAATCGATCCTCGTTTACAAGATTCTAAAGTTAAATATGACTTGGTTATAAAAAGGTCCATAGAAAACATTCAGTCCCTTGCTCATGAAAATGAGGCTCTTCACACCGTCTACCGCTGTCGCGGGCTTGGTAAGGCCAGAAGATCTCTCAATGCCCTTATCAAATGGTTAGAAACCAAGAAGCTCAAACCCCTTCAGCGCCTCAGAAATACCCTTAAAAAATGGAGTGAGGAAATCTTGCGTTACTTCTCAACTCGTATTACCAATGCTAGAACCGAGGCTTTCAATAACAACTCAAAGCTCGTGCAGAAGCGGGCTTACGGATTTAAGTCGTTTGCGAATTACAGATTGAAGGTTCTAAATGCCCATGGCTAGGGCTTGAGTGCGGTGTGTTCCACCATGAAGGGATAAGAGTCAAAAGAATGGAGGAGACGGGCGGATTTGAACCGCCGGCTTTACGGTTTTGCAAACCGTTCCATTGGACCGCTCTGGCACGTCTCCCCAAAGGTCCACATTACCTAAGTAATGAGGCTTCCTAATATGCTCGCCTAGCCTATTAAAGTCAAGGACTTAGTGGAGGCTTAAGCTTCGCGAATAACGTATTTATCTTTGCCAGCGTCGACCATTTCTTTCAGTTCTTTACCAACTTTAAAGAAAGGAACCTTCTTCGGTGGAACCTTGACGACTTTACCAGTCTTGGGGTTTCGACCCTCGTAGGCCTTGTAATTTCTGTTGGCAAATGAACCAAAACCTCTAATTTCAATTCTCTCATCTGAGTAAAGAGATTTGATCATTGAGTCAAAACAAATATTAACGATGGACTCAGCTTGCTTATGAGTTAGGTTCGCTTGCTTTTCAAGGGCAGCAATAAGATCGGCCTTTGTCATGGTTTCCTCCCACCAAGTGGCAATTTAACGATTATGATAACTCATCGGTAAGTGACTAATTTTTCTAAAGTCTTTTTACTATTCTACATAATATCAATAACTTATCAAGGACATGACTCTTCTACTGGCCATAAATAAAGGCATCGCCACTCTTGATGAATTTATCCATATACGCTTAAGCCATTGAATCTCCATAAGAGTGTTCTTTAAAATCAATGATTTCCCTCTCAGGGCTTAAAATAGATAAAAGGCAATTTTTGCCGAAT
>JASBRV010000054.1 GCA_030149295.1 Bacteriovoracales bacterium | reverse complement strand
TGGATACTTTTAATGACGGGTTTATTGTTGAGCTCATGTAGTGACGAGAATCTAAATACAGATGAAGGAAAGATAGCAACTGATCAGCGCCAAGTGGCGATCCCTCCGGTCTCTCCTCCCGCGCAGGATAATCCGCCAGCTAACGATGGAGTGGACGACGATGATAGTGATGAATCGCCACCGCAAATAAATGACCTTCGTTGGTACCCTCAAAATAAATGGAAAGAGGCTTGGTCAGTGGCTTTACTAGAAAAGATCGATGATTTAAATCTTTCTGAATTCATTCCAGATGATAGAGATTTACTTGCCTTAGATTGCTATGGATATAAAAAAGCGACTGCAAAGGAGCGTTCTCACTTTTGGCTCGTTTTGATGGCCTCCATTGCATCTCAAGAGTCAACCTTTAATCCCAGATTACGTTTTTGGGAAGCACCCTTAGGTGAATGGTCAGAGGGCTTAATGCAATTAAGTATTTCAAACTCTGCCCATGGAAGGGAATGTATCCTCAATTCAGAGACCATTTTAGAGCCTAAGATGAATCTGATTTGTGGAGCAAGAATATTGAAGAATCAACTCAATGGGGGCACAAGGGGGCAATATCCTGAAAATCGAATTTTCCCTCAGTCGCCTTACTATTGGTCAGTCCTGACAAAACCAAAGAAGAAACTTCAGGTGATTCAATTTTTCAAAGGCCATAAAAAGGAACTTTCTTTTTGTGGTTAAGATGAAAAGAGAAAGAAGTAATTAGAAAGTGGCCTTCCCCTTTCTAATTCATCGCAAGCAATTGTTGAAAGTTGGGAAAGATTTAAAATTTCACTTCGTCCAGGTCTTTTTACTTCTAAGCCCTCATCCGCTAAGCTTTCAAAAAACTGATAGAAAGGACCCTTTTGTGAAAGGTCCTTGTTGTCACATTCGATCAATATGATAGGCTTTTTTAACTGGATGGTCTTTTTCATCCCCTTTAAAACATTGAGTTCAAAACCTTCAACATCAACTTTTATGGCATCCGGAAGACTCATGATTGTGCCATCTTCCACAAGGTCATCAAAAACTTTGACACTGACAACGTCCCCTTGACCTCTGTCGCTTAGACCTTGTTGATCCAAGATAAGGCTATGGCCGCCATCATTATTTTGGGAGCGAAAAAGTTCTTTTTCTTCACTGCGATTACCAAGAGCATGGTGAAAGAGATGAACCCTGTCATTGGAAAATTGCTGCATATTCTTTGAGAGGCAGGCAAAGGCACTTTTTTCGGGCTCAAAGCAAAAGAGAGAAATATCTTCTCTTTTAAGCGCAAAATAGACACTAAACATTCCTATATTGGCTCCAATATCAACAAATATTCCGTTCGATGGGATGAGGTTAAGAAGCTCGTTCTTTGATTCTTCCTCGTAATTGTTAAAGCCTCTTTCTAGGTCATAAGCAAAATGAAAGGACGGACCTTTCATATCTCTCGGATCAAAATGGAAATTCATCTTTTTAAATATCATCTTATTGGCGATAGGAGGAAGTAGGGGGGTGGTTAATCTCTTTAACCATCTTCTTCTTGCAATAAAAACTGAAAGTTCATTATTCATTTTCATAGCGAAACCTCAGGGAAGTATCTTTGTGAGAAAACGTCGCCATAGACTTTTTTTCGGCATCGTTTTTTGATAAAGGATTTCTCCGTTCTTAGCTTTATAGGTTTTGACCTTCTTTTGGGAGGTAAGCTCCTGAAGGATCCTTTCGAGATCCTCATTATTAAACTCTGGGAAGGTTTTTAAAAAGTAATCATCCATTTCAAGAATAATCGCTTCCTTATTTAAACCCTCAAGGAATGATAGGCATTTAAGGACTTCATCTTTCGCCCATGGCCAATGTTCTTCTTCCACGTAGACTCCTGACTCATAGAGTTTACCTATTTATC
>JASBRV010000047.1 GCA_030149295.1 Bacteriovoracales bacterium | reverse complement strand
CCAATGAGGTGAAGTGTAAGGACAAGTCCCAGGTTAAGTTTATGGGACCTTTCTATGTCAAAGATAGGGCCAAAGTTAAGTTAAGAGAAATTTGTGGTCTTAATAGTTTTCTAGAATAAAAAAAGCGCCGATTCCGGCGCTTTTCATTTTGTGTGAATTTATATTTTCTGCTTAATAATTTTTAGCTTCGATGAATGCTGGGAACTTCTGTGAGCGAAATCCTCCACGAATAACACCGTCTGCTTCTGGGTGGTCGTAATCGCTAGAGATAAGACCAGTATCCACATAGAAACGTCCTTTAAAAAGTTCCCCTGGGATATCGTAGACGTTACACTTTTTAGAGCGAATCTTTTCCTGTCTTTCGATATCGATAAAACCGGCTTTTTTATCCTCTTTTTGACCTGGCTTGGTGTAGTTATCGACGGCATCTTCAACACAACCTTCTCGCCAGCTACTGTAGCCTCCGCGCTTAAGTGGTTTGGGCTGGTGCTGAACAATCGATGGAAAGGTATTGAATTCGTAAACGCCTTCCATAAGAACATTATCAGGAGTATCTAGCCCTCTTTCTTGCACGTAGTTTTTCTCTGCATTCGTCGCTAACTTTCCAACTTCACGCACACCATCTTTTGTTAGGATGTATTCCCAAGTCGACTTTTCACCGACACGGTAATTTCTCTCCATCGATGCTTGATCTTGATAAGCTTCAAGAGCATAGATCTTGATAAGAGGAGTTCCCGCAGGAAGAAGGTGTCTAAGAAAGGCAACTGATGGGTTGGAAACTCGTGAACAGCCACTACTTCTTAAGGAGGTAATCAAATTGGCAAGGAACCCTCCTGTCGTTTCGCCCTTAGCGCGGTAGATATTTTCCATGGAGTCTTCACCCCAGCCAATAGTTCCGTGAGTCCACTGACCAGTACCATAATGAGGTTCGACAAGAGCGGTATACCATCCAAAGGCACCTCTCATCATTCCCTTTTTGCTACACTTTCCATCAGACTCACAAAACTCCCAAGGCATAACTTCTTCATCAAACCAATCATTCCACTTATCTTCTGGGCCTGGTTGTTTGGGGAAATTGGGGTCATACCATGAGGGGTAATGTCCACCCCAACCACGATCTTGGTAAAATTTCTCCCACTCAAAAATACGATAATTTCCCACGTGGGTGTTTTTCTTAAATTCAGGATCGCCCTTTTTTTCACCAGAAACAAAGTCCGTTTCAAAGATCATTTTTGGCGGGCAAGAGTTGTCTTTACAAATTCTTTGATAAACACGAAGTTTTTCGGTTGCAATATTTTGAACCATATAAACATCGGCATCAAATTCTTTGAAGTCACCGTATTCAGAAAGACCATGAATACGAGTATAATAAGTATTGCCTTGGATATTTTTGTCTTCTGAGAAGTCTACCTTAACTTTGATATATTCATTCTCATCGCCACCATTAAGGTCTAGGACTGTAAGTCTATTAAGACGAGCGATCATGCCAGCATATTGATATTCATTACCAACCTTCTTAAAGACTCTGTGGTAACGATCATGGGCCATGATGGTTTCATTGAGGGGGATCTGAGATTTGCTTGTAAAGCGCATCGGTTGAGGAGCTTCACGAAATCCATGATTACTGTAGTTATTTTCGCTTACATCCTTATGGGCAGGAAAATCATAAGCAGTTCGGGCTTGAGCACTCGCTAGTGTGAAAAGGGTCAGTGCTGCGGCAACATGTTTGGTGGCCACGTTGTACTCCTGGGTTCTGGGTTTAACGCAGCGAGTATATCAGGTGTGAAAAGCAGGAGATAGTTGCCCTGTCATTATTACAGACTTAGGCAGGAGCTCTTAAATGAGTAATAAAGGTCGTTCCCTGGCCTTGGTGAGAGTGGAAGCTAAGAGATCCTCCCATTTGATCAATGTATGTTTTGGCTATGGGAAGGCCAAAGCCAGTGCCACTTTCTCCGTTAGTGCCTTTTCGACTTGTCTTAAAATTAAGCAAAAAGAGATGATCTTTAATATCAGGATCGATGCCAATTCCCTCATCAGCAATATGGACCTCTAGTCCGGTCTGGTTTTCAATGACTTTGACAGTGATACTCTTATGGCTTGGTGTGAATTTTATGGCATTTGATAAGAGGTTAGATAAAACTTGATTCTTTAAAATGGCCCTATCACCTAATGCATATTGGGGTTTATCTAAGTTTTCTAAATTAAGTTGAATATACTTTTTTAGGAGCTTCTCGTGATATTCATGGGATAATTCAGTTAGAACTTGGCTGAGGTCGACTTCTTCTTCTTCAAGAGTGATTTTGCCCGCTTGAATAGCTTCCCATTGGCGTTCTAAGGCAAGGGTTTTTTCCATTGAGTTCAAAGGAGAGCTCAGGGAATTAGCCAAACTGGGCTCTTTCACATTTTGAATTTTACTCTTTAAAATTGTGAGGGGGCTGGCAAGGTCATGGGAGAGAATCATGAGGAGGGATTTTATTCTTTTATTAACCAGACTTAAATTTTCTAAATCCTTTTCTCTGAGATAATTGTAGAGAATAATTAAACCAGTTGAAATGCCAATCCAAGCAAAGGTAAGAAGGAGTTGAGCGTAAAGCCAACCTTTATCAGTGATAAGATAAGGCGTGGGATGCCCCAATATTTCCAAAAAGAGAAAAACCATTAGGGTAGAAAAAGTGATAAAAAACCACGTAAGAGCTCCCTTTTTACCTAGAACGATTCCTCCTAAGATCGGAAGTAGACTATACCAAATGGGAATATTCGAAAGAATTCCCCCCGTGAAGTAAGAAAAGCAGGTTTGGTGAATAAAGCCTGAGCCTATTAAAGTATGAATGGCTAGCGATATATTTTTTGGCCAAAGAAGCAAGAACATACTCAATAGGTGAATAGTAGACATACTATAGCCGATGATTCCCGGTAAAGGATGGGAGATATGTTGATGGGCGACGATGGCATAGGACCACATGGCCACACCTGTTGAAAAGAGAATTCCCAAGAGACAGTGAGCTTGAGAAGAAGCGTAGCGCTTTTGAGCGATCGCCTCTTGTGTCAAAAAGTCATAGAGGCCATGGTAGAGCTTGATAATACTATTCATTTACCCTCTATTTTAGACGAGTATTTGCTCTTTTTCACTTTAAAGTTTTTTTAACTATATTTTTCGCAATGATATAGGCGCCGCTCCAGGCATTTTGGAAGTTAAAGCCACCGGTGATGCCATCAATATCGAGGATTTCTCCTGCAAAATAGAGGTTGGGATTAATTCTACTTTCAAAGGACTTAAAATTGACTTCTTTGCAGTCGACGCCTCCACATTCGACAAATTCTTCTTTAAAACGATGACTTCCTTCACTGTCAAATTGGGCCTGAGTGAGAAAGTTTGCTAATTGTTCTAGTTTTTGATTGGAAAAATCAGCCCATTTCATCTCAGATTCATTGGTAAAAAGGACTTCAATTACTCGTTCCCAAAATCGCTTTGATATCGAAAAACTAGGAGTGTTTTTTACCTTTTTGAGAGTATTTTGTTTTTTGAGAAGCTTAAGGTCCTCAAGAGTTTGCTCTTTTGTCGATTCTAAAAAGTTAACGAAAAAAGAGAATTGATATTTAACGGATTTAAGCTCTCTGGCGGCCCAAGCACTTAGTTTTAATATAGCTGGCCCGCTCAAACCCCAATGAGTGATAAGTAGAGGGCCTTGTGAAAAAAACTTTTTACCTTGTGCGTTTAGGCTAATAGAAACACTCTTAAAACTGATACCTGCTAGGCCTTTTAAAAAAGGTGAAGGGCATTTAAAAGTAAAGAGGGAGGGGGCAAGTTCTGTTATGGAGTGTCCTAGCGATTGGGCAAGGAAATGACCATCTTTATCCGAACCCGTGGCCAAAATGATAACATCATATTCCTTAAGGGTTCCATCCTTTTGCAAAACCTGAAAGCTTTTGTGAGGAACTTTCCTTATATCCTTAACACCACTAGAGAGCTGTGGTGTTATATTGTAATGATTTAGGCATTTCTGAAAACAATCAATGATCGTTTGAGAATCGTCTGACACTGGAAAGATTCTGCCATCGTCTTCAATTTTTGTTTTAATTCCTTTTTCGTCTAACCAAGAGAGCATATCTCCAGAGCAAAATTGGTGAAACGGACCTAAGAGCTCTTTATTTCCTCTGGGGTAATGAGCGACCATTTCTTTTGGGTTAAAGAGGGCGTGGGTGACATTACAACGACCTCCACCAGATATTTTAACCTTTCTGAGAGGGGTTCGTCCCTTTTCAAAGAGGTTGATTTCGACAAAGTGAGGAGGAAGGTTGTTTTCAACCAATTCCTCCATAATTCGAATGGCACAAAATGTACCTGCGGCACCTGCTCCAATGATAGCAATTTTCATTAGTATTTATTGCGCTCAGAGAAGAAGTTGAGAGGTTGTTTCACGTCAACAACACCGCCACCTTTTGGCTTAGGAAAGTCGATGAGCTTGAGTACTCCGGCCATACAGCCTGAGCCTTGGGCAGAGAAACGGGCCCTCTTGCCTTTAATTTGAATTTTACTCACGCTTCCATTGGGGTTAATGCGAAAATGAAGATCGATAACACCTTTTGCTGCCTCATTGCGCTCAAGCTCCTTTTGGTAGCAGTGACGAAATTGAGGAAGATATTCTTTTAATATTTTTCGAAGCAGCTCCGGATCCATAGAACCAAGAACTACAGTTTTAGGATCTTGGTAGGTTGTATCAATTCCTGACTTCGAGCTAAGGCCTTGGGCACCTGTGCTTGAGTCATAATTCCCACTGAAGTCTTGACCAAGAGTTCCTACGTTACTATTTGTTTTGGCCTTAAGGGCCGAATCACTAACATTGGCACTTGATTTAAATCCTGTCGTGCCTGAGGCAGCATTATTCTTATTAATCTTGGTAGGTTTAAGATTCTTTGTGCTCCCAAAAAGATTGGAGAGTTTGGTATTGGCCTTAAACTTGTAGGCCTTCATTTTTGGTTTTTGCTTCACCTTCTGTGGGGAAGGTGCGGCAGCGGCTAACTTCTTTTTAGGTTGTTTCTGTGTTTTCTGCTTTTTAACAGGTGATTTCTCAGGCGACTTTTTCGCCATTTTTGGTTCTTTATTGGGTTGTTTATTCTTTTTAATACCCGTGTTTTTATCTACCTTGTCTGCGATACTCTTTGATCGAGTATCACTAGGCTTTTTAGATTTAATCGCTTTGCGATAAATAACGGCGATTTTTTTCTTGGGAGGCTCAACACTCGTATCGATAAAGAGGAGTAAGAGCATAATCCCCATGATAACACCAAAAATTTGCGAGGCTTGTTTTTGGAATTCTCTATCTTTTCCAAAGAATGGCGCAGTTTTGAGGTGTGGGGGAGCATCCGCAAGTCTTACAATAACTTGAACGGGACCATGGTTGTAATAGACAGTATCTTTTTGGCCAATGCTAATTGTATCAGTACGGGAAAAAATATCTTTTTCGCCGGTTTCCCTATTATGGGTGGAAAAACCTGGGATTTTGTGGGCTTTAATATTCCCACCATCGACTTCAATAAGGGGAAGGCGATCCTCTTCCTCTAAACAGGGGAGGCTAACAGTTTTTTTATGACGACCAAGATTTGAAACATAGACCGTTCCTTTATCTGCACTAAAATAATCGAGTGATAGAACGTTACCATTGACCATCACGGTGACTTCAATGGCAAGTTCATCTTTTTTACGAGCAATAGGCTCTACTTTTTTCTCATCTTCTGGATCGATATAATCTTCATACTTTCTATTTTCCTCTAAGGCCGCGATGGTATCGGGTGCGCTAAATTGTTCATCATTAAAGACAATGTCACAGTACTCACCATCAATGACCACAAGTCCAGGAACTGGAGGAAGTTCTGAAGGGAGCTCTGAAATGGTCCCTTCTTCTAATTTCTCTACGACACCTTCATCCTGATCTTCAAAAACAGGTCCAGTGTCACTCTCAATAATTCTCTCATTAATATGAAATTCTACGCTTCCAAAGCGTAAAATATCTCCATCCGCAAAAAAAGCCTGAGACTCCCTCTGACCGTTAATCGTAATTCCGTTTTCACTCTCTAGATCAATGATTTTTCCCCCATGCTCATCGATAACAATAAAGGCATGGTAGAAAGAGAGAGAAGGATCGTCGATGGATACATCGGCGTGAGGTGCCCTACCAAGAAGAAGTTTTTTCTTGTCTAAAGGGAATTCATAGATGACCTCGCCATCTTTGTATCCGATTAAATAAAAGAGATTCGCTTCGGTTTTTCTAGCACGTAACACTGGTTTCACTCCCCGGCCTCTTCTTTAGCTTTTTCAATTCTTTCTATCTCAAAATCAACTAAATCCTCCAGCTTACGTGCACTTTTCTTCATGGGATAGTAGTTGACGAATGTCTGATCATTTAAAACATCTTTGGCAGCATAGTATTTTTTCTGTTCATAGAGGGTAATTGCATTTATTAGCGTGACATCTTCTCTTTTTCTAAATTGTGAAGGAATTTGTCCTAAGTAATTCGCCGCTTTTTTTGTGTTTCCCTTCATGAGGTAGCCGCTAGCGAGACTAAAGAGTAAGTCTGGATCGGTTTTAATCTCTCTCCTTAAATCCTCAAGGACCACTAATGCTTTATCAATAAGATTGAACTCCAAATAAACCTGAGAAAGGTTGAAAAGAGGAACTTTGTGGTTTTTGCCTTTCGCCTTCTTAAATAGTTCGATCGCTTCTTCGTAATGACGGTCTTTTAACTTCAGGATTCCCAAATTATTGATAGCTGGGGCAAAGTATCGATTGCTCTTTTGATCAAGACTTAGGTTGAAGTAAAATTCTGCCTTTGGGTAATTCTTTTGTAAGAAGTAGCACATACCCACTTGATTCCAATAGTCAGGACTTTTCTTTTGGTTTTCTAACTCGTCTTTTAATGCCGCGAGCCCTTCTTCAATATCACCCTGATAGCAAAGACTCAGATGAGAGTAGCGTTTATCTTCGATCTTTTTTAATCTGTCACCTGTGTAGCGTAGAAAGCTTTCTTCTTTAAATCCATCGAATTTTTCATCGCCTACCTTTGAGGCGAGGTGTCCCGTAGAACAACCTACTAATGAGGTGAGTAGAGTAAAAAGAGAAAATTGAAGAAGAGGACGTATATTTATTTTTTTCATTTACGTCCTCCCATTTTATCTTTAGGCAGGGCGTATAGACTCGCCGGATGGCGGTGACCAATTTGACTAATAACCTGAGGAATTCCCATTAGAGGTTGTACTTGAGGATCTAAAATTCCTTCTTTTTGAATTAGTTTATAGGCGAGGTTCTTTTGTGCTCTGGCCTCATTAAAGAAATTTTTTGCGAGTCCTGCCATGGCATTCTTAAAGCCATCAACATATTCTTTTGGTAGACCTTGAGGGGTATAGCCACTTAACTGAAGGCCCATTTCCCGGTAATTTTCTTCTAAGATTTTATAGGACTTGGTTACCATATGGGGGTAGCCCATTTTTATATAGGGAGTAAAAATCGCTGTAAGGTTTTTGAGGTTTTCAATATTCTTTTCTAAGGCCTTATTAAAGGCATCTTCATTGAATTGATTAGGGGTAGGGAAGAAGGCCCATTGAATTTTCTTTTGATAAGTTTTGAGGGTCTTTTCAAAGGCAAAAATCGCCTTCATTTCTTGAATGGCAGAGCTTTCTTTTTTTGCCAACTTTACTGTTCTTCTCAAAATGGCCTTCGCTTGTTCTAAGCCTTTCTCGTTATCTTCTTTATAATAATTCCAGTAAATATTAAGAAAACTATTTTCAAAAAACGACGTTAAGACTGGTTCATTGGAAAAACCTTTGTGAAAACGTAATAAATCTTTGTATTGTCTATGTCTGACAAAGAAACTTCCTATTCCTAGAATCACTTCATCTCTTACTTTTTTCTTTATTCCACACTTACTACCTAGTGCGTAATTTTGGATGGCCTTTTCTTCTTCTCCGGCAATGAGTTGATACTGAACACTAGCGCGATAGAGATCATTCTTTTCTTTAAAGGGGCTTTTACAATAAATTTTGAGATAACTAGAAGCCACCTCGCTTGAGGCCTCAAAGTCCTGATTCAGCATGAGAGAATTAACGAAGGCAAGAATCTCTTTTTTTCTTTCAAATCTTTCTTTAGCCGTAAAAAGAGATAGCGCCTTATTCATCCACTTTTGGGCCAATTGAGTTTTATGAAGGTCTAAATAAAGAATGGAAGCACGATAAGCTGATTTAGCCTTAATGGATTGAGGATACTTTTCTGATTGAAATAAGTCCAAATATCCCTTTGCTGCTTCACTCTTATTCCCTGAGGCATCCATTTTTTGATAACCATCAAAGAGAAGTCCTCCAAGGATGAGAGTCGTTTTTTCTATGTAATTCTTTTTGAAAGCTAAATACCCACCTTCAAGTTTAGGAATCCAAAAGGCAATTTTGTCTGTGTCCTTATTTTTAATATGGGTGTCAAGGATTTGAGTGAACATTCCCTGTTGGGTTTTTAGGTCTTCCTTATAGACACTCACATAACGATCAAGTGTGCTCTGAGCTTTGGTGAGCTGTTTTTCCTTAAGGTAAATATTGAAAAGTTTAGAATAAATTTTTCTTGATCTTTCATTCCTTGGGTAAAGATCAAGATGATTAGTGAAAGTATAAACCGTATAATTAAAACGAGTTTGTTTTGAAAAATTGCCATTTTCAAGAGAAGCCAATAGGGAGTTAAAAACCTTCTTTCTTAGCTTTTCATCGTGTTCTTTTTGTTTTTTGTTAAACTCTAAAGATTTCTGATAATAAAGAAAACTGGCATTGAAATCAGAGATGGCGAAATTCGTCTCCCCCTGCATGTAGCGGTAATGATCCGTTTTCGGAGGATTGATTCGGGTTAAAACATCAAAAAATTTAATGATTCTTAACTTATCAGCATCACTATATTGAGAAATATTGACTTGTGAGTTTCTTGTAAAGCGGATTTGCAGATAGCCAACAAAGGAGCGGATTTTTTCTGTAGCCTCTTCTTTAAGTTCTTTTTTCAAAGGAGTTTTTTGATGGATCTTATCCAGGGCGACTGTCGTGGTCCAAAATAAGTTGAACTTCTTAAAGTTTCTATAAAAATCCAATTGAGAGAGTCTTAGCTCTACCTCTTCTTCCACATATTTCTTCTCTATGGCGTTATCAAGGGCGGCATCAAAAACAAACTTTGCTTTAGCATAACCGCGATCTTCTGCTGTTTTCTTGGCCATTTTAATCATGTATTCGGTTGGGTGAGGAACATTATCCACATAGAATTTCGCACCTTCCTCAACTCTTTCTGCTAAAACAAAGAAAAAACCAATACTACCAAGAACTTCATTTTGAACATTAATATAGCTTTCCTTTCTTGATTTAAAGAAACTATCTTTTGCTGTTTCAATGGCAAGATCGTACTTTTTTGTCTTGATATAACACCAGCTTAGGTTATAGAGGTGTTTTGTAGTCCATTCATCTTCTTGGTTCTTAAGAACGTCTTTATAATAGCGAATGGCCTTTTTATACTTCTTTCCATTGTAATAATGCTCTGCCAGTGTTGTTTTAGCGGCATGGACAATAGGGGAGTTAGGGATAGAAAAACGAAGTGATCTTAAAAGCCATTTCTCTGTCTCTTTGTCTCCACCATAGTCACGGCTATTCAGTGCCAAGGTATAATAAATTTCGCTAATGTAACGAAAACGGGGGAATTTTTTTATAAGGGCAAGACCTTCTTTTCTAACCTGCCAATAAAGACGAGCACTTTCTTTAAAATAAGCTTTTTTTCCCAAACGTTTTCTTTCTTTAAAATTAGCATTGAGGAAATTTTTATTTTCTTTTTCTCTTATGAGCTTGATTCTTTCAGTTTTTAATTCAATCATTCTCCAACGCAGACGAGGACCACGATTAGTAATAGTCTTTATCGTTTTCATTTCCTCATCTATAAGACGGTTGAGCTCATGCCACTTTGCAGACATCTCCGACTTAGCTTTTGTCGAAGCTGCTTGAATATTAGTGATAAATAAGAGGATGAGAACCAAGGTCTTAAACATATTTAAAAATTTCCTTGTACAATAAATTTAAATTCTGGGTAACCTGCTAGTGCTGAGGTGTGCATAACCTTTCTTAAGACTTCGTAAGGAAGTGATTGATCCATGACGATATTGACTCTTTTTCTGTTCGCCTTACGAGTGGCAAGAGCACCTTTGTCCGTGTTGTTTTGAGCTGTTTCCTCTAATTCCTTGATGACCTGGTCTTGTCTCTTTCCTTCTTCGGTTAAGGCATCAAAGAGAAGATCCACTTTTTCTCCAGTCGCTGCGGGAAAACGACCAATATTTCTGTTGTTAATCCAAAGGCTTTTATCAGCAGAGACTTGAACTATGACCGCCATATTACCCAGTTGTTGGGACTTTGAATTAGGAAGATTGATATTCTTAGCCACCTCGAGTTTTAGGTCTGAAGCATTATAAGATTTTAATAAGAAAACAAGAAGGATAACAAGAATATCAAGAAGAGACGTGATATCCACATCCAACTCTTCTTTTGCCTTTTTTCTTGTGTTAAAGCGTTTTTTTCTCATATGCGTCTCTTTATAGTTCTGTGTCTAAATAATCGTTTCAAAAATGATTTGGTTGAATAGCTCTCTTGTCTCCACAGTCTCACCTTTATCGTTCTTTGCCACAATGGCAGGTGACTCGCCTGGAACCTCGCGACAAGTGTCCATGATGAAAACTAACTTCTTGTACTCTACTTTGCTGTCAGGCTTAATAATGACGGAAGTCTCTCCCACATGTTTTTTCTTAATTTCCATAAGTGCCTGACTGAGATCACCAAAGTTGTAATTTCCATCTTTTAGACCTACTGTCTTTTTTACATCTCCATTAAGTCCCGTTTTCACTAGGATCTCATTTTTTTTCACTTCGAGTGTTAGGTTAAGAGGCGGTTTTTTGTCCTTATTGTCTTCAGATACCGTTTTAACCGCAGGTGCATCTGATCCTATTTCATAAATTTCTAAAAACTGGGCGGACATTAATAAGAAGAAAATAAAGATAAAAACCGCATCCAAAATGGGGATTACATTTGGTTTACAAGCAGCGACTTTTTTCTTTCTCGTTCTAAAACCCATTCTTTACTCCTAAGCTGCGTCTTTCTTGTTTGCGGCCGCTCCTTGTGGGATACCACCAGAAACATTTTGTCCAGGTCCTTTCTTGGCCCCTAAAAGATCAACCAGCTTGACTGCGTATTCTTCAACTTCACCCATAATTTTTTCAGACTTTGAGGTGAGGATGGAGTGAATCACCATAATTGAAATCGCCGAAATAAGACCTAAGGCGGTCGTGTTCATCGCTTTGGAGATACCAAGAGCTAGAAGCTTTGCCTTTGATGCTGGATCAGCAGTGGCCACAGCAGCAAAAGATTCAATAAGACCGTAGATTGTTCCTAGAAGTCCGATCAAAGTGGAAACGTTGGCCACTAGGCCGAGGTAGCCCATTCTTTTTTCTACTTTTGGTGAAACTTCTAAAATAGTTGCCTCTATGGCATCTGTTATCTGTTCCTTACTTTGATTAGCTCTTTTGAGACCACTTTTTAAAACCAAAGGCAAAAGGGCTTTTGAATTTGAGCAATTTTGAATGGCCTTTTGGACATCATTGACCATGACATTCTTTTTCACCATATTCATAAGGCTTGCACCATCAACATCATAGCTGAAAAGGCTTTTTACTCTTTCAACAGCGATGGCAATGCCGAAGGTCCATATAGCGAGAATGATCCACATGAAGACACCACCCTCATCCATAAAGACTGCAAGTGACTTTATAAAACTGGGGTCATTGGCAGCAGCATGGGCCGCATCAGTTGCTAGTTTTCCTACTTGTTCTTCCATTGTTCTCTCCACGATTTATGGTTCAAACTTATTGTTTGTTTTTTTGGCTTATCGGGATGATGACGTGAAACTTGACTGTCATAATCAGATAAGTGGTTTGTAAGCCTCTGTTTTTACGTAAAAGATTACTTTTTTAACGTAGATTTTGGATATCTATCCTTACCTCTGGATCAAAGTGATCCCTTTCAAACAGTGGCCGGCTAAACCGTTTTCGCTGACGTTCTTTTACTGACAAGTCGCCGGGAGCAATAATCTTTCCTTTAATTTCCAAGTTACCGAGATCAAAAGATTCATATTGCTTGTATTTAATGATGACGTTCTTTTTCTTTCCTTGAGCTAGACAAGGGAGAGAAACACTAACGATGAGTAAAAGTAAAATAGTCTTCATCATCTTCTCCTCCTTATCTGACTCACTTTATTGGTTTCTTTATTGGGCTTCTTCTTAATTCTCTTACAATTTGATTTGAGACCAAAGCTGTATTCACCAAGCTCATCGGCCCAGAATTCACCATTAAAGGTAAAGAAATGCTCTCTCGAAGTTCTTTTAACATTTTCTAGAGAACCCCGGCTTCTCTTTGAGATCAGAGTTTTATTGTCGTATACCAAGTCTCGCTTTAAACTCATGATTTCTAGTTTGATGTTGAACATCTCATAACTAAAGCGGTGCATATCATTAATAAAACCAAACATTTGTTTTTTGATATAATGGTTGAGGTGCTTCGTTCTCCAAGCAATAGAGCCTTCTACTGCTTCTTGCATCTTCTTTTTTAGACCTGAATCTTTAAGTTTTTTGACATAACCTAATTCATTTTGGGCTTTCTTGTAATTAACCAAGTCGAGTGAAAACTTAACTCTCTTTCTCACTTGGGTCATCAGATTCCTCACAAATGGGTTCATATCTTCCATTTCTTTAATTGGTTTCATTAGCATTTTAAGAAAGTAGGTATGGCTGTTCTTATGCTGAACGAGAACACTCTTAAGAGCATCTGAGTGGGGACGATATACATTGTAATATTGATTAATGAGCTCTAGAGAATCTCCCCACAGACAAAGCTTAAAATAAGAAAGAGAGCTTAAGACCTCCGCTTCTGGAAAAAAGTAACTTCGCATTAGAGGAGAACGGTAGGTAACAAGAATACCTAGCGTTCTGTTGTAATTACCTAGGTGATAAGCACTCCACGCCTTTTCCATGAGGATGTAGGGCCATCGGTAACTTGTTTTAGGAATTTCTTCATAAGCCTTAAGGGCCTCGGCATACTGTCTTTCTTTAAAGAGAAGTCTTGCTTTGTGTATGATGCAAGATTCTTTTATGATGGCAAAGTACCTCTTTAATTTCTCATTTTTAGCACGTCCTTCAAACACATCGGCCTTTTCAATGCATTGGTTATAAGAAAGTTTTGCCCTTCCCGTCTGGTTGAGAAGGTTGTGGGCAGAGCCTTTCATAAAAAAGGCCTCTGGGGCAAAGCGGTGATCCTCTGGAATTTCACTTAGGGCCTTCACTGTTAATCCATATTTTTTGTAATTAAAATAGCGAAGACCAAGGATAAAGCGTAAGGAAGGGCTAGGGTAGCGACCTAGTACTTTTGGTTTGAGACCGTAAAAAGACATCGTTCCAGTTTTAAGAACCAATTCTTCTAATAGGTTTTCAAATTCCTTAGTGAAAGTTCTCCCTTCTATTAAGTGCTCTTTGGCAAAGACAACGGAGCTAAAGTAATAGCGCGACTTATAGAGTTCCTGAGCGATATAGGCATTTTTATTGGGATCTTTACTCTTGTCATAAAGTTCCACGGCCTTTCTCACCAGAGCAAATGAGGGCAGAGAAAACATCAATGTGAGGGTTAAGATAAGTGCTTTCATTAGAAACTAAACCCTATTGAAATGACAAATTCTGAATTATTTCTCCACGCATCCTGACCAATGCGATTATTGATATTAGGTCCCGGGGCACGAAAATGGTCCCGATGGTACTCAAGGCCTATATGAAAATTCTCTGTGGCGTGAATACGAAAAGCTGTTTTTCCTAAAATCGCCATATTCTTTTCATCAGCATAAATATCGGCAGTGGTGGAGTCTGAAACAGTAAGTGCATTACTACTTGTCTCCATTTGACCAAGACCAAGGCCGAAAGACCAGTCAAAGTAGATGATTTTATTAAAAGTGTTTATCTTGCCGTAAAAAGGCGAGTAAACCCCCATAAGACCATACTTTCTTTCCGCTCTTCTGATAAAGGGAATAGAGCCGTTGACTTGTTGAAGGTTATCATAGGTTTCACTATTTGAAGTGGAGTACTGATGATAGAGAAGCTCTAGCGCCCATTCCTCATGGAAATAATAACCGGCCGCAAACTGTACCCCTGAAGTATCTTGAAAGTTATCGTTAAGACCATAAGAGAGACCAACGTTAGCATAAAATTTTCCTTGTTTTTTGTAGACCTTGTTCTGAAGAACATAGACCTTTTTATCGGGATCAAGCCAAAGAAAATCATAGAGGTCATCTTCGGCTGCGAAAACTGGCCCAGTCATAGACCAGGCCAGAATATTTATTAAAATTAACTTAAGCAGGGGGTGCTTCATTATTAACTTCCTTTTAATTACCTACACACTGTTGGTAGTAGGCGATAACAATTGAACCTTCACTTGGGATAGCGCTTCTATCGAATCTAATCACACGGGCTTGTTCGTCATAAACCCAGCCACTTTGTAATTCAGATCCATTAACAGTAATTTCGATATTGGCATCAACAGGAACACCTGAGAGTGGAAAACTGTCGAGGAGTTCAAGGATCTTGATACCAAAGTTACTAAGTGTGGTGTAAAAGTCTTGGTGAATATTGGCAATTTCACCACCAGTAATGTTAGATGCTTCTTCGTAACGTGTACCAAGAGTTTCCCATTGTTTGCTAGGATCGATGTCTTGAGTCACGATGGAATAAGCTTTAACCATACCGGCCTGTGCCTTAAGTCCTCTTAAACGATTCATATAAGAGGCAACCTCGTCGGATGATTGATCTTGCTCATCAGAAATATAAACAACAATGAGGTAAGCATCATCTCTCATCCAGCTTCGGTAGTTATCAAAGAAGTCTTTTGATGTTTCAAGACCCATCTCACGACCAGAACCTCTGGTACCAACACGAATCATTTGCTTAAAATCTTCTTTAAATTGAGTTTCATTTGCTCTAGCAGCATCTCTAGTGAGTTTGTTAGCGTCACCTTTCATTACACCGCTATAACCGTCACGAGCGTCAGTTGTGGTAATGGCCATTTTGAAATCAATATCTCTTTGGATAAAGTCGTTGATAAAAACATCAAAGTTATAAGCGAGAGCTGATTGCTCGTCACCCATTGAACCTGAGTCATCAACTACCCACAGGATGTCAACTTTAGCATTTTGGGCCGTGTTCTGAGTAAAAGTATCAGAAGCGTTTTGAAGGGTACCGTCACCACAGATACCAGGTTGTGGGTCTTGAGGATCAGTTGTCCCACCAGAAGTAGAACCTGGATCAGTTGTCCCGCCAGAAGTAGAACCTGGATCAGTTGTCCCACCAGAAGTAGAACCTGGATCAGTTGTCCCGCCAGAAGTAGAACCGGGATCAGTTGTCCCGCCAGAAGTAGAACCTGGATCAGTTGTCCCGCCAGAAGTAGAACCGGGATCAGTTGTTCCGCCAGATGTAGAACCTGGATCAGTTGTTCCGCCAGAAGTAGAACCTGGATCAGTTGTTCCGCCAGAAGTAGAACCGGGATCAGTTGTTCCGCCAGAAGTAGAACTTGGATCGTTATCACCACTATCAACAATAATCGGTGTATCTGGAGGCAAATCGAGATCGTTATTATTATCGTCAGCTACTGTGATGGTGTCGTCAGGGACGCCGACTCCTTCGAGGAATTCTTTTTCATAAAATTCCTGTTGATTACAACTTGTAAAAAGCAGCACCAACAGAGAGACCGCCAAGGACTTCTGAAAAGCGTTTAAAGTAAACATGACAACTCCGGCTCACATACACCTTGGATTTTTGACTCTGCTTACATACCGCGATTACTTACGTCCAACTCAAAAACCAATGACCTTGTCTCTTGGGTATCTACACCCTAGCAAATTGGTAGGTTGGCTCAATGGCCTTTGGCAGTAAGCTCCCGATAAAAGGGTATAACCCATGTAATTTCAACTATCTAGCTTGGGTAGATTCTTTTTTTTAAGAGAAAATTATTTAGATTTCTTGAATCTAAATAATGCCCACAATGATTGCCACTCGCTTTGCTGAAAATCTTACTCTGCCATAAGCCCTATAATGATAAATCTGCTATATTCTCGCAATGAATCGGCTGATCCAGTTCTTTATAGAGCGTACATTTCTCGTTAACTTAATCTCAGCTGCCGTCATGATTTTAGGGGCTATATCTTTGGTCAATATGAAAACGGACCTTGTGCCCCAATGGAAAATTAATCAGATCTCCATTTCGACCACTTTAGAAGGAGCCTCTCCTGATCAAATGGAAAACTTCATCACATTTCCACTTGAAGAGGCAGTTCAAAACTTAGCTGGTATCGATGAAATTAGTTCAACAAGTAATGAAGGCACAACAAATGTCACGATAAAGGTGAAACAGGGGATGAGTGATCCCGAGATTAGTGATCTTTATGAAGAAGTGAAAGCTGCAGTTGAGGGGATAAGGAGCGAATTACCTCAAGATGTAGAAGATTTAAGAGTTGTAAACAGAAAGCTGACAAGTTTTTGGTTTACTTCCCTTAGTGCTATTAACTTTGATAAGTACAATCCCAAGCATAGAAAGTGGTTAAAAAGACTTTCTGACGCTTTTAAAAAAGTTCCAGGGATTGTGAAAGTTGAAGACAGATCAAGTCCTCCTGAAATCAGAATCAAATTAGATCAAGAAGCCCTCGCTCGCTATCGAATCAGCCCTAGCCTGGTACAAAATGAAATCGGCCTTAAGTTCAGACCTCTTCCTATTGGATCTTT
>JASBRV010000040.1 GCA_030149295.1 Bacteriovoracales bacterium | reverse complement strand
GAATCATGAGTGAACAATAAAACTCCTGGACGCGAGTTTGCGTTTAAGTTTCTTTTTCATCTCTTTATTAAAGAGAATGAATCCCTTAAAAGCTCCTTTCTTGAAGGCGCCATCGGAAAGCTTGAGCTTGAAGAAAGTATTAAAGATTTTAAGGAAAGTTATATCGCACAAGATGATGAACACCCGAATAACCAAATTGATGGTGGTAATTGGTTCTTTGCTAATAAATTAATTCTAGGCGTGTCTCAACATGTAAATGAAATAGAAGAAATTCTCAAAAAAGAAACCAAAAGAGAAAACCTTAATCATCTTGAAAAAATTGAACGATGTGTCCTTATGATTGGAACTGAAGAATTAAATTATTTTGACACTCCCTACCAGGTCGTCATCAATGAACTTGTAGAGCTTGCTAAAATCTATGGTAGTGCTCAGTCTGGTCGCTTCGTGAACGGAGTTTTGGACGGAATTCGTGCAAAATAAGAAAGTTAGTGCTAAAGAAGATTTCTTACGCTTGCTTGGGCCTGAAGTCCTTGCCTGTGTATGGGTATCAGAAAAGCCTCTTTCTCAAAGAGAACTTCCTTACTGGTGGCTCGATTATCTCATGGATGGAGTTTTGGAATCGCATGTCCACAGTCTACCAGAGAACCCCAAGTCCTTCTTAACAGCTAACCATTACAATGAGAACTTTTACCTACTTCAGGTAGAAAAGAGCTACCCTGACCTCAACAATGCTCTTCAAGAAACTTTTCATATTATTGAGACTCATAAAGAAAGAAAAGAAGAGAAAAAAAAGGTTTTGTGTTTAACACAAAACCCTCAGCACTTTTCTGTTCCAGCAATTAAAAAGAATCAAAGCTTTGATTTCGAAATTGTATTATACTAGACCAACGATATAGGTAACCCAAGACTCACAATTTTCTTCCTCACTAGATTGAAAGAATTCGCCGTCTCCGTCACCATCTTCATCCTCGCCTTCCCAATAAGTTACAACTTTCGAGAAGCCAGCTTCTTCCATTAACTCTGTAATTTCTCTTACTGTCCAATGACGCCAATCATAGGTGAAAACTTTTTCGTATTTTTCACCTTTAGTTTTAAAATGAATATAATAAAGAACTTCGTTAGTGAGAGGATTATATCGATCACAATCCCAAAAATAGCTATGTTTCTTAAACTCTGTCTCCTCAACCATTTCTTGGAAACACTCTGTTCCACCAAAAATATCAACAAAAAAGGCTCCATCGCCATTGAGATTTTTTCTAACTTGTTTGAAATACTTTAAAAGGTCCGCGCGTTTCTTAAAAATGAAGTAACTAAAGTTAAATGCGACAGTTACATCATTTTTTATATCATAGTCATCGAGGACATTTCCCATGACATATTCCATGCGTTTTTTTTCTTCATCATTAAGACGCGTGTAATGGTTTTCTTTTCCGTACTTAACTGGTTCAGGATCCAGATCAATTGCCCAGGCTCGATTTTCCTTCCCTTCTTTAACCCAATCACAGGCCATGGCACCTGTTCCACCGAAGTCCTCTCTTAAAGTCTTTGGTTTTCTTCCTCTTAGAGCTTTGAATTCATCTTGAATGAATTCGATATCGGCCATATGGTTTTGAACCGATGCTTCATAGAGTTTATATTTTTTATCAACGGGTAAACTAGATTCCCCTCTGCCCATGCGTTTCTCCTAAATTTTAATGAGTGACCCAATGGTACACTACGTAACCATAGCTTGAAAGAAAAATGGCACCAGGAAAACGACCAAAGTTTTTCTTTAATAGAACGAGTAAAATAAGAAAAATAGCCGCTGCGCCTAAAGCAGTAAGTTCGACGGAGAAGTTTTGTTTCACAGGAATATCATAAATTCCTATTGATCCCATAACAAAGGCTACATTAAAAATATTTGAGCCGATGATATTTCCCGTAATAAGGTCAGTATTTTTCTTCTTTACGCAGGCAATAATCGCCGTCACGAGCTCAGGAAAGCTCGTACCAAAAGCAACAAAGACAGCGGATATCACATAAGCGGGTACTCCCCAGATTTTTCCCAGAGCTGTTCCTGAGGAAACGAGATACTCTCCTCCAAAATAAAGAAGAACAAAGCCCACTAACAACTTGCCAAAAACAATCAATTCAAGTTTTTCAACTTCTTCAACATCCTCGTCAGTTACTTCTCGTACTCTCCTTTCCTTTAGCATTTCTCTGAATGTATCCCAAAGAAAGAAAACGAAGAATAGTCCCAAAAAAACACTGGCTAAGGGTGTGACATTTAAATAAAAAAGAACAACACCAAGGAGGCCAGTAAGGGCCAAATGAATGAGCATTTGCCGCTTGATAGAGCTTTGAAGAATAAAAAGAGGAGTCATCAATCCGCTTAAACCCATTATAAGAAAGAGATTGGCAATATTAGAGCCGACAATATTTCCAAGGGCAATACCTGGTTCATTATTCCAGCAAGCAATTTGAGAAACAAAAAATTCGGGAAGAGAAGTTCCAAAGCCAATGAGAACCAGGCCAACGACCAATGGAGAAAGACCAAAAAATAAACCAACTTTCTCAGCACCGTCTAAAGCAAATTCTGCACCGTAGTAAAGAGCGACAATCGATAAAACGAGAATGATAACTTGCACGAGCATAAGGTCTACCTGATACTATTTGGTAAAAGATACCTTAAATGAAAGGCAAAATCATGGATAAAATCTTTTCTCGCTTCAATGCTTCTAG
>JASBRV010000035.1 GCA_030149295.1 Bacteriovoracales bacterium | reverse complement strand
ACTGAAAGCGAAGACATGGAGCTTTCAGCGAACCCGAAGGGTGAGAATCCTGCCGGTAAAAAAAGCGAAATAATTTATGAGTAGAGTGGCGCATCCGGCAGGATTCGAACCTGCGACCATTCGCTTAGAAGGCGAGTGCTCTATCCAACTGAGCTACGGATGCATATTACTGAACTTCGAAATTTAGGGGCTTTAGCTTCATATGTCAAGAATTTGGTCTCAAGTAGAGACAAATTTCACGCCGTTTTTAGTCCCTCTGTGATATCACTACACTATGGAAATTACGGGGAAATCCTTTAAATCAGAGACTGATCTGGCAAGCTTCATTCGCGAGGGAAAGCCTACCCTTTTTCTTGGTAGTAAGACCTCCACTGTCTTGCCCTATGATAAGTTTGAGAGGTTTTTACCAAGTGATTCAAGCTTGGTTCTTGGTGACTTGAGTCAAATGCCCAAGAAATGTCATTTAGATAAAAATCATAATCTAGTGATTGAAGGTCCAGTTACGTGGCAAGAAGCAGCTCAATTTTGTCAAAGTAAAGGCAGATTGGTGATGACATCCCCAACCGAGGAATTAGCATGTGTCCTTAGTGGTTTGGCAACGAGCTGTACCGGTGAGCGAAGCTTTGGGTTTGGTACTTTAAGAGACCAAGTCGTTTCCATCGAATTTATCAATGCCAATGGAGAAAAGGTCCTCTTAGAAAATCATAAGAGTCTCAGCAATTCTTCTTGGTTTGAAGATGAAGATCTTTTAATCAGCTATCAAAAAAAATATGCTCTTTATCAAAACTTTAAAAATGCACCCTTTCCTCGTTTGGAGCATGAGACAGACTTAATGGTAGGAACTGAGGGGCAGCTTGGTGTGATTGTTAAGGCAGTTTTTAAAACCGCCCCTCTTAAGCCTTTAACTTTCTTTTTTCTCTCTTTACCGAAATGGGAAAACGATTTTCGACCTCATTTGGAAATTTATGAGAAAGTTCAATCTTTCAGAGACCATATTATCTCGTGTGAATTGATAGATGAAAACTCTTGGAGTCTTTGCGACTCTGCTCCTGTACAAGGCAGAGATACGATCTTTTTAGAAATCTATGAAGAGAGTCTCGATAAGGTTTATCAGGAGCTTCTTTTAGAGCTCTCATTGACAGGGCAAGAGAATATCTTTGAGATGAGCCCTACCAAATTTAATCAATTGCGAATGGCCATTCCTCGTCAGGTAGCAGAGAAAATTGCCCGTGAAGGGGTGGTAAAAAAAGGAACGGATATCCAAGTGCAACCAGAGATATTTTCAAAGCTCCTTGAAAAATACAGAGAGCTTGCTAACCTAGGAGTTACTTATAATCTCTTTGGTCACTTCGGCGATGCTCATTTGCATTTTAATTTTCTTCCTAGCAGACATGAAGAAGGATTATGCCAAGATTCTCTTTTTTCGTTGTATAATTGGGTTAAAGAAAAGAAAGGTTCCCCTTTTGCTGAACACGGAGTAGGACTGATTAAAAAAGAGATCATCAAAGACTTTTATGGAAATGAACAACGAAAGATCTTTCGTTATTTGAAAAATAAATTGGATCCTCAGGGAATTTTCTTTCCTTATGGCTTTATGGGGGATCAGTGACAAAGGACTCTACCCAGTATATTCCCGCTCAAGTTGTGAGAAGTTCCCAAAGAACCTTTACATGCAAAAGGACTGATAATAAAGATGAAGTTGAAGCCACGGCTAAAGGAAAGCTTCTGAAGGGAGATTCCATTGTAGTGGGAGATAGGGTTTTTCTTTCTTATCATGATGATGCTTCGGAATATTATATTGAAGAAGTGCAAGAGCGTGAGAGTGAGATTTTTCGCATTTCGATTCGTGAACAAAAGAAAAAGGTAACCGCGGCTAATTGTAATCTTCTTGTAATTTTATCTTCTGTTTCAAAGCCTACTTTTAAGCAAGGTATTGTTGATCGCTTTCTAGTGAGGGCATGTCAGTGGGGAATAAAGCCCATTATTATTTTTAATAAATGTGATCAGCTCAAAGATTTTGATATTAAATTTGAAGCCGACCGGTTAAAAGACCTTGGCGTCGATTGCTTTGAAATTTCAGCTCTTGAAAAAGAGAATTATCAACAACGAGTCCTCGATCTGGGGTGGAGTGAGCTTTGTGAAACTCTTAAAGAGAGAACGGCAATTTTTCTTGGTCAGTCAGGGGTGGGAAAAAGTCACACCATAAGCTCCCTTTCCGGTGGATTAGTCGAGTTGAAAACTCATAAGGTTGGTAAAGTGGGAAAAGGTAGTCATACGACCACTTGGTCAGAGTTGATAGAGCTCCCTTCTTTTTATTTGATTGATTCACCCGGGATCCGATCATTTTCACTAGAAGATATCGACCCTAAGGAGATGATCAGTTTATTTCCCGATTTGGAGGAGATTGCAGTTCATTGTAAATTCAATGATTGTCAGCATGAGGAGAACTCTAAGGGTTGTTCATTCTACGGTCCTCTCCTGTCAGATAAGACGGACTATGAAAAACAATGTGTTTTCAGTAGGTTAGAGTCATACAAACGGATTGTAGAAGAAGTTTCTCAAAACCCTGAGTGGAGCAAAAACCTTTAAGTTTAGGCCCGAAATACCGACAAGCTAATTAGTATCGATTGTCCCAAGGAGTACTAAATGGCCGATAAGGTATTGGATTTTTTAGAAAAGAGAAAAGAGAATATTGAACTTAAGCGTCGTCAGTTTGAGCGCCTTCTCTTTAACAACTTCCTTGGTGCTTATACTGTTGTGGATCAGGGGGGAACCCTTTTTCCTGTTTCTTTGGTTGATGTTTCCCATGATGGTTGTCTCTTTGAGGTTCCATGGAATGGAGAGCGCGATACCAAACTAGAAGACGGCTACGAAATTACCATGAGAATGTATTTCTCCAAGAAAACCTTTATTCCTGTTGTGCTTGAAATTAAGTACGGAAGGGAAACTGTCGGTGAAGATGGTCAGACTTATATGCAGTATGGATGTGAGTTTGATAAGTCTATGCCTAGTTTTGCGGCGATAGAGAGCTTTATCGACTTCATGTACAAATTTGCAGAACACTCAAGCCTTGATAAAGGCTCTAACAAGGTTTATTTCCTCTAATAAATTTGCCCACGGGTCCTATTGGTGATATCTCCTAACCTATGAAAATTGCTATCATAGGTAATGGACCAGTCGCATTAGAATCCGCAGTAGAGTTTCTTCATGAAGGAGCAGATGTTCGTGTATTAGGTCAGGGTGAATTGGGATCTAAAATAAAGTTCCTGAGTGACTTTGTGCCTGAATTAGAAATTGATCGTACCCAATTTTTAAGGCCTCGTACTCAAGAAATTCTCAATCTTAATTCCTCTGTTCGTACGTTTTCACAGCTTTGGACTCATTATTATCTGCCAATGATTGATTTTGTTGGTGGAAGATTTTCCCAGCGCGAAGTTTTGCGAATTCAAAAAAGGTTCCTTCAAAAAGATGAAGTTATTGAAGGCAGAAGCCGCTTGTTAGACTTATTTAGAGTGACTTCAGCTCTTAATCCCTCGGGAATGGTGGAGCAACAAATAAATGAAAATCCGGAGTTAAAAGAAAAGCTCGGTGATGACATTTTAAATTCTCTTAAAAATCAAGTTGAGTCTTTTGAAGATTTTGACTTGGTCTTTGATTGCAGAGGACCTCATCAAAAGGCATTACCTGCAGGAACTGGTGAGCATTACGCACTTAATGAAAAAACCATTTCCTCTATGGGGGACTTCTATTATGGGAGAGAGGCCTTTTTGTATTTTGATGAAATCACAAAAAGGTCGAAAACAATTACTCTCGTTGGAAGTTCTGAGGAAAGTGCTATTTTTCTCCTTAAACTTGAAAATTGGTTAGAGGAAGGAGCCCATGTCCTTAATTTAATTAGTGAAAAAGGAAAGGTGTTTTCGGATGTCTACCAAGGTGATCGCTTTTCACCAAAACAGAAGGAGAAATTAAAGGGCTTTATCTCTCAACGAATGGCGGCTTGGCGAGAAGAATGCCAAAAAATTGAAGTCGCTATTAAAGAGTGGAGAGAGTTACCTGATCATGAAAGAGTGAAAGTCCCTCAACCCCAGTTTCCTGAGCCACAACTGAGACCTTACGAAGGTTATAGTGTTTCATCTTGTGACAAGCTCATTGATCAAAAACAAGCCTTTCTCACATTGGAGATGCCACCATGGCGAGACCCGGAAAATGAGAAAAAAGAAATCCTAACTCTTGGACAAGATAGTGTCGTTGTTTTGAAAGGAAGCCTTGTTGATCAAGAAGTAATTAGAGATGGACTTACGGAAGAGCCTGGGTATTTCCAACTTTTTAGTCCTGATATGACTTCTCCTGTTGACTCGTTTAAGCTATTGGATCGTGCGCGAGAACAAGTTTTTAAATATTTTAGTAGGGCTTAGAGATGCTAAGGTTAATTATTATTCTATCTTTTATTTTTCTAGCGGGGTGTGGCCAATTAAGCCAAGAAGAATCTCCCTTTGAGATGAAAAGAAGAAGTGTTAATGATTACTATATTAGCTCTGGTGCTGTACGCTACTTTCTTCCAGAGATTCCTTATTGGGCTAATTTCTCTGAAGTTGGCTCCTGTCATCGAGAAACTTCTATTAAATATCTTGATTTTGAAAAAGTCCGCCAGTCTCTTGCCCTCAGTTATGAAGAGGCCATTCATCTGCAACTTATGTTTAATACCATGTTGAGTAACAGAAAAGTAGAGACCAAAGCTTCCCATATTCCTTTTAAAGAAGAGGAACAGATTTTTTTCAAAGCAAGTGAAAGAATTCAAGCGGGAATTCGAACATTTAGACTCCCAAAATTTAAAAAGATTAATCTGGTGTGGATTGATTATCTTATTAACAAAAATCAAAGAAAGAGACTTCGGACTCTTGTAAACTCAGATCAATTTATGTCAGGACATCCTGTTTTTGTTTCTTTATGTAAAACGAGGGAAGGGCTTGAGCAATGGATGAAAGAGAGTGGTCTCTCGAATAAGAATATTCGAATGGTTACCTATGAGATGCTTTCGCCTTATCGTCTCGATAATAAATTGGACACACGATATCATCTTTATTTAAAAGAAATCTTTAAAAAGAAGAAGGTTAATCTTTTTTATCCTAAAGAGGTTAAGCTTCCGATGCTCTTTGAAGGTAAATACAAGCAGACCAAATTTTAAAGGAGAGTGCTATGTTTGGAATGGGTGGAGTAAAAAAAGACGATCACAAAGAAGAACTCGATAGAGTTAAAGTTAACTTTAAAACGTCATTGGGAGAATTTACGGCTGAACTTTATGCCAAAGAGTGTCCCGAGACTGTTTGGAATTTCATCAACCTTGCAGAAGGAAGACAAGAAACCAAAAAGGGCGGACCTTTCTATGATGGCCTTATCTTTCACAGAGTCATTTCAGGATTTGTTATTCAAGGTGGATGTCCTGAGGGTATTGGCACTGGTGGTCCGGGTTACCGCTTTGGCGATGAATGTTTGCCAGAACTTAAGCACGATAGTGAAGGAATTTTTAGTATGGCAAATGCTGGACCTGGAACAAATGGTTCTCAGTTCTTTGTCACCCTAGCTCCCACACCCCATCTAGATGGTCGTCATACTGTTTTTGGTAAGGTTATCGAAGGTATGGATACAGTGAAGGCGATTGGTACAACTGACACAGACATCAACGACAGGCCCACAACGCCTGTGGTGATGGAAAAAGTAACAATTATAAGAGATTAAGTTAGAGGCTCTGGGTGATTAAATTTCATCCAGAGCTAGTTTCTCAATCATCAATTGAATATATTCATTTCCATTGAAGCGATTTATACTCAAGGTGAAATAAATGGTTAGTTCTTCACCTTTAGCCTGTCTGGTGAAGATTTCTTGCGGGTGCATTTTCTCAAAAGCCCCAATGTAATTAAAACTAATGCCTTTTAATGGCGCCATTTGAATATTGCTATCTTGAGGTTTAAAGGTCCATCTCACATGGACGTCTTTAAGGATGTCAAAATGGGCTAATTGCACACCTTTCATTTTAAAGAGAGGCTTTTCATTACCCATCCCAAAAGGCTCTAAGTATTCCAATTCTTTTACTAATTGAGGATTAATTTCTTGTGGTTTGATTTCAAGGTCATATGAAAACTGGGCGGTTCTTTCAATCGCCGGAATGTCTGCGAGAAGCTCCTGCATTTTCTTTTTAAAGGCCTCAAGATTTTCCTTGGGCATACTCAAACCAGCCGCCGCTTTATGGCCACCAAACTTTGTAAAAAGGTCTTTGCATTGGTCGAGACAGTGGAAAATATTAAGGTCTCCAGCAGCACGAGCACTGGCCTTAATGATTCCCTCCTCCTCTGCATTGGTAAAGACGATGGCGGGAACTTTATAACTTTCAACAAGTTTACTGGCGACAATACCAATAACCCCTTCATGCCAGGATTCATCATAAACGATGGCGATGAGTGGATCAGCTCCATCAAAGCTTTTAGTGAATTTTTCTTTTGCCTCTTTGAAAACTTCAGCTTGAATGAACTTTCTTTCCTTATTAGTGGATTCTAAATGAGTGTAATACTCATAAGCTTCCTGTGAGTCACTAGCGATTAAAAGTTTAAGGGCAAGCTCAGGGTGATCCAATCGCCCTTTAGAATTAATAAGAGGACCAATATTGAAAGAGCATTTTTCACTGGGAATAATATTGAGCTTTCTCTCTTCTTTAGAGAGAAAGGCTTTCAGGCCAGCGTATTGAGTTTTTGGGAGTTGCTTGAGTCCATGGCGAACCAGTTTCAGATTCATAGGAGTAAGTTTCGCTAAGTCACAGATCGTGCCAACGGCAACAAATTGCAAAAGAGGATATAGCGATGGACAGCTTTGTCCCTTTTCTTCAAGTTGATTTTTGACTTCCCAGCAAACAGCAAAGGCCACTCCAACACCGGCCAATGGTCTTAGAGGTGAATCTTCTGGTTCATCCCTGCGATTAGGGTTAACTACTGCAAGAGCATCGGGCATTTCTTCTCGAGCATCTTTATGATGATCCGTAATAATGAGATCTAGCCCCCTTTCTTTAGCATAATCAGCGGCTTCATTATTTGAGATGCCACAGTCCACTGTGATGAGGAGGTTAATTCCTCTGTTGATAGCGTTGTCGATACTACTTGCATGGAGTCCGTAGCCTTCAACAAAACGACTAGGTTGAATCAGTTCAACTTTAGGTCCGATGAGTTCAAAGAAATGATAAAAGAGAGCACAACTTGTTGTGCCATCTACGTCATAGTCGCCGTAAATGCCAATTGTCTCATTATTTTCGATGGCTTCAATAATGCGTTGGGAGCACTTTTGAATTCCTTTTAATTCAGTGAGCGGGGGGAGGGCCTTAAGGTCCCAAGAGAGAAAGTCCTGAACTTGGTCTTTAGTCCATCCTTTCTTGCTAAAAAGTCTCTGAATGACGGGATGGAGTGATGGTCTGCTTTGAGATGGTGTCGCTGTTGTCATGAAGCAACAGTATCATGGAGGAAAAGACTCGATAAGCATTAGCTTATGACGCACGGAAAACTAGTTGATTTTACCAAAGGACATTGATGCCTTTGATCAGGTCTTCTTCGTGGAGTTCATCAGAGTGACAAAAAAGCTCATCGTATTCTTTCGAGTTTTTGGCGTGAACTTTTGAGAAGTAATTTGAGGGAAGAAAGGATTTTTTGCAGCCTGTGCATTTTTTGGCTTCTTGGTAACCCTCAACGACGCTGCCACAAACATGGCATTTTTTTATAATAACTTTACTCTTCTTCGATGTTCTTCTTTCTAATTTCATGAGACCCTTCCTTCCTTCATTCGATGGTTTGGGCGGTCTAAAAGCCCGGGCATTAAGTTCTTTAATTGCCTTAAATAAGTATCGGGCACTAAAATGAAAAGATTAGGAAAAATTTGCCGTTTTTTACTAGTATCTTCTAGTCGGGTATTTGTGTGAAAGAGGGTTACGGTAAATGTCCTCAATAAAGTTGAAATTTCCTCCGTAACTATAGATAGGATTGGTCATATTACCATTCATATCCCACTCAGGATGCCAGTATTCACTATCACTCATAGAGAAGTGAAGCTTTTGGGCCATCGCCAATTTAAGGTATTCCACATTGTCTTGGCGGCTTCGGTTATGAAAAGGGCTATAGGCGTATTGAATTGAGGGAGTGAAAAAGGGCATCATCATTGATTGATTCAGCACTTGATATTGAGAATAGTCTACTGATGCCGTTGATGTCTTCTTTTCCTTTTTCTCTCTATTCTCTGTTTCCTCTTCTCTTTCTTTGAGAGAAGCTTCTACTTTTTCAATAACCCCAAGAAGTTTGGCTTTTTCTTTTTCGATGGAATCCAGTTCATCTTTTAAAGAAGCGATCTTTTCTTGCTGAGAGCAAATCATTTCAGCTTGATGATTTTGTTCTTCCGAGGTGCTTAAGGAACTAATGGATCGTCCGATCTTATGGCAACTCGAAGCCTTCTCTTGGCTTTGAAAAGACAAAGCGAAAAGAAAAATGAATGTCATTGTTGCCATCTTTTTCACAGGTTCTCCTCTTATAATTGGATTTCTTCTACGAGACCATTTCCACGACTGAAGTTAAATCCAGGAAAAAGTGCACCTTTAGGGGGAAGCATTCCTTCACGATTGAAGCTGTCGTGGTTAAACATTTGCGGCATACCATTGTAAGTTCTTTGTTGGTTATATACTGGCGCATAGTGAATATTTGAACGTGGCCCAAACCCGCTACTTTGAGAAAGCATTTGAGTCATCATAAGAAAATTCATATCTAGTCCCATAGGATTAGATTCACTCGCTAGACCTGTATATTGTGGTGCTGAGAAAAAGTTTTGTGGTGGCATTGCAAATGCTGAAGCAAAGGCTTGAAAGAGGAGATTTGGATCCATGCCAAGGGATTCATTGGGTGTTTGCTCTTTTTCATTTTCTTCAACTTTGGCAAAAACTTTTTCTTGTTTTTCAAGTAAGTCTTCTATCTTTGTTGTTAAAGAAGAAAGTTCTCTATTTTGTTTACATACAGACTCACTCAAATTTTCAATGATCTCATTTTGAGCGATAGCCTTGTCTTCAAGTGCTGAAGTAATCGAATCCTTTAGGTCCCCTGCAAGAACTTCAAGTTCAATGCCTTGCACTTTATCAAGGATACTTGAAATATTTTTGAGGTCTCCAAGAATTTTTTCTTCTTGGTCGTTTTTTACTTTTTCAGAAAGAAAGTCAGAGACTTTTTTATGATCTTTCTTATGGGCTTTTATCTTTTTTTCTAAGCTTAGAATGTCTTTATCTCTGGCACTAATGAGACCCTTTAAATCTTTCTTTTCTAAGGCGACTTTAATTTTTTCATGAAGCTCAACAATTTCATCTGCCCTTTCGTCCATTTGGCCTATATGAGGAGAAAAATTCTCTAAGGTAAGTTGGACTTCTTGGTCTTTTTCAACTTGTTCAGAAGCTAGTCCTCTCCACAATTGTTGCCCGTTTTGAGAGTTAAAAATGACATTAAAACCTGTACCCAATAAAAGAGCAGAAAACACAACGTGATGGTACTTCATAATTCCTCCAAAAAAATTGATTCAGGTTTATAGCTTCAATAATGATGCCAAGTTGGAGGTTGAAGTTTGTTCTGTAACTAACTGAAAATATGAGAGCCTTGTGTAAAAAGCTCTTAGACTATAAAAAAAATAGACACTTTTTTAGAATTAGAGGCTCTGTTTTGATTCTTGCTCACGCTCACGGATGGCCCTAATTTGCTTTTTAATAAGGGCTTTAGCTTCTTCTGAAAGAATTGCCACCTCAGACTTTTGACGATCCTTATCTTCTTCTGCAAAGGCGGGGAAGCTTAAGACTACAAAGGTAAATAGGAAGATAGAGGTCATTTGTTTCATATGTTAGAAGCATACTAGTCGCACAGCATATAAATGCCAATATGCACCGAGTAGACTTTGTTTCGATTGGGAATATTTACTCGAGGAGAGGAGCGACCTTGGTGACCTTAGAGACAATCTTGGCATCATTTTTAACATCAACGATATAGTCATTTGCCCCTTCTTTAATGATGTTGAGAATGTGTTCAGGATCATTGTCACCACTTCCTAAAAGGATGGGAAGTTTGTTCTTTTCTTTGACCACTTCACGCATAAGAAGCATTATTTCTCGTCCAGGCATATCTTCAGAATCATCCAAAACGAGGACAAGTCGGTAGCGCTTTTGATTATACTTGTTGAAATTGGAGTCTTCTAATAAGTGAAGAGCTTGGAAGCCAGAGCTGGCGATTTCGATGGTATAGCCAAGCATACGCAATCTAGAGCTAAGGTTATTCCTTCGAGTTGGGTTTTGATCCACCAGCAAAATAATATTCTTATTTAGAGATCCCATGGGAATAAATAATAATCGAGATTCGATCATTATAATAGGGAGGCAAACTTAATTTTGAAGCAGAGGTGCTTTGATGACAGGTGTAAGCGTTAGCTTACTCTTGGCATCAACGATAAATTTAGAGGGAATGGAGCGGAACGTCGGTTCCACACCTAAGTTGTTAAAATACCTAAGCTACTTGTACCAAAGTAGCCAAAAGTAGCCAAGGTATTTTTCTGAGAAGTTGTTTCAGAACATTTCATCTCATTTCACTCTCAGGCCGACTTTACGCTGCTACGTCGTCAGCTAGAATTTTTGATGCATGTTCAAAAACACTTTCATCAGTGTCGAGAAAACCGCCCATCATGTTGTCAGTGGCACCAACTTCGTTGACTCCGGCCAGTCTTACATAGACCTCGAAAGTCTTAAAAGTTTTCCAACCTCCAATGCGCATGACGGTTGCTTGGTCGACGCCTGATGCCAAAAGGTGAGTTGCAAAGCAGGCCCTCAAAGTATGAAACCTAATTGAGGGGATACCAATTTGCCCACAAAAACTTCTGAGCACTTTGGCCTGCTCACCACGTTCCCATTCAGTAAATCGCGGTAGCAAAAACTCGCCTGGTGTTGATTCCAAAAGTCTCTTAATCATAGGCCTTAGAGTCTGGGCAATGGGTGCATTGCGCCAGTAACCGGCCTTGGTCGATTTGGCCTCGTCCTCTTCCCAGTCCCAAGATTCACAAATTCTAATCAAACCCTCTTTTAAAAGAACATTGTCCTTTCTGAGGGCATAGAGTTCGCTCGATCTCATGCCGCTGGCAAGGGCAATGGCCCAGACTGGAAACCAAGAATGGTTGCACTTTTTTGCTTCATGAAGAAGTGTTCTAACTTGTTTGGCGGTTAGAATTTCGGGGAGAGTATCTTCTTCTTTGAGATCAATTCCCACACCACAAACCGGAGTTTTTTTGATCCCAGTAATGATGCCTTCCTCAATTCCAAAGTTATAGACTGATTGAATAACTCCTCGCAGTCTCTTAACTGAACCATAGGCCTCATAGACTTCTTCAGCCGATCGAATGACCGCTTTTCCATGAACTCGTGTCAGTTCACTTGCAGGTGTTTGAAGCCAGTCCTTAGTGTATTCTTTGAGCATGGCCACACTATTATGAACCGTTTTGAGCTTGATGACTTTGCCTGTTTGCGGATTTCTACAAACACCAACTTCATCGTAATCTCGTTTTGCTTCAAACTCCCAAAGGTCTATGATCGCACCCCAGGTGTTACCTTTTGATTCTTCTCTTGCGATTAGTTCAGTGGCGTGTTGGATAAGTTTCTTTTCAACTTTTCTGGCATCTGCGAGAGTCTTGCATTTGACCTTTCGTTGAACTCTTATCCGAATATCTTTTTTACTGCGCCTATTTACATAGGCCTCATAAAATTTTTTCTGAAGTTTGGGGTCAAAAGGAATGTCTTTTTCATCCTGCCCCTTATCTTTGAGTTGCTCATAGTCGTAAACAACCTTTTTCTTCGTTCTACGATCTTGAATAACGATTCGAGCTGCCATTACGAACCCCCTTGAATTAAGTTGGAGGTCGCAATAAGAGCATCGATTTCAGAAAGTTTTAGATAAGTTCTTCTGCCTAACTTATAGGAAGTCAAAACTCCTCTATAAATTAAGAGTCTGATCGCATTTTCTGTTCTGCCAAGATACTTTGCAGTATCTTTGACTGTCATCCACTTTATTCGATTGTCAAAGAGCGAGAGATCACCCTTGTGGGCGATCCCTTTATTATTTTTCATCATATACTGGCTCCGGGGAAAATTCAGGCTCGAAACGGCCAAAAGATTAAATTTCAGGTGGGGAAAATTGACGTAAAAACAAAGTGTTACTGATCGAGAGAAAGATTCTCGCTTGAAGGGGCCAAGATGGCCCCATTTTCAGAAATGAGCTTGCCTAGAAATTCATCTTTTGAAACAGGCCCGTTCACACGACAATACTCTTGGTATTTCATCTCAAGGCGATCGGCATTTGTAAGAGTGCTGTTTTTGACTTCTTCAAAATGTTCTTCCTCAAGCAGAGATAATGCCTTCAAGATAAGATCATCAACTCGAATTTTTTTACCAAGAGGTTTCTTGTTGAGCTTTTGAACCATGCTCTTCAATGTCTTGGCAGTCGTTTTTAGCACTCGTATGGGAGTGGTGTTTGATTTACTTTTTTTGGTTTGTTTTTTTGAAACATTATTTTGAGTAGATTCCATGAAAGGCTCCTTAAAAGAAATAAATTTGATGATTAAGAAGGTGTGAGCGAAAATGAGGGGCGTTTAAAGATAAAACCGAATACCCAGTGACTGATTAATAAGGGTTCGGTTGTTCTTCATAATTCGATTGGCATCAAAAAACTTAAGGTCCAGGGCAACGTCTCTTGCTAGAAAAACTTGAAGCCCTCCACCAACACCAAAAGAAAGTGAAAACTCGTTGGCGTAACTTTGAGTCTGAGTTTTTATATATCCAATGCTTGGTCCTACATAGAAGATCATTGGAAACCTTGCGCTTTCATCTGTTAAAAAGAAATGATGTCGGTAGAATATCTCCGGCATAAAGGCTGAAGTTTCGCTTATGATCTTGCCTTGCTTGTTCTCTTCCCAATTCACATTATAGATCAGAGATATTCCGTACTCATGAGACTCATCAACAAGCATACTGCCCGTGACAGTTGCACCTAAGTCAAAAGTCGAAGAATTGGAAAAGCAATTGTTACTGCTAAAACGATAACTTGCCCCAAGTGTATATTCGGTTTCGGCAAGTGCGGTTGTTGAAAAATAACCAACGAAAAGAAAAATAGAAGTAATTCTCAAGAGTTGTCTTGTCATTTTAATGACTCCTTAAAATGTAAAAAAGATTGATATGAGTGATTAGATCGAGAGTGACTTCTCGTGGCCGAGGATCGCCCTGCCGATCAGTTCAGGGATTTGAGGAACAACAGAATTACCTAGCTGCCTTAGTCTTTGATTGTTAGCTTTGACCAATTTTTTGGATAGCCCATCAACCATTCGACAAACTGAGGGTTCAGTCTTCCAGTGGGCAGAAAATCTTTTAATATGGCCATGCCAATATCTTGATCCCTCATTTTGGCAAAATGATTGTGAGGTGAGACTTTCATCCCCTCGATTATCTTCATAAGCTTGGCCTTGCCTTTTCTCCAATCCCGCAGTCCCAACTTGAAGTAGCAACATAGAAAAATAACGCTCAATAATGGTGGTCGGCGGCGGTGTAGGCCGGTTGGATTTGCCGAGGTCGAGTCGTGTGCCACAGGGGTAGGCAAGAATCCAGATTCGCGCCCTTTTATGTGGGCAGAAATTAAAGATGGAAGCTGGTAGTATATGCCATTCACAGTCATACCCGATTGCCCACAAATCTTTGAGGATTTGGGCAAGTCCGCGAGAGCGAAGGTTGGCGACATTTTCAATGATGGCATACTTGGGTTTAAGTTCACCAATGAGTCTTTTGGCTTCAATCCACAGTCCACTTTTTTCTCCTTTTAATCCTTTTCCTTTTAGATTGAGTTCACTCACGTCCTGGCAAGGAAAGCCTGCTGTGATAACGTCAACCTTTGATATGCCCTCATGTAAGAGCATGTCTTTTGTTAATGTCTTTACGTCAGAGTAGATGGGTATTTGGGGCCAGTGCTTTTTAAGAACTTGCTGGCAAGTTTCGTCTTGTTCGCAAAATGCGACGGTAGTCATGCCCGCGCGTTCAAGGCCCAGAGAAAATCCACCGATTCCTGAAAACAGGTCAAGAACTGAATAACTCACTAGGCACCCCCTGCGTGGTAGGAAGTGCCATCACAAAGATCAGCAATATGAAATTGGATGAGTTCGGTAAGCGTAAATATATTTTCAGCTTTAAGCCGCTCAAAAATACCTTCATTTTTCCAATGCCTGAAGTAATCATTGAGAGCGGTTTTTGATCCAAACTCTTTGGGAACCGATTTCCATGGGAGTTTGTTGGCGCGGACAAAAAGAATGCCTTCAAATACCTTTTTTGGTTCCAGCCGGGGCCGTCCCCCTTTGGATGAGTTTTCATATTTAGGTAGGATTGAGGATAGACGAGTCCATTGCTCGTCACTGAGGGTGATGTGCTGCATGTGATTGTCCTTTGGATTTTAAAAATAAGAAGAGGACGAATTGATCCGTCCGAAAATTAAAAGCGATTAAATGGTGGGAATGAAATTAGCTGTAGAGATGGCGCTTGATGAAGGCCAGAGCATTAATGCAATTTTTGAAGGCGTTAGGATCGAGGTTTGTATAGAGGTCATCGAAATGAATCCCGCCATAAGTTCCCCAAATATCCATGGCAATTAAAAGAAGGGTTTGCTCACCAGAGCTAAAGCATTTCATCTCTTCCTTTAGTGTTTCGGAACTGGCTGCCAGTCTGGATTTCGTCGGGTGAAAAAGAAAACGAATCAGTCGCATATCTTTCCCAAGAAGAATAGATATTGCCTGAAGACGTTTTACATCGTCGTTTGATGGTTCTTTCCATTTGAGCATGAATTTTCTCCTTCGCTTAAATTTAAGCTACAGCATCCGAATACCTAAAAAGGTAGTCGTGACTCATTGAGATTGAGTTTTTAAAAGTGTGACTGGAACCGGATGGCACCAGCCACAATTTGAACAAATTGGTTTTGCTTTTTTAAAAAAGCACCATGTGGCAAACGGTGCCCAAAACACGAGCCAGAATGGCCCAACGAAAAAGGGAAATATGCCAAGAAAACAAATCCACTTTTCAATTGTTTTTGTTTTCTTGCTTGGGAGTCCACGATGGCCACATTGGGAGCAGTGATAATTCATGGCTAGGCCCCCTTTTTTACGTCTGTAATATCAGAGTGAGAAGGACGCCAAGTCCAAGATTTATCAAGGGTTTGGATTTCATTCTTATTTGTGATTGCCAATTTGGATTGCTCTTTCTTGATCTTTTTTTCATTTACTTCAATCTTGGGTCTGAACTCATTTGAATCAAAAGAATGACAACATATTGTCACCATTCCATCTGTAGTTTGATGAACCCACCAGCCCGAAGGGTCCTCGATAATTCCAAGAGCAAAATTGATAGGGTCCGAAATTTCACCTTTTCCAAAGTCCTGATAAGTGTCATCCAAGTGGCGATACTTGCAGCGTAGGCTTTCATACTGTCCATTTACTATGGCCCTGATTGCATGGGGTATGGTCCACTTTTTGGGTTGCTGCTTTAATGGCCTAATCATAGAGAGGTCGAGTGGCATCAACCTTTTTGATTCAACCTCTCTCAGATAATAGTTGAAATTGTCAGACCCAAAATAACTTGCTGGGGACTCTTTAGCTGTCGTTAGCTCGAAAAGCTTTTCAAGGTCTTTTCCTAACAGTTCATTAAAACAGGCCAAAGGCGGTGCCGAATATTTGGCGTTGACCGATAATTCGGAACAAGTGGCCCCTCGTACTCCTGCGTTAGTCATATCGGTAATATGGAAGTTTTCCCCGCCTCCCCAAATTTTGACGCGATAGAATCTCTCTCCATGCTTAAAATATTGACGCTCTCGGTTGTTAAAGTCTAGTTTCTCTTGAATTTTTACTCTTAAATTGTTCATAAATAATTCCTTGGTTTGTGTTTGTTCACGCTTTATTAATCGGTGACTATAAAGAATTATATAGTATATTTATACCACATTATAAAACCAAGGGATACCAAAACCCACAATTTATAGTATTTTTTTACTAGAAATTAGGGTTAAAATGTCCCATAATCTGATTATGTTAATAAGCCGGAAAAATGCCCTCAAAGCAGTAAGAGAAGAAACCAAGAAAAAGTTTTCCATACGGGTCAGTGAAAACGATTTAGCAAGTTTTGCTTTGGCCTGTAAGTTAGACGGTGAAAAGAACTATTCGCCAGTTCTTGAAAATCTCCTGATTCAATTTTTGGAGAAGGCCGATAAAGGAAAAATTAAAGACCTACCGATACCAAAGCGGGAAGATAGAAAAACAAGCAGCTTTACTTGTAACCCCGATCTCTATGAGAAATTCGATTTAATGGCCAAGAAGATTAACTCAAGGCCCGCTCATGTGATAGAGTTGCTTATGACTGATTACAAAGAACAAGCAGAAAAGGAACACGGCCATAAAATAATGCCTTCAAAGTAGGTCGGCTACTCGTGACACTTCTCCTTGAAGTGGAAGCAGAGGGGAATGGGCTTTTTTACAAGCTCATTTCCCTTTGCTTCATTTTAAACTTACTCGCCATGGTCCAATTCATATTCAACCGATGCACTTACGATAAACTCCTGTAATCTTGTAACAGTTTCCATTGATGAATCCATAGGGCCATCAGTTTTAAAATTTTTCTTTCCTAGTCCATCACAATGACCAAATCCCATGAAGCCAGTTTTTACCTTTTGGGCAGTCAGCTTTTGCACAACCAGTTTTGCTTTTGTCGCAAGGGCGAGCATTTCGGGTGCTATGGTTAGAGATGTTAAGACAGTATCTTTATCTCGCTTTACGATTTTGCCTAGAGGATAAAGTTTTCCTCCGATTTCAAGCTTGAGCCGGAGACGTGAAAGATCATCTGTAATCTCTATGGCCCGAAGTTTGTTTGTCGATCTATCTCGCCATTTATGTTTGCAAGTTCCTTTCATCGGAAAGCTATAGCAGGATTCTTTCTTATTGTAGTCTGGCCGCGGTGGAAACGGTGGATACGAAGGATACGAAGGAGGGTTTCGGCCCAAATCCATATGATAACAAAAATGAACTTCCCATTGTGATGAATAACTTTTTTGATAGATACTAGTAAATTGCGGAACTATTTCGCGTCCTTCAATTTCAAAATGAAGCCTATCATAAGGTTTTAGTTCACCAAGAGGGATACTTTCGGTAATCAGTTCATTTTCTAAAAGTGTATCAATTGCCTGTCCGTTTCCATCTCTGCTGCCAATGTCCGATTGGTCGTTGTTGGGGCCTGCTGGTTCGTCCTCTGAATTGTGGACGCTATCTTTCGGGTGACATGAATTATCACTTGAATGAGAGCAACGGCCACAGCCAGAAAATTGAAAGCAAGCGAAGAGTAAAAGCATCATCACCATGACGCCCGCTAAATTATTCTTGTGTCTGTTTTTTTGATTTTCAGTTCTACCGAGAAATTGTTTCACTTTGTTTTTCCTTTGTTATTTGTTTGGTTTTTATTTGATGATTCAGATTGCGCTCTAAAGTATCGTGTTTTTAGGTTTGTTTGTTTCATGCTTCAATTCTTTGAAGTCTGACTCTAATTGATTTCATTCTATGAATCAGGCATCCGCAGGAGCGGCATAGCACGGAACGAGAACAGTATTGGAGGCTTAACTATAGAGATAAGGATGGCATTTATTTGCGTTACTGTTGGAGTGTGAAAATGCGTCCAAGTACATAACAGTCGGGAATTTTCTCGCAGGCACTATGGGTAAGGTAGTTCAATGATCTCATAGAGTTGAGTGTTTTTTGATTCATTTTTATCATGTCCAGGCCTGGACTTGGATTGGAGCACTTATTTTGATTCGGTTGGACATTCAAAGACTCATCACTTCACCCTTCCAGTTTTTGAACTTTACCACTTGCTTTTGAACCAACTTATCAAAGGTAGTGTAGAAAAACTTCGCCCGCTCCTTTTTGTCCGCTTGTTTTTCGATGGACATGATCTTATCCAGATCAGTTTGGGTCTCGACAATATAGAGGACTCGGGGAACTTGCCCCTTGGAGTAATACTTCGCGACTAAGTCTTGATATCTCACATTACTTTTTAGAGATAGCTCGTACTCTACAGCGAGAAAAACGGAGCGATCACCAATCGTAACTTCAATAACACCGTCTGATCCACATTCGATAAATGGCGTAATTTCTTCACCAAAATATGTTGATGGCCAGGTCTGTAATGAGTTTTCTGGGATGAATTTACTCACTCTTTCAACCCGAAGAAAGGCATGGCGAATATCCACTAATCCGGTATCATGCTTAATGGCATCACTCTTTAGCTCTTTTCTTTTAACATCAGTTGATGACAAATATCTCTTAAAGGCCTTTCGAGTAATACTGAAAACTTTTTTATAGTTCGAGCTTGCAGAGATTTGTCCTTGGATAAGACCCGTTTGCTCAAGCCTTTGAAGGCGCTTATAAAGGGCCCATCTCCCCAGATGGGGATAGGCGTCCCTGCCTATTTGATCCGTCCTAGAGGCCTTGACTGAATGGAGATAGAAGAAGAAATCAACATCCTTCTGGTTGATCTCTATTTTCGTTTTTTTGCTCATCTGAGAATCCCTTGTTCATCAGTTTCTTAACGGCCTCCTCCGATTCGGCATCGACTTCTTCATCGAATTCATCCAGCATCGTGCCTTGTAGGAAGCGCTCTTTTGCTTCAAACTCCTTGGCAATTCTTTTACAAAGACCTTTGATTTCTGAATCCTCCAAAAGAGGGGCCTGAACCACTACTTTTTTGTTTCCGACACTCCAAACTCCTCGACCTGAAATCTCCGGTAGGTCAGCGGCATCTTTACTTCCAAGAACAACCATACTCCCTTGGAGAGAGTTGGCACGAAAGGCCATCCTGCCGGAGATATTTTCGGAAACCGATGTTGGGATGACTTCACGATCGACTTTTTGAGTGGCCAAAATCAAATGGATGGAAGCCGCCCTTGATAGCTTGGCAATGGAATCGGCAAGCTTTCTGGCCTCAAGAGAGAGTTTGAAGTCATCATCAAACTTATTTCTTTTCATATAGAGGACGCTGGCCTCATCAACGGCGACAACAATACGGTCCTTCTTGTCGCGGCCAGGAATGATGGTTTTGTGGGCGTTTTCTTCCAGATATGTAAATCTGGATTTCATCTCCTTTTCGACTTGTCTAAGAAGACCAACCGCCTCCTTCATCGTTTTAACAATTTTCACATTGGGAGCATCTTTGAAGTCAATTGCTTCAAGACCTCCCTTGAGGTCGATAATGTAGAGCTGAAGGTGTTTTGTAGACTCAAGAAGCCCCGCAAGACACTGCTTAAAAAAGACCGATTTTCCCGAACCTGTAGTTCCAGCTACCAACATGTGAGGCAACTCGGAAATTTTTTGTGTAACAATTCCTTCAGAGGACCATCCAACATAGAACGAATCAGATAAGAGGACTTTTTCCTCAGAAACCTTTTGATAGGTAATCGTTTCAGGAATGTTTTGCTTGTTGAACGAAACAAGGACTCGGCCTGGACGCTTACCCATTTTTACCGATTCAATTTCCATTCCAAATTGTGCCTCAATGCGCTCTTTTTTATCCTTAAACTCACTAAGTCCAATTCCATTGGCATCAAAGACGTACTGGACGCGATACTTATCGAGTTTGTTTCGTCCTATAAGTTTGGGAGTGTCACCCTTGCCATTGGTCAGGCCGGCGGTCGTAAATATCCCGATAAACTTGGTGCGGACCACGCGAAGCCTGAATCCCAGGACAATGCACACAAAAAACAAAATGAGCGAAAGAAAGGTAAAATGATGTTGGTTGAGGGTAAATTGCAAAAACCAGTCCATTCTTTTGAGCGTAAAGAAGTCTGGTGCCGACTTGTGAAGTAATTCAAGGTGCCCCGAGTCCTTAATTGCAATGCGAGTGAAAACATAAGTTGCATAAAGTGAAACCGTTGCAATGATGGGATGGCCAACAATAAGACGAGCAAGATGCGTGATGCCGATACCAAACATGACAACCGCCTCTTGGGCCAGGTCAATAAACATTTTGGCACCTTCATCAAAGGTTTGCATGAGACTGTCCCCTGACGAGGGAGAGGGTGATTGAGGTGTGTTTTTTTGCTTTTGCATAAATCTCCTAAAAATGAATAAAGTTAGAAAACTCCCCTACATGGGAAGATGTGTAGATGATGAGTCGAATGTAATTGACTGAATTTTCGGATTGCAGACAAAGAAAAAAGGGCGTCTTCTTATCGACGCCCTTTCTTGTATGTGCAAATCACCTTGTCCCTACTTGGGAGGTAATTTCGGTCGATAGCCTACCTTTGAAGCAGCGGTTTTGATACCCGCACTGGCTCCTGCTGTGACACCACCAGAGGCCCCACCTGTAACAGTTGCACCGGCAACCGACGCGACTGTTGAAATGCCTTCAGGTGATGATTCCTGTTCAGAATCCTTTAGAAGACCTGTGAACATTCCCCACGCAAGAAGCACTGTCGGAAACGGCCCAACGATGACCTGAAGCCAGGAATAGATGGCGTAAAACTGATAAATTTTATTTGTGATGAGCTGAGATGAGTACAGAGAGATGCCGTCGTTGAGTTGGCCAAAGGAGGCCATCACATCAGTTGAAAGAGCAATGCTACTCATCAAGTGATAGAGAAGCGCCCACAACGGAGTCCACAAGAGGACACTCGCATATACTGCCCACCACGCTATTATTATTCTCCACTTCCCGGCGAAAATGAAAAAAATCAGCCATGGAAAAATGGCAATCAAAAACAGCTTTACCATGCCCTTTAGGTGGGGAGCGCGTTTAAGATATTCGTTAAATTGAAGCGCTCGATTTGCCGTAAGGTTGGCCCCTTCAAGGTCTTCCTTTCCGAGAAGACTTAAAAAACCATCCCAACTCCAAAATCGTTTCCATGAAAGTAGGAATTTGGCGAAACTTCCGGAAGGAATTTCGGCACCTTTTTGAATATTGAACCAGTAGGTTTCCGCCTTCTCATTAAAATAATTATTCAAGGAAGAGGCCATGATCTCATTGGTTTGATTGCGAAATATTTTTAGTGATATTTTACTTTCATAAGGAGCGAGCACCCCTTTAACTTTTCGTGCGTGGTTATGAAGGCCCTCTTGAACTTTCTCTTTCAGATCATAGCAAGAGAGCTTTGATCCTTTGCTTGTCGTAAGATAAATTCCCCTGAGTGCCTGATCGACTGTGCCATGAGAGGGACGAAAAAATTCGGAAATCTTATCCATCCTTTTTCCGGCCTCAATTTGTGGGATCACTTTGTCAAAACATTGAGTTGAGTAAAGGTCGATCAAAGAACGCAGTTGGGGATCTTCAATTGAGACAGAGCCAGCATACATGATGGCCTTGTAAAAAGCAGAAGGTGCGTGGAGTTCGGAGTTTGTTCGCTCAAAGAGTTTGTCTACTACCATACTGAAAAATCTGGCCAACTCTTCTGCGGATTGAGTCATCAAATCAAAAACAAAACTTACATTATAAGTCTCTTGTAGGTTTGGAATCTTTGTCTCAATATATTCGTTGTGGTGCCAGGATACTCGCTTGTAATCTTTGACTTCACCAAAAGAGCCAACTTTCAATAGAGAAACTCCAAGAAGAAAAGAGGCGATTAATTTGACGAAAGTCGCAAGACTTGCTCCACGCCCACCACCTAAAGAACCCGGTAAATACTTTTTGAAGTACCCCCATACTGCGAAGAAAAATGCTGCCCCAAAAGTAAGGGCCAAAATACCGGCAAGGACTGCTTGAGAGGTAATAATTTGAATGGATGCCTCATGAAAATGAAGTCCAATAATGGTATAAAACGCCTCATAGGCGGTAGATGAAAACATAAATACTCCTGGCAACTCATAGAATGGAATTGTTAATAGTTGTCCTTGTAGCAGCCAATTCGGTCGGCACAGTCAAAGAAAAGGTTGTTCAGTCGTTTTGTAAGACCTGTATTTCGATCAATACTCAATTCTTCTTCAACAACTGTACGCTGATACTTTTCTCCCTCTTGGTTGATTTGGTAGAGCACTTGATTGAGAGGATCAGAGTTCTGCTTTTCCAGTGCCAAAGTCATTTCAATTTGATCTTTGAGTACATTGGTTTTCCTAACCGCCTCAGCTTGCCTTTTGTTTGGAAGGTGTGGATTGGTCGTCAGCTTTGATGATGTAAAATCCAACGTCCTTCCCATATCGTCTGAAAAAACAGTCATGGCAATGGCATCAGAGAGCTTTTTGCAAGCAACCTCTCGCTTGGCGTGAGGAAGATAAGCTAGAGAAAGAATGGTTTGCCTATCGATCAAGTGATGATCGGCGCTGCCACTTAATCCATCTAAATCCGTATCTGAAACCATCTGGTAGACATTGCTACGATATCCACCAAGTTCTGTGATCCGTTTAACCAGTCCATCACAGAGTTTGGAGTAGGTATCCTTTTTTACTTCCATTAAGTATGTGCGTGGAGTGAGTTGAACTCTTCTTGGTCCGTAATCAATACTAATGCTTCCACGTTTTACAATCGTATCTCCAATAAATGCTTTGGTGAGATTAACCACTCTTTCGGCATTCTTTCCATTAAATCCAGCCCATTTGGCGGTACTTTCAATCAAGCGATTTTCTGGGGCCTTGCCATCACCTGACCAATCGGCAATATCAGCATCCCAATAGTTCTTGCAGGACTCCATTGATTGCTCAAAGTTGCCACCAGATTGCTGATTTGCCTTTCTTACGCATTCGGCACGTTCTTCGTAGAATTCCGTTACTTTTGAATCAGTGTATGAGTCGATGGCCTTACATTGATTCATCCTGAGTTGGGCAAGAAAATTAGCCCGAATTTGAGAGTGCTTTAGAATACTGCACCAAGTAGGAGAAAAATAGCACGTAAGAAGCATGGGGCTAGCGGCGAGAATATCTTTTCCCATATCCCCGAGATAGCGTGCATCGAGAATATTCTGTAGTGCCGCTTTCATCGTATTTTTAACTGAGATACGGCCACAATCCGCTCCAAGACCTAAGTCCAGATTCAAGTCAATGGTCCGATATTCATCAAATACAGGGTCTTTACCTCGTCCATGGGAGCCGAGGAGATAATCAGATGGGGAAAGAGTTTCTACATTTTGGTAATTGAGATCGGTCATTTGAGCATGTGCCGGAATCGCAAGTAATATCAGTAAGTGAAAAAGGACAAATATTGTCTTATAATTCAAAATAGACCTCCTGAATTTAGAGAGATGCTTAAAAGGAAAAGTAGGATGTTTTCAATTCCTGATGTGAAATATGTTTATCTGTATCCTCGCCCCATAAATATGAAGTGGGGCGAGAAGAAATTGTCGGAAGTTTGTAAATGCGAGATGGGCATTGACCCTAGAGAAGAAGGCGTTTTCCTTTTCTTTAATGCCAAGAAGGATCAACTAAAACTTTTCTTCATGGTTGAAGATGGTAGTCAGGAAATTCAAAAATTGTTACCTAACTCCAATTTCCTTCTTCCTGTGGCCAGTGAAGATGAGAAGTTTGAAAAAATCGAAATGTCCAAAATCGGTAAGATATTTCGCTAAGCCTAACTATTTGATTATACTTAAGGAAATTGGCTTTTATATTTCTTGAAATAGTGATATTCTATTTATGTAAATATAGTAGCACTATTTGGAGAAATATATGGCACTAAAGCATACTACGGGTGGAGAAGCTACAGGACGGGCTTTTTATCAGGGGCGCCACCACTATGTAGAGCTGCTAAAGGAAAAGGTTGATGATTCGTACGTCAGGCGTGAAGCAGGTTCTTGAAGTCATTCTCCCTGCCTCCTAGACTTGAAGCAAACATTCAAGATAGGAGGACACGGATGTCACAGCTCAACGAACTTATCGCAGACTTCAAAAAATTTAGAAAAACCAGCG
>JASBRV010000014.1 GCA_030149295.1 Bacteriovoracales bacterium | reverse complement strand
CCAAAGGCCTCAGCTAATTTCATGGCAAGAGTCGGAGTTGCAAAACGTAAAAGTGCCGAGGAGTTCGCAACTTTATTAATATGCTTTTGAGACATACTAAAGAAGTATTGATTCACATCACTATCTTTTAAGAAAATGGTGTGGCCTTTACCCGCATACTTTCTCAAGATAAAGTCACTATCAAGGAAGCAGACCTCTCTGATTCTAAAATTTCTCGCGATATACATAATAATCGTATAATCAGAAAGATCAGCTAAAGATTTACGAAGCTTTACCCCTTTGGGACTTGAGGCATCACCCCACTCCACTTTAATCTCGACTCTTTTACCTTCCAAAAGAAAATCAAAGCCCCTTTGTGAGGTGGATTTTAGTTGTTCTAAGCCAAAGATGCACTTTGCGTACCACTCTCCAAGCTGAACGGGCAGGTTTTTATTATTTAGGATGATGTGTTGATTTCGTAAAACATCGTAGCTCTTATGAACCAACTCGATGGCATCAAAAATGCTCTTATTATCCGGTCGATAAAGGACGAGAACTTTCTTAGCCTCAGACCTTTTGAGCTTTCTCGCAAACTGCCTTTCAAACCAGTCATAGAATTCAGAGCGATCATAAAGATCCAGGGCATCGCAAACAAATCCATCTTTGATTAATATTTCTTTGCTTTTGAATTCCTCATTTTTTTTCCCGAGATACCTCAATGGAGCAAACTGGTCGTGCTGCCTTCCTCTAACAAAAAGAATTTCTTTGTCATAGTCGCTACTTCCGTGGGTGTCCTTTGAGAATATCTCTATCTCCTGATAAAGATGTTCTTCGTTCATGAGTACCTTACTTTTTAAATTTTAAACCAAAATAATCGTATCACGGAGCTGCTTAAAGCTCTAGCTCCGTGAGGTTTTGGTCGAAGTTTAAGATACTCTGAGCAATACCAGTATTACGCGATAGGTAGTGCTGACAAAAGACTTTAAAGTCGACGATTTTACTTTCAAGATAGTCTTTATCTGCACTATTTCCACCATCTAGCTCTTCCTTAGCGATAATGGCACCACTTAGTAAGCGCCATGCAACGATGAGATTTCCACAATAGGCTAAAAAATCTGTCGAAGAAGCGAGGATGTTATTAAACTCTTTTGCCGCAGCGTGCTTTCCATATTGCTCAAGGATCATTTGACCTTTTTGCATAGAGGTTGCCAAAGAAGCACACTCGTTCTTCCAATTTCCTGTCTGGGGATGAGTTAGTGTTTTTTGAATTTTGGCTCCGAGAGCTTTGAAGGTTTCCCCTTGGTCTTTAAGAATTTTTCTCATCACAAAGTCCATGGCCTGAATGCCATTGGTCCCTTCGTAGATGGTGGCAATCTTGATATCACGAGCAAATTGTTCAATCCCATATTCTGAACAATAACCATAACCACCATGAACCTGAATGGCGTCGACGGCCACTTGAAAGGCTTCATCAGTACAATACCCCTTACAAACTGGGGTAAGCAGCGCCACTTCTTTCGCGGCCATTTCATCACCACCGTGTTCGAGATCAAAGAGGTTCGATGTATAAAGAATGAGTGATCGCATACCGCGGCTCATGGCCCTCATTTTAAGAAGCATTCTCTTCACATCCGGATGATGGATGATCTCTTGTTTAAATTGAGATCTTTCTTTTGCATATTGAAGGGTCAATTCGTAAGCAAGATTCGCTTGAGATTCTCCTTGAACGGCACAAAGAAGACGAGCATCGTTCATCATGATAAACATATTCACGATACCTTCGTGCTCTTTTCCGATAAGCCAACCCTTACAGTCTCCATCCCCACCGAAAGTAAGTTCACAGGTGGCGGAGCCATGGATTCCCATCTTTTCTTCAATCTTGGTACACTTCACAAAATTTGAGTCACCAGAAGTACCGTCATCATTAATCTTGTAGCGAGGAACGATAAAGAGCGAAAGGCCTTTCGTTCCCTCTTCACTACCAGGGGTGCGGGCAAGAACCAAGTGAATATTGTTTTCATAGATATCAGATTCACCCGAGCTGATGAAAATTTTTACACCTTTAATATTGTAAGTTCCATCGTCATTGGGTGTGGCCGTGGTTTTTGCCGCCCCAACATCAGAGCCTGCTCCAGGTTCTGTCAGGCACATGGTTCCACCCCAACGCCCTTCCATCATAGGAGGAACAAATTGGTCTTTTTGTTCTTGGCTACCAACTTTTAGGATAACGTTCATGGCCCCTTGAGAGAGGCCGGAATACATTGAAAGGGCTACGTTTGCTCCAACATAAATTGATTGGCAGGCAAAGTGAATGGGAGAAGGAGCTGGCATTCCACCAATCTCTTCTGGGTAACCTAGAGCGAACCAACCATTTTCATGATATTTCTTTGTCGCAGAGATAAAGGAAGGAGGTACGACTACTCCTTTATCCTCAGTCAGCTTTACGCCAACTTCATCACCCTCAACGCGACAAGAGTAAACTTCATTTTCTGCAAACTTATCAAATTGCACGACAATGTCTTTGAGATCGTTCTCCCCAAAGTCGCCACTTCTCTCTTGAATTTTTAGATCTTTAAAGAGGTTAAAAGAAATGTCTTGAATGTCGGTTTTGTACTTTGCCATAAGAGGGCTCCAGTTAATCGTTTAATTTTGTCCACCTACCATTATAGACTAAGCGTACGATCGTGCGGAAACAATTTTACCCCCCTAACCCGTTAATTTCACTTAACTTGTCTAATTTCCCCCAAAGGTGCCCAAAGGTGCGTGATACCTTTTACGGACCACGCGTTAAATAGACCAAGAAGTGCCATCCACGTACAAAATAAACGGTGCATGGCACTTCTTTTATCCTTAATCTAAAAATTGATGTTGATCCTGATTGATTTTAGGAAGATTTGAATCAGCATCCATCTCATTAAAGAAATCAGAGAAACCAATTCTTTCAAATATGTAGGCATCGTTTTCCTCACTCATGGCACGGTACAAAGCCTGTCCATTATCTTCTGGCTTCATAAGAGCAATTTGATAACCAAGAGTATGAGGAGTGCTAATTTCAATCGTGAAGTTATCAACAATTTGCCAATTGACTCCTGCTTCAAATTGAAAAAAGTCATTAATATTATCTGCGTTGAAACCAATATTTGTCCCACCTAACCTTTTAACAGAAATTTTCATGCTTTCAGTATGAATAGTTTGAATAAGAAAGCCCACTTCCTCTAGATACTCTCTGCAAGTATCGCGCATTCCTTCTCGATACCAATCAGTTACATCAATAGAATCCAAATATTCAATAACAAGACCATTGAGCTCAACCTCAACAGTCATTGAATCTGTTATGCCAAGGCCTGCACTAATAAGAGGAATACCTAACGTTAAAAACCCTAGGTTTCCTTGAAAAGAATAATTATAGGTCTTTTGAATATTTGCTCTATCTTCATATCTAGGAAGAAAGTCATTTTGAGGAAAGCAGCTAGCTGCATTGGCAACATAGGCCATCGCTGATGGACGCCCCCCAACAAGAATACCTGTATGCGTTCCACTTTCTCCTCGTTCCATGGCATTTTGAAAACCAATAAAACCATAAGGACTGACAAGATCATTTAAGACCTTGGTTGGATCATCTGATACTTCTGGTTCAGGATTACAGGAAAATAATAGAGCTGTACTTAAGAGAAGTGTTTTCGTAAGTGCTTTCATAATCAATACCTCCAAAAAATTTTTAAAGAGCATGAGATGACGTACTGGAGGAGCGTTGATAAAGCGTACAGGTTAGAGAGGAGAAACTCGAGAAAGACAAAATTTCTTTTTAAGTAGCAGATTTCTCGAAAAGCGACCGCACGTGCTTTGGCAGGAAATGTTGTTATCAAAAAAAATTGTCAGCTTTTCGTTGAAATTTTAAATGAGTGTAAAAATGGAAGTTTCCTTCTTTTAAGGTGACAAGTACGTGGATACATTTGAGACTTAATGCTTTTAGTCCCAAAAGTGTGGACGTACCTAACCTTCTTGGTACACGGAAACGTACCTCACCTAGGTGACACCTAATAGTCAAACATATTTTGAAAATAGGGATCTCCATCTGGAGAAAGATCCGCTCCAACTGCCATAGGTCTAGAATTATCGGCTCTCCTGATATAGATAAATTTAATCACCTTTTGATTATTTCTATAGGTTAGCTCCACCGAAATCTTATCTTTCGAGTTGTTTTTTAAAAAAATCACCTTATCAGTCTCGAGAGAGCTAATTTTTTTTATTACTTCAGACTCAATATTCGAAATCTGACTAAGGTAATCAATCGGAAAACCTTTTTTATCCTTAGAACTTATATATACACCCTTTACAGGCAACCCGATTAGATAAAAACCGAGATTATCACCTAGCCACCTCCAAGTATCATTTCTCGAAAAAAATCTCCTTAAATTGACTTGGAGTTTGATCTCTTTTCCTTTATGAAAAAATCTCTTCTCTTTAGAAAATTTATAATGCTCATATGGCTGCTTAAAATCTTTAAAAAAAAGAGTCCAAGCTGTATGCCTGTCTGCTACACAGACTTCAAAAAAACACGAACTCTTTTTTTGCGAGCATCCTTCCAAGCTAAATATTATAGCCAAAGCAAACAAACATCTCTTTATCCTGCTCATCAAAATCTCCATTTTTTATCACATTATTACTCTAGCAACCTAGGATCATTAATAAGAATAAAGAAAATATATTAAGACCTATTACAATTAAATATTTTAAACCCAAAATCACCTGCCCTCACATGAAAGAGTTTCGATGTCAGGTTCTTCCCCTAGCCTTTGCTCTCCTTGGATAAAACCATCAATCGGGTCGCAAATAGCTAAGTCCTCATAGTAAATTATTGAAAAATCCGTGGAAGCGCCACATCGGTAAACTGTATATTTTATGTCGCCTACAGCTGTTCTAACAAAGCCTGTTCCAGTATTCTCGCGATGCTCCCACATCTCATCGCATCTCTGAGATGGACTAAGACTACTAGTTGTGTCCTTACTACCGATTACTCTTGGTTGATACATGCAGATACCCGTATCTTGATCTAGAGTCCCATTCCAATCTTCTCGGCACGTTACACAGGTCTTCTCTTTAACCCAGTAATCTTGTGTTAACTGTTCGCATGGCGGGGCGCAGACATTATCAAACCGAAGAGTCTCACCATTGTAGTGTTCAAAAAAATCCTTCCGTTTTAAGCCACACAATTCTGACTACCTCGGTATCGTTTAATCAGCCCAGTACTTAATTAAATCTTTTATCAGTTCGGACTTTGAACTCGAGTTTGTCTTTTTACTAGCTTCGAAGTGACGAGACAGAGCGACGCCTTCGGCGTCTGTGTCTCGTCTGGGGGGAGCTGCGCTCGCGTCACTTTGATGCCCACTGGGCATCGTGACCGCGGCGCCTACATAAGGTTGAAAACGAAGGGTTTTCTAACTGTCGTTACTTTTCTGTTTGGTGTTTGAGGATAAATGATTGAGTAAAGAACCTGAGACATACAGCTTACAACCTTAGGGTTGTTGATTTGTGTTGTGTCCTCGTACCCAAGGTGACTTAAATTACCATTAGGAGCAATTTTAAGCTGAACCTTAAGAACTCCTTGTTGTGAGTAACCACCAAGACGGTAGCATCTCAAAAGGTCCTGCCCTCTTTGATTGATACGCTGATCAACATCGGCAACAAAGCTTTTCCTAGCTGATGAAGACATCGCAGGTCTTTTAGGGGCGGCCATCTGATAAGACATTGAGTCCTCACGATAAACTGGAGCCTGACGTCTTTTTACGGCTTTCTTCTTTTTCTTTTTGAGATCTGGACGACACTTAAGAGCATCACCGTTTTTTAAGCACTCAATAGTCTTGTTGTAACCATCAATCGCGGCTTCGTACTCAACTCTGTTTTCAATATAATCTTGAAAATTTTCTTTTAACTCTTCGCTTTCTTCCGTTAATTTGGTGTAGACCTTGGCCTTGTCTTTATAACCCTTACGAAGACCTTTCACATTTCTAAGCTCGTCTTTAAGAAACTTAAGTTCTTGGTCTTTGTTTTGAACTTCACCCTCAACGTGAAGAGGTTGATTTTGAACTTTTTTCTGGGGTTTAGCCGCTATAGCGTTACCAGAGGTCAAGCTAAGTCCTACGCATAGAAGCAAACCCTGTAAATTTGATAGGTTAATTAAATGTTTCACGCTCTTTCTCCTAGAAATTTAGCCAAATGATATCTGTTAAGTTAGAAGGACTATAGCGCAGGGAAGCACAATATTTTTGCCCCTATAGACACACGGAGTCAATGCCATAAGTACACGATTTGACGTAGACATTTGGTTACTTCAAAAGATTTCAGCAGGTCTGGACTACGACCTCCATATCGCTTTTTGGCCCGAAGAGGATGAGAAAGTCCTCATAAAACATGTGCGTAGTGACCTACCATCAGAAAAGAAACAAGCGGTCGAAGAAAGATTGCTTAAAGAGGCGGCCACTCTAGAAGAGTTTTGGAGTCCCTATTTTCCCAAAGTTTATGATATTCGACGCCGTAAAGATGACAACAGCCTGTATATAATTAGCCAATATTTTCCTGGATCAACTCTTGCTGAAATTCTCGAAGTAAAAAATAAAACTATCCTCACCAAGGAGTTTTATCTCAATCTAAAAGAGGATCTCCACTTTGCCCTTTCCTATCTTCATCAAAGAAAGGGAGTTCTTCATCTAGATCTTTCACCCGACAATATCGTTATTGATCTCGATCATCGCGCTCATATCATTGATTTTGATAATTCAAAAAAGATTGGAGAGACTCTTTGCTAT
>JASBRV010000006.1 GCA_030149295.1 Bacteriovoracales bacterium | reverse complement strand
GACGATGGGGCTACAGCTGCTGCAGCTGAGGAAAACCCTGATGTTCCTTCAAATGATGGTGAACAAAAGTCAGCTGCAGAATTATTAAGTGAATTTGAAAAAATGCTTGGTTAGGAGATTCTCATGTTTAAAAAAGTATCCTTACTTTTCACCTTTCTCGTGTTACTTACTCCAGCTCAAGGTGCAAACAAAAAGTTTCAATCGCAAAAAAAGACTAGCGTAGTTGAAAAGACTCTACTGGCCGAATTTAAAAAAGATCTTAAAAGACCTGAGATTTTAAAGCTTAAGAAGAAGACACTTGCTCACTCAGGTAAAGCTATTCCTGCTCTAATTAAAGTGATGAAGTCCAATGCTTACCCTGAGAAGAATAGATGGGTTGCCACCTTTTTGGTGGGAAGAATCATGGGAAAGAAGAGCTCTCCATTTTTAGCCAAGTTTCTTCGTCATCCCAATTGGGTCATGAGAATGGCTTCTTTAAAGACACTTCTTGCTCTGGGAGAAAAACGTTATGAGCAAGCCTATGCGAGTGCTTTAAAAGATAATAGTTTTATCGTAAGAAAGCAGGCTTTAACGAATATTAGAAAGCTAGATATTAAGAGCAGGGCTCCTGAAGTATGGAGTATGCTCTATGATAAAAGAAATTACTACAATCCCAAAGATGGCTCTAAAAAAAGAACAAATCTTATCAAAGAAGCAGTTAAGACGGTGGGAGATCTAAAGTTCAAAAAAGCCGTAGAGCCTCTTTTAAGTATGGCCCAAAAGGAGAAATACCAAGATATCTTTTCAGAAGTGGACTATGCTCTTTCGAAAATTCTTGGCAAGAATTCTCCAGAAGATACTAAGTTAAAAAAACGTTATTGGAAAAAGGTAGCGATTTCTTATAAGACGATTTAGAAGTTAGCTTCAATCTCTTTAGCTTTTTGTTCTTCGATTTTCTTAAGTTTTGCTGCGATCATGAGATTTCTTTCAATTCGATAAAGAATGGTCTTTTCAAGTATCCCATCGGTGGGAATAACCTTCCAACCTTGAAGAAAGTCTTGTTCAATCATCTGTCTGCGATAGACAGTGACTTTACTGACCTCTCGGTTGCCACGAAATCCTTTCACCACATTGATGATGAGTTTAAAGCGTGCGGCCTTAACGGCATCTGAGGAGCCAAAGCTATCTGCAAAATTGACTTCATAGGTGTTATCTTGCCAACGGGTTTTGATAACCCCTGATTCCTGATTGGTTAACTCTAGATTATAGCTTTTCATTACCTGTAAAACAGCAAGCCAAGTTTGGTTATAATCGAATTTAAAGACTTGATTAGGAATTTCGAATTCCTCTGTAATGTAGCGAAACTGCTCATAGGAACTACAGCTTTGGAGGCCGAATCCTAATGGTAGTAGGCATAAAGGTGCAATCTTCAGGAGCTTTTTAAGCTTTATATTCACTTTTATTATTCCTAGTGTTAAAAGTGTCTTATATCTATTTTAACGTGGCTTTAAGAGACTGCAATAAAGAAAAAAGGGGTCCCTCCGCATGAACTTTGTCGAAATAATGGCAGGAGTGTTAAGTACAGAAGCTTTTGCATTGAATGAAGCGGCGAAAAGGCTTGAGGAAGAGCC